>NZ_JBMDLF010000005.1:0-584907 GCF_048656465.1 Streptomyces sp. MAR4 CNX-425 | reverse complement strand
GTGCACGTACGACCTAGTGCACACCGAGGGCCGGCCTGGGGGTCTGCAGATCCGCTTCCGTCATGGACAGGCCATTTACGGCAGGAATGTGAGAGAGGACCTTGAGAGGGTCGGCGCCGACTCTGCCTGGCTCGATCGTGTTCTGCCCCAGCGCCCGGCCAATGACTCTTCGGAGGCGTTCGAGTGAACTGGGACAGTGTGACGCTCACCATCCTCGCCGCCTTCGGAGCCGCCATGCTGCTGCTCGCCCAGCTCCGTGAGCTACTCACAAAGCTGCCAGACGTCATCCAGGCGTGGAACGAGGTGCGACGCAGCCTCCAGAATCGAGACGCTGATGACGGACAGCCTCGAGACTGACTTCATGAGCGAACGCCCCGGCTCGCGTAGGAGCGCGTAAGTCGGGGCGTTCACCTTGCGACATGCCGGGCGCGCGTAGGGGATCACATCGTCGGAAGCGGCCGGTCTGTCAGCGCAGGGCCTGCACGACGCGGCTGCGCAGCGTCTCCTCCGCGATTGTCTCGGCGTCGCGCCATGCTGCGGCGGTGACCTCCTCGGTCTGGAGCTCGCCGACATTCGCCGACGTGCGGAAGATGAATCGGAAGTCGATGTGCTGGTGCTCGGGCTCCCCCTTGGCGTCGTTCGCCGGGATGGGGTGCACGTCGATGTGCAGCGGGCGCAGCCCTACCGGGACGACGACGGATGCGGCAATGCCGGTCTCCTCGGTCAGTTCGCGCTGCGCCGCGTCGACGAGTCGGGCATCGTCCGCCTCGAGGTGCCCGCCGGGCAGCAACCAGCGGTCGAGGGCCAGGTGCCGGATGTGGAGGACGCGGCCGGCGGGGTCGGCGAGAATTGCCCCCGCCGTGGCGTGGCCGCGGAACTCCTTCCGTGACGTGAGGTCGGCTCCGGCGTCGAGGAGCTCGAGGACGGGCGCGAGCCGCCACTTCTCGTCCGGGTGGGAGTCGAGGTAGTCGTCGACGGTCTCGCGGATGTGCTCAGCCGTGATGGGCACGAGCGTCTCTCCTATCGGTTGAAGTAGTCGAGCCATGTCGCCGCGATGGCGGCGCGTTCGGTCGGGCTGATCTCGTGCATACCGGGGGCCAGCTCGCCGCGGGCGAGCATGGCGGAAGCAGCCAGGATCTCGGCCTGTACGAGGAAGATGAACGGTCCCACGCTGGCGCCGTGCAGGAAGTTGACGGCGTTCCCGCCGTTGAGCAGGTAGAAGTAGTGCCCGGTTGTGAGGTAGCGGGTGACGTGTTCACCGATGTGGGCGCGCTCGTAGACGTCCGGCAGGCCGTCGAGCTCGAGCTCGTCCTCACTGCTCGTCACGGTTGCCACGTACGCGCCGTTGCGCAGCCGCGGGAAGTCCTCGCCGCGCAGCGAGAGCGAGCCTGTCGCGCACAGCACGAGCCCGGCGTCCTCGAGGCCGCTCGCCCGGTCGCGGGCCACCGTGAAGCCCTGCGAGAGGGCCTGTGTGCGGCGTACGGGATCGATGTCGTACACGGCCACTCGTACGCCCTTGGCGTGCAGAAGGCGGGTGATGGAGCTGCCCAACTTGCCGAAGCCGATCACCAGCGCGGTACGGCCGTGCAGGATGTCGCCGCGGCTGCGCATCAGGGCCTCGGTGGAGAAGACGACCGACTGTCCGACGAGGAAGTCCTCGGGGTCCTTGAGCGGCGAGCGGGCCACGGAGACGACCGGGCAGGGCAGCTTGTTGTACTCGGCGTACCGCTTGTGCCCGTTCTCCGTGTCCTCGACCACGCCCAGGATGCGCCCCGAGAAACGATCGCACAGGGCGTCGAGGGCTGGAGTGAAGTACCCGCCGACGTCGAGCAGCACGACCGGGCGGCCGGCGGCGCGCGCCTCGACGTAGCGCACGGCGCGGTCGACATCCGCGAACATTTCGCGCGTCAGCCTGTCGCACGCGTGCCCGTCGGCCTCGACCCGACGCCGCGCCTCAGCCTGGACGGACTTCGGCTTGGGCAGTACGGCACGCAGGTCGGTCACGCTCGCCACGCCCCGCACGAATGCCGGGCGCTCCGGCAGTAGGTGCGTGATCAGGAACGATGCCGGGCGCTCCTGGGGAGCGAAGCGCGTGGCGATGCGCCCGAAGTAGGCGTCAAGACGGGCGCGTTCGAAGGTTTCCATTCCTGCCTCTCCTCCCTTGCGACGATCTCGGGTTGTGGTGCTGAGTTGATCTGTCGTTCCTCGAGGGCGCGGCGCAGCGTGGCGGGGGCGGTGAGCCTCTCGTCGTCGGGCAGCTCGCGCCATCCGGCGAACCGCTCTTCGGAGCGGTGCGGGTTCGGGGCGACGAGCCATGAGCCCTTGGAGAGCAGCCGCACCGGCAAGCCGGCCCAGGCGTCACGGCTGCCGGTCGGAACGGCGAAGTAGAGGCGCTCGCCCGGTCGGTCGTAGAGCACCGGGCCGAGCCGTTCCTCGGCCACCCTGATCCGTGCGAGCGCGAGGAATCCGGCATCGGCGGGCACCCGTACGACGTCCCACCCGTGGCCGACCGCGAGCAGGTGCACACCGGGGACGTCCTCGACGAGCGGTGCGGCACGTAGTGCCTCACGCAGGGACATCAGGCGCCCCCTTTCTGCCGGGCCACGGGGCCGGTGTCGACAAGGCGCAGATCGCCGCGACTCGGCTTAGCCGAGCGGACCACGATCAGGCGCGCGCTCGTCTGGGCTAGCTGCCGTTCGCGCTCCGCAGCGCAACGTTTCGGCCCGAGGTGGGTGCGAGCGGGCATGACGACGCCGTACGTATCCGGCAGCTCGAGAACGTCGAGCAAGCCCACGAAGGCCGGCGACCGTACCTCGGTGACCGCTCCACGCTCGGTGAAGAGGCCGCATAGCGTCAGCTCGTGCTGTCGGCAGTATTCGGCGAGCGAGGCGGCAAGGGCCATGAGCCGAGCCTCGCTGGTCGTCCGGCGCAAGTAGCCGTACACGTGAGGGCCGTTCACCGGGCGTCGCTCTGTGATGGGTTCCATGGCTTCGAGCGTCGTGGCTTACCAACGGCCTCGAAATGACCGGGCGTTGTACTTCCGTTGCACTTCGAACCACAGCCGTCACGCAGCGTGCTTCCATACGTAACTAGAGGGAGGCAGCCCGTGATCAGCGTTCAGCAGTGGACCGGCCGCGAAGCGAGCGCCCTGCGCGCTGCGCTCCGTATGAGTACGCGCGCGTTCGCTGAGCACCTCGGCGTCGCGCTGCGCACAGTGGCGAAGTGGGAACAGCTCGGCGCGGACACCATTCCGCGGCCGGATACGCAGGCCATCCTCGACACCGCGCTCGCGCGTGCTGACACGTTGGCGCGAGGCCGTTTCGAGGCGCTGCTTGCCGGATTCACGGACGGCCGTGCAGGGCGCAGCCCAGTTCGCGCGGCGGACTACGAAACATGGACCGAGGACATCGACCGCGCCATCGTGTGTCTGAGCCGTCAGAACTTCTCGTTCGCCTCGAACCTGTTGAACCGGTGGCTCGGCCGCCACAACCCGCGTGCTCTCGACGACAAGGGCCTCTACCTCTATGGCCGGTCGCTCGTCCTGCTCGGCGACCTCCAACGCGACCAGGGCGCAACCCTCGGCCCCCTCTCGGCACACCACTCGTACAGCACCGCGCGCAGTCTGTTCGCTGAGATCGACATCCCTCGTCGTGTCGCGCAGATCGAGCTGTCGCTCGCCGTGGTCGACGAGATGTCCGGGAAGCTCGAGGTTTCCGCCCGACAGTACGAACGGCTGGCAACCGACGAGCGGCTGAGCGGGCGCGACCATGCGCGAGCCCGTCTGTGGGTGGGCACGGCGCTCAGCAAGGACGGCAACAACGACTACGCTGTCAAGGTGATGAGCGCGGCGACTCACGAGTTCGAGGACCTCGCGGAACCCGAGGACTGGTCTGTCGCTCAGCAAAAGATCGCTCTCGCGTACCGCGGTGCCGGCGATCTCACTCGAGCACTCCAGTACATCGACATCGCGCGTTCGACAGGCACAGTCGACTCCCCCATGCAGCGAGTGCGGCTGGACACCGCACACGGGCACATTCTTCTGTCGGACCCTGCCACCCTGAATGATGGGCTAACGGTCCTTGACGACGCGGCGCAGGTGGCGAGGCAGTACGGGCTCAGCCACCAACTACGCAGCATCGAGGGCATCCGGCGGTCGAGCGACGGCCCTCCCCCATAACTACGCATGGGAGGTGCCCCAGCCGCCTTTGTCGAGGTAAGTGGCCAGCGAGGAGAAACAGGGAGTGCCAATGCCGGACCGCGAGCAGCGCACGATCACCGATGCGCACTGGAGTGACGCAAGGGTGATTTGGGACTATCACCAGATGGGGCACGAGCCGCGCCCCTGCTCGGCGGCGATCGGTCTCGGCAGCCACGATCTCGGAGTCGCCACCACCGCTGCCGACCTGTACCGCGCCGGCCTGTTCCCGGTGATCGTGTTCAGTGGCGGGAACAGCCCGACGACCGCGGCCCGCTTCCCGCGCGGCGAGGCGGTCCACTACCGCGAGCACGCGCTCGAGCTGGGCGTGCCCGGCGATGCGATCCTCGTCGAGCCCAAGGCAGGGAACACCGGTCAGAACGTCGTGTTCTCACGCGAGGTGCTGCGGGAGGCCGCCATCGAGATCGACTCACTGCTCCTGGTCTCCAAGCCGTACATGGAGCGCCGCGCCTATGCGACATGCCGCAAGGTGTGGCCCGAGGTCGACGTCGTGTGCGCATCCGAGCCGCTCGAGCTCGACGACTACGTGAAGGCCATCGGCGACGAGAAGCTCGTCGTAGACATGCTCGTCGGCGACCTGCAACGGGTGATCGAGTACCCGAAGCTCGGGTTCGCCGTCGAGCAGGAGGTACCAGGGGACGTCCATGCCGCCTATGAGCGCCTCCTGCGCGCCGGATTCGACAGCCGCCTCCTCACGTCCTGAGCGGTCGCCTGCGCTGCCGGGCGCAGTGTGTGCCATCCATCAGCCGAATCTGTTCCCGCGGCTGTCCACCCTCGCGAAGCTGTACGCGGCCGACCGATGGATCGTCCTCGACGACGTGCAGTTCGCGCGACGGGATTACCAGCACCGCGCCCGCTGGCGAGCTGGAGAGATCCCAGCGCCCGACAGTGGCTGTCGCTCTCGACGCACCTCCCCCGAGGCCGCTCGACGCTGATCCTCGAGGCGCGCCTCGCCGAGCCTCACAGATGCCGGCGCAGAGTCGCCGAGCTCGTCCGCCAGCACTACGGCCGTAGCCGCCACTGGCACGCCGTACGGGAGGTCGTCGAGCCCGTCCTCGACCGCTTCGGGAACACGGACCGCACCGCGGATATTGCTGCGGCATCCGCCCTCGCACTGCTGTCGTCGATCGGGTGGCGCGGCGAGGTCCTGCACAGCAGCGCCCTACCGGCCCGCGACGGCCGGTCTCAGCGCCTCGCCGACCTCGCCGCAGCGACAGGGAGCACCGTCTACCCCTGCCGCACCGGCGGCATGCGCTTCACTCAGGAAAACGGCGAGTGGCTGCACCCTGGCTGGCTGTCCGACTACTTCGAGCGGCTCGTGGAGGCGAGCGGCCTGCCGCCGGTCCGGCGGCACGACCTGCGCCACGGCGCGGCCACGCTCATGCTCGCCGCCGGCTGGACGTGAAGATCGTCTCCGACACCCCCGGGCACAGCGACACCCGGATCACGCGGGACATCCACCAGAGCGTCCTCCCCGAGGTCGGCCGCGGGGCCGCGGAGGCCACCGCCAAGCTGGTCCCGCTCCAGCGCAGGGACGAGGAGAAGAAGGCTGCTCGCAAGGTCGGCAAGAAGGCGAAGGGCACGAAGCCTGGCAAGATCAAGAAGAAGGTCAAGCGGAAGAGGCCCGAGGTCTAGAGGTCTTCAACGGCTGGCGTTACGGGGGTTGGAGGTCAAGCCCAGTCTTGACGACGAGGGGCTCAAGAAGGTGGGGGCGGGACTGCAGCCGATGGCTCCCTCGTCGATATGGGCGAGATGCGGTGGGGTCACCCGGTGTTACCGTGCCTCCGGCGCAGACTGGACCCCGTCGACGAAGTGGGGGCTGCATGTTCGGAAGACTCGGAGCGACCGAGGTCATACTCGTGGTCGGCTTCCTGGTGGTCCTCCTGGCGGCAATCGGACTCGTCGTGACGGCGGTCGTGCGAGTTACCTGCCGCCGCTAGAGATCATTAATGGCTGGGTTGCACGGTGTGAGGTCGAGTCCGGTCTTGGCGAGGAAGCCGTCGACGAGATCCGTCCGGTGCTGCATCCGTTTGAGCCGGCTCTTCACCAGGGCGGTCAGCTGGTCGATGTCCTGCTTGGTGAGGTTGGCCAGGGAGCTCGTCAGGTGGGCCCACACGCCCCTCGATCGGGTTGAGTTCGGGTGCGTAGGACGGCCGTGGGAAGACGGTCAGCCATGACCGGGTCGCGATCAGGTGTCGCATGGCCCGGCTGCGGTGGGTGTTGAGATTGTCGCAAACCAGACGACCGGGCCGCCGAGCTGCTGGTGCGCGGCGTCCGGAGGCCGGGCGTAATCGGCCGCGGAGAAGCCCTTGCGTCGATTCTTGGCGGGCCCGCAGTCGATGTGGACACGGGAGATCAGCCGGGACCACCGAGCGGGTCTGGTACAGATCAGTCCGGTGAGCGAGACCCGCCGGACACCGGCGGAGGTTACCCGCACGACGGGCGTGTGGCCGCGCTGGCCCCCTGGGCGGCCTCAGCCCCTGCCCGGCTTCGTCCTCGAAGTAGACCCAAGCGGCCAGGTCGTGCGCCGTCCTTTTATTACAGGCCCGCTCACGCATCGCGCACGCAAGCGGCTTCGCGGCGTCCCGGCCGTGTCGCACGCCAAGCCATGGCGCATACAAAAGGCCAGGTCACGGGATGTGTGACCTGGCCTTTGGTGGAGCCGCCTAAGGGAATCGAACCCTTGACCTACGCATTACGAGTGCGTCGCTCTGGCCGTCTGAGCTAAGGCGGCGGGCCCCGGCCGTGGCCCGGGCAACGGCGACAAGTTTACACAGTTCCCGGGGGTCCTCTGCACTCGGTTTCGGGGCGGGGGCCGGGCGGGGGTCAGGTGCAGCGTTTGCCGTCTTCGGGCGGGGTGCCCTCCAGGAGGAAGGTGTCGATCGCGTCGTCGATGCAGGCGCTGCCGCGGAGGTACGCCGTGTGGCCGTCGCCCTCGTACGTCAGCAGCACGCCCTCCGCCAGCTGCGCCGCCAGGCTCTCGGCCCACACGTACGGGGTCGCCGGGTCGCGGGTCGTGCCGACGACCAGGATCGGCGGGGTGCCCTGGGCCTCGATGCGGTTGGCCTCGCCGGTGGCGGCGACCGGCCAGTCAGCGCAGTTGAGGGCCGCCCAGGCGAAGTCTCGGCCGAAGACCGGGGAGTCCGCCTCGAACTGGGGGACCAGCTCCTCGACCTCCGCCGGGCTGTCGAAGGGGGCCGGCTGGTCGATGCAGTTCACGGCGGTGAAGCCGTACATCATGCTGCCGTACGAGCCGTCCGGCTCGCGCTCGTAGTACATGTCCGCCAGCGCCAGCAGCCCGCCGCCGTCCTCGCGCTCCATGGCGTCCGTGAGCGCGCCGCGCAGCTGGGGCCAGAACGCCTCCTGGTACATCGCCATGAGCACGCCCATCGTCGCCAGCGGCTCGCCGAGCTTCCGCTTCTCGCCGGTCGGGACCGGCTTCGCGTCGAGGCGGTCGAGGAACGCGCGGAGCTGCTTGCCCGCGTCCTCGGCGCTCTCGGTGCCGAGGGGGCAGTCGGAGCGCGTGACGCAGTCCTCGGCGAAGGCGTCGAAGGCGGTGGTGAAGCCCGCGTTCTGGTCGAGGTTCAGCTGCCGGGCGGTGAGGGAGGGGTCCATGGCGCCGTCGAGGACCAGGCGGCCGGTGCGCTGCGGGAACAGGCCCGCGTAGGTGGCGCCGAGCATGGTGCCGTAGGAGGCGCCGACGTACGTCAGCTTCTTGTCGCCGAGGACGGCGCGGAAGACGTCCATGTCGCGGGCCGCCTCCTCGGTCGAGACGTGGCCGAGGAGCTTGCCCGTACGCTGCTGGCAGCCCTGCGCGAAGCGCTCGAAGGACGTGGTCAGGGCCTTGACCTCGCGCGCGTCGTCGGGCGTGGCGTCGAGCTGGGTGTGCGCCTCGAACTGGGCGTCCGTCAGGCACTTCACCGGCTGGCTGGCGCCCACGCCGCGGGGGTCCGCGGCCACGATGTCGTAGCGCGCGCGGACCTCCTCGGGGTAGTCGACGCCGGCGTAGTTCTGGAGGAATTCGAGCGCCGAGGCGCCCGGGCCGCCCGGGTTGACGTGGAGTGAGCCGAGGCGCTCGCCGGGGGTGTCGGCCGGCTTGCGGGACACCGCCAGCTCCACGTCCTCGCCGTCGCCGGGGCTGGCGTAGTCCAGCGGGACGCGGAGGGTGGCGCACTCGAAGCCGGGGGCGGTGGTGCAGTCGGTCCAGCGCAGTTTCTGTTCGTAGTACGGGCGGAGGTCGGCGGGGATCTCCGCCGGGAGCGGTTCGAGCACCTTGCTGACGCTGCCGGCGCGGGCGGCGTCGCCGCCGCTGCCGCCGCTGCCGCCGGTGCCGGCGTCGTCGGATCCGGCGGAGTCGCACCCGGCGGCGGCGATCAGCAGCGCCAGCGCGGTGACGGGTGCGGCCGTACGGAACAGGCTGCGGAAATCCATGCGCCGAGCGTATCCGCCGGGGCGGGGCCCGCACCGGGTCGCCCTCGCCCCGTACGGGTGAAGCGCCCCCGCTGCTCCGCTACGGCTTGCGCAGCGTCACCGTCATCGCCTCCAGCGCCAGCAACGGCGCCACGTTCCGCTCCAGCGCGTCCCGGCACTCCATGATCGCGTCGATCCGCCGCAGCGTCGTCTCCGCGTCGCTGCTCTCCGCGATCCGCCGCAGCCCGTCCCCCACGTCCGCGCACGGGAGGAGCGAGACGTCGGCCACCGCGCCCAGCTGGAGGGCGAGCACGTCCCGGTAGAAGCCGGCGAGGTCGGTGAGGGCCAGGTCGAGGCTGTCGCGCTGGCTGCGCGTCGCGCGGCGCTTCTGCCGCTCCTGGAGGTCCTTCATCACGCCCGCCGTGCCGCGGGGCATCCGGCCGCCGGGCTGCGCGCCGAGCGCCGTGCGCATCTCCTCCGTCTCCTGCTCGTCCGTCTCCTCGGCCCGCTCCTTCGCCGCGTCCGCCGCCACCTCGACCAGCTCCTGCGCGGCGCGCAGGCAGCCGCCGATGTCCTCGACGCGCAGCGGGATCCGCAGCACCGCGGCGCGGCGCTCGCGGGCGCGGTCGTCGGTGGCCAGGCGGCGGGCGCGGTCGAGGTGGCCCTGGGCGGCGCGGGCGGCGGACTCGGCGACGGCGGGGGTGATCCCGTCGCGCTGGACGAGCACGGCGGCGACGGCCGCGACGGCGGGGGTGCTGAGGGACAGGTGCCGGCAGCGGGAGCGGATCGTGGGCAGCACGTCCTCCAGGGACGGCGCGCACAGCAGCCACACCGTGCGGGCGGCGGGCTCCTCGATGGCCTTCAGCAGCACGTTCCCGGCGCCTTCGGTGAGGCGGTCGGCGTCCTCGACGACGATGACCTGCCAGCGGCCGCCGGAGGGGGCGAGCTGGGCGCGGCGGACCAGCTCGCGGGTCTCCTTGACGCCGATGGTGAGGAGGTCGGTGGCGACGACGGCGACGTCGGCGTGGGTGCCGACGACGGCGGTGTGGCAGCCGTCGCAGAAGCCGCAGCCCGGGCCGGCGGTGGCGCGGTCGGGGCTGACGCACTGGAGCGCGGCGGCGAACGCGCGGGCCGCCGTCGCCCGGCCGGCGCCCGGCGGGCCGGTGAACAGCCAGGCGTGCGTCATCGCGGAGTGGGAGGGAAGGTCGCCGGCCTCGGCGGGGTGGGGGTCCGCGGCGGTCCCGGAGGCGGCGGCTCCGGCGGCGGCCGGGGCGTCGGCGCCGGTGGCCGGGGCGTCGGCGGGGGCCGGGGATCCGGTGGCGGCCCGTGCCTCGGCGGTGACCCGTGCGTCGGCGGCGCGGGCGGCGGCGGCCAGCTGCTCGCCGACCCGCTCCTGCCCCACCAGCTCGTCCCACACCGCCATGGCACCGTCCTTCCGTCGCCCGCCGACCATTGTGCTGCACCGCACCGACAGCCGGGCGCCGGCCGGCGGCCCTCGGTCAGTGGGCGTGGCCGTGACCGTGTCCGTGGCCGGGGCCGTGGTGGTGGCCGTGGCCTCGGCGGCGCCAGCTGACCGCGTCCGGGTCGCGCGGCGCCCGGTCGACCACCAGCGCGCCCGCGGTCAGCATCAGCCCCGCCACCGACGCCGCGTTCTCCAGTGCGGTACGGGGCACCCGCACCGGGTCGAGGACGCCCGCCGCCGCGAGGTCGCCGTACGTGCCGGTGTCCGCGTTCCAGCCGTGCCCCGGTGGGAGGCCGTCCGCTTCGGCGGCCACGCGCGCGCCGTCCGCGCCGGCGTTGCCGGCGAGCTGCCGCAGCGGGGCCGTGAGCGCGGCCCGTACGGCCAGGGCGCCCGCCCGCTCGTCGGGGGACAGGCCCTCCGGCAGCTCGTCCACCGCGGCCCGCGCCTGGGCCAGGGCCGTGCCGCCGCCCGGCGCGACGCCGTCCGCCAGCGCCGCCCGTACCGCCGCCACCGCCCCCGCGACGCGCTCCTTGCGCTCCGCCCGCTCCTGGTCGGTCGCGCCGCCGACGCGCAGCACCGCCACCCCGCCCGTCAGCCGGGCCAGCCGCAGCTCCAGCACCTCCCGGTCGTCGTCGGACACCGCCCCGGACAGGGCGTGCTCCAGGTGCGCCACCCGCCGCGCCACCGCGCCGGCGGCCCCCGGCCCTCCCGTCACCGTCGTCGTCCGCCTCGTCACGACCACCCGCTCCGCCCGCCCCAGCTCCGGCAGCCCCACGGCGCGCAGCGGCATGCCCTTCTCCGGCAGCACCACCTCCGCCCCCGTCAGCGCCGCCAGGTCCTCCAGGTGCGCGAGCCGCCGCGCGCCGAGCGCCGGCGCCGCGACCGCCGCGGCGAGCAGGGTGCCGCGCAGCCGGTTGGCGACCAGCGCCGCGAGCGCGTCCTGCTGGAGGGAGTCGGCGACGACCAGCAGCGGCCGGCCGGTGGCCGCGACCCGCTCCAGCACCGGCAGCAGGTCGCCGGGGCCGTCGATCCGTCCGTGGTGCAGCAGGAGGTACGGGTCCTCCAGCACCGCCGTGCCCTGCTCGGGGTGGGTCATCATGAACGGGCTGAGGAAGCCGCGGTCCAGCCGCAGCCCGTCCGCGTACTCCAGCTCCACGCCCGCCACATGCGCTTCTTCCACTGAGATGGCCGCGTTCGGCCCGGCCTTGGCGAAGGCGCGGGCGACCAGCTCACCCAGCGCCGGGTCGCGGGCGGCCGCGGCGGCGACCCGCGCGGTGTCCTCCTCGCCGGTCACCGCGCGCGCCGTGGCCGTCAGGTGCGCGGCCGCCGCGGCCGCCGCGGCGTCCAGGCCGCGCCGCACCGCCACGGGCTCGGCCCCGGCGGTCACCGCGCGCAGCCCGGCCGCGAAGAGCGCCTGGGTGAGCACGACGGTCGTCGTCGTGCCGTCGCCGGCGGCGCGGCGGGTGCGGGCGGCGGCCTGGCGGACGAGGGCGGCGCCGAGGTGCGCGTACGGGTCGGAGCGCCGGACGGCGCCGGCGACGGCGTCCGCCACGGTGGCCCCGTCGCGGGTGGCGACGGGGGCGGCGGCGCGGCCGGAACCGCCGGCCCCGCCGCCCGCGGCCCCGCCCCGTGCGCCGCCGGCCCGGAGCGGTCGGGGCCGGCGGCCGGGCGGGCGGTACGGGCGCCGGCCGGCCCGGGCCCGTACCGCCGCCCAGCACGACCAGCCGCCCGCGCGGTCCCAGGGTGACCCGGGCCGCGTCCGCGACCGCGTCCACGCCGCGGCGGAGCGCCGCCCGCGCCGCGTCCTCGTAGAGCAGTCCGCTCACCGCCCGTCTCACTCCTCGTCGTCGCCGCGCCCGAACCGGCCCCGCTCCATGATCAGCGCGGCCTGCATCATGGCCCGCGCGTAGCCGGTGTCGTAGAGCTCCATGCCGTGACCGCCGCCGCCCACGTCCTTGTACTGGTTGCTCTGGTCCGACCCGTTCTCCCGGTCGAAGTCGTTGGCGCGCGGGTGCTCGGCGAGGACGCCGCGGGCGTAGCCGGCGCGGACGAGCTGGCGCATGAAGCCGAACATGTCGGTCTCGCCGGTGTCCGGGAACACCTCCGCGTACTTCACCCGCGGCTTGTCGACGCGGACGTTGCGGTAGTGGATGTGGTTGACCCGGTCCTTGCGGCACATCCAGCGCAGGAAGTCGACGGAGTCGAAGCCGACCTCGGCCGTCACGCCCGCGTGCACGGTCATGCCGTTCGACGGGCTGTCGACGGTCTCGACCATCCGCTTCCAGTCCTGGACCGACCCCATGATCTGCGGGTTGCCGCGGCTGATCGCGGCGGGCGGGTCGTTGGGGTGCACGGCCATGCGCACGCCCGCCTCCTCGGCGACCGGCATGACCTCGCGCAGGAAGTGCTCGTAGTTGTCCCAGAGTTCCTCGCGGGTGAAGGCGGGCACGCCGTCGGGGCGGGGGAGGTCGCGGACCTTGACGCCGTCCACCTCGTGATCGAGGTCGAAGGCCGTGTAGCCGGCGCCGATGCGGTCGGTCTCGTCGATCTCCTCGTAGTAGCCCTCCTTCAGCCGGTGGACGTACCAGTTGTACTCGACGACGCCGATGCCGGCCTCGCCCGCCGCCCGCAGCGAGGTCTTGATGTCCTCGATGGCCTCGTCGCGGCCGTCCTCGCCGCGCACCACCGCGTCGGGGGCGCTGATGAGGTACGCGGTCACGTGCATGCCCAGGTCCTCGACGCGCTCGCGGTCCGCGCGCAGTTCGGCGGCGTCCCAGGGCACGTCGGGGACGTCGGTGACGAGGGCGCCGGTGATGCCGGCCTGCCGCCAGCGGCGGACGGTGGCCTCGTCGGGGTTGCGGGACATCCACTGGCAGAGCTTGGGGGTGTCGGGGCCTTCGCGGACGTCGCCGGGCCAGTTCAGCCGCGGGAACGGGGCGTTGCCGCCGCCCGGCCCGCCCGGCCCGCCGCCGGGGGCACCCGGTCCGCCCGGCGCGGCGAACGCCGGGCCGGCGGCACCGGCCGAGGCGCCGATCGCGGCGGCGGCGGCCGCCGTCGAGCCGCGTTTGAGAAAGGAGCGGCGGGAACTGCCGTCGTGCGCGGGGGATTCCATGCGTCACCTTCGCCTTCTGTGCGCTGCCGGCTGGTGCGCGCAGCGTACGTACCCGGATCCCCCTCCGTTAAGGGCGAGTTGCGGATACGTCCATTCGCGAAGCGAATCCAGCCGTCTTCCTGCACTCATTCGCCTTCCTGATGAATGCATACGGAAACTACCGGGTGGAATCGCTCCCACACTCTCCGGCACCGGACCTAGGGTGATCCCGCAGAATTCCCGAATCCTTTTGGAGGACCCTCATATGCAGGAATCCGAGAACGGCCCCGCCACCCGTTCCAGGCGCAACATCCTGGGACTCGGGGCGGCCACCGCCGTGGGCGGTCTCGGGCTCGGCGCACTCGCATTCCGCCCCGCCGAGGAACAGGTCGAGTTCCTCACCCAGAAAGTCAGCCGGGCCTCGAAGCCGAGCAAGCTGAAGATCACGGATCTGCGGGTGGCGGTCCTGGACGGCGTGCCGTTCACCAGCCCAATCGTCCGCATCGACACCAACCAGGGCATCTCCGGCTGGGGTGAGGTACGCGACGACGCGGACAAGCGCTACGCGCTGGAGCTGAAGGGCAGACTCCTCGGCGAGAACCCGTGCAGCGTCGAAATGCTCTTCAAACGCCTCAAGCAGTTCGGCAACCACGGCCGCCGCGGCGGCGGCGTCTCGGGTGTCGAGATGGCGCTGTGGGATCTGGCGGGCAAGGCGTACGGCGTGCCGGTGTTCCAGATGCTCGGCGGCGCGTACCGCAGAAAGATACGCCTCTACACCGACACCACCGAGTCCTCGGACCCGGGCGAGTACGCGCAGCGCATGAAGGAGCGCGTCGAGATGGGGTTCACGTTCCTCAAGATGGACCTCGGTCTGGAAATCGTGCAGGACGTGGAGGGCGCGGTCGTCGGCAAGAGCCTGTGGAACGACAACCTGCAGCAGTACGACGGCACGCCCGGCGGCTACGGCATGACCGAGCACGGGCTCACCATGGTGCAGATCACCGACAAGGGCCTGGACGCCATGGCGGAGTACGTGGAGGCGGTGCGCGACGCCGTCGGCTACGACATCCCGATGGGCATGGACCACTTCGGCCACTTCGACGTCAACACCGCGATCCGGCTGGCGAACCGCTTCGAGCGGTACAACCTCGCCTGGCTGGAGGACCTGGTGCCGTGGTTCCGCACCGACGACTGGAAGGAGATCACGAGGGCCGTCAACGTGCCCACGATGACCGGCGAGGACATGTACGGCCTGGAGTCGTTCCGTACGCTCGTCGACGAAGGCGCCGTCGACCTGGTCCAGCCGGACCCGGCGACCGCCGGCGGCATCCTGGAGACCAAGCGCATCGGCGACTACGCGCGCGAGAAGGGCATGGCGATGCCGCTGCACTACGCGGGCTCGCCGATCGGCGCGATGGCCAGCGCGCACATCGCCGCCGCCACCGAGAACTTCGTCTGCCTGGAGTACCACGCCAGCGACGTGAAGTTCTGGAACGACCTCATCAAGGGCGGTGAGCCGCTGCTGAAGGACGGCTTCTACCACCTGACCGACGCGCCCGGCCTGGGTGTGGAGCTGGACGAGAAGGAGATGTCCAAGCACCTCGCCAAGGGCGAGAAGCTGTTCGCCCCGACGAAGGAGTGGAGCGACAGCCCCGCCTGGGACCGCACCTGGAGCTGAGCCGCGAGGCGGCCCCGGCACCGAAGGAGCCCGTACGCACCCGACCAGGAGGGTGCGTACGGGCTCCGGCCTTTCCGGCGGGCGCCGCCCGGCCTAGCGCTCGTCCTCCGGCGGCACGATGCGCTCGATCCAGTACTCGCGCGCCAGCGCGTCCACCCCGGCCGGCGCCACCCCGCGCAGGTGCACGACGTTGCCGTCCGTGCCGGCGATGCGGCCGTGCTTCTGCATCTTCAGGATGTGGTAGCGCTCCGGGGGGAAGCCCAGCTCGACGTCGGCGGAGAAGCGTCCGCGCATGTCGCGCTCGTCACCCACCGCCGGGTCGACCTTGCCGCCCGCCTGGACCGTCAGCCACACCTGGTACGCGACGATGAGCAGCACCAGGATGAGCAGCCGGCGGATCGTGGGGCTGCGCAGCGTCCTAGACGCCAGCGACTGCCGTGTCGCCGCCATCGTTCCCACCTCCCGGACCGTCCGCCGCCTCGTCGTCCACGAGCAGCTCGTTGACCCGGTTCGCCAGCTCCCGGAACTCCGGCAGCTCCACCGTCGTACGCCACTCGCGCGGCCGCGGCAGGTCGACCGTGACGATCTCCCGCACCCGGCTCGGCCGCTTGGACAGCACCACCACCCGGTCGGAGAGGAACACCGCCTCGTCGACGTCGTGGGTGACGAAGAAGACCGTCGGGTGCCGCTTCTCGAAGATGCGGGTCAGGTCCTCCTGCAACTTGCGCCGCGTCTGGGCGTCGATGCTGGCGAACGGCTCGTCCATCAGCATCACGGCCGGCTCGTTGGCCAGCACCCGGGCCACGCCCAGGCGCTGCTGCATGCCGCCGGACAGCTCGTGCGGGTACTTGTGCTCGAAGCCGGCGAGCCCGACCAGCTCCAGGAACTCCTTGCCCTTCGCGTCCCGTTCGGCGCGCGGCACGCCCTTCATGCGCAGCCCGAAGACCACGTTGCCGAGGACCGTCTTCCACGGGAAGAGGGCGTGGCTCTGGAACACCACGCCGCGGTCCGGGCCGGGGCCGCCGACCGCCTGGCCGTCGACGACGACCGAGCCGTCCGTGAGGTTCACGAAGCCGGCGACGATGTTCAGCACCGTGGTCTTGCCGCAGCCGCTCGGGCCGAGCACGGAGACGAACTCGCCCTCGTCCACGCTGAACGAGACGTCGCCGATGGCGGTGACCTCCTCGCCGCTGTACGCGTCGACGTAGTTCTTGTGCAGTCCGGTGATCTCCAGCGCCGTCATCCGTCGGCCTCCAAACTCCGTACCATGCCCCACCGTTCGACGGTGGCTCGCTCGAAGGGCGCCAGGACCATGGCGTCGAGCGCGTACCACAGGATTCCCAGCACTGCCATGCCCAGGAACACCTGGCTGATGTCGCCCACCCGGCGGGCGTCGAACATCATGAAACCGACGCCGCTGGTGCCGACGATGATCTCGGCGGCGACCAGGGCCCGCCAGCCGTAGCCGAGCCCGGTGCGGACGCCGCCCGCCACGGACGGCAGCGCGCCCGGGAGGATGACCTCGAAGAACACCCGCGTACGGCCCGCGCCGAGGCTGCGCGCGGCGCGCAGCAGCTCGCGCGGCACCTGCTCCACGCCCGCGACGACGCTCAGCATCAGCGGAAAGACGATCGTGTAGACGATCACGAAGGTGACCGCGGTCAGGCTGAAGCCGAACCACACGATCACGATCGGCAGCCAGGCGATGTCGGCGACCGCCTGGAAGAAGAGCAGGATCGGCCAGAAGAACCGGCGCACCTTGGCGAACATCGCCACCACGAAGCCCATCGGCAGCCCGATGGCGAGGCCGAAGCCGACGCCGTACGCGAGCCGCGTCAGCGAGTCCGTGAGGTAGCCGGGCAGGATGCCCTTCTCCATCAGGTCGGCGAACTCCTCGACCACCCGCGGCGGGCCGACGAAGAACGCCTCGTCGAAGACGCCCAGCTCCGCCACCAGCCACCACAGCGCGACGACCGGCACGAACGGGCCGAGGGTGCGGAACGAGGGGCGGCGGGTGAGCCAGAGCCAGACCTTCCGGGCGCGCACGACCCCCGGGCGCGCGCCGGGCTTGCGGGGCGTACGACCCGCGGGGCCCCGTACGGACTTCACCGTGTCGGCCGTGTCAGCCGTGTTCGAGGACATCAGCTCCCCGCCTTCGTCATGCCCCAGCGCTCCACCGTGCGCTTCTCCAGCGGGGCCAGCAGCAGCCGGTCCATCAGCAGCCAGAGCACGCCGATGATGACCATCGAGGCGATGATCACGTCGGTCTGGAAGTACTTCTGCGCCTGGAAGAGGGCGTAGCCGAGGCCCGCGTTGCTCGCGATGATCTCGGCGGCGACCAGCCCGCGCCAGCCGTAGCCGAGCCCGACCCGCAGGCCGGTGACGACGCTGGGCAGCGCGCCGGGCAGCAGCACCTCCCAGAACATCCGCAGCCGGGTGGTGCCCATGCTGCGCGCGGCGCGCAGCAGCTGGGTCGGGATCTGCCGGACGCCGAGCATCGCGTTGTACGTGATCGCGAAGAACATCGCGTTCCACACGATGAAGATCACGGCCTTGTCGCCGTAGCCGAACCACAGGGTGGCGACCGGGATCCACGCGATGCCCGCGAGCGCCACGGAGAACCGCAGCAGGGGCGAGAAGAACGCGGACAGCGCGGCGCTGGAGCCGAGCGCGATGCCGAACGGCAGGGCCGTGGCGATGGCGATCACCGCGCCGACGGCCATCCGGCGCAGGCTCGCGCCGAGGTGGTCGAAGAGATCGCCGCTGGACCACATGTCGCCCAGCGCCGAGATCACGTCGCCGACCTGGGGGAAGACGCGTAGCGGCGGATCGGTGACCGCGACGGCCACCAGCCACACCACGACGAGCAGCGCGAGCGGAGTCAGGAACCACAGGGCGGAGACCGCGCGGGCGGCCGGGGTGTTGGCCGCGCCGCGCTTGCGCCCGCGCGCCTTTCCCGGCGGTCGCCCGGCCGGCCGCGGCCGCCCCTTGGCGGGGGCGGCCGCGGCCGTGGCCTGCTTCTCAGTAGGAGGTGTGCTCACGAGGGGCATGCCTCCGCGGCCGCGTCGCGCTCGAAGACGTACCCGCCGTCGATCGCCGCGGCGTCCGGGACGGGCGGCAGGTCGGCGAAGAGGTCGGGGTTGTCCTTCATCACCTTGAGGATCGGCTTGGGCTGGAAGTACTTGTTGACGTCGAAGCCCTCCTCGACGTTGCCCTGTTCGGCCAGCAGGCCGGCGAGGGTGTCGAGCGCCAGGTAGTTGCAGGCGGAGAAGCGCGGGTCGAGCTGCTTGATGTTGTACTGCATGGCCTCCTGGGCGACCTTCTTCTCGGTGCCCGGCAGCCAGCGGGTGGCCGAGTCGGCGGCGTCGTCGGGGTTCTCGCGCATCCACTGGTCGGTCTGCGCGCGGGCGGTGAGGTACCGCTCGACGACGTCCGGGTTCTGCTCGGCGTACTCGCGCGTGGTGACGGAGTAGCCGACGAACGGGATGTAGCCGCCGCCGCGCAGCACCTCCTCGGCGCCGTCGACCTGCTCGGTCATCGTGATCGGCCACGGGTCCCAGACGATCCCGGCGTCGATGCCGCCGGTCTCCAGCGCGACCGCCATGTCCGGCGGCGCGGTGTTGACGATTTCGACGTCGCCGGTCTTCAGCCCGGCCTCCTCCAGCAGGCCCAGCAGGTAGAGGTGGTTGATGGAGCCCTCGGAGACGCCGATGCGCTTGCCGCGCAGGGTCGACAGGTCCTCGCCGTCGACGCCGGAGTCGCCGCCGGCGACCACGGCCATCGTCTCGTCGATGCTGCGCTGCGTGGACGAGCCGGTGTAGTTGCCGACGAGTACGAGGTCGATGCCCTTCTGGGCGGCGGCGATGGCCGGGGTGCCGACCTGGATCACGTCGACCTCGCCGGCCTGCAGCGCGTTCAGCGCGTCCACGCCGGTGGGGTAGGGCTCCTTGAGCGTCACGTTGAGGTTCTGCTCGTCGAAGTACCCCGCCTCGACGCCGGCCGGCAGGCCGATCTGGTCGATGGCGGAGACGTATCCGGCGGAGAGCTTGGTCGGCTCGGGTCCGCCTCCGCCGCCGGTACCGCTGACGTCGTCGTCCACGGTCGAGTCGCCGCCGCAGGCGGCGAGCAGCAGGGCTCCCGAACAAGCCGCCGCCACGGCTATGTGACGTGTTGCGCGAAACATGAGTCTCTCCTGATCCGTACGGCTACGGGGCTGGTGTGGGAGCGCCGGGGAGCAGCGCCTCCACCGCGGTCGAGCGCGGAATCGGCAGGACCGCTCCCGGTCCGGTGGTGGTCAGCGCGGCGGCGACGGCCGCGTAGCGGGCCGCCTCACGCGGTACGGCACCCTCCAGGAGCCGGGCCGCGAACGCGCCGTCGAAGGTGTCGCCGGCCCCGGAGGGGTCGACGGCCCGCACCTGGTGGGGCGGAATGCGGGTCACGGTGCCCTCGTGGGCCAGCAGGGCGCCCTGGTCGCCCATCTTGAGTACGACGATGCCGGGGCCGCGGCGCACGAAGGCGTCGAGGACCTCCCGGGGCTCGTGCAGGCCGGTGAGCAGCCTGCCCTCCTCCAGGTTCGGCAGCGCCACGTCGCACAGCTCCACGCTGCGCATGACCACCGCGCGGGCCCGTTCGACGGGCCAGAGCGCGGGGCGGTAGTTGGGGTCGTAGCTGATCAGCGTGCCGCCGGCGCGGGCCAGTTCCATGGCGTGAAACGCCGCGTCGCAGGCGGAGGCGCTGATCGCCTGGGTGATCCCGGTGACGTGCAGCAGGCGGGCCCGCGCGACCGCCCCGGCCGGCACGTCGGCCGGGGCGAGCCGGCTGGCCGGCGAGTCCGCGCGGTAGTACGTGAACCTGCTGGCCTCGGGCGTACGGGAGATGAAGTAGATCCCGGTACGCCCGCCGGCCTCCCGGACGACGTGGTCGGTGCCGACGCCCTCCCGCCGCCACAGCCGCAGCAGGGCGTCGCCGAAGTCGTCGTCGCCGATGCGGGTGACGTACCCGGTGCGCGCGCCGGAGCGCTGCGCGGCCACGGCGAAGTTCGACGAGTCGCCGCCGAAGCCGACGGCGAAGTCGTCGTCCGGCCCGACCGGCTCCCGGCCGGCCTCGGCGCGGGCGTTGAACTCCAGCAGCGGCTCGCCGATCGCGAGGATGTCCTGGTCCATGTCGTCCTGTTCGTTCTCTTGGTCCCGGTCGCCCCGGGCGTCCCGGGGTCCCGGTCGTCCCGGTCCCGGCCGTCGTCGCCGCCGGCCGCCGTCAGATCCGCTGGTACTTCTCCAGCCCGCCCTGCAACGAGCCGGACTCGCGGATGAGCCGGGTCTGCTCGCGCTCCCGCTTCTCGATGTCGGTGGCCATCTCCAGCACCTCGGCGACCAGCTCCCGCGGCACGCAGACGACGCCGTCGCTGTCGGCGACGATCAGGTCGCCGGGGCTGACGGCCACGCCGCCGACCTCGACCGGCTCGTTGAGCGAGACGGTCCGGTAGCGGCCGACGGTGGTGGCCGGGACGGCGCCGCGGGCGTAGATGGGGAGTTCGGGGTAGTCGCGGCGGATCTCCTCGACGTCCCGTACGGCCGCGTCCAGGACCGCGCCGGCGATCTTGTTCGCGACGGCGCCGGCCGCCATCAGCCCGCCCCACACGGCGACGTCGGCGCCGCCCGCGGCGATGCAGATGACGCTGCCCGGGTCCGACTCGTCGATGGCGCGCAGCGCGTGCGTGGGCGGCTCCGACACCTGGGCGGGCACCTCCTGCACCGTCACCGCGGGGCCCACCAGCTTCCCGGGCAGCATCGCTCTGATGCCCCCGGTGAGGTAGCCCCGTACGCCCTTCTGCTCCACCGCGTCCGCCACCGAGGCGGTGGCTATGCCGTGGAAGGCCGCGATGGTCTCCGGCGGGATGGTGGTCGTCGTCATCTCGTGTTGGCTCCGATCTGGTACGTGCGTTGCGTGTCGCGGCGCGGGCTCAACGCGACAGCCAGCCGCCGTCCACGGCCAGCACATGGCCGTGGACGTAGTCGGCGGCGGGGGAGGCGAGGAACACCACGGGTCCGGCGATGTCGGCGGGGCGGCCCCACCGGCCGGCCGGGATGCGGGCGAGGATCTCGCTGCTGCGGATGCCGTCGGCGCGCAGCTCCGAGGTCACGGCGGTGTCGATGTAGCCGGGCGCGACGGCGTTGACGTTGACGCCGCGGCCGGCCCACTCGTTGGCCAGCGCACGGGTCAGCCCGACCAGGGCGTGCTTGCTCGACGTGTACGACGGGACGTACATCCCGCCCTGAAAGCTGAGCACCGACGCGATGTTGATGACCTTGCCGTGACCGCGCTCCAGCATCCCCGCGCCGATGGCCCGGGTCAGCTCGAATGCGGCGTGCAGGTTCAACTCCACGACGTCATACCAGTCGGCGTCCTGGAATTCCGCGGCCGGGGCCCGGCGAATGAGCCCCGAATTGTTGACCAGAATGTCCAGGTCGAATCTCTCGACGAGGCTGCGGATCTCACCTCTGCGGGCCCCCGCATCGGTGAGGTCGACGTGCACGCGAGTGACGGAAGCACCCAATTCCTTGGCCTCTTGGGCCACCGGATCGAGATTGTCGCGCTCCGACAGCAATACCAAGTCGGCGCCGACGGCGGCGAGTCCGAGCGCGACCGCGCGCCCGATTCCGCTGCCCGCTCCCGTAATGAGCGCACAACGGCCGCGCAGATCCCCGGTCCGGGAATCAGACTCCTCCGTCAACGCCCCTCTCCCTTCTTCGGTCCCAGCCGTGCATGGTTCCGGCAACGCAAACATTAGAAGCCGTCTGCTGGGGCGTTAAGACTGAATCGCTTATGACAGTATTCGCAAAGCTGATGTGCCGGGCCGCGGCGGACGCAGGCGTATGCACGGCCGTCTCACACCGCGGCGGGCACCGCGTGGGTGCCGGCCGGGATCCGGGCCCGGACGATGGCGCGCAGCAGCGTACGGGCCGACGGCGTGAGCGGGCGCGAGGAGTCCCAGCAGACCGCCACGCGCCGCTCCGGGGCGCCCTTCAGCCGCCGTACGCGGACGCCGTCGACCTCCGCGACCTGGGCGGCCAGCGAGTTGGTCACGCCGACCCCGATGCCCTGGCGGACCATCGACACCAGCGTCTGCGGCTGGTTGGTGGCCTGCACGGGCTCGATCTCGTGGCCGCAGTCGCGGAAGGTCCGGTACGTCTCGAAGTCCGGGGTCTCCGGGGCGTCGAGCCGGCCGATCGAGACGATCGGGTGCTCGGCGACGGCGTCGACGGGCAGCGGGTCGGGCACCTCGGACAGCGGGTGCTCGCTGGGGTGGATGGCGACCAGGGACTCGCCCCACAGCAGCCGGCTGCGCACGGAGGCGGAGGACGGCGGGGGCGACATCGGGCGCAGGTAGACGTCGACGGCGCCGGAGGTGAGGGCGTCGTCCAGCTCCAGCGTCGACCGCTCCACCAGCACCACCCGCACCTCGGGACTCATCCGCGCCAGGTCCTGCAACAGGGCGGGCACGAACGCGGCGCTCGCGCTCGGGTACGACCCGAGCGTCACCACGCCGCGGGCGCCGCTGCGCCAGGGGGCCATGGCGGCCTCGGCGGACTCCAGCGCGCGGAGGATCTCGTGGGCGTGGTCGGCGAGGACGACGCCGGCCTCGGTCAGCTCCACAGGCCGCTTGCGGCGGTCGAAGAGCGGCAGGCCGATCTCCCGCTCCAGCGCGGCGACGTGCATGCTGACCCGGGGCTGGGAGCGCTTTGTGGACTCCGCGGCGGCGACGAAGCTCCCGGTTTCGATGACCGCGAGGAACGAGACGAACCATTCCAGCCTGACATCCGGGTTCAACATCCAGCCCTCACCCCGCACCGAATCAGCGCGTCTTCCAGCCCAAACACCAGTGATCAACAGCCGTCCTCAGGCTAAGTTGCGGACTACCCGGGGGCAACAGTCGTGCAGCGCGTAATGCTCGTGACAGCCATATCCGCCCCGCGAATGCCGCTATTCGAAAGTCGGCCCTTGACCAGCATTCGGACGGAGTGGCTTCGTTGGAGGATGGCCAATGAAGTAGCCCCCGCCGTCGTCGCGGCGACCACGTCGCTGCCGCCCGAACTCGCCGTCGCCGCCGTCCCGGAGGACGAACGCGTGTGGGTGCCGCAGGCCCCCAACGTGTGGTTCCGGCCGCTGCTCTTCAATACGGTGACGGGCCAGTGGTGCAACCTGTTGAAGGTCACCGCGGCCGGCATCGTCTCCCGGCACCGGCACCCGGGCGCGGTCTTCGGATACGTGATCAAGGGCAAGTGGCACTACTACGAGCACCCGTGGGTGGCCGAGGAGGGGCACTTCGTCTACGAGCCGCCGGGCGAGATCCACACGCTGGCGGTGCCGGAGGACTGCGCGGAGATGGTGACGTTCTTCAACATCAGCGGCGCGATGGTCTACCTGGACGAGGAGAACCGGAACACCGGGTACGAGGACGTGTTCACCAAGATCGACATGGCCCGCGCGCACTACGCGGGCAACGGGCTGGGGGCGGGGTACGTGGAGCAGTTCATCCGCTGACGCCCTGCGGGCGGCGCGGCGGGGTGCAGCGGGGCGGGACGGCGCGGCGGGGGACGCGGCGTCGTGGGCCTGGAGGCGGCCGGGTCGACGCGCCACGGCCGTGGCGGCGCCGGAGGCCGGGGGCCGGGGCCCGGAGGCCGGGTCCGAACGTAGGCCGCGGACACCCGTCGCGCCGCCGGTGCGCCTACGCCACGGACACACGAATGTCGCCAACGCACGTACGCCGCTGCCGTAACGGCGCGTACGTCGCCTACACGACCACGGTCGCAGCGGCACCTACGTCACGGACGCCAGCCACCGGCGGAAGCCACCGGCGGAAGCCACCGGCGGAAGCCACCGGCGGCGCGGAGCGCCGCGTACGCCGGGGGCTTCACGGCGCTCTCCTCGTCCCGCTTCTCCCTCAGCCGCCGCGCCCGGCAGAGCACCCCGGCCCGACCGGCGCCGGCGTGCCCCACGCCATCCGCCGCCCCCCCCGCAGGGGGTCAGCGGTGGCGGTCGTCGTGGTCTTCCTCCGTGCGCGGGCCGAGCAGTTCGTCGGCCAGCGTCGGGAGGTCGTCCAGCGGGGTCTCCTCCGCCCACTCCGGGCGGGCGCGGCGGCGGGGGTCGGGGTCCTCCGGGGCCGGGACCTGGGGGACCTGGAGGGTCTCCTCCGCGTCCGGGTCCGGGACCTGCGGTATGACGCGGGTCTCCGCCTCGTCCGGGACGACCCGCGGCAGCTGGGACGTCTCCTGCATGTCCGCGTCGTCCGAGCCGTCCGCGCTGTCCGAGCCGTCGGATCCGTCCGAGCCGTCCGCGCCGGTGACCGGCAGCGGCTGCGTGGTGTCGTTCGGCGCCGCGGCCGCGGCCTCCGCGGCCGCCGCCTCCGCCGCCAGCCGCTCCTGCTCCGCGCGCAGCAGCGCCTCCTCCGCCTTGCGCTGCTTCTCCTTGCGGCGCTCCTCGGCCTCCTGGCGCAGCCGCGCCTCCTCCTCGGCCTGCCGGCGGACCCGCTCCTCCTCGGCGCGGCGGGCGGCCTCCTCCGCCTCCCGGCGCTCGCGCTCCTCCTCCGCCTGGCGGCGGGCCTCCTCCGCGCGCTGCCGGGCCAGCTCGGCCTCGCGCTCGGCCTCCAGCCGCTTGGCCTCCTCGATCTCGCGCCGCTTGCGCTCCTCCTCCTCGCGCCGCAGCCGCTCCAGCTGCTCCTGCCGCTCCCGCTCCAGCCGCTCCTCCTCGGCCCTGCGCGCGGCCTCCTCGGCCTCCCGGCGCTTGCGCTCCTCCTCGGCCTTGCGGCGGGCCTCCTCCTGCGCGCGCACCTCCTGCGCGGACAGCGGGAGGACCTGGTCCAGCCGGTGCCGCACCGCGGTGGTCACGACCGCGGGGTCCTGGCCGGCGTCGACCACCAGATAGCGCCCCGGGTCCGCGGCGGCCAGCGCCAGGAATCCGGCGCGCACCCGCTCGTGGAACTCCGGCGGCTCCGACTCCAGCCGGTCCGGCGCCTCGGTGAACCGCTCCCGCGCCGTCTCCGGCGCGATGTCGAGCAGCACCGTCAGCTGCGGCACCAGCCCGCCCGTGGCCCAGCGGTTGATGCGGGCCACCTCGGTCGGCGCCAGCTCGCGCCCGCCGCCCTGGTACGCGACGGAGGAGTCGATGTACCGGTCGGTGATGACTACCGCGCCGCGCTCCAGCGCGGGCCGGACCAGGCCGTCCACGTGCTCGGCGCGGTCCGCGGCGTACAGCAGGGCCTCCGCGCGGTGCGAGATCCCGGCGGTGGAGACGTCCAGCAGGATGGAGCGCAGCCGCTGCCCGATGGAGGTGGCGCCGGGCTCGCGGGTGACGACGACCTCGTGGCCCTTGTCCCTGATCCACTGCGCCAGCGCCTCGACCTGGGTGGACTTCCCGGCTCCGTCGCCGCCCTCGACGGCGATGAAGAACCCGCTCGGCGACAGCGCCTCCGCCGGGTCCGCGCCGCGCATCGCCTGCCGCAGGTCGACCCGGAGCGGCACGCCCTGCCGGTCGTCGGTGCGCACCAGCACCAGCACGGCCACCGGCAGCAGCAGCGCGCCCGCCAGCATGTACGTGAAGGCGGCGCCGCCGTGCGCGAAGACCAGGTCGCCCGCCTCCAGCCGGTGCCGGCCGATGGCGGCGGCGAGCAGCGGCGCGCCGATCAGCGCGAGCGCGACGGCCACCCGCGAGACGGCGTGCAGATGGTCGACGAGGCGGGGCCTGCGGGCGTCCTCGGTCTCCTGCTCCAGCAGCGCGTGCCCGGTGGCGGCGGCGACGCCCGCCGCGGTCCCGGCCAGCAGCGCGCACAGCACCCCGGTCGCCGCGTCGGCCACCAGGCCGACGAGCAGCAGCCCGACCCCGGTGACGCCGACGGCCAGCGCCAGCAGCCGGCGCCGCGACAGCGCGGGCAGCACCCGCGGCGCGGTCCGCACGCCGAGCACCGGCCCGGCGGTGACGGCCAGCACCAGCAGCGCGTACGCGATGGTGCCGTCGATGTCGTACGCCTCCTGCGCCTGGAGGACGGCGAGGGCCACGGACGCGGCGACCGCGGCGGCCGCGGCCGCGCAGGCGGCGACCAGCAGCCCGATCGCGCCGGTACGCCCCCGGTCCGGGCCGCTCTCCGGGCCGCGCGGCCGGCGCAGGCCCTCCAGCGGCGAGCGGGCCCGCGCCCCGCCGTCCGGCAGCTCCATGAAGAACAGCACCGAGACCGACGCCGCGAAGAGCCCGGCGGCCAGGTAGGAGCCGACCGCGCCC
The DNA here is from genome assembly GCF_048656465.1 of Streptomyces sp. MAR4 CNX-425. Classification (NCBI taxonomy): domain Bacteria; kingdom Bacillati; phylum Actinomycetota; class Actinomycetes; order Kitasatosporales; family Streptomycetaceae; genus Streptomyces; species Streptomyces sp. MAR4 CNX-425. The sequence continues at coordinate 558,779 of NZ_JBMDLF010000005.1, read as the reverse complement.
GGGTGCCCGTCGAACCAGTCGAACCAGGAGCCCAGCAGCCGGCCGATCCACGCGGTGACCAGCAGCGCGGCGGCGCCGAGCGGCAGTGCCCCGTACCCCGTGCGCAGCGACAGGCGGCGCAGCGCGGCGCCGTGGTCGGGCAGCGGCCTTATCGCCGCGCCCTCGGGCGGCGGCGCGGGCAGCAGCGCGGGGGCGACGCTGTCCTTGGCGACGACCCACACCCGCTCGGCCGCGCCGACGGCGAAGACGGTGACGAGGATCCAGGTCAGCGCGGAGTCCGGCGTCCAGTCGATCCACAGCGGGGCGACGATGAGCAGCCCCGCGCGCACCACGTCCGCGCCGACCATCGTCCAGCGCCGGTCCAGCGCCCCGGACCCGGAGAGCAGCGACCCGAGCGGGCCCAGCAGCACCGCGCCGAAGACGACCGTCGACAGCAGGCGGATCGCGAGGACCACGCTGACCGTGACCGCGGCGCCGCGATAGCCGCCGCCGAACGACTCGGCCGCGAGCCCCGCCTGGAGCGCGAGCAGCACGAGCACGAGCAGCGCCAGCGCGTCCGCGGTGGCACTGGTGAGATGGGCGCCCCACATCCGCCTCAGTGACGGCACGCGCAACAGCGCCCGTAGGGCGCGCTCGCGCGAGTCCGCGACAAGGCTCTCGGTGGGGTCCGGCGCTGTCGTGGGCTGGTCGGCTCGCATGTCGTCAGCCTAGCGGGACGAGCCGGACCGGCGAGCTCCGCACGAACACTTGCCCGGTTCTGTGGATTACCGGCCGGTTGTGGACAATCCGCGGCCTCCGCGGGGCGCCCTCCGGGCAGGGAAGCGGGGCTCGCAAGCCGTACGCACAGGCGTGGACCCCCGGGCGGATCCGCCGGGAACGGAGGTCGTAAGGAGCCGGAGGCTCCGCCCCGGACAACCGACGCCGGGTCCGACGGGGCCGGAAGCGAGAAGATCCCGGAGGCTCTGCCCCCAGACCCCCTATGCCTCGTCGTCCGGCACGTCCGCCTTCGCCGACACCGACTTCTTCGTCGTCGCCTTCTTCGCCGCGGCCGTCTTCTTCGCCGCCGTCTTCTTCGCGGCCGCCTTCTTGGCCGGCGCCTTCTTCGCGGGAGCCTTCTTCGCGGGGGCCTTCTTCGCCGCCGTCTTCTTCGCGGTCTTCTTCGCCGGCCCCTTCGCCCGCTTCTCCGCCAGCAGCTCGAACCCGCGCTCCGGCGTGATCGACTCCGGTTCGTCGCCGCGCCGCAGCGTCGCGTTCGTCTCGCCGTCCGTCACGTACGGCCCGAAGCGCCCGTCCTTGACCACCACCGGCTTCCCGCTCGCCGGGTCCTCGCCCAGCTCCTTCAGCGGCGGCTTCGCCGCGGCCCGCCCGCGCTGCTTGGGCTGGGCGTAGAGCGCCAGCGCCTCTTCCAGCGTCACCGTGAAGATCTGCTCCTCGCTCTGGAGCGAGCGCGAGTCCGTGCCCTTCTTCAGGTACGGGCCGAAGCGCCCGTTCTGCGCGGTGATCTCCGTGCCGCTCTCCGGGTCGGTGCCCACCACCCGCGGCAGCGACAGCAGCTTCAGCGCGTCCGCCAGCGTCACCGTGTCCAGGGACATCGACTTGAACAGCGACGCCGTGCGCGGCTTCACCGCGTTCTTGCCGGTCTTCGGCGTGCCCTCGGGCAGCACCTCGGTCACGTACGGCCCGTAGCGCCCGTCCTTGGCAACGATCTCGTGCCCGCTGTCCGGGTCGGTGCCCAGCTCGTACGCCCCGCTGGGCTTGGCGAGCAGCTCCTCGGCCAGCTCGACGGTCAGCTCGTCCGGCGGCAGCGAGTCCGGCACGTCCGCGCGCCGGTGGTCCTCGGTGTCCCGCTCGCCGCGCTCCACGTACGGCCCGTAGCGGCCGACGCGCAGCACGATCCCCTCGCCCACCGGGAACGTGGAGACCTCCCGGGCGTCGATCGCGCCCAGGTCGGTGACCAGCTCCTTCAGCCCCGCGAGGTGGTCGGCGCCGGCCCGCTCCCCGACCGCGGTGGCCACGTCGTCCGTGCCGAAGTAGAAGCGCCGCAGCCACGGCACCGCCTCGGCCTCGCCGCGCGCGATGCGGTCGAGGTCGTCCTCCATCTTGGCGGTGAAGTCGTAGTCGATGTAGCGCCCGAAGTGCTTCTCCATCAGGCCGACGACCGCGAAGGAGAGGAAGGACGGCACCAGGGCCGTGCCCTTCTTGAAGACGTAGCCGCGGTCCAGGATCGTGCCGATGATCGAGGCGTACGTGGACGGGCGGCCGATCTCCCGCTCCTCCAGCTCCTTGACCAGCGTCGCCTCGGTGTAGCGGGCGGGCGGCTTGGTGGCGTGCCCGTCCGCGGTGATCTCCTCGGCGGTCAGCCGGTCGCCCTCGGCGAGCTGCGGCAGCGGCCGGTCGCGGTTGTCGAGGTCGGCGGAGGGGTCGTCGGAGCCCTCGACGTACGCCTTCATGAAGCCGTGGAAGGTGATGACCCGGCCGGACGCGGTGAACTCGGCGTCCCGCCCGTTCCACTCCCCGCCTCCGGCCGCGGAGGCGCCGCCCAGCTTCACCGTCACCGACTGCCCGGTGGCGTCCTTCATCTGCGACGCGACCGTACGCATCCAGATCAGCTCGTACAGCCGGAACTCGGTGCCGGTCAGCCCCGTCTCCGCCGGCGTGCGGAAGCGGTCGCCGGAGGGGCGGATCGCCTCGTGCGCCTCCTGGGCGTTCTTGACCTTGCCCGCGTAGATGCGCGGCCGGTCCGGCAGGTAGTCGCTGCCGTACAGCTGCGTGACCTGCGCCCGGGCGGCGGCGACCGCGGTGTCCGACAGCGTGGTGGAGTCGGTCCTCATATAGGAGATGAAGCCGTTCTCGTACAGCCGCTGCGCCACCTGCATGGTGGCCTTGGCGCCGAGGCCCAGCTTGCGGGACGCCTCCTGCTGCATGGTCGTGGTACGGAACGGGGCGGACGGCGAACGCCGGTACGGCTTCGCCTCCACGCTCCGTACCGCGAACGACGCGCCCTGGAGCGCGGCGGCCAGCGCGCGGGCGTTCTCTTCACTGAGATGCAGCACCTCGGCCGAGCCGCTCTTGAGCAGCCCGTCCGGGCCGAAGTCACGGCCCTGGGCGATGCGCCGGCCGTCGACGGCGGAGAGCTTGGCGCCGAAGTTGCGCGGGTCGGTGGCGTCGCCGGCCCGGCCGGTGGAGAAGACGCCGGCCAGGTCCCAGTACTCGGCGGAGCGGAACGCGATGCGCTCGCGCTCCCGCTCGACGACGAGGCGGGTGGCGACGGACTGCACCCGGCCGGCCGACAGCCGGGGCATGACCTTCTTCCACAGCACCGGCGAGACCTCGTACCCGTACAGCCGGTCGAGGATGCGGCGCGTCTCCTGGGCGTCGACGAGCTTCTTGTCCAGCGCCCGCGGGTTGGCGACGGCCTGGCGGATCGCGTCCTTGGTGATCTCGTGGAAGACCATCCGGTGCACCGGCACCTTGGGCTTCAGCACCTCCAGCAGATGCCAGGCGATCGCCTCGCCCTCGCGGTCCTCGTCCGTCGCGAGATACAGCTCGTCCGACTCGGCCAGCAGTTTCTTCAACTTGCTGACCTGTTGCTTCTTGTCGCTGTTCACCACATACAGCGGCTCGAAGTCATGATCGACATTCACCCCGAGCCGCGCCCAGGGCTCTCCCTTGTATTTGGCCGGCACCTCGGCGGCGCCGTTCGGGAGATCGCGGATGTGCCCGACGCTCGCCTCGACCTCGTAGCCGGGGCCCAGATAGCCCTTGATCGTCTTCGCCTTGGTAGACGACTCCACGATGACGAGTCGGCGGGACTTGCTGGTGGCGGACAACTTCAGCTCTCTCTTCTCCGGTCGGAAGCTGGCAGCGATCTGGTGGGGGGATTCGCGGCGATCTTGCCGGGGGTCGATATCGGTGGCCTTGTGGGCACTCTTGTGGGTGGCTGTGCGGTCGTACGTCGCTGTGCTGGGCGTTGCTGCGGAGTGTGACGGTACAACCCGCCCCCGTGTCAAGCGGCTAAAACCCGGGGCGCCACTCGAACGGTAACCCGACAAGCCGCCTAGCTCCCGCACAGGGCACATTCCGGTCGCCGCGGTCTGTATCGCGCAGCCCCTTGACAACGTCCAGTACTACAGATGGGAGTATGGGCGTCCGAGCCGTGTCGCGAGACCGGTTCGGAGCCCACCACTCCAGACATCCGACCGGGGGGACGTACCAGTGTCCGATCCGAATCAGAACCCTTACGGCCAGCAGCCCGGACAGCAGGGCCAGCCGGGTCAGCCGGGTCAGCCGGGTTACGGCTATCCGCAGTACGGCCAGCAGGACCCGAACCAGAACCCGTACGCGCAGCAGCCCGGCCAGCAGCCCGGCTACGGCTACCCGGGCGCCCAGCCCGGCGGCCTCCCGCAGGCCCCGGCCGCGGCGGCCGGCGGCTACGACCCGAACGCCCCGTACGGGTACGACCCGCACGGCCGCCCCTACTCCGACAAGTCCAAGATCGTCGCGGGCGTGCTGCAGCTCTTCATCGGCACGCTGGGCATCGGCCGCTTCTACACCGGGCACACCGGCATGGCCATCGCCCAGCTCCTCACCTGCGGCGGCGTCGGCATCTGGGCTCTGATCGACGGCATCATGATCCTCGTCAGCGACGACAAGACCGATGCCAAGGGCCGCGTCCTCCGCTCCTGACGTCGTCGGTCCTCCGGCGTCCCCGGGGCACCCGGACCCGCCGTCTCCCGTTTCCCCGCGACCGGAGACGGCGGGTACCGCGACCCCGACGGCAGCGGAGGGCGGACGGCGCGGGAGCGTACGGCCCGCACGCCGGGGTCTGCGCCTGTGGCGCAGGCCCGCCGCCGCACCCCTCGCCCTGGCGGCGGCCGGGGCCGCGGGCGCGGCGTACCTCTACGGCACCAACCCCCACGACCCGGGACACTGGCTGCCCCGGTGCCCCTTCAACTGGGCCACCGGCCTGGACTGCCCGGCATGCGGCGCTACCCGCATGGTTTACGACCTCCTCCACGGCGACCTCGGCGCCGCCTTCCACGACAACGCGCTGATGCTGGTGCTCGGCCTGCCGTTCGCGGCGGTGCTGTACGGCCGCTGGCTCTCCGAGGGCCTGCGCGGCCGCCGCTGGACCCCGTCCTTCGGCCGGCGCGGCACGGCGGTGGTGCTGGGCGTGGCGGTGGCGTGGGCGGTCGTACGGAACGTGGCCGGCTGAGCCGCTCCGGGGCTCGGCCGGCGCGGCTCAGGACGGCGCGGCTTGGACGGGCGCCAGGAAGCCCTGCTCCACCAGCAGCCGGATCACGCCGGGCGTGCGTTCCCGCAGCGCCGCCGGGTCCTCCTCCAGCACCTGCGCGATCGCGTCCAGGATGACGCCCGCCGGCAGCGTGCCGTCGCACGCGCCCGCGAACCCCGCCGCGACCGTGTCCGCCCGCTGCGCCCGCAGCATCCCCCGCTGCCGGCGCAGCACCACGTGCTCCGGGTCCTCCTCGCCGGGCCGTCCCACCTGCTCCTGCACCACGTCGTCCGCCAGCCGGAACGTCGTCGCCAGCAGCGCCGCGTCGTCGTTGCGGCGCAGGAAGTCCTGCCGCGCGAAGTGCTCGACGACGGCCTCGCCGAGCGGCTGCTCGACGGCGTGCGGCCAGTCCTCGACGGTGACCGCGGGGTCCGCCGCGTCCGTACGCCGCAGGGTGATCCAGCCGAAGCCGACGGCGCGGGTGCGGGCGGCGGCGAAGGCGTCGAGCCAGTCGTCGTACCGGGCGGCGTAGGCGGCCCGGTCGGCGTGGTCGCCCGCGTCGCGCAGCCACAGCTCCGCGTACTGCGTGACGTCCTGCACCTCACGCTGCACGATCCAGGCGTCGCAGCCCGGCGGCACCCAGCCCGCGACGCGCTCGCGCCAGTCCTCGTCCTCGACGTGCTGCCAGTTGGCGAGGAGCTGGCAGTAGCCGCCGTCGGCGAGGTGGTCGGCGGCCTCGCGGACGAGGGTGCGGCACAGCTCGTCGCCGGCCATGCCGCCGTCGCGGTACGTCAGCCGGGCGGCGGGGGAGATGACGAACGGCGGGTTGGAGACGATCAGGTCGTACCGCTCGCCGGCCACCGGCTCGAAGAGCGAACCGGCGCGCAGGTCGGCATCGCGCGCCCCGGAGAGCGCGAGCGTGAGCCGGGCGCAGGCGAGGGCGCGCGGGTTGACGTCGGTGGCGGTGACGGCGTCGGCGCGGGCGCCGGCGTGCAGCGCCTGGATCCCGGAGCCGGTGCCGAGGTCGAGCACCCGCCCGCCGTCGAGGGGCACGGTGAGGCCGGCGAGGGTCGTGGAGGCGCCGCCGACGCCGAGGACGAGGCCGGCGGCCGGGGTGGTGCCGGCGGCGGGCGGGGCACCGTTCCCGGAGGCGCCGTCCCCGTACGCACCCGGGGCGCCGTCCCCGTACGCACCGGCCGCCGCGCCCGCCGCGCCGCCCACCGCGCACCCGAGGTCGGAGACGATCCACCAGTCCTGGCCCGCCGGCCCGCCGTACGGCCGGACGTCCACCACGGCCCGTACCGCCTCGCCGTCCGCGCGCAGCCAGCCGTCCGCGAGGCACGCCGCCAGCGGCAGCACCGCCTCCGCGTGGGCGCGCGGGACGGCGTGCTGGAGGAGGAAGAGCCGGGTCAGGGTGGCGGAGGCCGGCGGCGTGCCGCCCGGCGGCCACCGGGTCGCGCGCTCCGCGGGCACGGTCTCGCCGCGGGCGAGGGCCGCGTAGGCGGGGGCGCCCAGCAGCTCCAGCAGGCCGTCGGCGGTGAAGTCCGCGGCCAGCAGCGCCGCGCGCAGCCCGGCGGCGCGGCCGGGGCGGGGCAGCCCGAGGCGGCTGAGGTCGGGGCGGGTGCGGCCGGGGCGGGGGAGGTCGTCGGTGGCGCTCACGGGCACCATTGTGCTGCCGCCGCCGCGGGCGCGCGGCCCAGCACCCGGAACCCGGAACCCCGCTACGCCTTCTGCGAAGGCTTCGCCTTCGGCTTCTGGCAGCCCTGCTGCTCGGCCAGCGCCTCGCCGATCTCGCCCGCCTGCAGCTTGTTCAGCGCCTCGTCGCCGCTCTTGCTGATCTTGTCCGCCTCGCCCGCCAGTTCCCGCAGGCCCTCCGCGAACGCCGCCTGGTCCTTGACGTCCAGGTCCTCCACCTGCTTCTGGAGGTCCGCGTACGCCGCGGCCACCCGCTCCAGCTCGGTCACGGCCCCGCCGTGGGTGTTCTTGCCGTCGTCGACGGGCGGCGCGCCCACCTTGTTCACGGCCTTGCTCATGGCCGTGTACGCCTCGGAGATCTCACCGAACGCCTTCGCGTCCGTCTCCTGCACCTTCCGGGGGTCCTTCTCGGTGGTCGCCTCGCTGATCGCGAGGTTGGCCTGGTCGCGCTTCTGCAGCTCCGGCTGGATCCGGTCGCAGAGCGAGCCCGCCCACTCCCGGACCTCCGCGTCGTTGTCCTCGCCGCAGCCGGTCGCCACGACCAGCGTGACCGCGGCACCGGCCAGGGCGGCGGCAAGCGTCTTGTTCACCGGATCATCCCTTCGAGACTGAGACACCCGGAACATACACCGGCACCCCGCCGGTACGACGAATCCCCGAGGCCGCACGCCGCGTGGTGCACCATTTGCCACGCCCGTGAACCACCGCACCCCGCCGGCCGGGAGCGGTCTCGCCTCCCGGCCGGCGGGGTGCGGTGCCGTGCCCCGGTCTCAGCTGTTGACCACCGCCGGGTCGGTGGACGACTTCGGCGTCGTTTCCGAGGCCGCGGTGCCCTCCGCCTGGTCGTCGCCGACGGCGATGCCCCGGCGCTTGGAGATGTACACGGCGCCGGCGATGATCGCGATGGCCGCCCCCGCGATGACGATCCGTACGCCGACGTTCGAGTCGTCTCCGTAGGAGAACTTCACCACCGCCGGCGCGATCAGCAGCGCCACCAGGTTCATGACCTTCAGCAGCGGGTTGATCGCCGGTCCCGCGGTGTCCTTGAACGGGTCGCCGACCGTGTCGCCGATCACCGTGGCGGCGTGCGCCTCGCTGCCCTTGCCGCCGTGGTGGCCGTCCTCGACGAGCTTCTTGGCGTTGTCCCAGGCGCCGCCCGAGTTGGCCAGGAAGACCGCCATCAGCACGCCCGCGCCGATGGCGCCGGCGAGGAACGAGGCCAGCGCGCCGACCCCGAGGGTGAAGCCGACCGCGATCGGCGCCATGACGGCGAGCAGACCGGGCGTACGCAGCTCGCGCAGCGCGTCCCGGGTGCAGATGTCGACGACCTTGCCGTACTCCGGCTCCTCCGTGTAGTCCATGATCCCCGGGCGCTCGCGGAACTGCCGGCGCACCTCGAAGACCACCGCGCCCGCGGAGCGCGACACGGCGTTGATCGCCAGACCGGAGAAGAGGAAGACGACCGCGGCGCCGAAGATGAGGCCGACGAGGTTGTTCGGCTGCCCGATGTCCAGACTGAGCCCGAGTGGATCGCCGACGTTGCTCGCCTCGGCCACCGCCTCGTTGACCGCGTCGCGGTACGAGCCGAAGAGCGCCGCCGCCGCGAGGACCGCGGTGGCGATGGCGATGCCCTTGGTGATGGCCTTGGTGGTGTTGCCGACCGCGTCCAGGTTGGTGAGGACCTGGGCGCCGTCGCCCTCGACGTCCCCGGACATCTCGGCGATGCCCTGGGCGTTGTCGGAGACCGGGCCGAAGGTGTCCATCGCGACGATGACGCCGACGGTGGTCAGCAGGCCGGTGCCGGCCAGGGCGACCGCGAAGAGCGCCAGCATGACGGACGTACCGCCGAGCAGGAACGCGCCGTAGACGCTGAGGCCGATGAGCACCGCGGTGTAGACGGCGGACTCCAGGCCGATGGAGATGCCGGAGAGCACCACCGTCGCCGGGCCGGTCAGGGAGGTCTTGCCGATGTCCTTGACGGGGCGGCGGTTCGTCTCGGTGAAGTAGCCGGTGAGCTGCTGGATGACGGCGGCCAGCACGATGCCGATGGCGACCGCGACGAGCGCGAGCACCTGCGGGTTGCCGTCGTGCTCGGCGATGCCGGCGCCGACGCCGTCGAGGTCCGCGTACGACGAGGGGAGGTACGCGAAGACGGCGACGGCCACCATCACCAAGGAGATCACCGCGGAGATGAAGAAGCCGCGGTTGATCGCGGTCATGCCGCTGCGGTCACTGGCCCGCGGCGCGACGACGAACACACCGATCATGGCGGTGACGACCCCGATCGCGGGGACGATCAGCGGGAACGCGAGGCCGGCGTCGCCCAGGGCGACCTTGCCCAGGATGAGCGCGGCGACCAGGGTGACGGCGTACGACTCGAAGAGGTCGGCCGCCATGCCGGCGCAGTCGCCGACGTTGTCGCCGACGTTGTCGGCGATGGTGGCGGCGTTGCGCGGGTCGTCCTCGGGAATGCCCTGCTCGACCTTCCCGACGAGGTCGGCGCCGACGTCGGCCGCCTTGGTGAAGATGCCGCCGCCGACCCTCATGAACATCGCGATGAGCGCGGCGCCGAGGCCGAAGCCCTCCAGCACCTTGGGCGCGTCGGCCGCGTAGACGAGCACGACGCAGCAGGCGCCGAGCAGGCCGAGGCCGACGGTGAACATGCCGACCACGCCGCCGGTGCGGAACGCGAGCTTGGTGGCCTCGTGACTGACCGCGGTGAGGTCCTTGGCGGGCTCGCCCTCGCGGGGGGTGGCGGCGCGCGCGGCGGCCGCCACGCGCACGTTGCTGCGGACCGCGAGCCACATGCCGATGTAGCCGGTCGCGGCCGAGAACGCGGCGCCCACCAGGAAGAAGATCGAGCGTCCGGCCCGCTCCGACCAGTCGTCGGCGGGCAGCAGCATGAGCAGGAAGAACACCACCACGGCGAACACGCCGATGGTGCGCAACTGGCGGTACAGATAGGCGTTCGCGCCTTCCTGCACCGCCGCCGCGATCTTCTTCATATTGTCCGTGCCCTCGCCGGCGGCGAGTACCTGACGGAGCAGCACCACGGCGACCGCGAGTGCGGCGACCGCGACCACGGCGATGATCGCCACGATGGCACGGTTGCCGCTGGTGAGTTCCACGGCCAGTAGGTGGTCCTGCTGTAGTGGGGTGAAATGCCCCGCCATTCGTCCTCCTTGACGTACGGCACATGGGCGCGCGGCAGCCCCGACTGCGGTATCGGCGGTCGGGGTTTGGGCGGCCGCAGCGCTCAGGCGTCCTGAGCTGCAAGTTGTGGACGGATTGTAGGGAGCGGAACTAGATCAAAACAGAGCGTCCCCCGGGGAATTCGGCTCCGACGACGATCAACGCCGCGCGGGGCGCCTGCCAATTCGCTCGAAAGAGGGATGCGGGAAGGCCGCGGCTATGGCGGGAAAATGATCTCGGCGCGCGAAGAAATCGCTGCTCAGAAGCGGCTTGATCTTGAAATGCGCGGGTCAAGGGGCGCGGCTGGAGCGCTACGGGGCGGGGCGGGCCGGACACGGGAGGGCGCGGCCGGGCGCCGAAGTGGACAGATCGACAGTTGGCCGGAGTCGACCGGGAGCGGGGGCGCCGGCGGGCCCGAGCCGACCGGGCGCGTTGCGGGAGGGGTGGCCGGGAGCGCGGTCCCGGGCGGGATGCCGGGAGCGCGGTCGCGGGCGGCGTGCCGGACGGGGCGGGAGTGTCGGAGGGGGCAGGGGCGCCGGGCGGGGCGGGTCGCCGGGCGGGGGCGGGGGTGTCGGCGGGCCGTCAGGAGCCGGCCGCGGCGGTGGCGGCCGGCCAGCTCATCCGGATCGTGCCGCCGGACTCGCCCGCGGTCACCTCGACGTCGTCAACCAGGCCGCTGATGACCGCGAGGCCCATCTCGTCGTCGACATCGGCGTCGTCGCCGGGCGCGGCGGCCGCCGACCCGTCGCCGTCGGGGTTCGGGTGGGTCTCCGCGGTGCTGCGGGCGGCGGGTACGTGACCGGGGGCCGTCGGCGCGTCGTCGCCGACCTCGATGGAGAACTTCTTCTCCTCCTCGGTGAGCACCACCCGCACCGGTCCCGACAGCCCGTTGTGCTGGTGCAGCCCCACGGCCCGCAGACAGGCTTCGCCGACGGCGAGACGCACCTCGTCGAGCACCGCCTCGTCCACACCGGCCCGGCGCGCCACCGCGGCCGCCACCAGGCGGGCCGTGCGGACGTGCTCGGGAAGGGCACTGAAGCGCAATTCAACGGTGGGCATGCCATCCCCTTCACGTCATCCCACGCCATCCCGTGTCGGCACGGGAAGCATCCGTACCGGAGCCAACCGCAGAGGGACCCGGCGCACGGCCCGGTCCCTCCGCCATGTCTGGCGCCTGTGTCAGTCCTTCGCGGCGACGGCTTCGTCGACCGAGGTGTGGATGGGGAACACCTTGGTCAGGCCCGTGATACGGAAGATCTTCAAAATGCGCTCCTGGTTGCAGACCAGCCGGAGCGAGCCCTCGTGGGCCCGCACCCGCTTCAGCCCGCCGACGAGGACGCCCAGACCGGTGGAGTCGAGGAAGTCGACCCGCTCCATGTCGACGACCAGGTGGTAGCTGCCGTCGTTGACCAGCTCGACCAGCTGCTCGCGCAGCTTGGGGGCGGTATACACATCAATCTCGCCACCTACTTCGACGACCGTGCGGTCGCCCACGGTACGAGTCGACAGGGACAGGTCCACGGATCCTCCAGCACCTTTCAGCGAGCGGCTGCCCCGGTCGTCCCCCGCCGTCCGGCCGGAGACGGATCGGCATCCGCCATGGCATTCAATCACTTCCCCCGGGGCGTGCACGACGCCTTGGGGGCATTGTCCGTCGCATCGGTGACACACTCGTGCCGATGGACGTGAACGAGTGGGGGGACGCGAACGAGCCCGGAGCGGCTCGCGGCGCCGACGGCGCCCGGCCCGGCCCGCGCCCCGGCGCACCCCACGGCACAGCGCCCGGACCACCGGTGGAACCACCGGACGGACCGGTGGGACCGGCGGGATCGGCCGGACCGCCGGACGGCGCGGCGCACCGCACGGCGGCGTACGCCCCCGCGGGCGGCACGGCGCACGTCGCGCCGCGCACCGCGCTGCACCGGCTCGCCGCCCGGGAGGACCGCGCCGCTCGCATCACCCATACGGAGCACCTGCCCCCGCGCGGCGGGCGGCATGCCGATTGGCCTGCGGGCATCCGGCCGGAGGTGGTGGCCGCCGTCGAGGCCGCCGGGATCGCGCGGCCGTGGGCCCACCAGGCCGAGATGGCCGCGCACGCGCTCGCGGGCGAGTCGGTGATCGCGGCCACCGGCACGGCGTCGGGCAAGTCGCTGGCGTATCTGGCCCCCGTCCTCAGCGCGGCGCTCGACGGCTCCGAGGCCGCCAACGGGCGGGGCGCGACCGCCCTGTACGTGGCGCCGACGAAGGCGCTGGCCGCCGACCAGCTGCGCGCGGTCAAGGCGCTGGCCGCCCCGCTCGGCAAGGCAGTCCGCCCGGCCGTCTACGACGGCGACACGGCCGCCGAGGAGCGCGAGTGGGTCCGCCTCTACGCCAACCTCGTCCTCACCAACCCCGACATGCTGCACCGCGGCATACTTCCCGGCCACTCCCGGTGGTCCTCCTTCCTGCGCGCCCTGCGGTACGTCGTGATCGACGAGTGCCACACCTACCGCGGCGTCTTCGGCTCGCACGTCGCCCAGGTCGTCCGGCGGCTGCGCCGGCTCTGCGCCCGCTACGGCGCGGACCCGGTGTTCCTCCTCGCCTCCGCCACCGCGGCCGAGCCGGGGCGGTCGGCGGAGCGGCTGACCGGGCGGCCCGTGGCGGAGGTCACCGACGACGCGTCGCCGCGCGGGGAGGTCGCGTTCGCCCTGTGGGAGCCGCCGCTGACGGAGCTGCACGGCGAGCGGGGCGCGCCGGTGCGGCGCACGGCCACGGCGGAGTGCGCGGAGCTGCTGACGGACCTGGCGGTGGGGGGCGTACGGACCGTCGCCTTCGTCCGCTCCCGGCGGGGCGCGGAGCTGGTCGCCATGATCGCCCAGGACCGGCTGGCGGCCGTCGACCGGGCGCTCGCGGACCGCGTCGCCGCCTACCGCGGCGGCTACCTGGCGGACGAACGGCGGGACCTGGAGGCCGCGTTGCAGTCCGGCGAACTGCTGGGGCTGGCCGCGACGTCCGCGCTGGAGCTGGGCGTGGACGTGTCGGGGCTGGACGCCGTGCTGCTCGCCGGCTACCCGGGCACCCGGGCCTCGCTCTGGCAGCAGGCCGGCCGCGCGGGGCGGTCCGGGCAGGGCGCGCTGGCGGTGCTCGTCGCGCGGGACGACCCGCTGGACACGTACCTGGTGCACCATCCGGAGGCGCTCTTCCGCCGGCCGGTCGAGTCCACCGTGCTGGACCCGGACAACCCGTACGTCCTCGCCCCGCACCTCTGCGCCGCCGCCGCCGAACTGCCGCTGACCGACGCCGACTTCACCGGCGGCACCGCGCTCTTCGGCGCCGGGGCCGCCGGGCTGCTGCCGCAGCTCGCCGACCGCGGGCTGCTGCGCCGCCGCGGCGGCGCCGGGCCGGGGGCCGCCTGGCACTGGACCCGGCGGGAACGCGCCTGCGACCTCACCGACATCCGCGGCGGGGGCGGCCGTCCCGTCGACGTCGTGGAGGACGGCACCGGACGGCTGCTCGGCACCGTCGACGCCGCGGCGTCCCACACCACCGTCCACGAGGGCGCCGTCCACCTCCACCAGGGCCGTACCTACGTCGTCCGCACCCTGGACCTGGAGGACAACGTGGCGCTCGTGGAGCGCGCCGACCCCCCGTTCACCACCGTCGCCCGCGACACCACCTCCGTCTCCGTGCTGGAGACCGAGCGCGAGGTCCCGTGGGGGGACGCGCGGCTGTGCTTCGGGTCGGTGGAGGTCACCAACCACGTGGTCTCCTTCCTGCGCCGCCGGCTGATCACCGGCGAGATCATGGGCGAGACGAAGCTCGACCTGCCGCCGCGGACCCTGCGCACCCGCGCCGTCTGGTGGACCGTCACCGACGACCAGCTGGACGCGGCGGACGTCGCCCAGGACCAGCTGGGCGGCGCCCTGCACGCCGCGGAGCACGCCGCCATCGGCATGCTGCCGCTCTTCGCCACGTGCGACCGCTGGGACATCGGCGGGGTCTCCGTGCCGCTGCACGGCGACACGCTGCTGCCGACGGTCTTCGTCTACGACGGCCACCCCGGCGGCGCGGGCTTCGCCGAACGGGCCTTCGGCGTCGCCCGCGACTGGCTCGCCGCGACCCGCTCGGCGATCGCCTCCTGCGAGTGCGACACGGGCTGTCCGTCCTGCGTGCAGTCCCCGAAGTGCGGCAACGGGAACGACCCGCTGGACAAGGCGGCGGCGCTGCGGCTGCTGACGACGCTGCTGGCGGGCGCGGAGCGGGACCCGGAGCAGGTGCCGGAGCGGGTGCCGGGCCCGAGGCCGGAGCCCGGGCCGCCGGGACCGCCGGGACCGGAGGCCGAGTCCCCGGCCGCCGAAGCGGCCGGGAAGGGTGCCGGGGAGGCGGCCGGGGCCTGACCCGGCCGCGTACGGAGCATCCGCTCGCCCCCGTACGGCCGCGCCCGCCGCCCGGCCACAACCACCAGCCCGCCGCGCCGCCGCAACCACCAGCGCCCGCCGCGCCCGCCCCGCCCGCCGCAACCGCCCGGCCCGCCGCCGCCGCGCTCAGCCGGCGGCGTCGAGCCGCGCCCGCTGGTCCGCCGTCAGCTCCAGGTCCACCGCCGCCAGGCTCTCGTCCAGCTGCGCCACCGACGAGGCACCGACCAGCGGCAGGACCGGCACCTCCCCGCCCATCAGCCAGGACAGCACCACCTGGTTCACGGTGGCATCCGCCTCCCGGGCCACCGCCCGCAGCGCCTCCAGCCGTGCCGGGGTACCCGGGTGGTCCAGCTCGTGCCCCAGCGGCTTGTCCGCGCGGACGTAGCCGCCGGCCAGCAGCGGCGAGTACGCCACGAGCGTGAGCCCGGGGTTGTGGCGTACGTAGCTGAGCAGCGCCCCGTCCGCGCCGCCCGGCGAGCCGTCCGGGTCTATCTCGCTGGGACGGTCGGTGCGCCGGCGCAGGTAGGTGTGGTGGTACTGCAACAGCTCGTACCCGGCGAGGCCGCGCGCCGCCGCCAGGGCCCGGGCCCGCTCCACGCGCCAGACCCACTGGTTGCTCACCCCCAGCAGCCCGACGGAGCCCTCCGCCACCAGCGCGCCGAACGCCTCGACGGTCTCCTCCTGCGGCACCCCCATGTCGTCGATGTGCGCGTACAGGACGTCCAGCTTCTCCACCCCGAGCCGCTGCCGGCTCTCCGCCGCGGACTGCCGGATCACCTTCGCAGACAGGCCCTCGGCGTTGTCGACGTAGGAGGTGCCGGGCGCGAGCGGCCGGGCGCCGAGCTTGGTCGCGATGACCACCTCGTCCCCGATGCCGCGGCTGCGCCGCCACCGCCCGAGCAGGCTCTCGCTCTCGCCGCCCTGGCGGCCGTTGACCCAGAACGCGTAGTTGTCGGAGGTGTCGACGAACGTGCCACCGGCCTCGACGTAGCGGTCGAGGATCGCGAACGACGTCTCCTCGTCGGTCGCGGTGCCGAACAGCATCGCGCCCAGGCTGAGCACGCTGACCTCGCGGCGGTGCCGCGGGTCTGCGCCGATCGTGCGGTACTTCATACGGAGTCCTTTCCTGTGTCGGCCACGGGCGGAGTGTGCGGGCTGGAGCACGCTCTACCGCAACCCCGGCGCCAGCCCCGCGAGCCGCGCACGGCGGCTGCCGGAGGTGGCATGAGGAGCGCTCGCGGGCGGCCCAGCGGCCGGTGCACGACCGGCAGGCGGCGGAGCGCCGCCGCAGGACCGGGGCCCCGCCCCGGGCGGCGAGGACGCCCACGCCGACCGGCACCGCCTCCTCCGCCCGGGCACGGAATCCGGCCGGGGGCCGGGGTCCGGCGCGGGAGGCGGGCTCGGACGGCGGGCCCGCGCGGGAGCGGACCTCGGCGGTGAAGCGGCCGGTACGGGCCGCCGCCACGACGTCCGCGACCTCCCCCGCCACGGCGCACCGCAGCAGCCGGGCACCCTGCGCCTTCGCCACCCGGCGGGCCGCGGTGCAGGCCGCCGCCTCGCCGAGCAGCGCCCGTTCCGCCGCCGCCAGCGCGGCGAGGTCGGCCGCGCCGCCCGCGCGGTGCCGGGCGTGCACCGCCTGCCCCAGGCTCAGCGCCGCCGCGAACACCGCGCACAGCGCGAAGCACGTCAGCGCCGACCACACCGTCGCCCCGCCCCGGTCATCGAACGGTCTCCTCCGCAAGGGCGACCGCCTCCCCTCCGAGGCCGAGGGACAGCGGCCCCGGTCCGGGGGCCGCCGCCCGCACCCGTACCCGCACCAGGTCGCCGTCCCGGCCGACCGACACGGTCGCGCCGCGCGGAGCCGCGGCCAGGGCGGCGCCGCGGACGCCGGCGGCGGGCTCGCCACGGGCCGCCGCCCGCGCCCCCGCGCGGGCGGCGTCGACGCACTGGATCTGCGCGGCCGCGGCCATGATCGCCCAGATCAGCCCGAGGGCGAGCAACACCAGCGCGGGCAGGGCCACCGCCGCCTCCGCGGTCACCACCCCGGCGTCGCCCCGCCCCGGCGGGCGGGCAGGCCGCGGCCCCGGCCGCGCGGGCGCGTGCCCGGGGCGCCACCCGGGCGCCGGTGAACGCCGCGCCGGGTCCGGCCCCGCCGGCGCGTGCCCGGGCGGGCGGACGGCCCGTACGCGGGCCCGCCCTCCCGGCCGCGCGGCGGCGGGACGCGCGGCCCGCGGCGGCCGCCCGTCAGAACGGGACGTCGAGCGCACGTTCCACCACCGCCTGCAACGTGCCGCTGACCGCATCGCTCGTCACCACCTTGTACAGCACCCCCGCGAACCCGACCGCCGCGATGGTGCCCACGGCGTACTCCGATGTCGTCATCCCCGCGTCCCCGCCGAGCCTCCGTGCGCGCCCGCGCACTCTCCGGACAAACCAGCCGGCCATCTCACACCCCCGTGTCTCCGTGTACGTGTACGTGTCCGTCATCCGTTGCCGCCCAGCAGCTGCGCCGCCAGGCCCATCACCACCGGCGCCACCCCGACCGCCAGGAACGCGGGCAGGAAGCACAGCCCCAGCGGGCCCGCCACCCCGACCCCGGCCCGGCGGGCGCGGGCCGCCGCCGCCCGGTTCTCCTCCGCCCGGCACTCGGCCGCCAGCCGGGAGACCGCGTCGACCACCGGCACCCCGGTCTGGCCCGCCTGCTCCAGCCACCCGGCGAGGCGCGCGGCGCCCGGTATCTCCGCGAGGGGCGCCCAGGCCGCGCGCGGGTCGCCGCCGAGACGCAGCTCCGCGGCACCCTGCGCGAGGCGGTCCCCGACCGGGCCGCCCAGCGAGCGGCCCACCTCCGCGGCGGCCTCCCGCGGCCCGGCGCCGGCCGCGAGGCAGGCGGCGACGAGGTCGGCGGCCAGGGCGAGGTCGGCCCCGGTGCGTACGCCGGCGTCGCGGCGTGCGACGGTGGCGGTCCGGCGCTGCCACCGCCGTATGCCGTACGCGGCGGCGAGTCCCGCCACGGCGCCGGCCGCGCCGCCCACGAAGATGAGCACCGCGGCCCCCGCGAGCAGGCCCGGGCCCCACCGCACCGCCGCCGCCCGAAGGTGTCCCGCGGCCCACTCCCGCCCGCCGCCCGGCCGACCGGCCCACGGCGGCGGTGCGGACGGCGCCAGCGGGCCCAGCACGGCGGGCAGCCGGCGACGCCGGGCGCGGGCGCGCCAGGACGCGCGGGCCGCGTCCGCCGCGCCGTACGCGGCGGCCAGGACGGACATCGCCGTCCACAGGCTGTGGATGAACTCAGCGCGCATGCGCACCCCGCACGATCCGGCCGGTCCAGGCCAGCCCCGCCCACTCCAGCAGGCAGCCCGCCGCGAGGCAGAGCAGCCCCGCCGGCGTGTGCAGCAGCACCCGCAGCGGCGACGCGCCCAGCGCCGTGCCCATCAGCAGCCCGAAGACGGGCAGCAGGGCCAGCAGCAGGGCCGTCGCCCGCGGACCGGCCAACTGGGCCCGCAGCTCGTCCCGTTCGTCCCGCTCCGCGCGCAGCGCCGCCGCGACCCGGTCCAGCCCGTCCGCGAGACCGGCGCCGCCGCCCGCGGCCGCCTGCCAGCAGGCGGCGACGCCGGCCAGCCCCTGCGCCCCGGCCTCGCCGGCCGCCCCGCGCAGGGCAGCCGGCACGTCGCCGCCGAACCGGGCGGCGGCCAGCACCTCGGGGCCACCCGCCGGGCCGCCCGGCGCCGCGGCGAGCAGCGCCTCCGCCGGCTGGCGGCCGGCCCGCAGCCCGCCCGACACCGCCGCGCACAGCTCGATCACGGCCGCCGCCCGGCGATCCTCCGCGGCGCGCCGCTCCCGGCCGCGCAGCCGCCGCCGCACCAGCGGCACCGCCGCCGCTCCCGCGAGCAACGGCAGCCAGGACGCGCCCAGCAGCCCCACCGCGGCCCCGGCGGGCACGCACCACCACTCCCGCCGCGCGCCCCGGGTCCGTACGGCACCGGCCACCCGCCCAAGCGGCCCGGTCCGCGCCGCGCTCCCCGGCGCTCCGAACAGCGCCCGGGCCCGCCGCACCGCGGGCCTCCGTCCGCCGGCCAGCACCACGGCCGCCCCCGCGCACAACGCCGCCCCGTACACCGGCGCCACCGCCGTCACCTCCCCGCTCACTCCGCTCCCCCGCCCCGCTCCAGCAGCCGCTCCAAGCGCGGCCACCCGGCCCGCCGCGCGAACCCGCCGGGCGCCCACACCGCCGCGGGCACCGCCGTCACCAGGCCCCCGCCGTCGCGCTCCAGCACGTGCACCTCCGCGATGCGCCGGCGCCCCCGCCGGTCCCGCACCAGGTGCAGCAGGACCGACACCGCCGCCGCCAACTGGCTGTGCAGGGCGGGCCGGTCGAGCCCGGCGGCCGCGCCCAGCGCCTCCAGCCGCGCGGGCACGTCGCCCGCCGCGTTGGCGTGGATCGTGCAAGCGCCGCCCTCGTGGCCGGTGTTCATGGCGGCCAGGAGATCGACGACCTCGCGGCCCCGGGCCTCGCCCACGACCAGACGGTCCGGACGCATCCGCAGCGCCTGCCGCACGAGGTCCTGGAGCGTCACCTCGCCGACGCCCTCCTGGTTCGCGGGGCGGGCTTCGAGCCGTACGACGTGGGGGTGGTCCGGCCGCAGCTCCGCCGACTCCTCCGCCAGCACGATCCGCTCGTCCCGCCGGACCAGCGACAGCAGCGCGCTCAGCAGCGTCGTCTTCCCACTGCCCGTGCCCCCGCTGACGAGGAACGACAGCCGGGCGTCGAGGAGTCCGCGCAGGAGCCGCGCACCGCCCGGCGGCACCGTGCCGGCGGCGGCCAGCTCCGCGAGGCTGAACGCGCGGCGCCGCACCACCCGCAGCGACAGGCAGGCCGAGCCCACGGCGACCGGCGGCAGCACGGCGTGCAGCCGGGTGCCGTCGGGCAGCCGGGCGTCGACCCAGGGGCGGGCGTCGTCGAGCCGCCGCCCGGCGACGGCGGCGAGGCGCTGCGCGAGGCGCCGCACCTCACCGGCGTCCGCGAACCGCACGCCGGCCCGCTCCAGACCGGCTCCGGTGTCCACCCAGACCTCGTCCGGCGCGGTGACGAGCACGTCGGTGACGTCCGGCCGGGCCAGCAGCGGCTCCAGCGGCCCGCTGCCGACCATCTCCGAACGCAACGCGCCCACGACGGCCAGCACCTCGGTGTCGCCCAGCAGCCGACCCTCCCGGCGCAGCGCGGCGGCCACCCCGGCGGGCGTCGGCTCGCCGCCGCTCTCCGCCAGCCGCCGCCGCACGGCCCGCACCAGCTGCCCGGACACCGCGCCGGGGCGCCCCGGCGCACCCGGGCCTGCCCGGCCGGGCGCCGGCCCGGGAGGCACCTGCCCGGACCGCGGCGGCAGGCCGCCCTGCCCACCGGCCGTACGGGCCGGGACAGTCGCGTCGATTCGCGCGCCGGCCCCGCCGCCCCGGCCGCGCGCCGGTACGGCCGGAGCCGGTCCCCCCGTGACCCGGCCGCCGGCGACCCGTTCCGCACGGGTCACACCGCCGTTCCCACCGCCGCTCATACCGCCCCGCCCTTCGCGCCCGCACCCGGCAGCGCCCGGGTCCAGAACTCCGTACAGAAGCGGGACAGCGGCGTACGCGGGCGGCCGCCCGGGGGAGGCGTGCCGGACTCGGCGGCCCGCGGCAGGCCCGGCTCCGCGGGGAGTTCGCCGGCCAGCGGCAGTTCCAGCAGCTCGGCGACGTCCTCGGCGGCGAGACCGCCGCGCGCCGACCCGCGGACCACCACCCGCAGGTCGCCCAGGACCGTCCGCACCGAGTCCGCCACCCGGTGCGCCGCCGCCACCGCACGCAGCTCGGCCGGCACCACCAGCAGCCCCACGTCCAGCTGGGCCAGCGCCTCCGCCACCGGCTCGTCCACCCGCCGCGGCAGGTCGACCACGACCACCCCGCCCCGCCGGCGGGCCGCGGCCAGCACCGACCGCGCCGCCGCCGGCGCCACGGGCACCGCCGCCGTGCCCCCGCTCCGGTCCCAGCTCAGCAGCCGCAGGCCGTGCAGCCGCGGCAGCGACTCCTCCAGCGCGGCCCCGCCGATCCGCCCCCGCGACGAGGCGAGGGCGGGCCAGCGCAGGC
Organism: Streptomyces sp. MAR4 CNX-425; assembly: GCF_048656465.1. Classification (NCBI taxonomy): domain Bacteria; kingdom Bacillati; phylum Actinomycetota; class Actinomycetes; order Kitasatosporales; family Streptomycetaceae; genus Streptomyces; species Streptomyces sp. MAR4 CNX-425. The sequence continues at coordinate 538,148 of NZ_JBMDLF010000005.1, read as the reverse complement.
CCTCCGCGTCCTCCCCGCCGAGCAGCACGTCGAGACCGCCGCCCAGCGGATCCGCGTCGACCAGCACCGTCCGCTGCCCGGCCCGCGCCGCCGTCACCGCGAGCGCGCAGGCCAGCGTCGACGCCCCGGCGCCGCCCCGGCCGCCGACCACGCCCACCGTGCGGGCCTGCGCGCCGGCTCCCTCCGCGGCGTCGGCGATCCGGTCCACCAGCGCCGTCTCCTCCGCCGGCAGCACGAGCACCTGCTCCGCCCCGACCGCGATCGCCCGCTGCCACATCCCCGGATCGCCCTGGTCCCGGCCGACCAGCAGCACCCCGCTCCGCCGGGCCGGCCCCGCCGCGGTCAGCCGCCCGGCGCTGTCGTCCCCGACCAGCACCAGCGGCGCCGCGGCCCAGTCCTGCCGCCCCGGCGCGTGCGACACCTCCGCCTGCGTCCCCGCAGCGGCGCACAGCCGCAACAGGTCGTCCAGCAGCTCCTCGTCCTCCGTGACGACCAACGGCCGGCCGCCGCCGCCATCGACACCGGCACCGGCACCGCCGCCTCCGGCACCGCCGACGCCCGCGCCGTCGGCTCCGGCTCCGGCCCGGCTCCCGCCACCCTGCACCCGGCCCCTCACGCCGCCTCCCCCGTGTCCGCCGCCGCGCCCTCCGGCACGCCGTCCGCCCCGGGCCCGCGCCACCGCCGTCCGCGGCGGCGCCGGACCCGCTTCCGACCCCCACGGTGCCCCGGCCGCCCGCCGCTCGTGGATCTTGGACAAGAACTGGGGACAACCCGCCAGTTGTGGACAACTCCGTCACCCGTTCGGAGGAGCGTGCGGATGGAGGGCAACGGTTACCGACGGTGATACGTCTACTTCCACGACAGCGATGAAGACGGCCCGAAGGGCGGCTCGAAGCAAGGAGCGACCGGGAAGAGCGGAAGAAGATCCGACGCGGCCGGAAAAAAGCGGGAATGCCGAAGTCCGGACATGCGACGACCCCCGCCGGGGGGGAGAGCGGGGGTCGTCCCCACGGCCGACTCGGGGGGGGAGGAGCCGGTCCGGGTTAGCACGGTCGCGAACGATCCGTGACTTCCATGGTGTACCCGAGAGCCTTCTCAGGCAAACCCACGCGCCACACCTTACGCCGAATGGTGGGCGCCTATGCTCGCACTCGTGGAAAACCACTCGTTGCCCAGGACGGCCGCCTTCTTCGATCTGGACAAGACGGTCATTGCGAAGTCGAGCACGCTGACCTTCAGCCGGTCGTTCTACCACGGCGGGCTGATCAACCGGAGAGCGGTGCTCCGGTCCGCCTACTCGCAGTTCATCTACCTTCTGGGCGGAGCCGACCACGAGCAGACGGAGCGCATGCGCGCCTACCTCTCCAACCTCTGCCGCGGCTGGAACGTGGCCCAGGTGAGCGACATCGTCGCCGAGACCCTCCACGACCTCATCGACCCGATCATCTACGACGAGGCCGCCTCCCTCATCGAGGACCACCACCTCGCCGGCCGCGACGTCGTCATCGTCAGCAGCTCGGGCGCCGAGGTCGTCGAGCCCATCGGCGAGCTGCTCAGCGCGGACCGCACGATCGCCACCCGCATGGTCGTCGAGGCCGGCCGCTACACCGGCGACATCGAGTACTACGCCTACGGCCCCGCCAAGGCGGAGGCGGTGCGCGCGCTGGCCGACGCCGAGGGGTACGACCTCGCCCGCTCGTACGCGTACAGCGACTCGATCACGGACGTACCCCTGCTGGAGACCGTCGGCCACCCGTGCGCCGTGAACCCCGACCGGGCGCTGCGCCGCGAGGCGGAGGGGCGCGGCTGGCCGGTGCTGTCGTTCGCCCGTCCGGTACGGCTGAAGCAGCGGCTGCCGCAGTTCACGCTGCCCTCCCGGCCGGTGCTCGCCGCGGCCGCCGCGGGGCTGGCGGCGGCGACCGCGGCCGGGGTGGTCTGGTACACGTACCGCCGCCGCGTCCAGACGGCCGCATGACGGTTCGTCGACCCTGACCTGCAAGCATTCCGTTTCACACCATTAAGAACGTTCGTCAGCTTTTGCAGGCGAAAGTAAATATCTGAGCGCCGGGCTTCCCTCTCACCGCACACAGGAGTACAAAGGGATTACGGCCCGCGAGAGCCAGGGCATCCGCGGAGGATCCCCCAGCAACGACGGCCCCACGGACCGCACATGGAAGTCGGGAACCCACGCGACGCCGATCCCTCGAATAGGGACCGCCGCACCAGGAACCGGCGAGGTCCGGGCCTGATGGGCAAAGAGAAGTGCACGCACTGGTACCCCGGCGGACATGAGATGGCGGCGGTGCCCCCGGGGTGCCGCCGCAACTCTGTGCTGAAGCCCCCGTCCGGACGCCGCTACGCCGCCCCCCGCTGAAGCGCCTCGCACACCGCCGTGCTCTCCCGCGCCCCCAGCCCGACGGCCCGCCCGCAGTGCGCGATCCACCCGCCGACGCCCTCCGGCGTCCCGGCCGCGTAGCCCGTGAGCGCCGCCTCGTACGCCTCCCGCCCCTGCTCCGCGTGCCCCACCTCGGCCGGGCAGACCCCCTTCGGGTCCAGCCCGCCGGAGACCAGCACGATCCGCTCGGCGGCCCGCGCGACCAGGCCGTTTCCGGTACGGAACGGGCGCAGCGCGAGCAGCTCGCCGTGCACCACCGCCGCCATGACCAGCGCCGGAGCGGAGGAGCCCGCGACCACCAGGGCCCCCAGCGCGTCCAGCCGCGCCGCCGTCTCGTCGGCGTCCGGCGGCGGCGGCAGCGCCACGCCCGGCTCCACGACGCTCTCGCCCGCCAGCCGGGGCCGCCCGACCGCGTCGCCGGCGCCGTCCTGCCCGGCGCCCCCCTCCGCCGCGCCGGCGCCCGAGCCCGCAGCCGAGCCCGCGCCCGCGTCCGCATCCGCGGCCCCGGCTCCCCCCGACGCCACCACGTGCAGCCGCGCCAGCACCCGCATCGGCGACTGCCGCCACGCGCTCAGCAGTTGCCCCGCCTCCGCGCTCACCCGCAGCGCCCCGCCCACCGTCCGCGGCTCCCCCGGCGCGGAGAAGTCGCTGCGCCGCCGTACCTCCTCCAGCGCCCAGTCCGCCCCCGACAGCGCCGCCGACGCCCGCGCCCCGCGCAGCGCCGCCTCCGCCGACACCTCCGTGCTGCGCCGCCGCATGACCCGGTGCCCGTAGACGCCGTCGACCGACCTCCGTACAGAGGACACCGCCTCCTCGACTCCCGGGAGGGTGGTCAGGGCCGCCAGCGGGTCCGTCGCGCTCGTCATGGCCACGAGCCTACGCAACCCGATGGAGTGGACTTTCCCAGCCCTTTCCCTGATCCCGGGCCGTGATCCCGCTACCGTACTTGAACATGAAGATCGCTTTCGTGGGAAAGGGCGGCAGCGGCAAGACCACCCTGTCGTCCCTCTTCGTCCGGCAGCTCGCCGGCACGGGCCGCCCCGTGCTCGCCGTCGACGCGGACATCAACCAGCACCTGGGCGCCGCCCTCGGGCTCGACGAGGAGGAGGCCGCCCGGCTGCCGGCGCTCGGGGCGCACCTGCCGCTCATCAAGGAACACCTCCGCGGCGCCAACCCGCGTATCGCGGACGCCGCCGCCATGATCAAGACGACGCCCCCCGGCACCGGCTCCCGCCTGCTCTCGGTCACCGGGGACAACCCGGTGTACGACGCGTGCGCGCGCCCCGTGCGGCTGGACAACGGCTCCGTACGCCTCATGGTCACCGGCCCGTTCACCGAGGCCGACCTCGGCGTCGCCTGCTACCACTCCAAGACCGGCGCGGTGGAGCTGTGCCTGAACCACCTGGTCGACGGGCGCGAGGAGTACGTCGTCGTCGACATGACGGCGGGCAGCGACTCCTTCGCCTCCGGGATGTTCACGCGCTTCGACATGACGTTCCTCGTCGCGGAGCCCACCCGCAAGGGCGTCTCCGTCTACCGGCAGTACAAGGAGTACGCGCGCGACTTCGACGTCGCGCTGCGCGTCGTCGGGAACAAGGTGCAGGGCCCGGAGGACCTGGAGTTCCTGCGCGCGGAGGTGGGGGCGGACCTGCTGGCCGCCTTCCCGCACTCCGACTGGGTGCGGGCGATGGAGAAGGGCCGTCCGCCGGCGTTCGCGGGGCTGGAGGAGCCGGCGGCGCGGGTGCTGCGGGAGATGTACGGGGCCGTGGACGCGTCGTACGAGCGGCGCGACTGGGCCCGCTACACGGCCCAGATGGTGCACTTCCACCGCAAGAACGCGGAGGGCTGGGGCAACGCCAGGGCCGGGGCCGATCTGACGGACCAGATCGACCCCGGCTTCGTTCTGGGCGAGACCCCGCCCGCGGCCGTGCCGAGCGCCGCCGCCGCGCCTCAGCCCGCCTGACCTCCCTTGGCGTCCGCCGTGCCGGCGTGGTCCTTCCGAGCGGACCCCGCCGGCTCCGCGGCGGCCCGCCGCGCGTTCCCCCGCTGCGCGGAAGTCGCCGAGGCCGACAGGAACTTCTCCCAGCCCTTCTTCGGCCGCTCGCCCACGTCCAGCGTGCGCAGCCGTGCCAGCGTCCCCGGGTCCTGGGCGTCCAGCCAGTCGACCAGCTGCCGGAACGAGACGCAGTGCACGTCCTCCTTGGGGCAGATGGTCTCGATGGTGTCCTCCACGGCACGCATGTACGCGCCGCCGTTCCAGCTCTCGAAGTGGTTTCCGATGATGAGGGGCGCGCGGTTGCCGCGGTACGCGCGCTCGAAACCCGCCAGTAGCCCCTCGCGCATCTGCCGTTCGAAGGCCGCGTGCTGCGCGGGTGGCGCATAGGCGGTGCCCGACTGGTTGGCCATGAAGTTGTAGTCCATGCTCACGACTTCAAAGGAGCGGCCGGGGAACGGGACCTCCTGGAGCGACAGATCCCAGATGCCCTCCTTCTTCTCCGGCCACACCTGACTGCTGACACCGCTGGTGTCATAGCGGAAACCCATCTCCGCGGCCGCCTTGAGGAGGTTCTTCTGCCCCTCCAGGCAGGGCGCCCGGCCGCCGACCAGCTCCCGTTCGTAGTCGAAGGGGAGCGGATCCGCCTTCTTCCGGCCGGTGTTCGTCTTCCACTCCTTCACGAACTGCTTGGCCTGGGCGATCTCGCTCTTCCAGTCCTCCTTCGACCAGCTCGCGACGCCCGTGCGGCCGCAGAAGTGGCCGTTGAAGTGGGTGCCGATCTCGCTGCCCTCCAGCCAGGCGCCGCCCACCTGCTCCAGGGTGGCGCTGATCTCCTCGTCGTCCAGGTAGCCGATGTCGGAGGCGCCGCGGGCGTGGCCGGGGGGCGCGTACTCCATGCGTTTGTCCCGGGGGAGGACGTAGACGCCGCTGAGGAAGTACGTCATGGACGCGTCGTTCTCCCGCGCCACCTTGCGAAAGTGGGAGAAGAGCCGCTGGCCGTCCTCGCCGGCGCCGTCCCAGGAGAAGACGACGAACTGCGGCGGCTCGGTGCCCGCCTTCATCCGGCTGACGGTGGGCTGGTTGGGCTGGGCGCCGGTGTAGGCGGTGGAGCCGTCGCCGATGAGCTTCATCGGCCGGCCGTTTCCGGGCGCCGCGTCGTCCGCCGAATCGTCCGGCCCCGTGCCGGGGGAACAGCCCGCGACCGCCACTCCCCCCAGTGCGAGGACACCGCAGATTCCCATGGTCGCCCGCCATGTTCCGAACAAATCTCCCACCTCTTCCCGGCGCCGCCAGGGACGCGCTGACTCGAATGGCCGAATGCGCGCGTGATTTCTCGCCGGCGCGCTCAGAAAGAGGGATAACCAGAAATTCAGATTATCTTCCGGCCTTCACTCGATGGATGGGAGAAGTGGTCCGGCCGGCGGAAAGGGCTTCGCCCAGTCTTTACGTGGCATTACGATTCATTTACCCGCTCTTGAGTGTCACCGTACCGTCACTGAGAGTGACGTCAGCCGTGTGCCCGTGCTGCACGACGCCCCCTCCGCACCGAGGAGACGCCACATGCCCGCAGGACGCCCGACACCGCCCCCCGGAAGCGCTTCCGCCGAGCAGGCGAAGGCCCCGGATCCCGATACGGACCACGATCCGGAACGCGGTACGGACCACGAACCGGCGCCCACGGAACCCGCCGAAGACCCGCGCCCCGCCGCTCCCCGCAACCCCCTCGTCGCCGACCTCTCCGCCTCCGTCACCGTCTTCCTGATCGCCCTGCCGCTCTCCCTCGGCATCGCGCTCGCGACCGGCGCCCCGTTGCAGGCCGGGCTGCTGTCCGCGGCCGTGGGCGGCATCGTCGTCGGGCTGATCAGTGGGGCGCCGCTCCAGGTCAGCGGGCCCGCCGCCGGGCTGACCGTGGTCACCGCCGACCTCATCCAGCAGTACGGCTGGCGCACCACCTGCGCCATCACCGCCCTCGCCGGCCTCGCGCAGCTCGCGCTCGGCTCGCTCCGGGTGGCCCGGTCCGCGCTGGCGGTCAGCCCGGCCATCGTGCACGGCATGCTCGCCGGCATCGGCGCGACGATCGCGCTGGCCCAGCTGCACATCGTCCTCGGCGGCAGCCCGCAGAGCTCACCCGTCGCCAACGCCCTGGACCTGCCCGCCCGGTTCGCCGACCTGGACCCGGGGGCGGTGTCGGTGAGCGCCGTCGTCATCGTCGTGCTCCTCGGCTGGCCGTGGCTGCGCGGGCGGCGCGCGGGGCCGCTGCGGTACGTACCGGGCGCGCTGGCCGCCGTCGTGCTCGCGACCTGCTTCGCCGCCCTCTCCGACCTGCGTCTGCCGCGCGTCGACCTGCCGTCGTGGAGCAGCCACGCGCTCCCGTCGACGCCCGACGGGCCCGTGCTGGGGCTGGCGTCCGCGGTGCTGACGGTGGCGCTGGTGGCGAGCGTGCAGTCGCTGCTGTCCGCGGTGGCGATCGACAAGCTGGCGGCGGCGAGGGAAGGCGGCATGCCGGTGCCGCGCGCCGACCTCGACAAGGAGCTGCGCGCGCAGGGCGCCGGCAACGTCGTCTCGGGGCTGCTCGGCGGGCTGCCGGTGGCCGGGGTCGCGGTGCGCAGCTCGGCGAACGTCGCGGCGGGGGCGGTCGGCCGCGGGTCGGCCGTGCTGCACGGGGTGTGGGTGGTGCTGGCCGCGCTGCTGCTGGTGGGGATGCTGGAGCTGATCCCGCTGGCGGCGCTGGGGGCGCTGGTGATGGTGGTCGGCATCCAGATGGTGAAGATCAGCCACGTGCGGTCGGTGCGGCGGCACCGGGAGATCATCGTGTACGCGGCGACCCTGGCCGGCGTCGTGGTGCTGGGCGTGCTGGAGGGGGTCGCCGTGGGCATCGCGGTGGCGGTGGCGGTGTCGCTGCACCGGCTGTCCCGTACGCGGGTGACGCTGGAGCGGCGCGGGCCGGAGGCGGGCGCGGGCACCGGGGCGAGCGGGGGCGTACGGGCGGACACGTACCGCGTGCGGGTGCGCGGGCAGCTCACCTTCCTGGCCGTGCCGCGGCTGAGCCGGGTGCTCGCGCAGGTGCCGCAGGGCGCGACGGCGGAGGTGGAGCTGACCGGCTCGTTCATGGACCACGCCGCGTACGAGACGCTCCAGGAGTGGCGCCGCGCGCACATCGCGCACGGCGGCGCCGCGGAGCTGACCGCGGCCACGGGCCGACGCATCGCCGAGCCGGGCACGGCGCACCACTGCCACCCCTGGACGCCGTGGCGCAACCACTGCTGCGTCACCTCGCCGGAGCGGCCCGCCCCGGCGCACCGGCTGCTCAGCGGCATCAGCAACTTCCAGCGCAACACCGCGCCGCGGCTGCGCGAGGAGCTGGCGCGGCTGGCGCGCGAGGGGCAGCAGCCCACGCAGCTGTTCCTCACCTGCTCCGACTCGCGCGTGGTCCCCAGCATGATCACGTCGAGCGGGCCGGGCGATCTGTTCACGGTACGGAACGTGGGCAACCTGGTGCCGCTGCCGGACGAGGGCGGCGGGAGCGGCGGCGGGACCGGCGCCCGCCCCGGCGCCGCGGGGGCCGCCCCGCCCGACGACTCCGTCGCGGCGGCGATCGAGTTCGCGGTCGAGGTGCTGCGGGTGGAGTCGATCACCGTCTGCGGGCACTCCGGCTGCGGCGGGATGCAGGCGCTGCTCGACGAGGAGGCCGCGCACGCGGCCGCCGGATCCGCCCCCGGCGACGTAGCGCCCACGCCGCTGAGCCGCTGGCTGCGCCACGCGCTGCCGAGCCTGGCGCGCGCCCGCGCCGGCGGCCCCCGCATCACCTCCCGGCCGTACGCGGACGACGCCGAGCGGGTGAGCCTGGCCAATGTCGCGCAGCAGCTCGACCAGCTGCGCCGGCACCCGGGCGTGCGCCGCCGGCTGGCCGACGGCTCGCTGAGCCTGCACGGCATGTACTTCCACGTCGGCGAGGCGCAGACCTATGTGCTGGGCGCCCGGGGCGACTTCACCGCGGTACGCCCCGAGCCCGCCGGGCGGCAGCAGCAGACCGCCCCGGCGTGATGCCCGCCGGCACACCGGGCCCGCACTTACCCACAGGTCTAAACCATTTTGTCCCCAGGCCCTTGTCACGCCCTCCCCGCGACTGATGAGCTAGGCCAGGGACTGAGGCGGACATCCTGGGAAAGGGAGATGTCGTGAGCAACGAAAGCCTGGCCAACCTGCTCAAGGAGGAACGCCGGTTCGAGCCGCCAGCCGAGCTGGCCGCACACGCGAACGTTACGGCGGAGGCGTACGAGCAGGCCCGTGCGGACCGGCTGGGCTTCTGGGCGGAGCAGGCCCGGAGGCTCAGCTGGGCCACCGAGCCCACCAAGACGCTCGACTGGTCGAACCCGCCCTTCGCGAAGTGGTTCGAGGACGGCTCGCTCAACGTCGCGTACAACTGCGTGGACCGGCACGTCGAGGCCGGCCTCGGCGACCGCGTCGCGATCCACTTCGAGGGCGAGCCGGGCGACTCCCGCTCGATCACCTACGCCGAGCTCCAGCGGGACGTCGCCAAGGCGGCGAACGCGCTGGTGGAGCTGGGCGTGCAGACGGGCGACCGGGTCGCCATCTACATGCCGATGATCCCCGAGACCGTCGTCGCCATGCTGGCGTGCGCCCGGATCGGCGCGCCCCACTCGGTCGTCTTCGGCGGCTTCTCCGCCGACGCGCTCGCCACCCGGATCGCGGACGCGGACGCGCGCGTGGTCATCACCGCCGACGGCGGGTACCGGCGCGGCAAGCCGTCCGCCCTGAAGCCCGCGGTCGACGAGGCCGTGCAGCGCACCGACCAGGTGCGCAACGTCCTGGTGGTGCGCCGTACGGGCCAGGAGGTCGCCTGGACCGAGGGCCGCGACGTGTGGTGGCACGACGTCGTCGACCGGCAGGAGGAGACCCACACCCCCGAGGCGTTCCCCGCCGAGCACCCGCTCTTCATCCTCTACACCTCGGGCACGACGGGCAGGCCCAAGGGCATCCTGCACACCACCGGCGGCTATCTCACCCAGGTGTCGTACACGCACCACGCCGTCTTCGACCTCAAGCCCGAGACCGACGTGTTCTGGTGCACGGCCGACGTCGGCTGGGTCACCGGCCACTCGTACATCGTGTACGGCCCGCTCTCCAACGGCGCCACCCAGGTGCTCTACGAGGGCACGCCCGACACCCCGCACCAGGGCCGCTGGTGGGAGGTCGTCCAGAAGTACAAGGTCTCGATCTTCTACACCGCGCCCACCGCGATCCGCGCCTGCATGAAGTGGGGCGACGCCATCCCGGCGAAGTTCGACCTGAGCAGCCTGCGGCTGCTCGGCTCGGTCGGCGAGCCGATCAACCCCGAGGCCTGGATCTGGTACCGGGAGCACATCGGCGGCGGCCGCACCCCGGTGGTGGACACCTGGTGGCAGACCGAGACGGGCGGCATCATGATCAGCCCGCTGCCCGGGGTGACGAGCACCAAGCCCGGCTCCGCGCAGGTGCCGCTGCCCGGCATCCAGGCGACCGTGGTCGACGACGAGGCGCGCGAGGTGCCGGACGGCTCCGGCGGATACCTGGTGCTCACCGAGCCGTGGCCGTCGATGCTGCGCACCATCTGGGGCGACGACCAGCGCTACAAGGACACGTACTGGTCCCGCTTCGAGGGCCGGTACTTCGCGGGCGACGGCGCGAAGAAGGACGACGACGGCGACATCTGGCTGCTGGGCCGGGTCGACGACGTGATGCTCGTCTCCGGGCACAACATCTCGACCACCGAGGTGGAGTCCGCCCTCGTCGCGCACCCCAAGGTCGCCGAGGCCGCGGTCGTCGGCGCCACCGACCCCCAGACCACGCAGGCCATCGTCGCCTTCGTGATCCTGCGCGGGGGCGCGGAGGAGGCGGACGGGCTGGTGGAGGAGCTGCGGGCGCATGTGGCGAAGGCCCTCGGCCCGATCGCCAAGCCCAAGCGGATCCTGCCGGTCGCGGAGCTGCCCAAGACCCGCTCCGGCAAGATCATGCGGCGGCTGCTGCGGGACGTCGCCGAGAACCGCGAGATGGGCGACGTCACGACGCTGACGGACACCACGGTCATGGACCTCATCCAGGCCAAGCTGCCGAACGCGGCGTCGGAGGACTGAGAAGGGCGCAGCGGCAGCGGCGGCCCGGACACCACGGGCCGCGACAGGGCGGCGGCAGGGCGGCGGCAGGCATGCCGCGCCTGCCGCCGCCCTGCCATGCGGTGCGCGCCGCCGCTGCCGTCCGGCCCTGCCCGTACGCGCCTTATGCCCCTTTGGTCCCTCATCTGAGCACCGGTTGATCAATCGGCGTAGCCCTGTAGGGTGGCGGAGACACGTAAATAAAGCGATAAGACCCTGAGGCGCGCCGGGAAGTCTGGTCGGCACACTGCACTCGTGTATCCGCCGTCCACCGCCCGGGAGGCTTCTTCGTGACCGCGCCCCAGCGCCCCCAGCAGTCCCAGTTCCTGCGCCGGCCGTCCCTCAAAGAGAGCAAGTTCCTCACCGAGGCCCTGCGCACGGAGACCGTCGGCGGACTCATCCTGCTGGCCGCGGCCGTCATCGCCCTCATCTTCGCGAACAGCGCCCTCAGCGGCACCTACGAGGACATCAGGAACTTCACCTTCGGCCCCTCCTCGCTCGACCTCCACCTCGACCTCACCCACTGGGCCCAGGACGGGCTGCTGACGGTCTTCTTCTTCGTCGTCGGCGTCGAGCTCAAGCGCGAGCTCGTCGACGGCGAGCTGCGCGACCCGCGGGCCGCCGCGCTGCCGATCATCGCCGCGGTCTGCGGCATGGCCGCCCCCGCCGCCGTCTACGTCGCCGTCAACGCCGCCGGCGGCGGCGACCTCGGCGGCTGGGCCATCCCCACCGCCACCGACATCGCCTTCGCCCTCGCCGTGCTCGCGGTCATCGGCAGCCACCTGCCCGCCGCGCTGCGCGCCTTCCTGCTGACGCTGGCCGTCGTGGACGACCTCTTCGCGATCCTGATCATCGCGGTCTTCTTCACCGCCAGCATCAACCTCGTCGCCCTCGGCTTCGCCATCGCCGGCCTCGCCCTCTTCTGGCTCCTCCAGCGGCTGAACATCCGCGGCTGGTACGTGTACGTCCCGCTGGCCCTGGTCATCTGGGCACTCATGCACGCCAGCGGCGTACACGCCACCATCGCGGGCGTCGCCATGGGCCTGATGCTGCGCGTCACCACCCGGCCGGGCGAAGAGGTCTCGCCCGGCGAGCGCATCGAGCACCAGATCCGCCCGCTCTCCGCCGGGCTCGCCGTGCCCGTCTTCGCGTTCTTCGCGGCGGGCGTGTCCGTGAACGCCGACTCGATGGCCGGCGTGTTCACCGACCCCGAGCCGCTCGGGGTCGTGCTCGGCCTCGTCATCGGCAAGACCGTCGGCATCACCCTCGGCTCCCGGCTCGCCGTCCGCTTCACCCGGGCGGAGCTGAACCCGGCGCTGTCCTGGCCCGACGTGTTCTCCGTCGCGACGCTGGCCGGCATAGGGTTCACCGTCTCCCTGCTCATCAGCGAACTGGCCTTCACCGACGACGCCGGCCTCGCCGAGGAGACCAAGGCGGCGGTGCTGACGGGCTCGCTCATCGCCGCCGTGCTCGCGTGCGTCATGCTCAAGATCCGCGATAATCGCTACCGGGTGCTCGCGGCGGAGGACGAGCGCGACGAAGACCGCGACGGCATACCGGACATGTATCAGCAGGAGGATCCGGAGTACCACCTCCGGATGGCCGTCATCTACGAGGAAAAGGCCGCCGAGCACCGCAGGCGTGCCGAAATGCGGCACCCGCCCGGCGATCCGGAGGACGGTCGGGCATGATGTGACGTCAGGCGTCGAAGGGACGGACGATGAGCGCAGCCGGCAACGGTGCGGCAGGTAACCGGACGGCCGCGGACGCGAGCACGACGACGAAGGCCGGCGCGGCGGGAGTCACCATGGCGAAGGGCACCGTCATCGTGGACGCGGGCGACACCGGCGGCGCCGACGCCCACCTCGACACGCAGCAGAGCCTCGGACAGCTCGTCTCGACCGCCACCTCCGACCTGAGCGCGCTCGTCCACGACGAGATCGCCCTGCTCAAGGCCGAGACCCGGGAGGACATCAAGCGGGCCGGCGCCGGCGGCGCGGCGCTCGGCATCGCCGCGGTGCTGGTCCTCTTCGGCATCCCGGTGCTCAGCTTCGCCGCCGCCTACGGGCTGCACGCGCTGGGCCTCGCCCTCGGCTGGTCGTTCCTCATCGTCTTCGGCGTCCACCTGCTCCTCGGCGGGGTCGTCGCCGTCTGGGGCATCGCCAAGATGCGCAAGATGAGCAAGCCCGAGCGCGCGATGAACTCCGCCAAGGAGACCGCCACCGTCATCTCCGACTCCCTGCGCGGCCGAGGTCATCCGGTGGACCGACGCAAGCCGGCCGCGGACGTGGCACGCTCGGAGTCATGACGGCACCGTCGCCAGTCGACCCGGCGGTCCATATCGAGGGCCCCTGGGCCCACAGGGACGTCGCGGCGAACGGCGCCCGCTTCCACATCGCGGAGATGGGCGAAGGGCCGCTGGTCCTGCTGCTGCACGGGTTCCCGCAGTTCTGGTGGACCTGGCGGCACCAGCTGCCCGCCCTCGCCGAGGCCGGGTACCGCGCGGTGGCCATGGACCTCCGCGGCGTCGGCGGCAGCGACCGTACGCCCCGGGGCTACGACCCGGCGAACCTCGCCCTCGACGTCACCGGCGTGATCCGCTCCCTCGGCGAGCCGGACGCCGCCCTCGTCGGCCACGACCTCGGCGGCTACCTCGCCTGGACGGCGGCCGTGATGCGGCCCAAGCTGGTGCGCCGGCTGACCGTCTCGGCGATGCCGCACCCGCGCCGCTGGCGCGCCGCGATGCTCACCGACCCGCGGCAGAGCGCCGCGGGCTCCTTCGTCTGGAGCGCCCAGCGCCCCTGGCTGCCCGAGCGGCAACTGGTCGCCGACGGCGCCGCCTTGACGGGCCGGCTCATCCGCTCCTGGTCGGGGCCGCGGCAGCCGGACGACAAGACGCTGGAGGTCTACCGGCGGGCGATGGCCGTACCGTCGACGGCGCACTGCTCGGTGGAGCCGTACCGCTGGCTCGTACGGTCGCTGGGGCGGCCGGACGGCGTGCAGTTCTACCGCCGGATGAGGCTGCCGGTGCGGGTGCCGGTGCTGCATCTGCACGGGTCCCTCGATCCGGTGATGCGGGCGCGGAGCATGGCGGGGTCGGTCGCGTACGTGGAAGCGCCGTACCGGTGGCGGCTTTTCGACGGTCTGGGGCACTTCCCGCACGAAGAGGACCCGGTCGCGTTCACCGCCGAACTCGTCAACTGGCTACGGGATCCCGAGCCCGACCGCTGAACCGCACCCCGCCCCGGCGCGCCCTCAGGTGAAACTGCACATGTCAATTGCGTCCCGCATAGGCCGATTGGCACGCGAAAGGGCGATTACCGGCCGCCCGGTGAGGGGAGGATCCGGGGTATGGGTTGGACGCATGACTACAACGACGTAGGCACCCACCGCGCCCCCGCCCCGGACGCCAGACCGCTCCCGGGCGCCGCGGCGCATCGTGAAGTGGACCTCCGTCTGGGGATCCCGCACATTCTCCGCCGCCGGGCCCGCTGGATGAGCGCCCGGTTGCGCCGCGTGCACTGAGCGCCCCCGGGGGCCGCCGTCCCGCCGCCTCACATGGCACAGCTGTCGCTGTCCACCTGCCGCGACGCCGTGCGACCGCGTTCGATGTCGTCCCGGACCTCGTCGACGGTCAGCGCGTAGCCGGTGTCCGGGTCGTCCATGGACCGGGCGAAGATGACGCCCACGACGGCGCCCTCCGGGGTGAGCAGCGGGCCGCCGGAGTTGCCCTGGCGGACGAGGGTGTAGAGCGAGTAGACGTCGCGGTTGACCGTGCCGCGGCGGTAGATGTCCGGGCCGTTGGCCGTTATGCGGTCGCGTACGCGCGCCGCCCGGACATCGAAGCCGCCGTTCTCCGGGAAGCCGGCGACGATGGCGTCGTCGCCGCGCCCGGCGTCGTCCTGGTCGAACGGCAGGGCGGGGGCATCCAGGCCGGGGACCTCCAGCACGGCGATGTCCCGCTCCCAGTCGTAGAGCACGACCTCGCCGTCGTAGAGCGGGCCCTCGCCGCCGATCTGCACGGTGGGCTCGTCGACGCCGCCGACGACGTGCGCGTTGGTCATCACGCGCTCCGGCGCGAAGACGAAGCCGGTGCCCTCCAGCACCTTGCCGCAGGACTCGGCGGTGCCGACGACCTTGACGATGCTCTTCTGGGCCCGCGCCACCACCGGGCTGCCCGTCAGCGCGGGGTCGGGCGCCGGGACGTTCGTGATCTGCTCGCCCTGGAACGGCGCGAAGACCTGCGGGAAGCGGTTCTCCGAGAGCACCGAGCTGAACTCGCCGAACCAGGTGTCGGCGCTCTTCGGCATCACCTCGGCCACGCCGCCCAGCACCTTCGACGCGCGCACCTCGCGGGCGACGGTCGGCAGCGTCGTCGACGCCAGCGCCGTGCCGAGCAGCCAGGCGACGAGCAGCAGCGCCACCACGTTGACCAGCGCGCCGCCGGTGGCATCGAGGGAGCGGGCGGGGGACCAGGTGATGTACTGCCGCAGCTGGTTGCCGAGGTGGGTGGTGAGGCCCTGGCCCACGGACGCCGCTATGAGCACCAGGACAATGGCGCCGAACGCGGCCGTCGGGCCGAGGGCGGCGCCGTCGGTCAGCAAATCCCAGATGACCGGCAGCAGATAGATGGCCAGCAGCCCGCCGCCGACGAAGCCGCAGACGGACAGCACGCCGACCACGAAGCCCTGGCGGTAGCCGACCACGGCGAACCACACGGCCGCCGCCACCAGCAGGATGTCCAGCACGTTCACCCGGTCACCGTCTCATGCGTGCCAGTCGAGCGGCACCCGGCGTTCGCGATCCCACGGGCGCTCCCACCCGGCCAGGTGCAGGATGCGGTCGATCACGCCGGCGGTGAAACCCCAGACCAACGCGGACCCGACGAGGAACGCGGGGCCCAGGTGGCCGCGCGGATGCACGGCCATGGCCCGGTTCGCCGGGTCGGTGAGATCCGCCACGGTGACGCTGAACACCCGCGCCGTCTCGGCCGGGTCGACGACGCCGACGGGGCTGGGCTCGCGCCACCAGCCCAGCACGGGCGAGACGACGAAGCCGCTGACCGGGATGTAGAGCCGGGGGAGCACGGAGAACACCTGCACGCCCGCGGGGTCGAGCCCGGTCTCCTCCTGCGCCTCGCGCAGCGCGGCGCGCACGGGCCCGTCGCCCTCGGGGTCGCCGTCCCCGGGGTCCAGGGCGCCGCCGGGGAAGGAGGGCTGGCCGGCGTGCGAGCGCAACGAGCTGGCGCGCTCGGTGAGCAGCAGCTCGGGGCCGTGGTCACCGTCGGAGAAGAGGACGAGGACGGCGGCGGGCCGGCCGCCATCGCCGTCGGCCGGGAGGAAGCGGCTCAGCTGCTCGGGCCGTACGGTACGGGCCGCGTCGGCGACGGGCGTCAGCCAGCCGGGCAGCCCGGCGTCGCTGACGGCCGTGGGGGTGCGGGCGGCTTCCGGGTCGGTACGGGCCGGAGCCGCCGGCGTACGCGCCGGGTCCGCGGACGTACGGGCCGGCCCCGCCGGCGTACCGGCCGAACCCGGCGGCGTACGGGCGGAGTCCGCGCCCCCGGCGTCACTCCGCGCGCCCCCGTCCGCTTCACCGCGCGCCCCACCCGTCCCCGTACCCGCGGGCGCCCCCGGGCCGCCGCGCATCTCGCGTGCGCGCGTCATGCGGCTCCCAGCGGGGGCGCGGGCTTGCCGGGGTAGTCCGGCGGCGGCTTGAGGCGCTGCCCCGGCATGCCGCCCTTCTCGTACTTCAGCAGCTTCTCCGCCTTCGCCGGATCCGTCTCCCCCTCGCCGTACGCCGGGCAGAGCGGGGCGATGGGGCAGGCGCCGCAGGCGGGCTTGCGGGCGTGGCAGATGCGCCGGCCGTGGAAGATCACGTAGTGCGAGAGCATCGTCCAGTCCTTCTTCGGGAAGAGGGACCCGACCTCCTGCTCGATCTTGTCGGGGTCGGTCTGCTCGGTCCACTTCCAGCGCCGCACCAGCCGGCCGAAGTGCGTGTCGACCGTGATGCCGGGGACCCCGAAGGCGTTGCCGAGGACGACGAACGCCGTCTTCCGGCCCACGCCCGGCAGCGTGACCAGGTCTTTCAGGTTCCCGGGGACCTCGCCGCCGAAGTCGTCCCGGAGGGCCTGCGACAGGCCCATGATCGACTTGGTCTTGGCGCGGAAGAAGCCGGTCGGCCGGATCAGCTCCTCGACCTCCTCCGGGTTGGCCGCGGCCAGGTCCTCGGGCGTCGGGTACGCCGCGAAGAGGGCCGGCGTCGTCTGGTTCACCCGGAGGTCGGTGGTCTGGGCGGACAGCACCGTGGCGATGAGGAGCTGGTACGGGTTCTCGAAGTCCAGCTCCGGGTGCGCGTACGGATACACCTCGGCCAGCTCGCGGTAGATCCGCCGCGCCTGCCGCACCAGCCCCGTCCGCGTCGGAGCCGGTTTCGCCCTGCGCACCACCGCGCGGCCCCCGGCCGCGGGCGCTGCCTCGCCACTCTTCGCCATAGGGGCCAGCCTACGGGCCGCCACCGACACCCAGGAGGGAAACCGCCCGGGCCCCCTCCCGAGGGGATGAAACGAAGATTGAGGGGCCGTCGTCGTGAGTAGGGTACGCATGACCGCCGCGAGCAGGGTGATGGAGGGGGATCCATCGATGGTGCCTGACGACGCCGTGATCGGCCGTCTCGGCGTTCTCGTCACCGCCACCCGTGGCTCCGCCGGCCCGGGCGAGGTCCTGGTGCGCGTCAGGGGCGGTTCCGAGACCTTTCTCGCCTGGTCCGCCGAGCCGCTGCCCGAGAGGGCGGAGGTGCTGGTCACCGAGGACTGCGGAGGCCGTCAGGTCACCGTGATCGCGTGGACCGACCCGCTGGACGAGCTGACCGACGTCGGTCCCGTCGATTGAGGAGGTAGGCATGTTCGGCTATCGCGTTCCGGCCCCCGACCGGGCCATGCTGGTGTCGGGCGGCAGGCGCCGGCGGGACGGCGCACCGTTCCGCGTCATCGTCGGACACGGCAAGTTCGTATTACCGATCTTCCGCAAGACCCGCTTCCTGTCGCTCGCGATGCACGAGGCGGAGGTCGCCGAACACTGCGTGACCAGGCAGGGCATCCCGCTGACGGTGCGGGCGGTGATCGCCTTCAAGGTCGGCAACGACATCGAGAGCATCGTCAACGCCGGACAGCGCTTCCTCTCCGAGCAGAAGGAGATGTCGGTGCTGACCGGGCGGATCTTCGCCGGCCACCTCCGCGCGATCATCGGTTCGATGACCGTCGAGGAGATCGTCACCGAGCGGCAGAAGCTCGCTTCCGAGGTGGTGGAGACCTCCAAGAGCGAGATGGGCCGGATCGGCCTGATCGTCGACTCCTTCCAGATCCAGTCGATCGACGACGGCGACACCGGCTACATCCGGGCGATGTCCGCGCCGCACCAGGCGGCCATCCAGCGCGAGGCGAAGATCGCCGAGGCGCAGGCGGCGCAGAAGGCGTCCGAGGCGGAGCAGGAGTCCGCGCGGCGGCAGGCCGAGTACGCCCGGGAGACCTCCATCCTGCGGGCGCAGTACCAGGCCGAGGTCAGCCGGGTCGAGGCGGAGGCGGCGCAGTCCGGACCGCTCGCGCAGGCGCACGCCCAGCAGGACGTGCTCGCCGCGCAGACCGAGCTGGCCGAGCGCGCGGCCCGGCTGCGGCAGCAGGAGTTGCAGGCCGAGGTGGTCAAGCCCGCGGAGGCGGAGGCCGAACGGGTCCGGGTGCTGGCCCTGGCCGAGGCGGAGAGGATGAAGATCCAGGCCGAGGCGGCGTCCTCGCACGAACGGGTGGCGCTGGACCAGCAGTTGATCGACCAGCTGCCGAAGATCGTCGAGAAGGCCGCGGCCGGGCTGAAGGGCGCGAACATCAACGTGCTCAACGGGGCCGACGGCCTCGGCCAGCTCACCGCGGGGCTGGTCGGCCAGGGGCTGACCATCCTGGACTCGGTCCGGAACACGATGCCCCAGCCCCGGGCCGCGGTCGACGAACAGGCGGGTCGCTAGACGCGCCGCCCGCCGGGTGCCGGCCCCGGCCCGCCCGCCCGGCCTCCCCGGCCGCCGTCTCGTACGGCCGGGGAGGCCGGGCGGGCGGATTGACCTGAACCCTTGTTCAACTTTTACGTTTGGCCAGGTAGCCAATCTGAACAGGAGCGTGGTCGCGGTGCGTGCGATCGAAATACGGGAGTTCGGCGGGCCCGAGGTACTCACGCCGGCGGACGTGCCCGAGCCGGTGGCCGGGCCCGGGCAGGTCGTGGTGAAGCTGGCGGTGGCCGACGTCATCTTCCTGGACACCCTGCTGCGCAGCGGCTGGGGCGGCGAGTACTTCCCGGTGCGGCCCCCGTACGTGCCCGGCGGCGGCGGTGCCGGGACGGTGCTGGCCGTCGGGGAGGGCGTCGACGAGGCGTGGGTCGGGCGGCGCGTCGTCGCGCAGGGGTCCGGGGGGTACGCGGAGCAGATCGTCGCCGACGAGTCGAAGATCGCCGCGATCCCCGACGGGCTCGGCTTCGCCGAGGCGGCGGCCGTGCTGCACGACGGCACCACCGCGGTGCTCCTCACCCGCGCCGCGGAGCCGCACAAGGGCGAGACAGTGCTGGTCGCGGCGGCGGCCGGCGGGGCGGGCTCGCTCGTGCTGCAACTGGCGCGGGGCGCCGGGGCGCGCGTCGTCGCGGCGGCGCGCGGGGAGCGCAAGCTCGCCCTCGCCCGCGAACTGGGCGCGGAGCACGCCGTCGACTACTCCGAGGACGGCTGGCAGCAGCGGGTCCGCGAGGCCGCCGGCGGCGACGGCGTCCACCTGGCCTTCGACGGCGCCGGGGGCGAGCTGGGCCAGGCGGTGTTCGGGACGGTGGCGCGGGGCGGCCGGTTCGTGACGTACGGAACGTCCGACGGCAGCCTCGCCGACATCGACCAGCGCACGGCGGAGGAGCGGGGCGTACGGGCGACGAACCTCCTGGCGGGCGGGCCGCCCGCGCCGTCCGTGGCGCACGCCGCGCTCGTCGAGGCCCTCGACCTCGCCGCCGCGGGCCGCATCCGGCCGGTGATCGGCGCGACCTACCCGCTGGCGCGCGCCGAGGACGCGCACGCCTCGCTCGCACGGCGCGCGACGGTGGGCAAGTCGCTGCTCGTCGTCTGAGCGCGGGAACACGCGGGCGCGCGGGCGCGTGAACCGGGCGCGGGCGGGGCTCACATGTGGATCGTGGGCGCCCCGCCCGACAGTTCCTTGGGCGCCCCCCGCCGGTACAGGAGCACGGTCACCACGGCGCCGACGGCGAAGATGCCCGCCGACCACCAGAACGCGGTGTGGTAGCTCTCCAGCGCCGCCTGCGCCCGCACGGCCGGGTCCCTGGGGTCGCGCCCGGACAGGTAGTCGGTGGCGGCGCTGGCCGACAGGGTGTTGAGCAGGGCGATGCCGATGGAGCCGCCGACCTGCTGCATGGCGTTGACGGTCGCGGAGGCCACGCCCGCGTCGTGCACCGAGACGCCGAGCGTGCCCAGGCTCATGGCCGCCGCCACGACCAGCCCGAGCCCGAAGCCGGCCACCACGGTCATCGGCAGGATGTGGCCCGCGTACGAGCTGCTCAGGTCCAGCGTCGTCATCCACACCAGGCCGGCGGTCGCGATCGCCATGCCCACCGGCACCACCAGCCGCGGCCCGATGCGCGGCACGGCGACGTTGGTCGCGAGCGTCGCGGCGATCACCAGGCCGCCGACCATCGGCAGAAAGGCGAGGCCGGACTCGATCGGGGTGTAGTCCAGGCCGGTCTGCAGGTAGTACGTGAGGAACAGGAAGACGCCGAACATGCCGCCGGAGGCGATCAGCATGCCGAGGAAGGACGCGCCCCGGTTGCGGTCGGCGACGATGCGCATCGGCAGCAGCGGGTGCGGGCTGCGGGTCTGCCACCAGGCGAACGCGGCGAGCAGCACGCCGCCGACGATCAGCAGCCCCCAGGTGGCGGGCGCGCCCCAGTCCTGGTGCTCGGCGTTGGAGAAGCCGTAGACGACGGCGAACAGGCCGGCGGTGACCAGGGCCGTGCCGGGCACGTCGAGCGTGACGCTGCGGTCGCGCGCGGTACGGGCCAGCAGCGCGACGGCGCCGGCGAAGGCGACGGCGGCGAAGACCAGGTTCACGTACAGCGTCCAGCGCCAGTCCAGGTACTCGGTGAGCACGCCGCCCAGCAGCAGCCCGATGGCGCCGCCCGCGCCGGACACGGCGCCGTAGACGCTGAACGCCTTCGCCCGCTCGCCCGGGTCGGTGAACGTCGTCGTCAGCAGCGACAGCGCGGAGGGGGCGAGGAGCGCGCCGAACGCGCCCTGGAGGGCGCGGGCGACGATGAGCATGTCGAAGTTCACGGCGGCGCCGGCCACGGCGGAGGCCGCGGCGAAGCCGACGAGGCCGGCGAGGAAGGTGACCTTGCGGCCGAAGAGGTCGGCGATGCGGCCGCCGAGGAGCAGGAGGCTGCCGAACGCCAGCGAGTACGCCGTGACCACCCACTGCCGGTCGCCGTCGGAGAAGCCGAGGTCGGCCTGGGCGGACGGCAGGGCGATGTTCACGATGGTCACGTCGAGGACGACCATCAGCTGGGCGAGGCCGAGGACGCCGAGGATCAGCCAGCGGTGGCGGTGGGCGCGCTCGGCGTGGGAGGTGTCGTCGGGGCCTGTCGGGCCGGGGCCGCTCGCGGCCTCGGCGCGGGTACGGGACATGGCGGGCTCCGTGTGGGGTCGGGCGGCCGGGTGGCGGGTGCCGTACGGGCAGGGCTCAGGAGTGGCGCAGCGCCGGCAGCACCACCAGGTCGACGAACCGGACGAGGTAGGTGGCGTCGGCGTACGCCCCGTCGATCAGCGGGCGGGTGACGACCGCGCCGAAGAGCATCTGGGGCAGGAACTCGGCGGCGCCCGGGCGCCGTTCCAGCTCGCCGCGCTCCACCGCCCGGTCGAGCAGCGCGGACAGGTGCGTGAACTCGTACTCCGCGAGCGAGGTGTGCAGGGTGGCG
This sequence comes from Streptomyces sp. MAR4 CNX-425, assembly GCF_048656465.1. Taxonomy (NCBI): domain Bacteria; kingdom Bacillati; phylum Actinomycetota; class Actinomycetes; order Kitasatosporales; family Streptomycetaceae; genus Streptomyces; species Streptomyces sp. MAR4 CNX-425. The sequence goes on along the minus strand of NZ_JBMDLF010000005.1, from coordinate 516,611 downwards.
GCGAGGTCGGTGTCGGTGAGCGCGGCGTGATGTATCGCCGCGATCAGCGCGGTGTCCTTCTCCGCGGTGGCGGACAGCTCCTCGACGAGGGTGAGCAGGTCACCGCGGAGCGAGCCGGTGTCGACCGCCTCGGGGTCCACGGGCCGGTTCGCGATCATCGCGGCGGCGACCATCTCCGCCTTGCTGTGCCACTGCCGGTACAGGGTTGCCTTGCTGCACCGCGCGCGCGTCGCGACGAGGTCCATCGACAGCGCCTCGTACCCCGCCTCGCGCAGCACGCCCAGCACGGCTTCGAGCAGCTCACGCTCGCGCTCGGGGGTCATCCGGGGGCGGCGGATCCGGGCGTCGGAGGTCTGGCCGGGGAGCTGGTCGACGTTCCTGCCGGGCATGGCTTGTCCTTGTCGTCGCCGGCCCCTGCCGTCCGGGCCGTTATCGTACGGAACGGTTTCGTACTTTCACGCTAGATCGCGGGCGGGAGAAACGCAACCGTTCCACCCGGCGAGTTTCGCGAACGCCCCTCCACCCTGCCAATCCCCCTTTTATGCCTACTCTTTCGAGCGATTGCCGCACTCCGCGCAGCTGCCTAGCGTCGGGGTATGACGATCTCCCCGCCGGCTCAAGCGGAGACCGGGTGCCGCGCATGACCGGAGCAACGACCGGAGCAACGACCGAGGCAGCGACCGACGTGTTCCGCGCCCTCCTGGCCACCGGCCCCACCGGCCTCGGCACCGCCGCCGCCCGCCCGCTGCCGGGGTACGCGCCGGAGGCCGCACCGCCGGGGGCCGGGCCCGGCGCCGGCTCCCCCGCCGCGCCGCCCCCGGGGGACGGCCCCGCGCCCGCGGACCCGCCCGACGGGGGCACCGAGCGCGGCGGTGTCCGCATCCCGCCGCTGCACTGCCCCGGCGCCCTCCGCGACGACCCCGCGCTCGGCGAGGAGGTCAACGAGCGCCTGGTCGAGTGGGCCGAGGAGATCGGCATCTTCACCGGCCGCATCGAGCGGCTGCGCTCCCACCAGTTCGGCCGCCTCTTCATGCTCGCCCACCCCGACTGCGACGACCCCGACCGGCTGCTGGCCGCCGCCAAGTGCGGCCTGTCGGAGTGGTCCGTCGACGATCACTGGGTGGACGAGGGGGACGACCCGGACCCCGCCCTGCTCGGCCCGCGGCTGGCGCTGGCGCACGCCGTCGTCGACCCCGTGCGCCTGCCCGCGCGCTACCTGCCGCGGTTCGAGGAGACGGTCCAGCGCGAGCCGGTGCTGCGCGCCTTCCGCTCCGCCCTCGCCCACCTCTCGCGGTACGCGAGCCCCACCCAGGTCGCCCGCCTGCGGCACGAGTTGGCGGTCATGTTCGTCGCGTACGGCCAGGAGGCCGAGTGGCGCGCCTCGGAGCGCACCCCCGCGGTGTGGGAGTACCTGCTGCACCGCTACGAGAACGCGTTCTTCCCCTGCATGGTCCTCACGGACCCGGTCGGCGGGTACGAGCTGCCGCCCGACGAGTTCGCCGACGCCCGGGTCCGCCGCACGTACCTCTACGCCGGCACCGCGAGCGTGCTCCTCAACGACCTGTACTCGATGGGGAAGGAAGACCCCACCGACACCAACCTGCCCAACCTGATCGTCGCCGAGGAAGGCTGCACCCTCCAGGAGGCGGTGGACCGGACGGCCCTGATCCACGACGAGCTGATGCACACCTACGAGACGGAGGCCGCGGCCCTGACGGCGGCCGGCTCGCCACAGCTCGGCCGCTTCCTGGCCGGGGTGTGGGCCTGGATGGGCGGGTGCGGGGAGTGGCACGCCACCAGCGCGCGCTATCAGCCTCGCTGACGCGCGCGCGTCCGCCCCCCTCCCGGCCCTCTCCCGGCCCCGGCCCGCCCCACCCGTCCGTCGACCCGCCCGTCGATCCGTCAGCCGACCCGTCCCGCGCGCCTCCGACCACGGCGCGCGCCCGACCCCACCTCAGCAGCCGCAACACGCTTCGGCACGCCCTCAGAAGGAGAACGCCCATGGCGGCACCCGCCGACACGAACGTCCTCACCAGCCCCTACCAGCACTCCGTCGCCGACTACTGGAACCGGGAGAAGGACCCGGTCAACCTGCGGCTCGGGGACGTCAGCGGGACGTACCACCACCACTACGGCATCGGCGAGGTCGACCGGTCCGTGCTGGAGGGCCCGGAGGAGACCCGGGAGGCGCGGATCATCGCGGAGATGCACCGCCTGGAGACCGCGCAGGCCACGCTCCTGCTGGACCACCTCGGCGAGCCCGACGCCGCCGCCCGGCTGCTGGACGCCGGCTCGGGCCGCGGCGGCACGAGCTTCATGGCGCACGAGCGGTTCGGCTGCCGCGTCGACGGCATCTCCATCTCGCAGTCCCAGGTCTCCTTCGCCAACGACCAGGTGCAGCGCCGCGCGCTGGGCGGCGCCGTGCGGTTCCACCTCAAGAACATGCTCGACACGGGCTTCGAGAAGGGCGCGTTCCGCGGCATCTGGAACAACGAGAGCACCATGTACGTGGAGCTGGCGCAGCTCTTCGAGGAGCACTCCCGGCTGCTCACGCGCGGCGGCCGGTACGTGACCATCACCGGCTGCTACAACGACGCGTACGGGCTGCCGTCCCGCGCCGTCAGCCAGATCAACGCGCACTACATCTGCAACGTCCACCCGCGGTCGACGTACTTCAAGGAGCTGGCGGCGCACCGGCTCGTGCCCGCGGAGGTCATCGACCTGACGGAGGCGACGATCCCGTACTGGGAGTTGCGGGCGCAGTCGTCGGTGGCCACGGGAATCGAGGAGGCGTTCCTCACGGCCTACCGCAGCGGCAGCTTCCAGTACCTGCTGATCGCCGCGGACCGGGTCTGACCGGGCCCGGTCGGGTCCGGCCCGGGAAGGGCCCCGTGGTTCAGGGGCGGGTAAAGGGAAATCGGCCGCTCACGGGGTACGTGAGAGGCTGGCCTGCGTGCGCGTCGGAGTGCTGGGTCCGCTTGAGGCGGCGGTCGACGGGGTGCCGGTGGAGATCGCCGGCGGCCGGCTGCGCGCCCTGCTCGTCCGGCTCGCGCTCGACCCCGGCCGGTACGTCGGCACGGCGCTGCTTGCCGACGGCCTCTGGGGCGACGCCGTCCCCGCCGACCCCGGCAACGCGCTGCAATCCCTCGTCTCCCGGCTCCGCCGCGCCCTCGGCCGGGCCGACGCCATCGGGTACGGGCCCGCCGGCTACCGCCTCGCGGTGCCGCCGGAGGCGGTGGACGCCGTGCGCTTCGAGCGGCTGGCGCACGCCGGGCGTGCGGCGCTGGCGGCGGGCGACCCCGCGGCCGCGCGGCGGCGGCTGGACGAGGCGCTGGCGCTGTGGCGGGGGCCGGCGCTCGCGGACGTGGCGGACGCGCCGTTCGCGACGGCGCCCGCGCACCGGCTGGAGGAGCTGCGGCTGACGGCGACCGAGGACCGCGCCGAGGCGGGCCTCGCCGCGGGCGGCCCGGCGGACGCGCGTCCGGATGCCGCGGTCCCCGAGCTGGAGGCGCTCACGACGGCGCACCCGCTGCGCGAGCGCCCGCGCGCACTGCTGATCCGCGCGCTGTGCGCGGCGGGGCGGCAGCCGGAGGCGCTGGCGGCGTACGAGGAGTACCGCGCGCTGCTGGCGGAGGAGCTGGGCGTGGATCCGTCGGAGGGGCTGCGGGAGCTGCACGTGGCGGTGCTGCGGGGCGACGCGGCGGGGCGGGGTGGTGCGGGCGGGCCGGGCGGTTCGCATGAGCCGGGCGGCGTCGGCGGCTCGGGCGGCGCCGGCCGCGCGGGCGGCCCGTACCGTACGGCCACCACCGGGCCGGGCGGCGTCGACGCCCCCGACGAACCCGCGCCCCCGGCCCGTACCAACCTGCGCGCCGCCCTCACCAGCTTCGTCGGCCGCGACGACGAGCTGCGCCGGGTGCGCGCGCTGCTCGGCGGCTCCCGGCTCGTCACCCTCACCGGCCCCGGCGGCGCCGGCAAGACCCGCCTCGCCACGACCGTCGCCGAAACGCTGCTCGACACCTCCCCCGGCGGCGTCTGGCTCGTCGAACTCGCGCCGGTGACCGGCGGCGACGACGTGCCCCTCGCCGTGCTCGGCGCCCTCGGCCAGCGCGAGACCGCCGTACTCGACAACCGCCACCTCCCCCCGCGCGACGTCCTGACCCGGCTCACCGACACCCTCGCCGCCGCGCCCACCACCCTCGTCCTCGACAACTGCGAGCACCTCGTCTCATCCGCCGCCCACCTCGCCGACCACCTGCTGCGCCGCTGCCCGGAGCTGCGCGTCCTCGCCACCAGCCGCGAGCCGCTGGGCATCGACGGCGAGGCCCTCTGCCCCGTCCCGCCCCTGGGCCTGCCGCGGCCGACCGCCACGGCAGCCGCCGAAGCCACGGCAGCCGCCGAAGCGGCGACGGCCGCGGAGGCCACGGATTCCGGCGCCCCCGCCGTGCGCCTCTTCGCCGACCGCGCCCGCGCCGCCCGCCCCGACTTCGCCGTCGGCCCCGGCAACGCCGCCGCCGTCGCCGAGATCTGCCGCCGCCTCGACGGCCTGCCGCTGGCCATCGAGCTGGCCGCCGCCCGGCTGCGTTCGCTGCCCGTCGAGCAGGTCGCCGCCCGGCTGGACAACCGGTTCCGGCTGCTGACCACCGGCAGCCGGACCGCGCTGCCCCGGCACCGGACGCTCCAGGCCGTCGTCGCCTGGAGCTGGGAGCTGCTCGACGGCGAGGAGCGGCGGCTCGCGGAGTGGCTGTCGGTGTTCCCGGGCGGCGCTACGCCCGAGTCCGTCGCGGGCGTGTGCGGCCTGGACGTCGTCACGGCACTCGACCTGCTCGCGGCCCTGGCCGACAAGTCCCTGTTGCAGATCGCGGAGGCACCGCAGGGCGCGCAGGGCGAGCCGAGCGCCGGTCCGCGCTACCGCATGCTGGAGACCATCCGCGAGTTCGGCCGCGACCGCCTCGCCGGGAGCGGCGACCTCGACCGCGTACGGGCCGCCCACGCCGCGTACTTCCTCCGGCTCGCCGAGACCGCCGACCCCGAGGTCCGCGGCCGCGGACAGCTCGGCTGGATCGCCCTGCTCGACGCCGAGCACGACAACCTCCTCGCGGCGCTGCGGTACGCCGTCGACGCCGGGGACGCCGGGACCGCCGTCCGCCTGGTCGCCGCCCTCGGCATCTACTGGATGATCCTCGGCAACCACACCGAGGCCGCCGACTGGCTGCGCCTCGCACTCGACGTCCCCGGCGACCCGCCCCTCGAACCGCACGCCGTCGCCCTCGGCTTCCACCTGATCAACTCCGCCACCGCCGGCCACACCCGGCCCAGCGCCGAGGCCGTCGAGGAGCTGACGGCGCTGGTGGCGCGCGTCGACCCGATGGGCGGGCACCCGATGCTGGCGGTGCTGGAACCGGGCATCGCGATGTTCACGGACGACGCGGAGCGCGGGGTCGCGGCGGTCGACGCGCGGCTGGCGCACCCGGACCCGTGGACGCGGGCGCTGCTGCGGATGATCCGGGCCGCGTTCCGGGAGAACCGGGGCTACGCGCCGGGGCTGGCGGAGGACCTGGTGGCGGCGGCGGACGGGTTCCGCGAGGTCGGCGACCGGTGGGGGCTGGCGATGGCGCTGCACCAGCTCGGCGAGTACCGCGCGCTGCTGGGGGACACCGAGCGGGCGCGGGCGGGGTACGAGGAGGCGCTGCGGCTGATGCGCGAGGTGCACGCCGAGGACGACGTGGGGCAGTTGCGCGTACGGCTCGCGGCGCTCGACGCGGCGCAGGGGCGTACGGAGGAGGCACGCGCGGAGTTGCACCACGTGCTGCGTACGGCGGCGCGCGACGGGCGCTCGCACGTCACCGCGCTGTGCCGGGACGTCCTGGGCGACCTCGCGCGCTGCGCGGGGGAGTGGGACGAGGCGGCGCGGTGGTACGACGAGTCGCTGGCGACGCTGCGGCGGGGCGGGGTGGCGGTGCCGCAGATCGAGGCGATCGTACGGACCGGGCGGGGGCTGCTGGCGTGCGTACGGGGCGACCTGACCGGCGCCCGTACGGAACTGGCGACGGCGCTCGACATCGGCGTCGGCGTGAAGGACATGCCGGTGGTCGCGATCGTCGGGGTCGGGGTGGCGACGCTGGCGGCGACGGACGCGGAGACGGCGGCCGCCGCACCGGGGAACGCCGCACCGGGGAACGCCCCGGCCGCCCGGGCCGCCGCCGAACTGCTCGGCGCCGCCGACGCCGTCCGCGGAGTCGGCGACGCCTCCCTGCCCGACGCCACGGCCCTGGCCGCCCGGCTCCGCCGCGCACTCGGCACGGACTTCGAACCGGCCCGGGCCCGCGGCGCCGCGCTCAAGCAGAACGACGCGATCGAGCTGCTGCGCGCGTACGTGACCGGCCCCCCGGGCACCGCCGAGCACCCGGGCACCGGGGGCACCGCCTAGGCCCGCCGCCGGTAGGCCCGTACCGCCAGCGGGAAGAACACCGCGAGCACCCCCGCACTCCACAGCACCGTCTCCAGCACCGGCCCCGCCACCGCGCCCCCGGTCATCAGCCCGCGCGCGGCCCCCATCACCGCCGTCACCGGGTTGGCGTCGACCCACGCCTGCAACCAGCCGGGCAGGGTGTCGGTGGGCACGAGTACGTTGGTCCCGAAGGTCAGCGGGAACATCGCCATGAACCCGATGCCCTGCACCGCGCCCGGTTCCCGTACCAGCATCCCGATCAGCACGAACACCCACGTCAGACAGAACGCGAAGACCATCACCAGCAGGCAGGCCGCCAGCGCCGACAGCGGATCCGTCTCGATCCGGAAGCCCACCGCGTAACCGAATCCCAGCTGCACCGTCATCAGGATGACGAACCGGATCAGGTCCCCGAGCACCGAGCCGATCAGCGGCGCGGAGCGGGCGATGGGCATGCTCCGGAAGCGGTCGAAGACGCCCTTCTTGATGTCGTCGTTGAGGTTGATGCCGGTCTGGACGGAGGCGAAGACCGTGTTCATCACGATGAGCGCGGGCAGCAGGGTCTGGAGGTACTCCTGCGTCGAGCCGGTGACCGCGCCGCCCAGCAGATACAGGAACATGATCACGAAGAGGATCGGCTGCAACGTCACGTCGATCAGCTGCTCGGGCGTGCGCGCGGTCTTGATCAGGCTGCGGCCGGCGAGCGCGGCGCTGTGCCGTACGAGGGGGAAGGGGCGGGCGGCGCCCGCGCGGCGGGACGGCGCGGCGGTCCGCTCGGGGGCGGTGAGCGTGGTCATCGGACGGGCTCCTTGGTCGGGTTCGTGCCGGTGGCGCCGACCGCTCCGGCCGCCCCCTCGGCCGGGGCTCCGGCCGGGGCTTCGGCGGGGGCGGCCGTGCCGTGGCCGGTGAGGGTGAAGAACACGTCGTCCAGGTCGGGCAGCCGCAGCGCCAGCTCGGCCACCGCTATCCCGGCCTCGTCGAGGCGGCGTACGGCCGCGGTGAGCATGCCGTCGCCCTCGACGGGGACGGTCAGCGTGCCGCGCGTCGGCGACTCCGGATGGGTGCCCGCCACCGCCGTGAGGATCTCCGCCGACTCCAGCAGCCGCGCCGGGTCCAGCGGGCGCAGGTCGAGGTGGCGGCCGCCGACGCGCTGCTTCAGCTCGCCCGGGGTGCCGTGGGCGATGACCCGGCCGTGGTCGATGACGGAGATCTCGTCGGCGAGCGCGTCGGCCTCCTCCAGGTACTGCGTGGTGAGCAGCACGGTCACGCCGTCCTCGACGAGGGAACGGACGATGCCCCAGACGTCCTCGCGGCGCACCGGGTCCAGGCCCGTCGTCGGCTCGTCGAGGTAGATGACGTCGGGCCGGCCGACGAGGGAGGCGGCGAGGTCGAGACGGCGGCGCATGCCGCCGGAGTACGTCTTCACGGGGCGGCCGGCGGCCTCGGCCAGCTCGAAGTGCGCGAGCAGTTCCCGGGCGCGCGCCCGGGCGTCGCCGGTGCGCAGGTCGAGGAGCCGGCCGATGAGCACGAGGTTCTCGGTGCCGGTCAGGTCCTCGTCCACCGAGGCGTACTGGCCGGTGAGCCCGATCAGCCGGCGCACCTCGCCGGCGTCGCGCACGACGTCGAGGCCGCCGACGGTCGCGACGCCCTCGTCGGGGCGGAGGAGCGTGGCGAGGATGCGTACGGCGGTGGTCTTGCCGGCGCCGTTGGGGCCGAGGACGCCGAGGACGGTGCCCTGCCGGGCCGCGAGGTCGATACCGGCCAGCGCGGTCGTCGCGCCGAACCGTTTGACCAGGCCCTCGGCCCGGAATGCGTAGGTCATGCGGGTGTCTCCTTCCCGGTCTGCGGGAAGGAGCGTGCCGAGGACCGCTGGCACGGCGCGCACAGGACGCTGTCACGGTGGCGTGATGTCCGGATTATCGGGTACTGGAGGTGCGTTCGCTGAGAGCGGAACAGGGCCGTACGGGGCAACCCGCGCGGCCCGCGCGAGCCCGCCCCCGACCGGCTCGTTGAGCGCCCGCCCGGGCTTCCGCGCCCGCCCGCGCGCCCCCCGTGCACGCCCCCGGGAGCCCTCCGCCGACCACCGGAAATGTGCCGCCAATCGGACCCCTGACGTACGGTTCACGCTGCGGTACGTCAAACTTGTGACTGATCGCACTGTTTTACTGTCCGGCATCATGGAGAACGAAGGGCCGACCGAGCGGCGGCCCGCCCGCGGTCGCCCGGGCACCCCGACAAGGAGAGAACTCGTGGACGACGTTCTGCGGCGCGCGCCCCTCTTCGCCGCGCTCGACGACGAGCAGGCCGCGGAGCTGCGTGCCTCCATGACCGAGTCGACGCTCGCGCGCGGTGACGCGCTCTTCCACGAGGGCGAGCCCGGCGACCGGCTGTACGTCGTCACCGACGGCAAGGTCAAGCTCCACCGCACCTCCCCCGACGGCCGCGAGAACATGCTGGCCGTGCTCGGCCCCGGCGAGCTGATCGGCGAGCTGTCCCTGTTCGACCCGGGCCCGCGCACGGCGACCGCCTCGGCGCTGACCGAGGTGAAGCTGCTGGGCCTGGGCCACGGCGACCTCCAGCCCTGGCTGAACGCCCGCCCGGAGGTCGCCTCCGCGCTGCTGCGGGCGGTCGCCCGCCGGCTGCGGCGCACCAACGACCAGATGTCCGACCTGGTCTTCTCCGACGTCCCGGGCCGCGTCGCCCGCGCCCTGCTGGACCTCTCGCGGCGCTTCGGCGTGCAGGCGGACGAGGGCATCCACGTCGTGCACGACCTGACGCAGGAGGAGCTGGCCCAGCTGGTCGGCGCCTCCCGGGAGACGGTCAACAAGGCCCTGGCGGACTTCGCCAGCCGCGGCTGGCTGCGCCTGGAGGCGCGGGCCGTGATCCTGCTGGACGTGGAGCGCCTGGCCAAGCGGAGCCGCTGAGGCCGGGCGGGCAGACCCGCGGCAGACCGGCCCCGCGGGGTGCCTGTGGACCGGTCGGGCCCGGTCACGTGATCAGGCCGTGCTCCTCCAGGTACTCCAGCTGGGCCCGCACCGACAGCTCCGCCGCCGGCCACAGCGTACGGTCCACGTCCGCGTACACGTGCGCCACCACGTCCGCCGCGGTCCGGTACCCGTTCTCGACCGCCGTCTCGACCTGCGCCAGCCGCGTCGCACGGTGCGCCAGGTAGTACTCCACCGCGCCCTGCGCGTCCTCCAGCACCGGCCCGTGGCCCGGCAGCACCGTCGCGACGCCGTCGTCCACCGCCAGGGACTGCAACCGGCGCAGCGAGTCCAGGTAGTCCCCCAGGCGGCCGTCCGGGTGGGCCACCACCGTCGTGCCGCGGCCGAGGACCGTGTCGCCGGTGAGCACGGCGGCGTCGGCCGGCAGGTGGAAGCAGAGCGAGTCCGCCGTGTGCCCAGGCGTGGGTACGACCCGCAGCTCCAGCCCGCCGACGCCGACCACGTCCCCCGCGGCCAGCCCCTCGTCGCCGAGGCGCAGCGCCGGGTCCAGCGCCCGCACCTTCGTCCCGGTCAGCTCCGCGAAGCGGGCCGCGCCCTCGGCGTGGTCCGGGTGCCCGTGGGTGAGCAGCGTGAGCGCCACCCGCAGGCCCGCCCGCTCCGCGGTGTCCACGACTGCCGCCAGATGGCCCTCGTCCAGCGGGCCCGGGTCGATCACCACGGCCCGCGGGGAGTCCGGCTCGGCGACGATCCACGTGTTCGTACCGTCGAGCGTCATGGGCGAGGGGTTGGGCGCCAGCACGCAGGTCGCGCGGGCGGTCGCCGGCCCACCGAGCACGCCGCCCCGGGGCTGCCCGGGCAGCGCCGCCGCGTCCGTCACGCGACCACCCCCGCGAGCGACGCGACCCCGCACACCACGCCCCCGGGCCGGGCCACCGCACCGCCGCGCACGCCCACAGCTCCGCCGGGCACAGGTGCCGCCCGCACCGCCGTCTCGGGCCCCGTCACCGGGCCCGCGCCGACTCCCGCCGCGCCCGCGCCGACTCCCGCCGGGCCCCGCGCCTGCCCTGCCCCCGCCGTCGCCCTCACGACGGCAGCCTCATGGTGAACTCCTCGTGTCCCGGCCAGCTCAGCACCACCTCGTCCCCCTCCACCCTGGCCTTCGCCAGCACCGCCGCCAGGTCCCGCTCCCCCGCGGCGCCCAGCGCCCCCGCCGCCGACCCGTACTCCGTGAGCCCGCGCAGCGTCGCGATCGTCGGCGGCATCATCGCCAGCTCGCCCCGGTCGTACCGCGCCGCCGCCTCGGCGGGCCTGACCCACTCCGCGCGGTCCGCCTCCGTCGAGGCGTTCCGCGTGCGCTGGCCCTCGGGGAGGGCGGCGACGAAGAACCAGGTGTCATACCGCCGGGCCTCGAACTCCGGGGTTATCCAGCGCGCCCAGGCGCCGAGCAGGTCGGACCGCACGACCAGGCCGCGGCGCCGGAGGAAGTCGGCGAAGCCCAGCTCGCGGGCGACGAGCGCGGCCCGGTCCGCCTCCCAGTCCGCCCCCGTGGTGTCCGCGACCACCTCCGCCGCCGAGGCCCCGGCCAGCAGCACCCCGGCCTCCTCGAACGTCTCCCGCACGGCCGCGCAGACCACCGCCTGCGCCACCGGCTCGGCCACCCCGAGCCGCGCCGCCCACCGGGCCGGCGACGGCCCGGCCCAGGCCGCCGGGTCCATCGGGCGCTCGTCGCGCGGGTCGACGCCGCCACCCGGATAGGCGTACGCACCGGCGGCGAAGGCCATGGAGGCGCGCCGCCGCAGCATGTACACCCACGGGCCGTCGGGCGCCGCCCCACGCAGCAGCAGCACCGTCGCCGCGCGGCGCGGCTCGACGGGCGTCAGCTCGCCGCGGGCGAGCGCGCGGACGCGCTCGGCGGGCGGGATCCACCGGCCGCTCCCGCCGGCGGCGGCCGCGTCAGCACCGGCCCCGGCGCCGGCCGCCTCACGACCGGCCGCGTCAGGACCGGCTCCGGCGGCGGCCCCGGCCGCACCGGCCGCGCTCCCGGCGGCACCGCCGCTCGCGGCGTTCATTTCGGACATGACCAGGAGCCTACGGGCTGCCGTCGGCATGTTCGAGGGGGCAGCCTCAGCCTGTGGACAACCCTCGCCATGTGGACAACCCGGCCCGCCCGCGCCGGGCCTACGCCCTCAGCTCCGCCTGGAACTCGATCTCCACCGGCGCGTCCAGCGGCAGCACCGCGACCCCCACCGCGCTGCGCGCGTGCACGCCCGCCTCGCCCAGCACCTCGCCGAGCAGCTCGCTCGCCCCGTTGATCACGCCCGGCTGCGCCGTGAAGTCCGGCGCCGAGGCGACGAAGCCGACGACCTTCACCACCCGTACGACCCGGTCCAGGTCCCCGGCGACCGACCTGATCGCCGCCAGCCCGTTCAGCGCACAGCGCGCCGCCAGCTCCCGGGCCTCCTCCGGCGTGACCTCCGCCCCGACCTTCCCGGTCACCGGCAGCGTGCCGTCGACCATCGGGAGCTGTCCGGCGGTGTACACGTACGGCCCGCTCAGCACCGCCGGTACGTACGACGCCAGCGGCGGCACGACCTCGGGCAGGCTCAGCCCCAGCTCCGCGAGCCTGGCCTCGACCCGCCCCGCCATCAGCTCTTTTCCCGCTTCAGGTAGGCCACCAGCTGCTCGGTGTTCGGCCCCGGCACGACCTGCACGAGCTCCCAGCCGTCCTCGCCCCACTGGTCCAGGATCTGCTTGGTCGCGTGTACGAGCAGCGGCACGGTCGCGTATTCCCACTTCGTCATGGGCCAGACTGTAGCCCGCCCCGCCTGTCCCCCGCTTGGGGCCGTCGCCCGGGACCGTCGCCGGGGCCCTCGAAGTGGGCCCGCAGGGGCCGTCGGGCAGAGGCGGTCTGCTGAGATACGCGACGAGGAATTAGGCTCGCGGGCATGAGCGGGCTCCAAAGGCTGCACGTGGTGACCGGCAAGGGCGGGACCGGCAAGACGACCGTGGCCGCCGCCCTGGCGCTGGCCCTGGCCGCCGACGGCCGGCGCACGCTGCTCGTCGAGGTGGAGGGCCGTCAGGGCATCGCCCAGCTCTTCGAGACCGAGCCGCTGCCGTACGGCGAGCGGCGGATCGCGTCGGCCCCCGGCGGCGGCGACGTGTACGCGCTCGCCATCGACGCCGAACAGGCCCTCCTCGACTACCTGCAGATGTTCTACCGGATGGGCAGTGCAGGCCGCGCCCTCCGCCGCCTCGGCGCCATCGACTTCGTCACCACCATCGCCCCCGGCCTGCGCGACGTCCTGCTCACCGGCAAGGCGTGCGAGGCGGCCCGCCGGCAGGACAAGCACGGGCGGCACGAGTACGACGCGGTGGTCATGGACGCCCCGCCAACCGGCCGCATCACCCGCTTCCTGGGCGTCAACGCCGAGGTCGCCGGGCTCGCCAAGGCCGGGCCCATCCACAACCACGCCCGGTCCGTGATGCGGGTGCTGACCTCGGCCCGTACCGCGGTGCACCTCGTCACCCTCCTGGAGGACATGCCCGTCCAGGAGACCGTCGACGGCGTCGCCGAACTGCGCGGGGCCGGGCTGCCGGTCGGCGCCGCGGTGGTCAACATGGTCCGCCCGGCCCTCATGGACGACGCCGCGCTGGAACGGGCCGAAGCCGACCCCGCCGCCCTCGCCACCGCGCTGTCCGCCGCCGGGCTGGGCGGCGCGAGCCGGGGCGCGCGGGCGGAGCGGCTGGTCGCCCCGCTGCTGCGGCAGGCGCGTGAGCACACGGAACGGCTGGCCCTGGAACGTACGCAGCGGGCGGCGCTGGCGCGGCTGGAGCTGCCGCAGTACGAGCTGCCGCTGCTCACCGAGGGAGTGGATCTGGCCGGCCTCTACCGGCTGTCCGGCGAGCTGGGAAAGCAGTGGCCCCTATGAGCCTCGACACCGCGCCGCGGCTGGACGCCGACGCGCTCCTCGACGACCCGCAGACGCGCATCGTGGTCTGCTGCGGCGCCGGCGGCGTCGGCAAGACGACGACGGCCGCCGCCCTGGGCGTACGGGCCGCGGAGCGCGGCCGTCGCGTCGTCGTGCTCACCATCGACCCGGCGAGGCGGCTGGCGCAGTCCATGGGCATCGACGCCCTGGACAACAGCCCGCGCCGGGTCGAGGGCGTCGAGGGCCCCGGCGAGCTGTACGCGATGATGCTCGACATGAAGCGCACCTTCGACGAGATCGTCGAGGCGCACGCGGACGAAGACCGGGCCCGCGCCATCCTGGAGAACCCCTTCTACCAGTCGCTGTCGGCCGGGTTCGCCGGCACCCAGGAGTACATGGCGATGGAGAAGCTGGGCCAGCTGCGGGCCCGCGACTCCTGGGACCTGATCGTCGTGGACACCCCGCCGAGCCGTTCCGCGCTGGACTTCCTGGACGCGCCGAAGCGGCTGGGCTCGTTCCTCGACGGGCGCTTCATCAGGATGCTGACCGCGCCGGCGAAGGCGGGCGGCCGGGCGGGAATGAAGTTCCTCAACGTCGGGATGTCGATGATGACGGGCACGCTCGGCAAGCTGCTGGGCTCGTCCCTGCTGCGCGACGTGCAGACGTTCGTCGCCGCCATGGACACGCTCTTCGGCGGCTTCCGCACGCGCGCGGAGGCCACGTACCGGCTGTTGCAGGCGCCCGGCACGGCCTTCCTGGTGGTGGCGACGCCGGAGCGGGACGCGCTGCGGGAAGCGGCGTACTTCGTCGAACGGCTCGAAGCGGACCGGATGCCGCTGGCGGGCCTGGTGCTCAACCGGGTGCACGAAAGCGACGCGGCGCAGCTGAGCGCGGAGCGGGCGCTGGCGGCGGCGGAGGCGCTGGACGAGCGGGGTGTGGAGGACGCGGGCGCCGGCGCGCAGAGCACGGGGGCGGCGGAAACGGCCGACACGAGCGCCGGCGCGGGCGAGGCGGCAGGGGCCACCTCGGGTGGCGCGGCGGCGCTGCTGCGGCTGCACGCGGAGCGGATGCAGGTCCTCGCGCACGAGCGCCGTACCCGGGACCGCTTCGCGGCCCTCCACCCCGAGGTCCCCGTGACCCAGGTCACGGCGCTGCCGGGGGACGTGCACGACCTCGCGGGGCTACGGGACGTGGCCGAGCGGCTGACGTCGCAGGAGAAGCCGGGCGCGTAGCCGGGCGGCCTCCCGGGCGTGGACGGCGGGTTCCCGGGCCCGTACGCGCGCGTGGGGGTGGAAGCCGTGGCGCACGGCGCACGGCCGGCGCGCGGCCCGCGGCGGCGGGCAGGACGAACTCAGAGCGGGCTCGCTGACGGGCACAGGGCCCCGAACCCGGGGTCAGCCTGCGGCGACCGGCAGTTCCTCCGCCGCGCGCAGCGCGTCCTCGTGCAGGGCGCCCTCGTGCAGCGGTGTCCCCGCGCGCTCGTACTCCTCGCGCGCCGTCTCCAGCAGCCTGCGCCACGACGTGACCGTCGGCCGCCGGCGCAGCAACGCGCGGCGCTCGCGCTCGGTCATGCCGCCCCATACGCCGAACTCGACGCGGTTGTCGAGGGCGTCGGCGAGGCACTCGGTACGCACCGGGCATCCGGTGCAGACCGCCTTGGCTCTGTTCTGCGCCGCGCCTTGCACGAACAACTCGTCCGGATCGGCAGTGCGGCAGGCTGCCTGTGCGCTCCAGTCGGTAACCCAGCTCATGCTGGTGCCGTCCTCTCCCGAATTGAGGCTCCCCCACGGCGGCAAAGGGCATATGCACCGTTGCCAGTTGAGGACGTTACGGAAGGAGTGCGGCAACGCAACACCCCCGTCAGGCCCAAAGTTGAATGGCCCGAACGGACTATGCGTACGCGGCGGATCACCCACCGGAGTGAGGGCCCCCCGCCAGGGACGATCCGGCCAAAACGGGCGGGGCGTCCGCCCGCGAACAGGCCCCGGCGTCACATGGCGTCAATTCGGTCAAGCCTCATCACCCACAGGAGTGAACCAATGGGTGAGACGATCCGCAGCCGGTGGTGATGGCCGAAAACAGAGTAGGCGAACAGACGGGCGGCTGTCCGCGGAATCAGAAGTTAGGGTGGGCTCCATGGCCTACAAGCGCCCGGGCGGCGGGCTCACCGCCACGCAGCAAGCCGCGAAGTTCCTCGGCGTCAGCGTCCTCGCAGGCACCGTGCTCGCGGGCCTCGCGCTGCCCGCCGCCGGCCTGCTGGGGCTGACGGCGAAGGGCACGGTGTCCGAGTTCGACGACATCCCCGCGGACCTCAAGCGCCCGCCGCTCAGCCAGAAGACCACCATCCTCGACCGCGAGGGCGGCCACCTCGCCGACGTCTACTCGCGCAACCGCACGGTCGTCGACCTCGACGACATGGCGCCGGTGATGCGGCAGGCGATCGTCGCGATCGAGGACGAGCGGTTCTACGAGCACGGCGCCGTCGACTTCCAGGGCATCCTGCGCGCGCTCAGCAGCAACGCGCAGTCCGGCACGGTCTCCGAGGGCGCCTCCACCCTCACCCAGCAGTACGTGAAGAACGTCTTCGTCGAGGAGGCCGGCAACAACGCCGAAAAGGTCGCCGAGGCCACCCGGCAGACGCTCGGGCGCAAGATCCAGGAGCTGAAGTACGCGATCCAGGTCGAGAAGGAACTGACCAAGGACGAGATCCTGGAGAACTACCTGAACATCGCCTTCTTCGGCCAGCAGGCGTACGGCATCGAGGCCGCCTCCGAGCGCTACTTCAGCAAGTCCGCCGACAAGCTGACCCTCTCCGAGTCGGCGATGCTCGCCGGCCTCGTGCAGTCACCGAGCGCGTACGACCCGATCACCCACCCGGAGGCGGCGAAGAAGCGCCGCAACGCGGTCCTGCAGCGCATGGTCAGCAACGACTACGTCACCCGTGCCGAGGCCGCCAAGGCCAGGTCGAAGCCGCTCGGCCTCAAGGTCAGCCAGCCGCGCAGCGGGTGCATCACCGCCAGCAGCGGCGCCGCGTTCTTCTGCGACTACGTGCACGAAGTGCTTCTCAAGGACAAGAGCTTCGGCGAGACGCGCAAGGACCGCCTCAGGCGCTGGGACCGCGGCGGCCTGACCATCCGCACCACCCTCGACCCGGTGGCGCAGAAGTCCGCGAACGAGTCGATCAAGAACCACGTCTACCAGGACGACAAGGTCGCCACCGCCGTGACCATGGTGGAGCCCGGCAACGGCAAGATCCGCGCAATGGGGCAGTCCAGGCCGTACGGCTCGGGCAAGAACGAGACCGTGATCAACCTGTCCGTGGAGAAATCCATGAACGGGTCCAACTACGGCTTCCAGGTCGGCTCCACCTTCAAGCCGATCACCGCCGCGGCCGCCCTGGAGCGGGGCGTGCCCAACACCAAGGTCTACCCGTCCCCTAACGAGATGCCCTACCCCAGCCCGGTGGAGACCTGCGAGGAGGGCAAGAACTGGGTCAACACCGAGGGCTCCGACGTCGAGAACGAGACGGAGGAGGAGGTCGGCCCGTACAGCATGCGCGAGGCCACCGCCAAGTCCATCAACACCTACTTCGTCTCCCTCATCTCCGACATCGGCATCTGCCCCGTCAAGGAGCTCGCGCAGAACATGGGCGTCCACCGCGGCGACGGCAAGGAGCTCCAGGAGAGCCCGTCGCTCACCCTCGGCGGCCAGACCATCGCGCCGCTGGCGATGGCCAACGCGTACGCGACCTTCGCCAACCGCGGCGAGTACTGCAGCCCGATCGCCATCGAGTCGATCAAGGACGCGAAGGGCCGGAAGCTCCCGGTGCCGAAGTCGAAGTGCGAGCGCGTCATGTCGGAGAAGACTGCCGGCACGATCAACACCCTGCTGTCCGGCGTCGTCGAGGACGGCACCGGCCAGGAGGCGGGCCTGACCGGGCGCGACAACGCGGGCAAGACCGGTACGACGGACGAGCGGAAGGCCGCCTGGTTCGTGGGCTACACGGCGGACCTCGCCGGCGCCGTGTGGGTCGGCGGCCCCACGAAGGACGTCTCCATGGAGAACATCCAGATCGGCCCCACCTACCACGCCAGCGTCTTCGGCGGCGCGGTCCCCGGCCCGATCTGGCGCGACGCGATGGACGGCGCCCTGTCCGGCAAGACGTCGCCGGAGCTCTACAAGGTCCCGGTCCCGGTGGACCGCCCGGACCGGGGCGACGACGACGAGGACGAAGACGAGGACGACAAGCCGGAGAACCCGCTCGGCGGCCTCATCGGCGGCGGAAACGGCGGCGGGGGCCCGGGCGGCGGAGGCCCGGGCGGCGGCAACCTCGACGGCGGGACGCTCGACGGAGGCACGACGGACGGCGGCTCGCTGGACGGCGGCTGGTCGGACGGCGGGAACGGCAACAGCGGCCCGGGCGGCTGGCCGGACGCCGGCTAGAGCCGTCCGGGAGCGCCGGCGAACCGACCGGGGCCACCCCGGCAGCCAGGCGAACCGACCGCGGGGCGAACCGGCTGCCGGGCACACCGGCAGCCAGGCACACCGGCAGCCGGGTACGCCGACGCCTACGGCAGGCCGAGCCGGAAGCCGCCCCGGAGGGACAGGCCCTCCGCGTCGCCCGGCCTCGTCAGCCGGCCGCCCCGAGAGCCCGCTTGACGGCGGCGGCCACGCGCCCGCCCTCCGCCCGCCCGGCGACCTTCGGATTCACGATCTTCATCACGGCGCCGATGGCCCGCGGCCCCTCCGCGCCACCCGCCTTCGCCTCCGCGACGGCCTCGGCGACCAGCGCGGCCAGCTCCTCGTCGCCGAGCTGCTTCGGCAGGTAGTCCGCGAGCACCTCGCCCTCGGCGCGCTCCCGCTCCGCGGACTCGGCCCGCCCGCCCTTCTCGAAGGCGGCCGCGGCCTCACGCCGCTTCTTGGCCTCACGGGTGATCACCTGCAGCACCTCGTCGTCGGAGAGCTCACGCGCCGCCTCACCCGCGACCTCCTCCTTCGTCACCGCGGTGAGCGTCATCCGGAGCGTGGCGGCGCGCAGCTCGTCGCGCCCCTTGATCGCGGCCGTGAGGTCGTCCTGCATCTTCGACTTGAGCGTGGTCATGCCCGGAGTCTCCCATGCCGCACCGACGTCCCGCCGACAGCGCCGGAGAAGGCCCAGCGGGACCCGTACGCCGCCACTCTGCGACGATAGGAGAATGCGCGCGCGATACGGAGTCCCCCTGGGCCTGGCCGCCCTCTCGGCCGGCGGTGTCGCCTACGCGGCCGCCGTCGAACCCCGCGCCTTCCGGCTCCGCCGGATCACCGTCCCCGTACTGCCGAAGGGCATGCACCCGCTGCGCGTGCTACAGGTCTCGGACATCCACATGGTCTCGGGCCAGGGCGTGAAGCGGCGATGGCTGCACTCCCTGGCGGGACTGCGGCCCGACCTGGTGGTCAACACGGGGGACAACCTGTCGGACCCCGACGCGGTGCCGGAGCTGCTGGACGCGCTGGGCCCGCTGATGGAGTTCCCCGGGACGTACGTCTTCGGCTCGAACGACTACTACGCGCCGACGTTCCGAAACCCCGGCCGCTACCTGATCGAGAAGGCCCGCGGCATCCACGGCCTCAACGGCCGCGACCGCCTCGCCCACAACGTCCCCCGCAACCCCTGGGAGGACATCCGCGACGCCTTCGACGCGGCGGGCTGGGTGGGCCTGGACAACAGTCGCGGCCGGCTCAAGCTGGACAGCGGCACGGTACTGGGCCTGACGGGCCTGGACGACCCGCACATCAAGCACGACCGCTACCCCGCGGTCGCCGGCGGCCCCGACCCGGACACGGACTTCTCACTCGCCCTGGTTCACGCCCCCTACCTGCGCGTCCTCGACGCCTTCACCGCCGACGGCTACCCCCTGATCCTCGCCGGCCACACCCACGGCGGCCAGCTCTGCATCCCCTTCTACGGCGCCCTGGTGACCAACTGCGACCTGGACACCGGCCGCGTCAAGGGCCTCTCCACCCACACCACGGGCCCCCGCCGCGCAGCCCTCCACGTCTCCGCCGGCTGCGGCGCCAACCGCTACACCCCCTTCCGCTTCGCCTGCCCCCCCGAAGCCACACTCCTCACGTTGACCCCCACACCCTGAAACGAATTTCACCCGACCCGCCAGGGTGGGCTACAGTAGTGCTCGCAGCCACGGGGTGTGGCGCAGCTTGGCAGCGCGCTTCGTTCGGGACGAAGAGGTCGTGGGTTCAAATCCCGCCACCCCGACGCAGGTCAGAGGCCCATTCGTGAGATCGCGAATGGGCCTCTGTCGTGCTTAGGGGGTCCAAGCGGGGGGCCAAACGAATTTGATCAGGCCACCGCGTCGTCCTCTTCCCCGTCCTCTCCTTCCTGATCTTTGGCGAGTCATCCATCGCTTCGGCACCCTGCGTGATCACGGCCCGGAGCTACTTGCGGTAGACCGCCTCGGGCGCGGGGAGGTCTGCCTCGCCTTCATCGGAGATGAGGTGGCCGGCACGCTCCAGTTGGACAAGTACGCCGACCCTGAGTTCTGGGTGCCGGACGACCAGCCGGAGGAGGCTCTCTACATTCACCGCATGGCGGTGACGCGCTCCGCAGCAGGCCAAGGCGTAGGGGCCAGGATGCTGGACTGTGCGGCGCAACGCGCCGCCCAGTCGGGAAGCCGCTACTTCGACTCGACGCAGGGAAAAGCAACCCAGGATTGCAGCGCTACTACGGAGAGCAGGGCTTCACTCTCGTCCGCCTCATAGACCTGCCGCATAGAGGGTCGGGGGCGTTGTTCCAGAGGAAGACGCATTGACTGCCCCTGACTCCGCCCTACGCAGGCATAATTGACCAGAATGCCCGATTCTATGAAAGTGATTGAAACCGGCGGCCCACGTCGGAAAGGATGCAGGTCAACGAGGGGTGCTCCCCGCCCACGCGGGGATGATCCCCGGTTCCTGAACTACTGGTTCTACGACCTGATCCGGAAGTCGGATCGGGCCCTTTCTGCTTTCCGGTGATCGTTGGGGCGGGGGCCGGGGGGCCTGGTCCGGCGGGGGTGGGGGTGCGGGCTGACCGGCTCTGCCTGGTGGCCGGTGTCGGGGGTGTTGGCGGTTGGGCACTCGTGTGCTGCCCGGGCCTCCCCGGGGGCGACCGGCGCCGGGCGCCGTGCGGCCGACGGCCGTGCGGGGGCGCGTTGGTGGGCGGAACGGCGGTCCACCCCCACCGGGGAGCGGTGCGCATCGCCCAGGGGCCCGGTTTTCGTGCGTCGGCACCGGCTGGTCGGCCCGGGGGGCTTGGCGGGCGGGTCAGCGTCCGGGGTGGCGGGCGAGGCGGCGGGCTGTGCGTGCGGCGTCGCGGCCGACGCCGCGTAGCGAGTTCGAGGACAGGCTGCGCTGCCACTCCGGGCCCAGGAAGGCCAGGCCCGGGTGGGTGCGGGAGGCGCCGTCGCGGTGGCGGGGGTGCCCCGCCTCGTCCAGTGCGCCGAGGGGGGAGAGGTAGTCGAGGTCCGGGCGGTAGCCGGTGGCGAAGAGCAGGGTGTCGACGGCCTCGGTGGTGCCGTCGGGCCAGGTGAGCCGGGCGCCGTCGGCGGCGGTGGGCAGCGGGCGGTGGTCCGGGGCGCCGTCGGCGAGTGCGGCGCGGTAGCGGCCGTCGTCGATGACGAGTTGGGTGGGCGGGGTACGTACCAGGCGGCCCAGCGGGGCCGTGTCGAGGCCGCTGCGGGTCAGCCACCAGTGCAGGTCGCGGCCGAGGGTGCGCTGCCGGGCGAGGCGGACGGGGCGGCGGCCGGCGAGGGTGACGCGGGCGTGGCGGGCGAGTTCGGCGCCGATCTGGACCGCGGAGTTCCCGGAGCCGACGACGACCACGCGCCGGCCGGCGTGCGGCTCGGGGCCGCGGTAGTCGGCGGCGTGGAGCACCTCGCCGGTGAAGGACTCCAGTCCCGGCAGTTCGGGCCGGTACGGGCGGCCGAAGCTGCCCGACGCCGCCACCACGGCGCGGGCGCCGAGGCGTGCTCCCGACGCGAGGTCCACCGCGAAGCCCGCCCCGTCGGCGCGGACTTCGCGCACCCGCTGCCGCGTGCGGATGTCGGCGTCCAGGCGGTCGGCGTAGCGCAGCAGGTAGGCCACGACCTCGTCGCGGTGCGGGTAGCGGTCGGGGTCGCCGCCGAAGGCGAGGCCGGGCAGGGAGCTGTAGCGGGCCGGGGAGAAGAGGGTGAGGCTGTCGTAGTAGCGCGGCCATGAGCCCGCGGGCTGGTCTGCGGCTTCCAGGACGACCGGGCGCAGGCCCTCGGCCCGCAGGGCGTGCGCCGCGGCCAGGCCGGACTGCCCCGCGCCGACCACGACGGCGTCGACGTGTTCCATCGGGAAGGCTCCTTGATTCGATGCTCTTCAATGTTGACGTTCATCGAATCAAGGACCATGATGGAAATGCAAGACATCGACGGAAGTCGAAACAGTATCCCTGCGGTGTCCCCGTATACGAGGAGTTCGGTCATGTCCCGCGTACAACTGGCACTGCGCGTCCCCGACCTGGACGCGTCGATCGCCTTCTACACAAAGCTGTTCGGTACCGAGCCGACCAAGCTCCGCGACGGCTACGCCAACTTCGCCATCGCCGAGCCCCCGCTCAAGCTCGTCCTCATCGAAGGACACGACGGCGACGACACCCGCATGGACCACCTCGGCGTCGAGGTCGGGAGCAGCGAGGCCGTGGCCGACGCCACCGCCCGCCTGGGTCGGGCGGGCCTCGCCACCACCGAGGAGGCGGACACCACCTGCTGCTACGCCCTCCAGGACAAGGTCTGGGTCCGCGGCCCCGGTCAGGAGCCCTGGGAGGTCTACGTGGTCAAGGCCGACGCCGGCACCCTGACCAGGCAGCAGGACAGCGCCTGTTGCACCCCCGCGGGCGCCTGCTGCTGACCCCGGCGCGCTGTCGGCACGCGTGGGCGGTGGCGGAGGGGGCGGTGCCGGCTCGGGTCAGCTGCGCAGCCGGTGGTCCGGGTCCGTCTGGAGCAGCAGCGAGCTGAGCTGGGTGCGCGAGCGTACCCCGAGCTTGCGATAGATCCGCGTGAGCGACGCCTCGACCGTCTTGACGCTGAGGGCGACCTGCGCGGCGGCCTCCTGGTTGCTCGCGCCGTCGCCGACCAGCCGCGCGATGCGCCGCTCGGCCGCGGTGAGCATCGCGAGGCCGCGCGCCCGGCCGGAGGCGGGGCCGGAGCCGGTGGCCGGGCCGTCGTGCGGCCCGCCGGCGTCGACCAGGGCCGTGCCGCGGCCGGCCTGCCGGATCCAGGGGGCCGCCTCGTGGCTGGTGAAGACGCGCAGGGCGGCCAGCACCGCCGCCCGTGCGGCGCCGTGCCGCCGGCGGCGCCGCTCCAGTCGGCCGCGTACGAGATGGCAGTGGCCCAGCTCCAGCGGCTGCCCGAGGGCGCGGAAGCGTCGTTCGGCGCCGCCGAGGAGCTCGATGCCCGTGTCGGCCCGGCCGCGGGCCGCGAGTACGAGCGCTTCGGCCCGGTCGAGTTGCGCGGCGACTCCCGCGCCGGACTCCTCCGCTTCGAGCATGCCGCGGGTCGACGCGATGACCGCGTCGGCTTCGGTGAGTTCGCCGGTGGCGGCGAGAGCGGTGGCGAGATCGGCGTGCCAGCGCAGCAGCAGCGGCGCGGCGACGCCCTGCCGGCGTTCGAGCTCCGCCAGCCGGCGCAGCGTGGCGACCGCGCCGCGCGCGTCGCCGGTGCGCAGCTCGGTCTGGGCGAGCACGTGCAGGTGGCGGCAGAGGTAGATGCCGTCGTCCTCCTGCTCGGACGCCTGGATGCCGCGCCGCGCGAAGGCCGCGGCCCGTTCGATGGTGCCGCCGGCGAGTTCGGCCACGGCCCGGCTGTGCCAGCAGGGGCCGGGGCTGAGCCCGGCGTCCTCGGCGATGCGGATGGCGCGGCCGGCGAAGTCGAGGGCCTCGCGGCACCGGCCGAGCCGGGCGGAGATCTCGGACAGGCCGCGCAGCACCTCGACGACTTCCTCGCCGGTGCCGCGCTCGATCATCGCCAGCATGCGCAGGTACTCGTCCCGGGCGGGCTTGAGCTGGTCGTCGAAGACCGCGAAGCGGGCGGCGAGGAACCGCGCGGACAGGTGCAGCCAGCCGTCCGGCACCTCGTGCGGAATGGCGAGCGCGCGGCGCAGCGGGTCCCGGAAGTCGCGCGCGCCGGTCGCCCGGGCCACGGTGGCCCGGTTCGCCAGTGCCATCGACTCCGTGGCCGCGTCGCCGACGTCTGCGGCGAGCCGGACGGCGAGGTCGGCCTCCTGCGCGCAGCGCGGGAGGTCGCCGTGGATCAGGGCCGCCCAGGACAGCCGCAGCCGCAGCGCCGCCTCCAGCTCGGGGGCGTGCTCGGCGTCGACGAGCGCGGCGACGAAGACCTCGTCCATCACGGAGAACGCCTGGCCGGACAGGTCGATCACGGCCATCCGGGCCCGTACGCGCTGGGCGGGTACCGACTCGGCGGCGGCGAGGACCTCGTCGGCGGCGCGGTGGACGATCTCCGGCCGCATCGCGGCGGCGCCGGTCTCAGCGGCGGCGACCAGCCAGTCGACGCGTTCCGCGTTCAGCTCGGCTGGGGCCCGGTGCGCGGCCAGCAGGTACAGCTCCGCCGCCAGCCCGCGCGGCCCGCGGCAGGCCGCCGTGCGGGCCGCGGCGACCAGGGCGCGGGCGGCCTCCGCGTCCGGCTCGGTCGAGACCAGCGCCGAGTGCCACACGCGCTCGGCGCTGTCGGTGACGACCGCGGCCAGCCTGACGTGCACCGCCGCGCGGCGCGTCGCGTCGTACGACTCCGCGATCACCGACCGCACCGCGGGCGGGGTGAAGCACACGGCGCTGCCGTCGGCGACGAGCAACCCCGCCGACGCCGCGATCCGCAGGTCCCGGTCGGCCTCGGCGCCGCGGGTACGCCGCAGCAGCTCGACCGTCGGACGGTCCGCGAGGGCGGCGACGAGGAGGGTCTGCCGCACCCGCCCGGGCAGCGCGGCGAACCGCTCGCCGAGCCACGTGCGCAGGCTGCCGGTCAGCGGTACGGGCGTGCCGACGCGGGTGCGCTGCGCCCGGTACGCGCCGGCGAGCGCGAGCGCCAGCCGGGGGTTGCCGCGCGAGTCGGCGTGCAGGGCGCTGGCGACGCGGGCGGGCAGCCCGTGCGGGTCGAGCAGTTCGGCGATGCCGTCGGGTCCCAGGGGCGGTACGGGGATCTCCGTCGCCGCCTCCGCCGGGAGCCACGGGCAGTGGCTGGCGTCGGGGGCGTCGCCGTCCGGGCACGTACCGGCCACCGCCGCCCGCACCGGCAGCCCGCCGAAGCGGCGCGCCACGTAGCACAGCGCGTCGATCGACGGCGGGTCGAGCCACTGCGCGTTGTCGACGCACAGCAGCGTGACCTGCCGCGCGGCGTGGCCCGCCAGGAGCCTGCGCAGCGCGAGGAGCAGGGCGTGCCGGGACTGGCCGGTGCCGCCGCGCGGCGGCTCGCCGCGCCGTACGGCGTCGAGCGGCGCGAGGTGGCTCTCGGGCAGCCCGGCAAAGGCGGCGGGGGGAAGCTGTTCCAGCAGTTCGGCGATCCCGGAGTAGGGGATGGACCGCTCGCTCTCGGTACCGGCGACGCGCAGGACCAGTTCGCCCCGGGCCGCGGCGGTGTCGCACACGGCGTCCAGGATGGCCGTCTTGCCGATGCCGCTCGGGCCGGTGAGCACCACGTTCTCGTGTGCCGTGAGGCGGGCTCCGACCGCGGCGCGCACGTCGTCGCGGCCAACCAGGGGACGGGACGGCACGCGCGCTTCGTTGTCTCGGCTCGTCACCCGCACGTGCTCACAGCACCTTTGTGTCGTCCGACGGTACCCAAACGATAGACCCGCTGACGTGTCCAGCTCAATACAGCCCGGGGCGGCCGGTGGCCGCCCGGTGTGGTGGCGCGGGTCAGGGGGTGTCGTAGGACAGGGTGTAGCTGCCGCTGCCGCTGTAGGAGTGGACCTGGTAGCGGTAGTAGCCGGTGCTGCCGGTGTAGGTCAGCTCCTCGTCCGGGCCGGGGCTGGTGCCCTGGGCCACGTCTGTCCAGGAGTAGCCGTTCCACCGCTGGAGGTACAGGTCGAAGTCGGTGCCCTCCGGCCCGTCCAGGCAAGCGCTGTGACCGCCAGCCGCGCTCTGGAAGTAGCTCCCGTCAGGCTGATAGACCACCTGGCCATCGGTGAGCTGACCGGTGTACGTGTGCGCGCCCTGGCAGGAAGACGTCCCGTTGACCGTCAACTCGAACGACGCGGTACGGGTCACCTCCGTACCCGCCGCCGTGATCGTCACCCGGTGCCGCCCCGACGCCGCCGAAGCAGCGGCCGACAGCGTCAGCTCCGCGCCGCCACCGGCGGTCACCGTCTCCGGGTCGAACGCCGCGGTGACGCCCTGTGGCAGACCCGACGCCGACAACGCCACCTGCTGCGCATTGCCCTTGGTCACCTCGGTGGCCACCGACGCGGTCAGCGACCCGCCCGCGTCCACCGAACCCGACGCCGGCGACACCGACACCGAGAAGTCGTGGTCGGCGACCTGCCCCGCCACCGTCCACACGGCGTAGGCGACGGAGTCGGCGTTGCGGTCGAGGATCGTGTCGTTGATGTTCCCGATGCCGTCGCAGGAGGAGTGGTAGCAGCGGTCGTAGGCGCTGCCCGCCGTGCCGCCCCACATCTGGGCCTCCGCCTGGGTCTTGCGCCCCTCGGCGCCGGTGAAGGTGCCGCCCGCGGGCACGCCCCTCGCGATGAACGGCCCGTAGTCGCTGCGCCCGCTGAAGTCGGTCCCCCGGCTGGGCACGCCGATCGAGGCGAAGTAGTCCTCCAGCACGTCTTCGAGGTACGCCGACCCGTCCGGCCCGGGGCCCGAGCCGGTGCCGTCGGAGTCGTCGCCGTCGTAGATGAAGTAGCCGCCGTTGGGCGAGCCGATCATGTCGAAGTTGTAATACCCGCCGATCCTCGCCACCTCGGCGGCGGTCAGGCTGTTGACGTAGTGGCGGGAGCCGATGAGCCCGAGCTCCTCCGCGCCCCACCAGGCGAACCGCAGGTGCTTCTCCGGCGTGTAGCCGGACCGCGCGACCTGGAGGGCGACTTCGAGGATGCCCGCCGAGCCGCTGCCGTTGTCGTTGATGCCGGCGCCGCTGGTGACGCTGTCGAGGTGCGCGCCGACCATCAGCACGTCTTCCGGGTTTCCGCCCGGCCAGTCCGCGATGAGGTTCCAGCCGGTCGATCCCCCGTAGCTGAAGGGCTGCAGCCGGGTCTCGAAGCCGGCCGCGTCGAGCTGGGCCTGGACGTAGTCGACCGACGCCCGGTAACCGGGGCGGCCGTGGGCGCGGTTGCCGCCGTTGGCGTCCGCGATGCGCTGGAGTTCGCTGAGGTGTCCCTTGACGTTGGCCAGGGAGATGTCCGGAGCGGCGGATCGGAGCTGCCGCGCAGGTGACTGCGCCGCGGCCGTCTGCGTACCCGCGTGGACGGTCGCCACGAGCACGGCCGCCGTGGCCAGAATCCCGGCCGACGCTCTCATACGTCGACGCACGGTGTGTCCTTCCAGGTCGTCATGGCACAGGGCAGGGCACCCGGGGCGGCCGGTGGCCGCCCGGGTGTGGTGGCGCGGGTCAGGGGGTGTCGTAGGACAGGGTGTAGCTGCCGCTGCCGCTGTAGGAGTGGACCTGGTAGCGGTAGTAGCCGGTGCTGCCGGTGTACGTCAGCTCCTCATCCGGGCCCGGGCTGGTGCCCTGGGCCACGTCCGTCCAGGAGTAGCCGTTCCACCGCTGGAGGTACAGGTCGAAGTCGGTGCCCTCCGGCCCGTCCAGGCAAGCGCTGTGACCGCCCGCCGCACTCTGGAAGTAGCTCCCGTCAGGCTGGTAGGCCACCTGGCCATCGCTGAGCTGACCGGTGTACGTGTGCGCGCCCTGGCAGGAAGACGTCCCGTTGACCGTCAGCTCGAAGGTGGCGGTACGGGTGATCTCCGTACCCGCCGCGGTGATCGTCACCCGGTGCTGTCCCGACGCCGCCGAAGCAGCGGCCGACAGGGTGAGTTCGGCGCTGCCGCCCGAGGTGATGGTCTCCGGGTCGAACGCCGCGGTGACACCCTGCGGCAGACCCGACGCCGACAACGCCACCTGCTGCGCATTGCCCTTGGTCACCTCGGTGGCCACCGACGCGGTCAGCGACCCGCCCGCGTCCACCGAACCCGACGCCGGCGACACCGACACCGAGAAGTCGTGGTCGGCCTGCGGCTCGCAGGTCGGCTCGCCGGACTGGGCGGGCACGGAGACGGAGTTCCACGCCGCCTTGATGCGGTTGAACTCCGTGCAGCCGGTGAACATCTGCTTGGCAGCGTTCAGCGTCGCCACCCGTACGTCCACGTAGCGCCAGGACGAGGTCTTCTGCAACAGCGCGTTGTAATACACCTCGCCGGCCTGCTGGAGTCCGATGCCGGTGACCGAGCCGCCGTCGCACGTCGGGCTGGACGGCTTGCCGCCGCCGGGCGCCGACCCCTCGGCCGTCAGGTAGAACCAGTGGTTGAGCGGGCCCGCGGCCGCGTGCACCTCGGTCCTCGGGATGTCCGACGAGTAGCAGTTGGGGTGGTTCTTCCGGGACGGGTCGTACATGTTGCGGATCGGCCCGCTCCCGACCAGGTCGACCTCCTCGCCGACGAGATAGTCCGCGGGGTCGTTCGGGTTGTTCGCGTACGCCTCGGTCAGGGCGCCGAATATGTCCCCGGTGGCCTCGTTGAGGCCGCCGTTCTCGTTGCCGTATCCGGCGCCGCCGGGCGTCGTCTGGAAGATCGCGTGGCCGAACTCGTGGCCGACGACGTCCATCGGCGTGGCCTGGCGCTGCCCGTCCTGCGAGTGGCCGAAGTTGGTGTAGCTGCCGTTCCAGTAGGCGTTGACCTGGTTGAGGCCGACGCGGGCGGGGAAGCCGCCGCCGTCGCCGTCGATGCCGTCGCGGCCGAGCCAGTCGCCGAGCATCTCCCATTCCTGCTGCACCGCGTAGAGCGCGTCGACGCAGGCGGTCTCCAGGCTGGTGCCGCTGCCGTTGCCCCAGTTGTCGTCGCTGCCGGTGTACGGGGAGCCGCCCTGGCCGCCGCACTGGATCCCGGGGCGGCCGGGGTCGTCCATCGAGAACGACGATCCCGAACCCGTCGTGTCGACGGTGACGTCCCCGTTGTAGAACCCGTCCCCGGTGCCCGCGCGGACCTCGTCGTACGACGCGGCGACCGCTCCGGTCCGGGCGTCGACGAACACGTGCAGCTTGCTCGGCGCGGTCCGGGTGGCGCCGGAGACCACCGTCTCCCACGCCAGCCGCGGCTCGCCCCAGGCCAGCACGACCAGGCGCGACGCGCCGACGTCCGTCACCTCGGGCAGCTGCTTCCGGGACACGGCCCGGGCCTTCCCGGCGCCTACGCGGGCCTTCGTGCCGGTGTCGATGGCCTCGTCCTGGGCGACGGAGGCGGAGAGCACGGAGCCGTCCGCGTCGGTCATCACGACGACGTCGCCGCCGACCACCGGCAGGTCGCCGTAGCGGCGTTCGTACGACACGTAGCGCAGGCCGTCCGCGCCGCGCTCCACGTCCTTGCGTACGAGGGTGTCGTCCGGGCTCCGGTGCACCTTCCCGGGGTGGCCGGCGACGTAGGCGTCGGCGGCGCTGGCGATGTCCGCCGCCGTGGGGGCCGGTTCGGGGGCGGGGGACCGCGCGCCGGCGGGCGGCGCCGCGGCCAGCGTCGTGCCGGCCAGGGCCAGCGCGGCGAGCAGTACGGTCGATCTCAGGCGTTTCACTGCGGAGACTCCTCACGTCGCAGCCGTTCCGGTCCGGAACGGCGGGGGTCAGCGAAGTCCGGCGGCGGACGCACGGGTACGCGCCCACCGGCCGGTGACGCAGCCTCCTCCGGCGCTCTGCCCCACACCGGGCGGTCGCCCGGCCGAGGAGTTCCTGCCGGGAGACCTCGCAGGCGGCGTCGAGAGCAAGTTAGGGACGCCGGGGGCGCGCCGAATCAGAGAAACCCCTCGCAGTCCGAGGGGGAGTTGCAGGGAAATCCCTTGCGCACGCGGCACCGGCCGCCGCGGCGGCGCCGGGTCACGGCGCGTACGGGCGGCGCGTACCGGGGGCGGTCATCGCCCGTGCGAGCGGACGGTCCGGGGCCCGCGGCCGGACGCGGGGTCAACGCGCCGGGCGCGCCCCGCCCGCGTCGGGGCCGAGACGGACTCCGTCGACCGCGTGGTTGAACACCGGCTCGTAGCGCTCCCACTCCGTACTCGGGGTGGAGAGGTAGATCGCGTACTCCTTCTCGCCCGCCCGCCCGAACCCGAGGTCCCGGGCGCGCCACTCGCGGGTCCGGCCCTGCCAGGTGAACTCCCAGATCGCGGCCGGCATCCCCCGGTAGGTCGTGCTCTGCATCCGCAGCTCGCGGTAGCCGGGCAGCTTCCCCTCCTGGACGGACTTGGCCGCGTTGTCCTTGAAGTGCTGCAACGGGTCGCTGCTCGCGTAGTCGAGGGCGACGACCCGCAGGCCGATCATGCCGGTCGGGTCTATGTAGGCGACGCCCTCGCCCTCCTCCTCCAGGTCCTTGCGGGTCCAGCCGTCCGGCACGGGAAAGGCGACCTCGTACTGCTCTTCCCGCACCAGGTGATAGCCCTCCGGCACCGGCGCGGGGCCGGGCCGGGGGGTGGCGCTCGCGGAGGGCTCCTTGCCGCCCGCCTTGCCGGAGTCCGCGCTGTCGTCGGGCAGCATGAGGTACGCGCCGACGAGCGCCGGCACCGTGAGCGCGAGCACGGCCGCCCACACGCCGGTACGCCGTCGCCGCCGGCCCCCGCGTCCGGCGGTGGCCCCGGCCCCGTACACCGGGGGCGCCTCCCGCAGGGGGGCCGGATCCGCGGGAACGTCACGGCGCGTCTCGGCCACGAACCCGGAACCGGCCTCGGCCAGCTGCCGCAGCCGCCGCTCGGCCTCGGCGGCCGAGGGGCGGGCCGCCGGCTCCCGGGCGAGCAGTTCGGATATCAGCGGGGCCAGCGGCCCGGCGGCGGCCGGGTGTTCGAGCGGGTCGACGGCGATCGCGTAGGCGGTCTCCAGCGGCGTGGCCCGGCGGAACGGCGGCCGGCCCTGCACGGCCTGGTAGAGGGTCGCGCCCAGGGCCCACAGGTCGGACGCGGGCGCCGGGTCCGCCCCCCGGAGGCGTTCGGGGGCGCAGAAGTCGACGGAACCGACGAGTTCCCCGGTGCGCGTGAGGGTGGAGGTGTCGGCGACGACGGCTATGCCGAAGTCCGTCAGGACCACGCGCCCGTCGGGGCCGAGCAGCACGTTGCCGGGCTTCACGTCGCGGTGCAGGACCCCGGCGGCGTGCGCCGCCCGCAGCGCCGCGATCACGCCGATGCCGAT
This sequence comes from Streptomyces sp. MAR4 CNX-425, assembly GCF_048656465.1. NCBI lineage: Bacteria > Bacillati > Actinomycetota > Actinomycetes > Kitasatosporales > Streptomycetaceae > Streptomyces > Streptomyces sp. MAR4 CNX-425. The sequence goes on along the minus strand of NZ_JBMDLF010000005.1, from coordinate 485,901 downwards.
GCGGACCGCCTCGGCGGGCGCCAGCGGCCCGTCCTTCTTCAGCACCTCGTCGAGCGCGGGGGCGGGCACGTGCTCCATGACGATGCAGGGCAGCCCCGCGTCGTCCACCACGTCGTGCACCACGACGACGTTGGGATGCGTGATCCGGGCGGCGCTGCGCGCCTCGCGTCTGGTGCGCTCGAAGAGGGTCGCCTGCTCGGCCTCCTTGAGGTGCGGTGGCACATGCAGCTTCTTGAGCGCGACCTGCCGTCCGAGAACCTCGTCCTCGGCGTGCCATACGGTGCCCATGCCCCCGCGGCCGATCCGCTCCAGCAAGCGGTACCGCCCGGCGATCAGCCGCCCGGGCCCGTCAGCCACCGTGCCGTCCCCCACGTCGTGCTCCCCGTGTCCGGTGTCGTGACCTCGACACGATAGTCGCCCGGCTTCCGACGCCCCGAGGGCCGGGGCCGGTACCGGAGAAGCCGCCGCTACACCGGCGCGCGGTCCGCAAGGACAGCCCGCAGTTCCGTCAGCGCTGTGCGCACGAGCCGCGGCAGCCGCTGCCCGCCCGTCCCGTCCGCCTGGCCCGGCCCGGCGGCGACCCACTGGGCGTAGGCGACCTTGAAGGCCGCGACACCCGCTTCGGCGGCCAGGCCGGCGGCCGGCTCCGGCGTGCCGCGTTCACGCAGCGCGCCGGCCATCGCCGAGGCGAGGGCATCCAGCTTGACCAGCTCGCGTTCGCGCAGCTCGGCGCTGGCGGAGATGACCGCGTCCCGCCGCCGGACACGCTCCGGGTCCTCCTCGAAGAAGGCCCCGAAGGACTCCAGCGCCGCTCCCACGGCGTCCATCGGGGACGCCGGGGCCGGTGCCTCCGCGATGGTGCGGGTGAGCATGTCCAGCGCCAACTCGGTCCCGTAGAACAGCACCTCGCGTTTGTCGGCGAAGTGCCGGAAGAAGGTCCGCTCGGTCAGCCCCGCCGCCTCGGCGATCTCGGTGACGGTGGTCCTCTCGAACCCCTGCTCCACGTAGAGCTTCAGGGCCGCCTCGGCCAGCCGTCCCCGCGCGTTCGGCTCCCATCTGCCCATGGCGCGATTCTACGTGATGACAGTCGCTGCCATCACTCTGCTACGCTGATGACAGTTCCTGACATCACGGAGGTTTCCATGCGGGTATTCGTCACGGGCGCGTCCGGCTGGGTCGGCTCGGCCGTCGTTCCCGAACTCATCGGCGCCGGGCACCGGGTCCTCGGGCTCGCCAGGTCGGACGCCGCGGCCGAGACCGTCGCCGCCCGGGGCGCGGAGGTGCTCCGCGGCGGACTCGACGACCTGGACACCCTGCGCACCGGCGCGGCTGCCTGCGACGGGGTCGTCCACCTGGCCTTCGGCCACGACTTCTCCCGGTTCGACGCCTCGGTGCGGACCGACGCGCGCGCCGTCGAGACCTTCGGCGCGGCGCTGGAGGGCACCGGCAAGCCGCTGGTCGTCACCGCCGGCACACCCGCGATCCCGGGCGAGGTGGCGACCGAACGCGACCGCCCCGGGCTCCCGCCCGGCGCTCCCACCGCCGGCCGGGCCGCGAACGCCCGGGCGGCTCTCGACCTGGCCTCGCACGGCATCCGCTCGTCCGTCGTGGGACTGCCCCGGACCGTCCACGGCGAAGGGGACCGGGGCTTCGTCTCCATGCTGATCGCCCACGCCCGGGAGAAAAGGGCCGCAGGCTATGTCGGCGACGGCTCCCAGCGCTGGCCGGCGGTGCATGTGGCGGATACCGGCCCGCTGTTCCGGCTCGCCGTGGAGCAGGCCCCCGCGGGATCGATGCTGCACGCGGTCGGCGACGAGGGGGTGCCGATCCGCGACATCGCCGAGGTCATCGGCCGTCACCTCGGCGTGCCCACGGCCTCCCGTCCGGCCGGGGACTTCGGCTTCCTGGGCACGGTCCTCTCCCTCGACCAGCCGGCCTCCGGCGCGCTGACCCGCGAACTGCTCGGCTGGCACCCGGCCGGCCCCGGCCTCCTGGAAGACCTCGACAAGGGCCACTACTTCACCCCCGGCTCCCGCACCCACTGACCCCGCCGCACCGCCCGCGCCACGCGGCTCTCGTGACCCTCCGCCCTTATGCTGGACACGCGGAGCGATGGCGCGTCTGGCGAAGGGAGCCGCGTGGCGGACGTCTTCATCTCCTACGCGGCCGAGGACCGCGCGTGGACGGGAGAACTGGCGGCGGGGCTCCAGCGCAACGGGGTGCGGGTCTTCTTCGACGAGTGCAGCCTGCTGCCCGGCGACGTCGTCGTACACCAGCTGGAAGCCGCCATCCGCCGCTCCACGCACGGCATTCAGGTGCTGAGCCCCGTCGCCGTGCACAAGCCCTGGGTGCTCCAGGAGTACGCGGCGCTGCTGGACGCCTCGACGCGGCGCGGGCTGCGGCTCATCCCCGTACTCCACAGCGGCGTCGACATCGGTGCGCTGCCTTTCGCCGCCACCCGCTTATGGGTCGACTTCCGGGAGGTCACCGGGGCCGCCTTCCACGACAAGGTCGGCGAGCTGGCCCGGGTGATCCGCGGCGAGGAGCCCGCCGGCAGCGGCGAGTCGGAGGCGATGGACCTCCGCGACCGGCCCGCCCCTTCCCCCGGCCCGCCGGCGGAGCCCTCCTTCGTCGTCTGCTACGCGCGTCCGGAAGCGGACTACGCGCGCCGGCTGCTGGCCGCGCTGTCCCGTGCCGATCTGCCCGCCTGGTCCATCAGCCATCTGACGTGGGGCGACGACGTCCTGTGGACGATTCGCGAGCAGATCCGGCACGCGCTGGGAATCATCGTCCTGATGTCCCCGGACGCCGAGGGCTCCGCGGACATCACCCGGGAAATCCTGGAGGGACAGCGCCACAGCCGCCCCTTCTTTCCCATCCTCATCCGGGGCGACCGGCATTTTCTGCTCGGAAGTACGTGGCATTTCGACGCCCGTACGGGCGCACTCCCCGGACACGTGGAACTCGATCAGCTACGCCGCCTCACCGACGCGGGCACGCCTTCCGCCGCGCCGCCCCCGCCCACGGTGCCGGCGCCGCGTGTCACGCCCGCTCCGGCGGCGGGGCCCGCGCCCGCCGGGGTACGGCTCGGTGCGCTGCTCGCGGAGGAGGAGTGGGAGCACGCGGACGTGCTGACCACCGCGCTGCTCCTGCGGGCCGTCGACCGGCTGGAGAGCGGCTGGCTGCGGCGCGGCGACGGGCGCCGGCTGCCCGCCGGGCTGCTGCGCGAGGTGGACGCCGCGTGGGCGGAGGCTTCGGGCGGCAGGTACGGGTTTCGGACACAACGGGAAAGGGCACGTCCCGCGAGTGCGCGTCACCGCGATTTCCTGGCACTCTCGTTGGCGTACGGCTGGCGTGGTTCGGTGGAGGACGCCGTATCGGAATACCGTGCGTTCGGCGGTCCGGACCGGCCCCCCGGGTTCTTTCCCACGCTTCGTAACCCGCAGAACGAGCGCTATCCGGACTGGTACGACCAGTGGACGGAAACCGTGCTTGCCGTGCACCTGCGTTTGCGAGCGGAGGGTGGAATCGTATGATCGGCGTATTACTCGTAGGAATCCTCGTCGTGGTCGTGCTGTTTGTCGGCCTGTTCGCCCTGGAGAAACACGAGCGCCGGTCCGCCTCCCTCCCCAGGGCCCGGTCGGACACACCCGCGCCGCACCGGCCCCCGGGCTCCGGGGGGCCGCGGATCAACTTCGGCGTGCACGTGGTGCCCGCGGGCAAGGTGGGCATCGTCACGCGCCGCTTCGGCCGCGGCGACCCCGAGCGGCGGTTCAAGTACGTCACGCCGTACCGGAACAGCCGCGGCGTGCAGGCCCGCGTGCTCGTCCCGGGCCGTCCCTACTGGCTCTCCCCCGTGCTGTACCGGGTGAAGCTGGTGCCGCGGACACACGTGCCGGCGGACAAGGTCGGGCTCGTGACGGCCCGCGAAGGCACCCGGCGGCCCCCGCAGCGGACGCTGGGCCGGCGGGTGGAGTGCGACTGCTTCCAGGACGGCGAGGCGTTCCTCCGCGACGGCGGCGAACAGGGCCGGCAGATCGCCATCCTCCCCGGTGACTCCTCGTACTACATCAACACGGAGCTTTTCGACGTCGAACTGGCGCCCCGCACCTATGTGGAGCCGGGGACCGTCGCCCTCGTCATCGCGAAGGACGGAAACGTGCGGCCGCCGGACCGGCCCTTCGGCCGGCACGTGGAGTGCGACAACTTCCAGGACGGCGAGGCGTTCCTCCGCGACGGCGGCGAACAGGGCCGGCAGCTGGCCATCCTCACCGGCGGGTCGTACTACAACATCAATCCGGACCTCTTCGAGGTCATCAGCACCGCGACCGTGGGAACCGCGCGCGCGGACGGGCTCACCGCCGACCACCTCAAGGAAATCGCCATCCAGATCGGCCAGACCGGCGTGGTGGTCACCCTCGACGGGATCGAGGCACGGAAGGACGAGCGGCCCATCGGGCCGGTCATTCCGGGCCACAGCAGCTTCCGGCTGCCCTGGGAGTTCCTCGCCAGAGGCGGGCAGCGGGGCGTGCAGGAGGAAACCCTGGGCGAGGGTTCCGTCTACGCCCTGAACCCCTGGTTCGTGCGCGTCGTGCTCATTCCCACGCGCACGATCGTCATCGAGTGGACGAAGAAGGAGCGCCTGTCGAGCAACTACGACGCCGCCCTGAAGCCCATCATGGTGAACGTCCAGGGGCACCGGTTGCAGGTGGACATCTCGCAGACCCTGGAGATCCCGGAGCCGGCCGCGCCGGCGCTGGTCAGCCGGTTCGGCGGCGCCCACACCTCCCGCCTGGGCGGCCTGGTGGACGACCCCCTTCCGGTGCAGCGGTTCGTGGAACGGGTGCTGGGAGGACTGGTCGAGACGTACTTCAACGCCATCGCCTCGGCCTCCACCGTGGAGGAGTTCCTCAGCATGTACGCGAGCACGCGGACGGACGTCTCCTCCCAGGTACGCAACGCGCTCGCCGCCTGGGGAATCGAGGCGCGGGGGACGACCCTCGGCGAGTTCGAGTCCGCCGACCCCGAACTCGACCGGGCCCGGCGGCGACTCGCCGACAAGCAGATGGAAACCCGCGAACTGGAGGCCGAGGAGGAGAACTCCGTCATCCGCGAACGCATCCGCGACCGCGAACGGCGCGGCGAGCGGGCGGACCTGGAGCTGGAGACGGTCGTGCTGGAGCGGAAGATCGAGGTGCTCGGGCGCGACACCATCGCCATGGAGATGTTCCTGCGCCAGCTGAAGGACATGGGCGTGCCGGAGGTCGTGAGCGGAAACGCGGACGAGCTGCTGCGCCACCTTCCGCTTCAGCGCGCCCTGGCGCTGGTCGAGAGCGCCCAGCGGCACGCCGGAAAGACACGGCTGGGGAAGGGCGACGAGGCGGCGAAGAGCATCGAGGGCGCTGTGGAGTCCCTGGGAGTCGTGGACACGGTGGAGGAGGACGACCCCGAGACGGACGAGGGGTCAGCCGCGTCGTAACGCCCGGACCGTCTGCTCCAGTCTGCGCGCGTAGGTGTCGTCGTCCACGTCGCGGAAGTCCGCGCTGAAGCGCGTACGCGCGAACTCGGGCAGGACGACGTCACCGACGAGAACGGGGATGAACAGCCGGCCGGACTCGATCGAACGCTCCATCAGCGCGGCGTACTCCTGGAGCACCCACCCGTCGTCCGCCGACCGCGGGCTGAAGACCAGCAGTCCGTGGGCGGAGTCGCGGATGGCCTGCTCGACCGCGTGCACCCGCAGGCCGCCGGGGGTGCGCACCACCTCGTCGTCGGCCACGCGCAGGCCGCTCGCGCGCAGGCGGCCGGCGAAGGCGCGCGCCCAGGCGGCGTCGGCGGGGCTGTGGGAGACGTAGACGTCGTACGCGGCGGGGGTGGCCGGGGCCGCGGGGGCCGCCGGGTCCGCGGCTGGGGCCGGGGCTGGCGCGGGGGCCGGGAGCGGCGGGCGGCGGCGGGCGGAGCGGCCGCGTACGGAGACGTAGGCGAAGTACGTGCCGACGACACCGGCCAGGGTGCCCACCGCGGTGAGGACGAACTCCGCCATGCCCATCCCAGCAGGCTAGCGCCGTCTGCCGGTGCCGCACCGCACCGTTTAGGCTGGCGGGTCACGTCGGACCGGCCGGCTGCGGGGGCTGTGGGGCTGTGGGGGCTTGATGGCGGAGGGGCGGGAGGACTGGGTACGGGTTCCGGTGGGGGACGGGGCGCGGCGGTGGGCCTCCCGGGGGCGGTGCCGGCGGGTGCTGTTCGTCGTGCACAACGTCACGTCCGCCACCCGGCTGCTGGACGTGATGCCGCTGTTCGACGACGACCTGCGGGTGCAGATGCTGGCGACGTGCACCGGCTCTTCGCCGTTCCAGGGGGGTGTCGGCGAGCTGCTGGCGGAGGTGGGGGTGCCGGTGCTGCCCTGGGAGCAGGCGGTGCGGACGCCCGTGGACCTGGCCGTCTCCGCAAGCCTGGGCGGTCATATCAGTGCCTTGCGGGGCAAATTGGCAGTTTTGTCGCACGGCGTTGGATATACTAAGAGGCTCAGGTCGCCGGTCGCCGGTCGCCGGTCGCCGGTCGCCGGACGCCGGGCTCCCGTCTTCGGGCTGGCGCCGGAGTGGCTGCTCGACGAGGACGGGCAGCCCGTGGCCGACGCCCTCGTGCTCTCGCACCCGGAGCAGGCCGAGCGGCTGCGGGAGTCGTGCCCCGAGGCGGCCGGGACCGCGGTGCTGGCCGGGGATCCCTGCTTCGACCGGATGCTCGCCGCCCGCGGCCACCGGGACCGGTTCCGGCGCGCGCTGGGCGTACGGGAAGGGCAGCGGCTCGTCGTGCTGTCCGCCACGTGGAACCCCGAGGGGCTGTTCGGCGACGGCGGGGCGGACGACGCGCTGGCGGCGCTGCTGCCGCGGCTGACGGGTGAGTTGGCGGCCGACGAGTACCGGGTGGTGGCCGTCCTGCACCCCAACATCTGGCAGGGGCACGGCCCCGGGCAGGTGCGGGCATGGCTCGACGGGGCGCGGCGCGGCGGGCTGGGGCTCGTCGATCCGCTGGGCGCGTGGCGGCAGGCACTGCTCGCGGCGGACGCGGTGATCGGCGATCACGGGGCGGTGACGTACTACGCCGCGGCCCTGGGCGTGCCGGTCGTGCTGGCGGCGGCGCCGCTCGCCCACGTCGACCCGCGCGCGCCGCTGGCCGCCTTCCTCTCCGAGTCGCCGCGGCTGGACCCGTACGCGCCGTTGCCCGAGCAGCTCGACGCACTGCTCGCGGGTCACCGGCCGCAGCCGGGGCCCGCGCGGTTCACCACCTCGCTGCCCGGCGAGTCGGCGCGGCGGCTGCGGACGCTGTTCTACGGGTACTTGGGGCTGCCCGAGCCCGAGCGGCCGGCGCTGCTGGAGCCGCTGCCGCTGCCGGCCTACGAACCGGTCCGGCGCAGCGCGCCGATGCGCGTGCTCACCCGGCTGGGCGGCGCGGACGGGGGCGACGGCGGGGCGGAGGGCGCCGGTGGGGCGGGCGCGTACACCGTCGTCCTGCGGCGCTGGGCCGATCCCGCGTACGAACCCGCCGGCGACGGCGCGGTCCACACCGCCGTACCCGAGGACACCCGCGACCCCGGCCGCCTCGACTTCGCCGACGTCATCCTCCGCCACGGCACACCCGACGACCCCCGCTTCGGCTCCCCCGCCGCCTGGTGCGCGGAGACCCTGCGGCGGTACGCCCACTGCGCCCTCGCCGCCTACGTCACCGGCCCCGGCGACTGCACCGTCCGCACCCGCGACGGCGACGCGCTCACCCTCTCCGCCGCGCCCGCCGCGCCCGACGCGCCCGCCGCCGACCCCGCGGCCGGCGCCGACCCCGCGGCGTACGCCTCCGCCGCGCACGCCTGGCTGGCGGCCGGGCGGACCGCGGCCGAACTGGCCGCGCACGGCCTGCTGGTGCGCACCGGCGCGCGCGAGCACCGCGTGCTCGTCACCCGGCTCCCGGCATGACGCACCGCGCCCGTACGGACCGCGCAAAGGCCAGCGGGTACGTGGCCTCCTGCGCGCCCAGCAGGGCTATCGCCTGGTCGATCAGCGGCAGGGCCGCGGCGGGCGCGCCCGCCAGCTCGTGGGTGTCGGCGAGGTCGGTCAGGGCACGCGCGCGGTTGTAGTCGTCCCCGATCACCTCGAAGGACTCCACGGCCGCGCCCAGGAGCGTGACCGCCTCCCCGAAACGGCCGTCCACGCGCATCGCCCGCCCGCGGTGCCGCACGATCAGCGGCAGGGCGCGACGCAGATCGGCGTGGCCTTCGTCGCCGGGGGCGATGGTCCCGTACAGCGCCTCCGCCTCGTCGAAGAAGGCGAGCGCCTCCCGTCCCTTCCACTGCCGCAGCCGCAGCAGGCCCAGCGCCTCGACCACCGAGGCGTGCCCCCGTATGTCACCGGCCGTCCGCTCGTCCTCGGCCGCGGCCCGGAACTCGGTCTCGGCCTCCTCGTGCTCTCCCAGCTCCGTGAGGCTCATGGCCAGCTGGAAGCGGAGAGCGGCGCGGTCACGGGGGCCGGCGGGGAGGCGGAGGGCCGCGCGGAGGACGGGGACGGCCTCGGTGTGCCATCCGGCCTTGAGTTGCAGCGGCCAGAGGGAACGCCCCAGGCGTACGGCCGCGACCGGGTCCCCGGTGTCCACCGCGGCCCGCACGGCCTCGGCGAGGTTCGCCGCCTCCCGTACCAGGGCGCCGAGGGCCTCGGCGGGGTTCGCGTTCGGGCCGGGCGCGGCCGGTCCCGGTACGCGCCAACTCTGCGGCAGCGCCCCGCGGGCGGCGCCCTCGGCGAAATCCGCGTACCCCCGGACGACGCGGGCGACCGACTCCGCGCACGCCTCCGGGCCGTCCTCGTGCCGGGCGAGCAGCTCGGCGTGGCGGCGGACCGCGGGCCGGAACCGGTACCGCTCGGAGCCGTCGGACTCCAGCAGGCCGCGGTCGGCGAGCAGGCCGAGGAGGGCGGCGGCGCGGGCCGGATCCGGATCGGACGCCGAGTCCGTCCGCGTCGCCCAGGCGGCGGTCCGGGCGTCGACGTGGGGCCAGTCCCGCAGAGCCAGCAGCCGGTACAGCCGGGCGGCGTCCGCGTCGAGCGCCCGGTAGGCGGATCCGGTCAGGGCCGCGACCGGCCCGGTGTCCACGGTGCCCGGCCGCGGGCCGCCGTGCGCCGAGAGCAGGGGCGCGGCCGTACGCAGCGCGTACGGCGACCCCGCGCAGCGCACCAGCAGGTCCTTCGCCGCCTCCGGCGCCGCGGCCACGGCCTCGGCGCCGGCGAAGTGCGTGAACAGCCGCCGGGAGTCCCGCGCCGCGAGCGGGCCCAGCGCCACGGGCACGGCGTCCAGCCCGGGCAGCGGATGGCGGGCCGTGACGACCGTGAACACCCCGGGGGCGGAGGTCAGCAGCGGGCGCACCTGGGCGGCGGAGTAGGCGTGGTCGAGGACGACCAGCAGCCGCAGGTCGGCGACGAGCCGCCGCCACAGCGCCAGCCGGTCGTCCCCCGCGTGCGGCGTCTCCGCCGCCGGCACGCCCAGCTCCCGCAGCAGGCGCCCGGCCGCCTCGGCGGGGCCGAGGGCGCGCTGCGACGACCAGCCGTGCAGGTCGACGTGCGCCTGCCCGTCGGGGAAGCCGTCGGCGTGCCCGCCGCCCCAGTACAGGGCGGTGGCCGTCTTCCCGATGCCCTCCGGGCCGTGGAGCAGCGCCACCCGCGGACGGCCGTCGAACCTGCGGTCCGCCTCCCGGTCCAGCAGCCGTAACGCCCGCCGGCGGTCGGTGAAGTGCCGCGAGGCGGCGGGGAGCCGCGGAGTCCCGGCGGGGACGGCACCGGCCGGGAGCGTGGAGGCGAACCGCTCCCACGCGCGGGCGAGTTCGGGATCGTGCTCGGCGGCCTCCCGCAGCAGCGCGGCGACGCGCTCCAGCTCCGCGGGGCGCCGCGGGGCGGGGACCTCGCGGCCGGTGATCCTGCGCACCAGCGCCCCCGCCGTCTCCCACGCCGCCCTGCCCGCCTCGTTGGCCATCCCCATGCCGACCGCGCCGAGCGCCGCCCCGGAGATCGCGGCGAACGACACCGGATCCGTCATCACACACCCCTCCCCTGCCATCGCACCGTAGCGAGTTGGTACGACTCCGAAGAGTAACGCGGGAGAATGACATCGGAGGCTGAGGCTACGGTGACAGCAGCGCAGGGAAGGAACTACCCGCCGGGGGTTGACATAGGCAGTGCCACGGAAAATACCGCGAACCGCGAACCGCGAACCGCGAACCGCGAACCGCGAACCGCGAACCGCGAACCGCGAACCGCGAACGCTGGCGCACGCTCCCGGCCGAACGGACCCTCGTCGCCGTAGCGCGCACCGTCACTTCCACCGTCCGCCTGCTGGAAACCCTCCCCGCCCTCCTCCGCGACGACCCCCGCGTGGACGTCGTCTTCGTCCTCGACCCCACCTCCGCCTTCCACCACGGCGTACGCGAGCTGCTGGCCACGGCCGGCGCCGTGACCGCCGACTGGGGCGACCTCCCCGGCCTGGACTACGACGCCATCGTCACCGCGAGCGAGAACGCCGACCTCAGCCGCACCCGCGGCCCCGTCCTGGTGCTCCCTCACGGCGTGGGCTTCCACAAGTTCGTCCCCGACTCCCGCGGCTCCGGGCGGCGGCTCGCGGGCGTGGTCCCGGCCGCCCTGCTCCAGCCGGAGCGCGCGTGGTACGTGGTGTCGTACCCCGGGCAGGCGGACACCCTCCTCGCCCACGCCCCGCGCGCCGCCGCCCACGTCGTCCACGCCGGCGATCCCTGCTACGACCGCCTCCTCGTCTCCGGCACATCGCGCGCCGCGTACCGCGCGGCCCTCGGCGTCCCGGCAGCCGGGCGGCTCGTGCTCGTCAGCAGCACCTGGGGGCCGCAGTCGCTCCTCGGGCGGGATCCGGAGCTGCCGCTGCGGCTGCTCGCGGACCTGCCCGCCGACACCCACCGCGTCGCCCTCGTCACCCACCCCAACGTGCGTTCCGCCCACGGCTCCTGGCGGCTGCGCACGGCCCTCGCGGCCGCGCGGGAGGCCGGGCTGCTCGTCATCCCGCCCACGCAGGGCTGGCAGGCCACGCTCCTCGCCGCCGACGCCGTCGTCGGCGACCACGGCTCGGTCACCTTCTACGCCGCCGCCCTCGGGATCCCCCTACTGCAGGCGGCGTTCGGCGACGAGGTGGTGCCGGGCACGCCCATGGCGGAGCTGGGCCGCACGGCCGTACGGCTCGACGCGGCGCGCCCGCTGCGTCCGCAGATCGACCGGGCGGCGGCGGAGCAGGACACCGCGGGGGCGGCGGACGTGGCGGCACGGGCGTTCCAGGCCCCCGGGCAGGCGCAGAGCCTTCTGCGGACCGCGCTCTACGGCCTGCTCCGGCTGCCCGAACCCGCCTGGGAGCCCCCGCGGCCGCCGCCGTTCCCCCGTCCCCGCGCCGAGCCCCGTGACCCGCCCCCGGGCGGCCAGCCGCCGGGCGAGGCGCCCCCCGGCGACACCGCCGCCGTCGTACGGACCACGGTGAGCGGCGCCGCGGACGGGCACACCGTCTCCGTCACCCGCTACCCCGCCGCGGCGGCCTCCCGCCATCCCGGCGACCACGCGGCGCCCGAAGGCCCGTACGCCTTCCGGCACCTGTCCTGCGAGCTGCGCGACGGCCGTTCCGCCGCGGCGGAACGGGCCTCCGTGCTCACCCGGCCCGGCGCCGCCCGCGGTGCCCACGCCGCCGCGCGCGCGGCACGCGCGCTCCTCGACGACTTCCCGGGCGGCCTCGCCGCCGGCGTGCCGACGACCGGCGGCACCCACGTCGTGGCCGTCCGCGGCGCGGCGGCGGTGGAGGTCGCGGTCACCGGGACGCCGGTGGACGCCGGAGTGGCGGCGGCCGTGGCGTACGCGCGGCTGCGCTGCGGCGTCCCGCTGCCGGGGACAGCCGACCTGAGCTTCGCGGGCCGCACCGAGGACGTGCTGCTCACTCCGCTTCCGGGTACAGCCGCCGCAGCTCGTCCCTGAGTTCCGCGGCGCGGGGGTTCCCCTCCTTCCCGTACAGCTCGGCGGCCCGGGCCAGATGCTCGCGGTGCCCGGATATGTTGCCGTCCTCGCGCGCCAGCGCGGCCAGTTTCTCGTGCACCGCCGCCTCGTAGTGCGAGGCCTTTTCGGCCTGGAGCAGCCGTGCCGCGGCGAGGTACTCCTCCTGTGCCTCGGCGCGGCGCCCCAGATGCAGCAGTACGTCGCCGGCGGCAGCCCGGGCGCGCCCGGCCATGCGCCGGTCGCCTCGGGGCCCGTGGCCGGACAGGCCCTCGAAGCCGCCGACGGCCGCACGCAGCGCCTCCGCGGCCTCCGCGGGGCGGCCGGCCGCGTCCAGCGCGCGGCCGAGCAGATAGCGGGCGATGGCCGCGCCGCGTTCCTCCCCGGCCTCGCGGTACGCCGCCAGCGCCGCCTCGTACGTCGCGATGGCGCGCGGCGGGTCCAGCCGGTCCCAGAGCCGCCCGGTGAACTCCAGCACGGAAGGGCGCAGCACGGGCAGGTCCGCGTAGCCCGCGTGCCCCTGGCATACGTCGGACAGCCGGGCGTCGGCGCGTTCGAGGAGGGCCTGCGCCTCGTCCAGCCGGTCGAGGTCGGTCAGCGGCCGTGAGGTCAGCGCGGCCAGCCGCGCCTCCGCCGCGGGCTCGCCGTCGCGCGCGGCGGCCTCCACGCCGCGCAGACCCGTGGCCGTCCAGTCCTGCAGATACCGGTGGTTGAGGAAGAGGGCCGTCAGACCCTCGGCCAGCTGCCAGACGGCGCGGTGGTCTCCGGCCGCGGCCGCGGCCTCGTGCACGGCCAGCAGCTCGGCGCGCTCACCGTGCAGCCACTCCAGCGCGGCGCTCTTGGCCCCGTCGCCCGCGAACGGGCCGGGCGGCACGTCCCCCAGCAGCTCCGCGTGATCCGTGACGCGCAGGCGCGTTCCCATGACCGCCCGGTCGGCCTGCGCCACGCGCCGCACGTAGTGGCGGATCACCCGCGTCAGCGCGGCGTTCCGCTCGGCCTCCGGCTCGGCCGTCCCGCGGGCGCGCGCGTGCAGGCCCACCAGGCTCACGAACCGGCGGCGCCCGTGCCCGTCCGCCGCCTCGACCAGGCCCGCCGACTCCAGTGTGGCCAGCGCCCGCCGGGCGGCCGGGGCCCGCAGCCCGCCGGCGGCCGCCGCGACCTCGTCGTCGAACCGCGGCCCCGGAAGCAGCCCGAGCCGGCCGTACAGCCGGGCGGCCTCCGCGGGCAGTCTCCCGTACGCCATTTCGATCACCGCGGACACGCCCAGCTCCTCCCCGGGGATCGACAGGCCCTCCAGCCGCCCCTCCTCGTCCGACAGCTCGGCCACCAGCGCGCGCAGCGTCAGCCGCGGCTCCATGGCGAGCCTGGCCCCGACGATGCCTAAGGCCACCGGCAGCCCCGCGCAGAACTCCACCGCCTGCCGGGCCGCTTCGGGCTCCGCCCGGATGCGGCTGCCGTCCCGCACCAGGTGCGTCAGGAGTTGCAGGCCGTGTTCGGGCTCCAGGGGCTGCAACTGGAGCGGTTGCGCACCCATGAGCGTCAGCTCGCCGATCCGCGACGGGCCCGCCGCCAGCACGGCGCTGCCGGGGCCGCTCGGGAGGAGCGCGCGGACCTGCGCGGCCTCGGTGATCTCGTCAAGGACGACGAGGAGCCGGCGCCGCTCCGACTCACGCCGGTACAGCCGCGTCAGTCCGGCAAGCGAGGCCGGCAGATGGTTCGGGCCCACCTCCAGCTGCTGCAGGGCCTCGGTGAGGGCCGCGGACAGCCGCGCGGTCCGCGTGCCGCCGGGAAGCTCCTCGAAGTTCACGTACACCGGTGTGCCGGAGAACCGCCCCCTGTTCGCGTTCACCCAGCGCGACTGGAAGGCGCTCTTCCCCATGCCGGGCAGCCCGCTGATCGCGAGCATCGCGACGGGCGGCGGCGCCCCCTCCGGCCGCACGGCCCCGGCCGACCCGGCCGCCCCGGACGCGCCGCCCCGCCCGGCCGGCGGCAGTAAGGTGGCGTCAGCCAGCGCGGTTTCCTTCTCGCGGTCGACGAAATACGCCGCGCCCGCGGGCACGGGGCCGGCGCTACCCGCCACTCGCTCACCGCGGCCGGCCAGCCGCGTCTTCAACCTCTTCCAGCCGTCCGTGACTTCCGACGACAGCACCGCCATGAGCACACCGACGGCCACCGTCCCCGCGGCCCCGATCACCCACTCCATCACGCCCCCTGCCCCGACCCGGGTCAGCTCACTCTCCGTCACCTCACGATAGCGCCCGGGTCCGACAGCGGCACCGGTGTCAGCGAGCCAGCCAGCTCTCCGGGCCCATCGCCACCATCGGCTTCTTCCGCGGCTCCAGCGTCCGCAGGAGCGTGCGCATGTGGCGTTTCGCCACCGATACGCAGCCGCTGGTCGGCCCGTCGTGGTCGACGTGGAGCCAGATGCCGCCGCCGCGCTCGTCGCCCAGGGGGCGGGTCCAGTCCAGCGGGGTGGTGCCCGGCTTGCGGTTGTAGTTGATCGCGATGACGTAGTCGAAGGAGCCGGCGAGGGGTTCGCCCTCGAAGCCGCGGCCGTCGATGGAGAAGGCGGGCCCGTGGTCGTACGGGAGCTTCGTGCCCGGGTCGGGGTCGAGGCCGCCGGCGTCGGTGAGGCCGTAGACCCCGGCCGGGGTGCGCAGATCGCCCACCGTGTGGTGGCGGGTCCAGCCGCGGAGGGCGTTGTGCGCGGGCCAGGCGGGGCCGCCGCGCCAGCCGTCGGGGCCGCGTTCGTAGAGCACGGCGGTGGCGGTGGACGAGCGGTGGGAAGGGCCGGTGACGACGAGGGCCTGGCGGGTGCCGGCAGGGATGCGGGCGCGGGTGCGCGGGCCCAGCCCCGGTATGTCCCGCGGCAGCCGCGCGGGGGCCGCGGCGACGCGCGGGCGGGCCCGGGCCGGGGTCCGGGTCGGGGCCGGCGGCGGAGCGTTCTCTGCGCGTGGCGAGGCCGCTTCCGTGCAGGCGGCCGCCGTGAGCAGCGGGAGCCCGGCGGCCGCGGCGAGCAGCCGGCGGCGGGGGAGCGTCATCGGCCACCCCACCCCCGCCCGCTGACCTGGACGTTCTGCTCGGCGCCGGACCGCAGGTCCGACCGGGTGCCGGACGGTACGTCCGGTCGGCTGCCGGGCTGCGTGCCGGACTCGAAGCGCATCGAGCCGAGGACGGTACGGGCCTCCGCCACGTCCCCGTTCGCCGGTGCCGCCAGGCACACCGTCGCCAGCACCTGCACCCCGTCCGCCGCGCCCGCCGGACGCCGTACGGCCCACAGCTCCCGGGTGCCGCCGGCGACGACGCACGGCTTGCCCACCTCGCGCTTCCGCAGGCCGCGATCGGTCCTCTCCGCCCCGTAGTGCAGCTTCAGGGTGATCAGCGTGCCGTGCCGGGGCAGTTGCCGCGGCGGCGTGGTGCAGGTGCCGTCCTTGCCGGTGGGGCAGGGCTCGGGGGAGGGTTTGAGGGACTGGCTCGCGACGTAGCCGACGTACGCGCCCTCCGGCGAGTCCGTACGGACCGTGCGGCTGCTCCACCCCGCGGGGACCCGCAGCGTGAGGTCGGACAGCTCCGACAAACGCCTCTCCGCCTTCCGCGGTTCCCCCTCCGGCGCCCCGGCGGCGGGGGGCGCGTAGCGGGGTGGCGGGTCGTCGGCGGGGAGCAGCTGCGGCAGGAGGACGCCGATGGCGGCCACCGTCGCGGTCGCGCCCCACAGCGCGCGCCGCCGGCGGCGGCGGCGCAGCACCCGGCCCCGTATCCGCTCCATCCGCTCGGCGGGCGCGACGGGGCGCGGAACGGCCCGCTCCAGCAGCACCCGCAGCTCGTGCTCCTCCTCGGCCGACCCGGCCGGGTCGGCCCACTCCGCTCCGCCGGACCACTCGGCTCTGTCGGCCGGCTCGGCCCACTCCGGCCGCCCGCCCGGCTCAGCGGCACTCCCGGCCACCCGGCTCACCGCCCTCCACCAGTTCGGCGGCGGGCAGCAGCCCGCGCAGCGTGCGCAGCGCCTTCGCGGCCTGACTCTTGACCGTGCCCGTGGCGCAGCCGAGCGTCTCCGCGGTGTCCTGCACGCTCAGGTCCTCGAAGTAGCGCAGGACGACCACCGCGCGCTGCCGCTGCGGCAGGCTCCGTATCGCGGCGGCGAGGGACTGCTCCAGGTCCACCCGCGCGAACGGGTCGGCCGGGGCCGGGGTGTCCGGCAGCTCGGCGTGCGGCACCTCGCCCCACCAGCGGCGGCGCCACCAGGAGATGTGGGTGTTCACCATCGCCGTACGGACGTACGCCTCGGGGCTGCCGTCCGCTATCTGCTCCCACTTGGGCCACACCTTGGCCAGCACGGTCTGCAGCAGGTCCTCGGCGAGCTGGGCGTCCCCGGTCAGCAGCCAGGCCACGCGGAGCAGCCGGGGCCCCCGGGCGGCCACGAACTCCTCGAACCCGGGCGGCTGCGCCGCGCCCCGCCTCAGCATCCTGCGCCTGTTCCTGCCATCCGGTCCTCATTTCACGTCGCACACTCGTCGAACGCGATGAGAGCCGCGCCTGGTTGCCCGGCCGGTCAGCTGTGCCGGGTCGCCCCGCGAATCACCCCCGTACCACCCTACTGACCCACCCGGCCGTCGACGCATTCGCGCAGCAGGTCCGCGTGACCGCAGTGCCGCGCGTACTCCTCCACCCGGTGTACCCACAACTCGCGCACCGATGTGTCGCCCTTGGCCAGGCGGGTGCCGAGGTCGGTGTGCGAGGTGAGCACCGCGTCGCACGCCGCCTGCTCGCGCGCGAGGTCGGCGAAGGCGGCGTCGACGAGGGCCGGATCGGCGGCGGCGCCCGCGAAGTCGGCGTCGCGCTCGCCGTAGATCCGGGGGGCGGGGTTCTCCGGCTCGACCCAGTTGCGCCAGTCCCGCTCCACCTCGGCGAGGTGGCGTACCAGCCCGAGGAGGGACATGGTCGACGGCGGGACGGAACGGCGCGCCAGCTGCTCGGCGTCGAGCCCCTCGCACTTCATGGTCAGGGTCAGCCGGTAGCCGGCGAGGAAGTCCTGCAGCGTCGCCAACTCGCCGTCGGGACTGGAGTCGTTGTTGCGGGGGTCCCGGTCGGGGTCCGCCCACATGTCGGGGTAGACGCTTGCCGCGGTCCACCGCTCGGGTACGTCGTCGTCACTCACCGTACACACGATGCTGACCGACGCCCGGACGTGCAAGCGAATTTCGCCCCGGGGCCGCCCCCGGCCGGGGAAGGGCGTCACACGGGCGCGTCGTAGAGCAGGCTGTACCGCCAGAACAGCCGCCGCCGGACCCGCGCGCCCGGCAGCTCCGCCGCCGCCGCGGCCCGGATCTCGGCCAGCGTCTCCCGGGGTTCGGCGGTGGGCGCGGTCATGTGGACCGGTACGTCGGCGGCGCGGGCCGGGTGCTTGGCGAAGCCGACGACGGGGTTGGCGACCACGGCCGGCAGGGAGGCGACGACGTCGGCGGTGCCGGCCTCGCGGTAGCACCCGACGACGACCAGCCGCCCGCCCGGCGCGAGGCAGTCGCGCAGCTCGCGCAGCGTGGGGCGGAGCGGCAGGTGGTGCAGGACGGCGACGAGCGTGACGGCGTCCCAGCGCCGCCCCCGTTCCCGGCCGGCGAAGTCGGTGCGTACGACGGTGACCGCGGGATCGCCGTCGAACCGCCCGGCGGCGACGGCGGCGAGCGCGGCGTCGGGTTCGAGCCCGGTCACGGCGGCCCCGGCCCGCCGCCGCAGCACCCCGAGCAGGTTCCCCGCCCCGCATCCGACGTCCAGGACGTCCCGCGCCCCCGACTCGGCCACGCGGCGGGCGATCCACGGCGCGTAGTGGTCGTTGTGGCTCCAGGGATGCCGCCGGTTGAAACGGCACAGCACGTCGAGAACCGCCATGCGCCCCACGCTAGCCGGGCGCGGCCCGCCGTCTCCCGTCCCCCGCACCGCCGTTCACGCGCGCGCTTCGGCGGCCTGGGGGACGGGAGCCTCGGCGAGGGCCGGCGACGTCGGACGCGCGCGTGCGTGGTCAGGCCGGGGTCCTCGCCGCCGGTTGCGGGTGCGGCGTGCGCAGGCGGCCGCCGTGGGACAGTGCCGCCAGGGCCGCCGCGCAGGCGACTCCCGTGGCGGTCAGGGCCAGCCACGGGAGCCGGGGGTACCGTTCCGCGGCGTCCCACAGGGCGCCCGTCGCCAGGTTGCCGAGCGTGATGCCGAGGCCGGAGACGGTGTTGTACAGGCCGTAGTGGGTGGCGACGAGGTGGCCGCCGGACAGGGACACGACCGTGTCCATCTCGTACGGGTACGCCAGCGCCGTGCCCAGCGCCAGCAGCGCCGCGGCGAGCAGCAGCGGGGCCAGCGCCGCCGTCCGGGCCGCCGTGCCGTCGCCGTCGAGCGGGGCGCCGGCGAGCAGCAGCGGCAGAAAGGCGGCGCTCATCAGCGCGATCCCGTACACCAGGGCGCGCTGTGCCGGCCAGCGTTTCCTGGCCCAGCCCGTGACGCGCAGCTGGCCCGCCGCCGCCACGCCCGCCGAGACGGCGAAGAGCGCGGTGGTCACGCCGTCGCCGGCGCCCGGGAAGGCGCGGTGGGCCTGGAGGGGGAGCGCCAGATACACCTGGAAGGAGAGGACGTACGAGCCGATCATGGCGGCGGAGAAGAGCATGAAGGGGCGGTTGGTCACGACGGTGCGCCAGTCGGCCAGCACCCCGCGCGCCCCCGGGCGCACGGCCCGTACCGTCCCCCGGTCCCCTTCGGGCAGCGCCAGCACCTGCACCGCCGTCAGCCCCAGGAACAGCAGCGCAGCGACCGTGCACACCAGCCGGAAGTCGGCCGCCAGCAGCGCCAGCCCGACCAGCGGGCCGACGAACATCCCGGTCTGGTAGAAGACGTTGAACAGCGCGAACGCCCCCACCCGCCGCTCCTCGCCGACGGCCTGGGCGAGATACGTCCGTACCGCCGGGTTGAACAGCGCCCCCGCGAAGCCCGTCATCGCCGACGCCGCCACCAGCGCCGGCAGCGACTGCACGAAGCCCAGCAGCCCGAACCCGGCCGTCCGCAGCACGCATCCCGCGACCATCATGGGCTTGCAGCCCAGCCGGTCGGCCAGCGTGCCGCCGAGGAGGAACATGCCCTGCTGGGAGAAGTTCCGTACGCCCAGCACCAGGCCCACCGCCCACGCCGCCATGCCCAGCCCGTCCGCGAGATGCGCGGCGAGGTAGGGCATCAGCATGTAGAAGGCGGTGTTGATGGTGAACTGCTGCACCATCAGCAGCCGCACCCCGCCGCCGTACGAGCGGAACTCCCGCGCCACGCCCCTCACCGCGCCGGCACCGCCGTCACGTTGGCGCACCGCGTCCAGCGCTCCACCGTCCGCTCCGCCGGGTGCCCGATCTCGTCCGGGTCCGCGGCCGGCGGGCGGTCGAGCAGGTCGTGGGCGCGGCAGTGGTCGTCGCTGAAGACGGTGTTCCAGTAGCGCTGTACGCCGTCGGGGAAGACTGCGGCGATACGGGCCGACGGCCCGTGCGTACGCGCCAGCCACCCGGCGACCAGCGCGACCGCGCCGACGCTCCAGCCGCCCCCCGCGTAGTGGTGCCGCACCAGCCGGCGGGCCGCCCACACCGCCTCGTGCGCCGCGACCCAGTGGCACTCGTCGAACGCCGCGTGGTCGACGTTGCGCGGATGGATGCTGCTGCCGAGCCCGCGCATCAGCCGTTCGCCGGCCGGCTGCCCGAAGACCGTGCTGCGCACCGAGTCCACCCCGACCAGCCGCATGCCCGGCGAGAACGCGCGCAGCGCGCGGGCGACGCCGGCGGAGTGGCCGCCGGTGCCGACGGCGGTGACGAGGACGTCGACGCGGCCGAGCTGGACGGCGAGTTCGAGGGCGAGGGCGTCGTACGCGGCGGGGTTGTCGGGGTTGTGGTACTGGTCCGGGCACCAGGCGCCGGGCCGCGCGGCGAGCAGTTCCGCGACCCGGTCGCGGCGGGCCTGCTGCCAGCCGCCGGCGGGGTGCGGGGCGCGTACGACGTCGACGCACGCCCCGTACGCGGTCAGCTGGTGCCGCAGCAGCGGCTCCAGCCCCGGGTCGGTGACGAGGGTCACCGGGTGGCCGAAGGTGATCCCCGCGAGCGCGAGGCCGAGGCCCAGCGTGCCGCTGGTCGACTCGACGACGGGCGCGCCGGGCGCCAGTTCGCCGCGGCGGCGGGCGGCGGCGACCATGTGCAGCGCGGAGCGGTCCTTGAGCCCGCCGGGGTTGGCGCACTCCAGCTTGGCCCAGAAGCCGTGGCCGGGCGGGCTGAAGGGCTCGCCGATCCACAGGACGGGGGTGTTGCCGACGAGCCCGGCGGGCGTGCTGCGGGCGCCGCCGGCCGGGCCGGGGAGGTGGTGCGCGGCGGCGAAGCCGCGGAGTTCGGCGGGGGAGACGGTGCGGAGCGGGTGCGAGACGGGGTGCGCGGCCGGGGGCGTGGCTGGGTGCATGGGGGGTCGGTCCTTCCGCGGCCGTGCCGGTGCGCGGCCGGGTGTGCGCGTACGTGCGTGGGGGCGTGGCGGGCGCGCGGCGCGCTGCGGGGCGGGCGCGGCGCGCGGGGGGCCGTCACGTACGGCTGACGCAGACCAGGCGGAGGAGGACGGGCCCGGCGCGGCGGGCCGCCGGGCGCGGGCCGGCGGCCGCGGACACCGGGTGGCCGGCGGGGGTCACGGAGGCGCGGGCGGACGGGGCGTCGGGGGCGCGCACGGGGTGGGCGGCGGAGCCGGGGGAGTCGTCGCGCAGGACGGCGCCGGGGAGGGCGGCGGCGGGCTCGCAGCACCGGTCGCGGCAGTCGGCGTGGCTGCCGTGGGCGTCGAGGTGGCTGCCCGTGCGGTGGCGGGCGGTCCGGTGGTCCTCCTCCGCGTCCGCGTACGCCTCCGGGGACAGCGTCACCGCGAGCGTGCTCCCCCGCAGGCTCTCCCCGCCCTCGTGGTGCGGCGAACCGGCGTCCACGCACGCGAACACCGGCGCCAGCGCGACGATCGCCAGTCCCGCGAGAAGGGCGACCACGGCGCGGCAGACCCGCGGCAGGACGGCGGCGTGAGTACCCGGCACCCGACAGAGCGTAGCCACTTCTGCCCCATCCGCACTCTATTCGACCCATCCGGGTGAAATCGGGAAGAGCGGGTTGCCGACCGCTCCCGCGGGCGGTCCGGGACGGCTCCAGCGGCACGTTGGCGCCGAGGGCCCGGCGGGTGTCAGTGTCGGTCCGTACGCTTGCGGGCATGAGCGTCGACCTCTTCGCCGGCGTCCCCGTACGGGACTTCGCCGCGGCACTGGCCTGGTACGAGCGCCTGCTCGGCACCCCGCCGACCTTCGTGGCGTCCCCGGAGGAGGTGGTGTGGGAGCTGGCGGAGCACCGGTCGCTGGCCGTCGAGCACCGCCCGGAGCACGCCGGACACGCCCTGAACACCGTCTTCGTCGACGACTTCGACGACCGGGTCGCGGCGATATCCGCCCGCGGCGTGGAGCCGGTGCGGCGGGAGACGTACGGCAACGGGGTCCGGAAGGCGCTGTACCGCGACCCGGACGGCAACGAGATCGGCCTCGGGGGCGCGCCGGCCTGAACCGGCGGCGCGGTGGCGGACCCGCGTCGCGGCGCGGGTGCCGCGCCGGTACGCCCGCCGCAGGGCGGGGTCAGCGGCCCGTCCGGGAGCCTCCGCTCCCGTCGTCGGCCCGGATGTGCGCAGGCGGCCCCCGAGGAGAACGCGCGCGGCGTCCTACCTGTGCGTCCAGAGGTCCAGCGGGGGCGTCGGCGGGGCCGGGTGGAGGCTGCCCGTACGGGTCCAGCCCCACGTGCGGTACGCCGCGCCCGCCGCCTCGTTGCCCCGCGGGAACAGCGCCACCGCCGGGGACGGGGTCCAGCGTGCCAGCAGGTGCTGCTGGAGGCGCGTGGCGATGTGCCGGCGGCGCTGGTCGGGGACGACCATCAACTCCGCCACCACGAACGCCCGCGGGGACGACGTGACCTCCGTCAGCGCCAGCGGCGGCCCCTCCGGGAAGTCCGGCCACCACGCGCCGGAGCGGTCCGCCCGGAAGCCGTACGCGCAGCCCACCGGGCGGTCGCCGCCGGCCAGGACCATCTCGAAGCCCGGCCGCTGCACGTGGTCTTCGAGCCGGCGCAGAAAGTCCTCCCGCCCGGCCGCCGCGCCACCGATCGCACCGGACCCGACGGCACCACCGGCGCCGCCGGCGCCGCCGGCTCCCACCGTCCCGCCGGCCCGCCCGTTGTACGAGGCGACGTAGACGTCCGCCACGGCCTCCCGCTGCGTGTCCGCCTGCCAGCGGCTCAGCCCACGTAGGAACAACTCAGCCACTCGTCCTCCCCCGGTCCGGCCCGACCGGCCCTGCACGAGCCCTGTCACTCCAGCGTAGACCCCCTCACCTCCCCGCACATGCCCCCGTACCGGACAAGCGGGGCCCGGTCGCCTACTTCTCCAGGCTTGCCGTCAGACTCCTGCCGTACGCCTGCCGGGTGTTCACCTCCAGCTTCGTCCCCCCGGGCACCCGGCTCACCCGCACCCCGTCGTCCCCCGCCGCCTTCCGCAGCGGCCGGCCGCGCAGCACCACCGTGACCGTGTCGCGGTCCATCGTCGGGTCCGCGACGGCCACCTCCACCCGCCCGTCGTCCCCGGCCCGTACGAGCACCGAGGCCGGGCCGTCGACGCTCAGCCCGGCGGTGTGGTGGCGGCCGGGGCCGAAGGCGTTGGCGGCGGTCAGGCGGAGGCCGGTGTGGCGGACGGCCTGGAGGTGCGGGGTGTTGGCGGTCACGGTGAGCGGGCCGCGGCGGCGGTACGTGTCCAACTGCCCGGCGGAGGCGTGCGGCACCAGCGCGTACGCCAGGCGCGCGAGCCCGCGCCGCGGCTCGTGGTCGACGGTCGCGCTGAAGACGGTGCGCGTCACCGCCGTGTCGGGGTTCCTGGTCCGTACGACGCGGCGGCTGCGGGTGACGTCCTCCAGCCCGACCCGGACGCGCGGGGCGTCCAGGAAGACGTAGCCGACGGCGGTGCCCTCCGCGGCGTCGGCGTACCGCAGCCAGCGCAGCTCTGCCGTGCCCGGGCCTTCCCAGGCGCGGCCGTCGCGGCGCGCGCCGGTGACGGAGACGGCGGCGGACGGGTCCGCGGTGCGCGCGTCGACGGTAGTAGTTACTGTGCGTCCGGCACGGTCGCCGACGCCGGCGGCGAGGACGACGATCTCGTCGTCGAGCATGAACCACGACTTGACGGCGGTCGCGTTGCGGTAGACGACGAAGTCGTCGGGGAGGACGTCGCGTTCGGCGTAGGCGACGTCGTCGGACTGCACCACCGAGGCCGTCCCGTACGCGCCGAGGACGGCGCCGCCGGAGTGGCGGTTGGTGCCGCGCGGGAAGTAGACGTACTTGTTCTGCGACTCGGACGACGAGGTGAAGTTCAGCGGGTGGCCCGGGTTCTCGTACCAGAGCATGCCGTCGTACAGCTCCGGTACGGTGCCGCGGCGCTCGACAGGGGCGGTGGTGCCGGCGAGGCCGTAGGGGGAGACGACGGTGTAGTAGTCGACGCCGTACGAGCGCGTCTGGTCCTGGCCGGAGAGGTAGAGGTAGTACGCGCCGTCGCCCTGGAACCAGGGCATCAGGTTCTCGCCGCTCATGTACTCGTACTTGCTGATGCGGTCCGAGCTGCGGGCGAGCGCGAAGGCGTAGCCGGGGCGGCGGTGGACGTGCCGGTCCATGGCGTTGAACGCGACGCTGCGCGCGGCGGGGTTGAGGTCGGCGGGCGGGACGGAGTCGTCTCCGACGATGTCGGCGTAGCGCACGATGCTGACGGGGGAGACGAACCGGGTGGGGTCGAGCGCGGCGCGCGAGGTGGCGCGGATGTGCTTGACGTAGCTCCTGAGCGCGGCGGCGTCGGCGCCGGTGGTGTAGTCGGCGAGGTCGACGACGGCCTCGACGACGATCGCGACGTCGGTGTAGCCGGAGGTCGTGCGGGACACGGCGCGGCCCTTGACGACCTCCATCATCCAGCCCTCGAAGATCAGCGGCGCGAAGCCGTCGCGCACCCAGCGCTGCACGACGGGCACGAGCGCGCCGGTGTTCGCGTAGCCGGTGCCGTCGAGGAACTTGAGCGTCTGGACGACGCGGGTGAGGAGCGCCTTGCCGTACGAGCCGGTGTACGCGACCGAGTGGTGCTGGATGAACGAACCGTCGGCGTAGTAGCCGTCGGTGTTGCCGTGGCGGATGTCGTACGGGTCGATGGTGGCGAAGACGGTGAGCTGGTCTTCGAGGGCCTTGGCGGTACGGGGTCCGCCGTCGGCCTCCCCGGACGCCGTGAGCAGGGCGCCCTGGATGAGGCGGTTGGTGGTGATGTCGGCGAGGTTGGCGCCGGTGTGGAAGCGGGAGTCGAGGTCGACGTCGCCGTCCTTGCCGTTGCGGAGGTACGCGTCCATGGACGCGACGTACGTCGTGAGCAGGCCGGCGGGGACGGCGCCGGGGACGTCGGCGAGGAGCGCGAACGTCTTGCTGACGTGGGTGGAGATGCCGATCTCCCAGTTGTGCCAGTTGCCGTAGTAGCCCCGGGACTGGTCGCCGTAGTAGCGCTCGTGCAGCCACACCAGGCCGTCGACGGCGCGGCGCTGGGCGGCGGCGTCGTCGTGGAGGCCGCCGCCGGGGGCGCGGGTGGCGAGGACGATCTCGTAGAGCTTGCGGTACGAGGTGGTGAGGTTGACGTCGCTGGTGCCGAGGGGGACGCCGGCGAAGAGTTCGTCGGTGGCGGCGCCGGGGTCGGCCATGGCGGCGAGGTTGGCGCGGGCGGTGTCGTGGACGTCGGCGACCTTGGCGGCGGTCTCGGGGCGGGCGTTGGTCCCGGGCGTGCCGGCGAAGACGGCGCGGACGTGGGCGAGGAGGAGGGCGGCGTCTCCGGCCGCGGCGCTCTCCGCGGCGCTCTCCGTGGCCCCGGCGGCCGCGCGGGCCGGGAGGACGGCCAGCAGGCCGGCGGCGGGCAGGGTGGACAGCAGGCGTCTGCGGGTGAAGTCCATGGGGTCGTCCTCTTCCGGTGCGTTGGGGCACTGGCAGCCGGAGTCAAGCAGACGGGCGAGGCGCCGACAAGCGCTTGCGAGGCCCGTACGGGAGAACGGGCCCGGCGGTCGGTCCGGGGCATCAGGCGTCGTGAGGGGTGGGGCCCGGCGCACAGGTAGCCGGAGCGCACCGGCGGGAAGACGATCGCCTACCGCCGGGCCCCGCCCGGCACAACCAGCTTGATGCACACAAGAAGTTGTTGCAAGTCCTGTGCAATAAGCGCGTAGGGTGATCCCCGGACGGACGTCCCACGAAAGGAGCAGCGCCCCATGAGCACGTACGCGCTACCGGATCTGCCCTACGACTACGCCGCACTGGAGCCCGCCATCACCGGGCAGATCCTCGAACTGCACCACGCCAAGCACCACGCCGCCTACGTCAAGGGCGCCAACGACACGCTGGAGCAGCTCGCCGAGGCGCGCGACAAGGAGCAGTTCGGCAGCCTGGTCGGGCTGGAGAAGACCTACGCCTTCAACCTCTCCGGGCACGTACTGCACACGATCTTCTGGGAGAACCTCTCCCCGGACGGCGGCGACCGCCCCGACGGCGCCCTCGCCGACGCGATCGACGAGCACCTGGGCGGCTTCGAGGCGTTCCGGAAGCAGCTGAGCGCGGCCACGGCGTCGGTGCAGGGCTCGGGCTGGGGCGTGCTGGCGTGGGAGCCGCTGGGCCGGCGGCTGATCGTCGAACAGGTCTACGACCACCACGGCAACGTCGGCCAGGGCAGCACGCCGCTGCTGGTCTTCGACGCCTGGGAGCACGCGTACTACTTGCAGTACAAGAACGTCCGCCCGGACTACGTCCAGAAGCTCTGGGACCTCGTGAACTGGGAGGACGTCGCGGCACGCTACGCGGAGGCCACGGCGCGCGGCTGAGATCCGGCAGCGGGCGGAGGTTTCACGGGAAACACCGTAAGAAGTCGACGGGCCGCTCTCTCGCGCACGGCGAGGGGGCGGCCGTTGCGTTGCGCCGCCGTTCCGTACGTTCCGCAGGAGGGGACTTGGCCGTTCCCACGGGCCGGGCACCCGCCGCCGACTACGATCCACGCAACCCCCACCTCCGTCGGCGAGAGCGAGAGCATGCGGTCGGACACGCGCCAGAACGCGCACCTCACCTACCGCGCCAACGCCGGCGCCGGCCGCCACGGCTGGCTCCGGCTGACGCCCGCCTACTCCGTGAGCCTGGTGCGCCGCTACGCCGCCGAGATGCCGCCCGGATCCGTCGTCACCGACCCCTTCTCCGGCACCGGCACCACCCCGCTCGCCGCCGCCGAGCACGGGCTGACGGGGCAGTCGCTCGACGTGAACCCGTTCCTGATCTGGCTCGGGAAGACGAAGACGGCCGCGTACGAGCCCGCGCACCTGCGCGAGACCCGGCAGGCGCTCGCCCCGCTGGTGCGCCGCGCCGAGGAGCTGCTGCCGGAGGCCGGCGGGCTGTGGCAGCCGGAGCTGCACAACATCGGCCGGTGGTGGGCGTGGAGCGCGCTGGACGCGCTGAAGGCGGTGCGCCGGGCGCTGGACGTCGCGGCGGGCGGGCTGCCGCCGGGCGGCCGGGACCTGCTGGACGTGGCGTTCTGCAGGACGCTGATCGCGTCGAGCAACGCGGCGTTCAACCACCAGAGCATGTCCTTCAAACAGGAGCGGGAGGAGAGCACGCCGCCCGCGGCGGACGCGGCCGCTCTCCGGGCGCTCGGCCTCGACGCCGCCCGGGCCGTGCTGGAGGACTTCCGGCGCGAGGCCGACACCACGCTCGCGAGCGCCGCGGCACCGCTGCCCGGCACCGCGCGCGTGCTGTACGGCGACTCCCGCGACATGCAGCCCGCCGCCGGCCGGCTCCTCCCCTGCGACCTGCTGCTGACCTCGCCGCCGTACGTCAACCGGATGTCGTACATCCGGGAGCTGCGCCCGTACATGTACTGGATGCGGCACCTGCGGCGGGCGGAGGACGCGGGCCGGCTGGACTGGCAGGCGATCGGCGGCACCTGGGGCGCGGCCACCTCGCGCGTACGGGCCTGGATCCCGCCGGGTCCGGCGGCGGGGGTGCCGGAGCCGGTCGCGGGCGAGCTGGCCCGGACGCAGGCGGCGATCCGGCGGGACGGCGGGCGGAACGGGCCGCTGCTGGCCAACTACGTGGGCAAGTACGTGCACGACATGTGGGGGCACTTCCGGGCCGCGTACAAGAACGTGCGCGGCGGCGGCCGGGCGGTCTACGTGATCGGGAACTCGACCTTCTACGGGAACCAGGTACCGGCGCAGGAGTGGTACGCGGCGCTGCTCGGGGCGGCGGGGTTCGCGGGGGTGGAGGTGGAGGTCATCCGGAAGCGGAACAGCAACAAGGCGCTCTTCGAGTACGCGGTGTCGGGCGTGCGGCGGTAGGCGCGGCGCCGGCGGCGGCAGGTTTTATCCACAACTGGGGAGTTGTCCACAGATTGGCGCTGCGGGCGCCGCCGGGCTCCGGCCAGGCCGCAGAATGTCGGCATGAGCGAGATCGACGGGGGCAAAGCGGCAGGTGCCGGTGGCGTCGTGGGCGGCGCCGGCGGGGGCGACGAGGCCGGAGGCGGCGGAGGCGGCGGGAGCAGAGGAGGCGCCGACAGCGGAGGCGGCGACAGCGGAGGCGGCGACAGCGGAGCGCCCGCGGGTGCGGCGCCGGTGTGGGAGCAGCGGTTCCGGGCGCCGCGGATCAGCCTGCCCGGGTGGGCGGAGGACGCGCCGGACCGCGCGCTGTACGTGTCGAACGTGACGGGCACGTTCGAGCTGTACGCCTGGGACCGGCGCACGGGCGGCGTCCGCCAGGTCACCGACCGGCCGAACGGCACGACGGACGGCGCGCTGACGCCGGACGGCGAGTGGGTCTGGTGGTTCTGCGACACCGACGGGGACGAGTTCGGGGTGTGGCGGCGGCAGCCGTTCGCCGGCGCCGCCCCGGGGCAGGACCGGGCCGCGGCGCCCGGCCTCCCCCCGGCCTACTCGGCGGGCCTCGCGCTCGCGCGGGACGGCACGGCGGTGGTCGGCCGCTCCACGGAGGAGACGGGCACGACGATCCACCTCGTCCGGCCCGGCGGCGAGCCGAGCGAGATCTACCGGCACCCGGAGTCCGCCGGCGTCGGCGACCTCTCGTACGACGGCGGGCTGCTCGCCGTCGAGCACACCGAGCACGGCGACGCCATGCACGCCGCCCTGCGCGTGCTGCGGATCGGCGGTGCCCCCGGCGCGGACGTCACGGTCGCCGAGCTGGACGACACCAAGGGCGGCCGGGAGGAGCTGGGCCTGGAGGTGCTGGGCTTCGCGCCGGTGGCGGGCGACACCCGGCTGCTCGTCGGGCACCAGCGGCGCGGCCGGTGGGAGCCGATGATCTGGGACCCGGTCGCCGGGCGGACGACGGAGCTGGAGCTGGATCTACCGGGGGACGTGTCCGCGGAGTGGTATCCGGACGGCAGCGCGCTGCTCCTGCTGCACACGTACCAGGCCCGCAGCGAGCTCTGGCGGTACGGGCTGGAGGGCGCCGGCTCCGGCGCGCTGACCCGGGTGGAGACCCCGCCGGGGACGATCTCGGGGGCGACGGCGCGGCCCGACGGCGCGGTGGAGTTCCACTGGTCGTCGGGCGCGGAGCCGCCGCAGGTGCGGTCCGCCGACGGGGCCGTGGTGCTGCGGCCGCCGGGGCCCGCGGCGCCGCGCTCGGTGCCCGTGGCGGACGCCTGGGTGGACGGGCCCGGCGGGCGGATCCACGCCCTGGTGCAGCGGCCGCCGGGCGAGGGCCCGTTCCCGTGCCTGTTCGACGTGCACGGCGGGCCGACGGCGCAGGACGACGACGCCTTCGCGGCCGGCCCGGCGGCCTGGGTCGACCACGGCTTCGCCGTGGTCCGCGTCAACTACCGCGGCTCCACCGGCTACGGCCGGGAGTGGACCGACGCGCTGAAGCACCGGGTGGGGCTGATCGAGCTGGAGGACATCGCGGCGGTGCGGGAGTGGGCCGTCGCCTCCGGACTCGCGGACCCGGAGCGGCTGGTGATCGGCGGCGGCTCGTGGGGCGGGTATCTGACGCTCCTCGCCCTCGGCACCCAGCCGGACAGCTGGGCGCTGGGCCTGGCGGCAGTGCCCGTCGCCGACTACGTGGCGGCGTACCGGGACGAGATGGAGGCCCTGAAGGCGATGGACCGCACGCTGATGGGCGGCTCACCCGAGGAGGTCCCGGAGCGCTACGCCGCGTCGTCGCCTCTGACGTACGTGGACCGGGTGCGGGCGCCGGTGTTCGTCTCCGCGGGGCTCAACGACCCGCGGTGCCCGATCCGGCAGGTGGAGAACTACATCGGCCGGCTGGCGGAGCGCGGCCATCCGCACGAGGTGTACCGCTACGACGCGGGACACGGCTCCCTGGTCGTCGCGGAGCGGATCAAGCAGTTGAGGCTGGAGCTGGACTTCGCCCGGCGTCATCTGCCTGCTGGGCCGACGGCTCCGCGTCCGTGGCATCCGCAGCGCCCACAGCATCCGCAGCGTCCTGATCCGGATCCGGGTCCGGGTTCCCGGCGGCCGCCGCAGGACCGGGGGAGGTGAGGCCCAGGGCCGCGTCGCGTGCGACCTCCGCCTCGCGGCGGAACAGCCGGTACCACATGAAGATCACGAAGCCGGCGAAGACGAACCACTGGGCCGTGTAGCCGAGGTTCTGGAACGCCTTGAGGTCGAGCCCGCTGCCCTGCGGCACCTCGGCGGGGACGGGCCGCATCCCGCCGTCGGCCTCAAGGAGGGTGATCCAGGCCGTGGAGACCTGGTCGTCCACGACGTTGACCAGCGCCGCGGCGCTGATCATGCCGACCTGGCCGCGGGGCAGGCCGCCCTCGGTGTGCACGCCGGGGGAGCCCCGGTGCTCGGACGCCTGCAGCGCGCCGGTGACGGTGACCTCGCCGGCGGGCGGCTCGGGAGCCTGCGCCGGGTCGGCCTCGCCGGGCAGCCAGCCACGCAGAACGGGAACGGAGGTAGGGGCTCCGGTGTCGCCGTCGCCGCCCACGGGGTCGTCGGTGCGCAGGAGGGTCAGGACGTAGAAGCCGGTCTCGCCGTCGAGGGTGCGGTCGGGGACGAGGAGTTGGGGACCGTAGCGGCCGGTGACCGTGGCCGGTTCGCCGGTGGTGTCCTGGGTCACGGGCAGCAGCTCGCCCATCGGCCGGCCGGCGACGCCGTCGCCTGCCTGCTCCGCCCGCTGCTCCTGCTGTTCCCGGTGGGTGTCCACCCGCGTCTCGAAGCGGCCCAGCTGCCAGCTGCCCATGACGAGGCAGACCGGGATGGCGAGCGCGGCGAGCACGTTGACGACCCACCAGCGGGGCGTCAGCAGGAACCGGTACACGCCACCACGGTACGGCCTCCCCGGCGGGCGCCCGTCCCAGGGTCAGGCGTTCGGGAGGGGTTCCGTGTAGTAGACGGTGCCCGCGCAGGCGTTCTCGACCGTGACCTCGGCCACGGCGGAGGAGTCGGCCTCCGGCGAGTGGGTCAGGGTGACGGAGCCTTCGGCGTTGCCGTCGCCGTCGCCCGGTTCGCCGGTCCCGCCGCCGGTGTCGGTGCCGCCGGCTTCGGTACCGCCGGCGTCGGTCCCCTGGTCCGGCTCGGACTGGGTCTCGTCCTGCGTGGCCGTGTCCGTCCCGTCGCTGGGGTCCGGGCTGGGCGAGGCGTGGGAGGTGGTGCAGCCGCCGTCGCCGCTGGCCTCCGGCACCCAGGCGAACGCCACCACGTACGACTCGCTGGGCGCCAGCACCAGCGCGTCGGCCGCCGGCGCCGGCGGCGGCAGCAGGTCCGTCGCGGCGTCGCCCTCCGTGTGCGTACGGGCGTCGACCTCGCTCGCTCTCGCCGCGCCGAACGTGCCGCCCACCCGCACGCCGCCGGACGACCCGACCGCGCAGGAGGAGGTGGAGACGTTGGTGACGGTGAAGGATCCGGTGACCCGGCCGGCCTCGTCCGGCATATCGCTCGCCGCGACCGGCTCGCTGATCTGCGTCGGCGCGCACGGCTCCGCTTCGACCCCGTCCTCGGAGCCACCGGTCGGGGCGGGGCTGTCCTCGTCGGGCCCCGGGCTCCGCGGCTCCTCCTCCTGGCCGCTCGGCTCCTTGCTGCCCGCGGTGGCTTCGGAGTCGCTGCCCTCCACGGCGCCGCCCCCGCCCTGCCCGCCGCCGGGGTACCGGCTGTTGGCGACGTCCTGGCGCGGGCTCCTCTCCCCCGTCGAGCCCGTCATCGTCATGAGCGCCGGCACCGAGACCGCGATCGCGACCACCGCGACGGCGGCGACCGCCACCAGCTGGCGGCGGCGCGTACGCCGTGCGGGCACCGCCCGCTGCAAGTACTCCAGCGTGCCGGGCGCCGGCTCCAGGCCGTCGACCGCGGAGTGGAGCAGAAGCCGCAGCTCCTCCTCGCCGTCGGCGTCGTCGCCGCCGTCCCCGTCGCCGTGGCCGCCGGGTCGGCGCGGGTTCCCGGCCCCGCCGGAACCGCCCGCACCGCCGGAACCGGCCGAAGCACCCGGTCCGGCGGAGCCGTCCGACCCGGCCGAGCCGTCCGACCCGGCGGAGCCGTCCCGTCCGGCCGCAGCACCCGGGCCGTCGTCCGCTCCGGCGGCGCCACCCGGCACCCCCGGCTCGTCGGCACCCGAGCCCGTACCCGCACCCGAGCCCGTACCGGCGCCCGAGTCCGCGCTCGCACCCGGGCCCGTATCCGCGCCCGACGCCGCCTTCGCCTCGTCCGGCTCCGCCGGCAGCTCCGCCGTCTCGGCCACGTCCACCGCGCCGCTCGTCTTCGATCCCGACCCGCCGGACCCCGACCCGCCGGATCCCTCGGAGCCCCGTTCCCACGGGGGCCCCGATTCGTAGAAACGCTCGCTCATGCCCGCGCTCCCATGGCTGTTCGCAGTGCGGCGATGCCCCGGGAGCCGTACGCCTTGACGGAGCCGAGCGAGATGCCCAGCGCCTCGGCCACCTGAGCCTCGGTCATGTCCGCGAAGTAACGCAGCACGAGCACCTCGCGCTGCCGGCGCTGCAGCCCGCGCATAGCCTTGATCAATTGGTCGCGCTCCAGCTGTTCGTACGCGCCCTCTTCCGCGCTCGCCATGTCGGGCATGGGCTTGGAGAGCAGCTTCAGCCCGGTGATGCGTCGGCGGAGCGCGGAACGTGACAGGTTGACGACCGTCTGCCGCAGGTAGGCGAGGGTCTTGTCCGGATCCTTGACCCGCTTGCGCGCCGAGTGCACGCGGATGAAGGCTTCCTGCACCACATCTTCACAGGAGGCGAGGTCGTCGAGCAGCAGCGCGGCGAGCCCGAGCAGCGACCGGTAGTGGGTCTGGTACGTCTCGGTGAGGTGGTCGACGCTGGTGCCCTCCGCCATGGCGTCGTCAGCGTCCGCCGCGTTCTTCTGCGCGGCCGGCCGCGCGGACCACGGCGCGATCACCGGCAGCCCGCTGGGCGCCGCGGACGGACCGCGGCGCAGCGCGGGACCTGCCGGAAGGGTCGCAATGCTGAGTGCCTCTGCCACGACTGTTGGACACACCGACCCCCGTCAGGGTTGTACGCGCACGGCCGCGGCACCGGTCGTGTTGCCGCACGCAATGCCATGCACACTCCCTCGCTACCCGACCAGCCGGCCACCGCGGGCAGGGACAGAGACGTTTCGCGGCGCCGCCGCGGTTGCAAACGGCGCGAACCGAAATCCTCGAACGGCGAGGGCGTGCGACGCAAGCGGTATGGACCAACGGATCGGTCACAACTGGGCGGTACGGCGACAGAGCGGTACGGCAGCACAGCGGGACGGCGGGGGCGACGGACGGCTCAGCGGCCCGTACCCCCGTAGACGACCGCCTCGTCGCTCTCGCTGTCGAGGCCGAACGCCGTGTGCACGGCGCGTACCGCGTCCTTGACGACGTCCTCGCGCGTCACCACCGAGATCCGGATCTCGGACGTCGAGATCAGCTCGATGTTCACGCCGGAGTTGGACAACGCCTCGAAGAACGTGGCCGTCACGCCCGGGTGCGAGCGCATCCCGGCGCCGACGAGGGAGATCTTGCCGACCTGGTCGTCGTAGCGCAGCGACTCGAAGCCGATCGCCGGCTGCGCCTTGGTCAGCAGCCCCATGGCGCGGTGGCCGTCGGTCTTGGGAAGGGTGAAGGAGATGTCGGTCAGGCCGGTGGCGGCGGCCGAGACGTTCTGCACCACCATGTCGATATTGATCTCGGCGTCCGCAATCGCCCGGAAGATGGCGGCGGCCTCGCCCGGCTTGTCCGGGACGCCGACCACCGTGATCTTCGCCTCGGAGACGTCGTGCGCGACTCCGGAGATGATCGCGTGCTCCATGCCTTCTGCTCCCTCAGGGATATTGCCTACCCAGGTGCCCGGATGCCCCGAGAACGAGGAGCGGACGTGAATGGGCATGTTGTACCGGCGGGCGTACTCGACGCAGCGGTGCAGCAGGACCTTCGACCCGCTGGTGGCCAGTTCGAGCATGTCCTCGTACGGGATCCGATCGATCTTACGGGCCTTCTTGACCACCCGCGGATCGGCGGTGAACACGCCGTCCACGTCGGTGTAGATCTCGCAGACCTCCGCCTCCAGCGCCACCGCCAGCGCCACCGCCGTGGTGTCCGAGCCGCCGCGGCCGAGGGTCGTGATGTCCTTGCTGTCCTGCGAAACACCCTGGAACCCGGCGACGATCGCGATGGCGCCCTTGTCCACCGCCTCCTGGATCCGGCCGGGCGTGACGTCGATGATCCGCGCCTTGTTGTGCACGGCGTCGGTG
Organism: Streptomyces sp. MAR4 CNX-425; assembly: GCF_048656465.1. Classification (NCBI taxonomy): domain Bacteria; kingdom Bacillati; phylum Actinomycetota; class Actinomycetes; order Kitasatosporales; family Streptomycetaceae; genus Streptomyces; species Streptomyces sp. MAR4 CNX-425. The sequence continues at coordinate 452,070 of NZ_JBMDLF010000005.1, read as the reverse complement.
ATCAGCCCCGCCTGGCTGCCGGTGAACGACAGCGCCTCGTGGCCCAGCTTCTTGATCGCCATCGCCAGCAGGGCCATGGAGATGCGCTCACCCGAGGTGAGCAGCATGTCGAGTTCGCGCCCGGCCGGGATGGGCGAGACCTGCTCGGCGAGATCGATCAGCTCGTCCGTCGTGTCGCCCATCGCGGACACCACGACGACGACCTGGTGGCCTGCCTTCTTGGTCTCCACGATCCGCTTGGCGACGCGCTTGATGCCTTCGGCGTCGGCGACGGAAGAGCCGCCGTACTTCTGCACGACAAGGCCCACGTGCGCTCCTCGCAATGGTGTTTCGGTCGGCTCAGTCTACCGAGCCGGCGATTCCGCTTGCGCGGGCCGGCTCGGTGACGTACCTGCCCGGGACCACCGCGGGCACACGGAAACGTAAGACAGCTCACACCATCCGGCCCGCGTTCCGGCGCGTACGGTACGGGCCGCGGAACCCGGGGCGTACGCCCGGTGTACGGGCCGTACGCCCCCTGCGCACCCGGCGCCCCTCCGCGCCCCCGCGCCCCCGCGCCCCCGCGCTCAGCTGCGCCGCAGCCCCAGCGGCTCCGCGATCTCCGCCGCCATCACCCGGCCCGCCTCCTCCTCCAGCCGGCCGTCGTCCAGCGCCGCGTCGCTGTCGGTGTCGAGCCCGTCCAGCTCCCCCAGGGGCGTGTCCAGCCGCACGTGCGCCACCAGCGACTGCAGGGCGCGCAGGCAGGCGCTCGCCGTCGGCCCCCAGTTGGACAGGTACGAGAACTGCCACCACCACAGCGCCTCGTTCACCCGCCCCGCGGCGTAGTGCGCGCGGCCGTGCCGCAGGTCGGTGATCACGTCGGCCAGGTCGTCGGAGATCCGGCTGGCGACGGGCGTGCTGCGCGGCACGTACGGGTCGAAGACCTCGGAGTACACGTCCACCGGGTCCAGCAGCTCGGCGAACCGTTCGCGCAGCTCGTCGACGTCCGGCTCGGGGCCGGTGTCCGGCTCGTACCGCTCGTCCGGCACGAAGTCCTCGTGCGCGCCGAGCCGGCCGCCGGCCAGCAGCAGCTGCGAGACCTCCAGCAGCAGGAAGGGCACGGCGCTGTTCGGCTCGTCACCCTTCGCGACCTCGGTGACCGCGACGATGAAGCTCTCGATCGAGTCGGCGATCTGGACCGCGAAGCTGTCCGGGTCCGGAGTGGCCTGGTGCAAGGTGGCGTCAGACATCGAGCAGACCTCCTGTGTCGGCGCCCCGCGCGCCGCCCGGCCGCGGGTGGCGGCCTGCCGGGCTGCTGGGCGCTGCGCCGGGATCCAGCCGGCGGGCACGTCGTTCCGTTTCAGACATCGAGCAGTCGCCGCCCTTCGAAGGCGCGTCCGAGGGTGACCTCGTCCGCGTACTCCAGGTCCCCTCCGACCGGCAGGCCGCTGGCCAGCCGGGTCACTTTCAGGCCCATGGCCTTGACCATGCGGGCCAGGTACGTGGCCGTGGCCTCGCCCTCCAGGTTGGGGTCGGTGGCGAGGATCAGCTCGGTGACGGCGCCGTCCGCGAGCCGGGCGAGGAGTTCCCGTATCCGCAGGTCGTCGGGGCCGACGCCCTCGATGGGGCTGATCGCGCCGCCGAGCACGTGGTACCGCCCGCGGAACTCACGGGTCCGCTCGATGGCGACGACGTCCTTGGGCTCCTCGACGACGCACAGGACGGCGGGGTCGCGGCGCGGGTCGGCGCAGATGCGGCACTGCTCCTCCTGCGCGACGTTCCCGCAGACCGCGCAGAAGCGGACCTTCTCCTTCACCTCGGACAGCGCGTGCGCCAGCCGGCGGACGTCGGCGGGCTCGGCCTGGAGGATGTGGAAGGCGATGCGCTGCGCACTCTTGGGACCGACGCCGGGCAGCCTGCCCAATTCGTCGATCAGCTCCTGGACCACGCCTTCGTACACGCGATGCCTCTCTCGTGTCCGCTCTCCTGCACCAAGCTAGCCGCTACCGCCGGGTTCAACCCGCTCCCGGGGGCTCCGGGGACGGCGCCCGGCTCCGGAACCCGGCGGATCCGGACGGCCGGAAAGGCACCCCGCAGGCGGCCGATACGGGCGGGTGGTCAGAAGGGCAGCCCCGGCATCCCGCCGAGCCCCTGGGCGAGCGGGCCGAGCCGCTCCTGCTGGAGCTGCTGCGCGGCGTTGTTCGCGTCCCGCACGGCGGCGACGACGAGGTCGGACAGCGTCTCGGTGTCCTCGGGGTCGACAGCACGCGGATCGATCACCAGTCCGGTCAGCTCACCGGACCCGGTCACCGTCGCCTTCACGAGCCCGCCGCCCGCGCTCCCCTCGACCGGGGTCTCGGCCAGCTCCTGCTGGACGGAGGCGAGCTCCTGCTGCATCTTCTGGGCCTGCTGCAACAACTGCTGCATGTCGGGCTGGCCACCACCAGGCATCACGTCGCTCGCTCCTTGTCGCGCTACTGCGGTTCTCTGTCCGTCGTACGGGCCGTTCAGGCGAGCCTACGTTCTCACCCGCCGCGCCGCCGTCCATCGCAGGGAGGACGTGCGGTGGTGCGGTTGCCCCGGGGGGAGTCGCGGCGACTCCCGCCGGGGTCATCCTTGCGGAGTACGGAACCGGGCGGGCCGCCCGCGACCGCCTCAGTCGTGCCGGATCTCCTCTATGACGGTGGCGCCCAGGTCGCGGACGATCAGGTCGTGGCCGGAGAGGGCGGTGTCGTCGAGGTCGGGGTCGTCGTCGTCGGGGATGTCCTCGTCCAGCGGCGGAGGCGGCGGGCCGGGGTCGGGGGGCGGCGCGGGGTCGGGCGGCGGCGCGCCGCGGGACGCGCCGCCGGCGCCGGGACCGGCCGGCGGCCGGGGCTGCTGGGGAGCGGGGGCCGGCACGGAGGGCGCGGGCGCGGTCTGTACGGACTGCCGCACCCCGGCCCCGCCCCCGCCGAACCCGGCACCGCCCCCGCCTCCCGGCCCCCCGCCGGGCCCACCCGCACCGCCACCGGGACCGCCGCCCGGCCCGCCACCACCGCCGGGCCCGCCGGGGCCGCCGCCCGGCCCGGGCCCGCCCGCGGGGCCGCCGCCCGAGCCGCCGGTCGGGTCCACGATGGCCTCGACCTTCCACTGCACGTCGAACCGCTCCGCCAGCACCTCGCGCAGCACCTCGTCGCTGCCGCCGTTGACGAAGCTGTCCCGCGCGCCCACGTTGGCGAAACCGAGCTGGAGCGTCCCGCCGTCGAACCCGGTGACCTGGGCGTTCTGGCTCAGCAGAATCCAGGTGAAGCGCCGCCGGTGCTTGACGGCCTCCAGGATGTCGGGCCACATCTGCCGTACGGAAGCGGCCCCCGCGGCGGCGCCCCCCTGCTGCGCGGGCACTCCCCCGGCGGTCGCGGCGGCAACGCCCCCACCCGCCGCCGCCCGAACGGCGCCCTCCCCCGGAGCCCCGCCCCCGGAAGCCGCCCCCGACGCGGGAGCGGCGACCTGCGCCGCCGCGGCGGCCGGCGCCGCGGAAGCCGCGGCCCCACCGCTCCCGGGCCAGGCCCCGGGCCGACGCCCCTGCCCCCCGGCGGTCCCGCCGCCGGCGGGCCCGGAAGCCCCGACCCCGGAAGCCCCATCAGAACCAGCCCCAGAGTCCCGCGGCCCACCCTCAGAACCGACCCCAGCACCAGCCCCAGAACCGGAACCGGCCCCAGCCCCAGAATCGCCAGCACCAGCCCCAGAACCGGGAGTGACCGGACCGCCCCGCTCCGCGACGGCAGCGCGGACGGCCTCGGCCCCTCCGCGTTCCTCCGCCCCACCGGCGGCCTCGCCCCCACCCCCGCCGGCCGGCCGGTGGGCGTCCGGCCCCGGTACGTACCCCATGGACGGCGGGCCCGAGGCGGCGTTGCGCTCCAGGCGGTCCAGCCGGGCCATGACCGACCGCTCGTCCCCGTACGCACCGGGGAGCAGCACCCGGGCGCAGATCAGCTCGAGTTGGAGGCGCGGCGCGGTGGCGCCGCGCATCTCGGTCAGGCCCTCGTTCACGAGGTCGGCGGCGCGGCTCAGCTCGGCCGCGCCGAAGGTGTCGGCCTGGCGCCGCATCCGCTCCAGCACGTCCGCCGGAACGTCGATCAGCCCCGTGTCCACGGCGTCCGGAACGGCGGCCAGGATCACCAGGTCCCGCAGCCGCTCCAGCAGGTCGGTGACGAACCGCCGCGGATCGTGCCCGCCCTCGATCACCTGCCCCACGACCGCGAACGCCGCCGCCCCGTCGCCCGCCGCGAAGGCGTCGACGACGGAGTCGAGCAGCGCCCCGTCCGTATACCCGAGGAGGGCGGTGGCCATGGCGTACGTCACACCCTGCGCACCGGCGCCGGCGAGGAGTTGGTCCATGACGGACATCGAGTCCCGAACGGATCCGGCCCCGGCCCGTACGACCAGGGGCAGGACGGTGTCCTCGACGGGGATGGACTCGACGCGGCAGACGTCCGCGAGGTAGTCGCGCAGGGTGGCGGGCGGGACGAGGCGGAAGGGATAGTGGTGCGTCCGGGACCGGATGGTCCCGATGACCTTCTCCGGCTCGGTCGTGGCGAAGACGAACTTCAGGTGCTCGGGCGGCTCCTCGACCACCTTCAGCAGGGCGTTGAACCCCGCGGAGGTGACCATGTGCGCCTCGTCGACGATATAGATCTTGTACCGGCTGGCGGCGGGCCCGAAGAACGCCTTCTCGCGCAGCTCGCGCGCGTCGTCCACGCCACCGTGCGACGCGGCGTCGATCTCGATGACGTCGATCGACCCCGGTCCGTTCCGCGCCAGGTCACGGCACGACCGGCACTCCCCGCACGGCTCCGGCGTGGGCCCCCGCTCACAGTTGAGACAGCGGGCGAGGATGCGCGCGCTGGTCGTCTTCCCACAGCCGCGCGGCCCGCTGAACAGATACGCGTGGTTGACCCGCCCGTTCCGCAGCGCCTGCTGCAGGGGGTCGGTCACGTGGTCCTGCCCGATGACCTCGCCGAAGGTCTCGGGCCGGTAGCGGCGGTAGAGAGCGAGCTGCGACACGACTACGACGATATAGGTGACGGCCGACAACGGCGCCCACCCGCAGAAACCCACCCCTCCGCCCCACCCGGGACGCCCCCGCCCCGGACAACGAGGCGCCCCCCACGCACCCGCCAGAGCCCACCTACCCTTGCTGCCTTCCGGCCCTGGGGGAGTTCAGCGAGTTAGCGCCGCGTGAGGGGCGCCTCCACCTTAACCGATGCCACCCCTCGCGAACGAGTTCGCTACCACCCCGCCCCGTCTTGTAATGTGGCCCGCGGAGGATTCGCCTAGAGGCCTAGGGCGCACGCTTGGAAAGCGTGTTGGGGGCAACCCCTCACGAGTTCGAATCTCGTATCCTCCGCACCCCGCCTGACCAGGCAAAACGAAGGGCCCTGCTGTTCGCCAGCAGGGCCCTTCGTCATGGCTCTCAGTCCTCGTTGTCCTGGTTCTTGTCCACAGGCGGTGTCTCGGGCGGCCCTCAGATGACGCGGGCGATCTACCGGGCCACGTCCTTGAGCATGGCATCGGGCACGTGCAGGTACCGCGCCGCATGCGCACGGACGTACCGGGCTCCCACTCCGTGATCATGCCGATGACCCGATCCGGCGCACCAAGGAGCATCAGCACCGTGGCCGCGGTGTGCCGGGCGTCGTGCAGCCGGCCGTTCCGGACCCCATCCCCCTGATTGTCACGCTGTGCGAGTGTCAGAACGACTACGGGTGCGCGAGATCGATGACGACGAGGGGCAGTGCTGCTGAGGATCATCCGTAGAAGCAGCGGGTCGGTGGTGAGCCGGCGGCGGGCGCGGAAACTGCGGTTCGCGATCGTGACCTGGATCGAGCGCACCCACCACCGGCGGCGACGGCAGAGACGGGTGGCCGTTTGTCCCCGTCGAGTACAGGACCATCATGACCCCAACCGCAGCCCTGGCTGCGTAAGTCCTGCTGTCACCTGATCACGCAGCAGTCCCCACCTTGTGTCTCGACGCTCGCATTCGTGGCGGCTTCAGAGAAGCACATCAGAGATGGGTGGGGTGGGTGGGGGAACTGTGCATCCAGGCTATGTCGAACTGCTGAAGGGCGATGCTGTACAAGAGGCTCGGCGCCCGGACGTACAGGCAAGGCGTGTTCCTGCCGTGTGTGGAGCTGCTGTAGAAGGTCAGAAAGGCGGCATGGTCCGTTGCGATCACACGGCAGGTGTTGGGCATGTTGAACTCGCGGAGTTCGACGTTGCTCCGCCAGGACGTGACGTGGACGAGGTAGTCCACGTTCGTCCGCACTTGACTCCTGAGCAGGTCAGGAGTGTAACCGGGATCGAACCGCTCGATGTCATGCGAGCGTCGATCGAGCCAGGAGTCCCCTTGGGCCTGGGAGTCGGGCAGAAGGACCTGGACGGAGTCGGGTGCCAATTCCCCGGACCACACAGGAGAGAACGCCTCGCGGGTGAGCACGTTTCCGCGTCCCGCCAACACCTTGATCCAGCGGGCGCGGCGGAGGTCGCGTGCGATGTCCTGTTCGGCGGACGATTGCCGATGGTAGACGCGACGGAGGCCAGTGCCGGTGAACGAGGAGCAGGCGGCAATCAGCCACCACAGCGGACGTGAGCCTCGGAGGAGGCCGAACCCGAGGGCAATCACGCTGGCTATCAGTGAACTGCCTATCCCGAGGAGGAAAGGGGTCATCCGGACCATCTCCTGTGACTGCCTGTTATCACCCGTCAGGACTGCGGTGAGCAGATGAAGGGAAGGAGCTCCCGCAGGACGTGCGCGGCGTTCCGGGCCGCGAGTTCGTGATGTTCGTGACCCTTCTTCTCATCGGCGTTGTCGGAAACGCCTCTGATAACGATCCAGCCGGGGTTCTCCGCGCCGTGGACGGAGTGCTCCTGCCAGTACTGGCTGAGCCCTCCGGCTTCCATATCCACGGCCATGACCTTCTCGTGGTAGCCCTTGAGGTAGTGCCGGATCTCGCTGTCCCGGTCCGCGATGACAGCCTCGCCCGACCCGATCAGTCCGGGGTAGACGTCGAATTCCTCCGGAGCGTTTGAACGGAGACGTCGGCGCAAGTGTGCCGGCATCCCGTTCTCCGCGAAGAAGGCGTTGACGGCGTGGACGACCGGGGCAGGTGCCTGGCGGTGCTCCCCGCGGCGCCGGACGTCACCGTGTGGGTTGATCTTGCGGTTCTCGTAGTAGACGACATCGGTGGAGACGATGACGTTGCCGATGCGGGCACGCTCGGTGTCGATGCCGCCGCCCACGCCGACCATGGCCCACAGCCGCGGCGCGTAGTGGCGGTGCAGATTCTCAAGGGCCGCCATTGCCGACCGCTGGCCCTGGCTCTGGCTCTGGGTGGCCACCACGCGGACGGTCGAATCCTGAGTGGTGAGGCTGCCCCGGTAGAAGTAGAGGCCGCCGGGTTCCTTGCGGCGTCGTAGGTCCAACTCGCTTACCACGGCCCGTAATTCATCGCTGAGGATGCTGACTACTCCGATGTCCCACGTGGACGTGGGCTCGGTGTCGCCCCTGTCGCCGCCAGCAGCGGCGCCGACGTGAGAGGAGGCAGCACCCCCGAGGACTTTGGCATGATCTCCGACGGCGTTGTTGCTGAAACTATTGTTGCTCCCGTTACTGATGATGCCTCGGTTGCCGGTCATTTTTTTCCACCTTCACTTGAGTTGCCTGCGGGCTGAGTCCCCGCGGCGCCGGCGTGGGCCCCGTCACCCACCGCATTGTTGTTGAAGTTGTTGTTGTCGCCGAAGTTGAAAATCCCGCTGTTGATGATCTTCAGGGCGCGATTAGTGAACTCGGATATGTCCACGTCTTTAGTGGACAGGAAGTCACTGGCGGCCCGGAGCAACCTCAGCTCGATCGTCTTCATCTGGCCCAGGATGTCGCTCTTTTCCAACTGCACCTTGGACCACGCCTGACTCGCCTTCTCCCTGATGCTCACCCGGCTCCCCGTCAAGATGTTGCGCCTCGGCTCGCTGGTGAGGCCGCGGGGGAGTACGGCGGCCTTTCCCAGAGCACGGAGGTGACGGACGACCCGCCACGACTTCTGGATCTCCCTTGGCAGGGCACCCAGTTCGCAGAACGCGGACAAGACCACGGCCATGGCACCTTGCTGACCGAACTCCTCGGTCCGCTGGAAGGAGCGCGGCGTGTGTGCGAGAACGCAGGCCGCCATGAAGATACTCAAGGTCCTTCCCTGGACGCTGACGCGCAGCAGAACGGTCGCAACGAACTCCGAACCCGCCATGGGGGCTGTGACTTCGAGGAAGTGGTGCCGTCTGGCTCCGGGCGTGTTGATGACGGCTTGCAACTCGGCGTCGTCCAGGGACAGCGCGAGGGACGGATCGGCCGCCACGTCGGTCTCGGCCACGTAGACCCGGTCGCGGACTTGGATGGGGAGCCGGACATCCTGGCTGTCGGTGTCGAGTAGTCGCATCGCCTCGCGCAGGTGATCGACCAGTTCGTGCGTCTGGAAAGGCGGTTCCCGGTGTTCGAGGTCATGGAGCTGCGCACCGTCGTCCTCGCTCGGGCGCAACAGCTGGATGTTCATCGGCGGGTTCCACTGATAGACGAGTTCACCGGCCCCGACGAAGGGTGATCTGTCCCCGAAGACGGTGAAGAAGGTGAGACCCTCCTCCTCATCGTCGTCGTCCTCGCTGTGGCGGGGCCGGCGGTAGACCGCGCAGGCGTGCCGCTGCTGGAGGTCCGCCGCCCTCTGCCGGCCGGACAGTCGAGCGGGCCGGAGATTCCGCGCCCGGTGGATGCGGTTGAGCATCAACTGCCGCGTGGCCCCCACCGCGAGGCACAAGACCGCCGTGCCCATGGCCACGGCCAAGGCCACCAGCGCTTGGCCCGGATGGGAGACCGCGACGACCACCCCGGTCGCGGTCACCGAGAGCGCGACGACACGAATATGCCGGAACACGGGCGGCTTCTCGGCCTTCCACCGAGGAAAGACCAGCCTGAGGAGGTCGCTTTCGAAGATCACGAGTTTCCAATAGCGGCGTTTCGATGTCCTCTTCGGCTGCCGCTTCCGATCGGCTTCCCGCAGCATCCTCGTGACGCGCAGCAGCCAGAGCAGGGCGAGGCCGCACCCGAGGAGGACGGCGCACGGCAAGGCGCCGGCCAGGGCCGGGACGGCCACCGCTCCCACCAGAGCCACGCGCAGGACGGTGGACAGCGCCGCGGCCCGCCAGGCGTGGCGCATGACGGGGACGATGTCGAACCCGTAGGAGGGGGCGACCCTCCGGTACGGGGCAGTGCACACCTCGTCGATCACAAGGTCGCGGAAGCGTTCGTCGACGTACATCCCCGCGCATAGGTGACGCGTGGCCGCGGTGGGTTCATCGACCGTTTCCTTGGCCGGCAGCGCATGTGTACTGATCATGCTGTGCCCCTACCTCGCAGAGTTAAGGTCCATGAGACCATAAATGCCTGGGCATCTTTAAGTCAATATGACCTTTAGGGGTTCTGATGAACGACCAGTTGAAGGGCGCCGCCGAGGTGGAGCCGTCGTGGGTCACCGTGGACCTGGCGATCTTCACCGTCAGGAGCGAGCGGTTGATGGTGCTCCTGGTCGATCGCGGGCGGCAGCCGTACCTCGGCCGGGCCGCGCTGCCTGGCGGCTACGTCCGTAAGAACGAGACCCTGCGCGCCGGGGCCCTGCGCGAGCTACGGGAGGAGGCCGGGATCGACGGCAGCCGGCTTCACCTGGAGCAGCTCGGCGCGTACGGGGATCCGCCACGTGACCCGAGAGGCCGCGTGGTCACCATCGCCTACCTCGCCCTGGGGCCGGACCTCCCCGTGCCGGTGGGCGGCACGGACGCCGAGCACGCCTACTGGGCCCCGGTATCGAACATCACGAGCGCCACCATCCGATTGGCGTTCGACCACTCCGACATTATCGCGGACGCCCTGGAGGAGGTCCGCAGGAAGCTGGAGCACACCGCCATCGCGACGGCCTTCTGCGGGGAGTCGTTCGCGTTGAGCGAGCTGCGCAGGGTCTACGAGGTGGTCTGGGGGCAGCCCCTCGACCCGAGCAACTTTCGCCGCAAGGTACTCAACACCAAGGGCTTCGTGCGAGCCACCGGGGAACAGCGACTCCCACCCACCGGACGCCCAGCCGCCCTCTACCGCCGGGGGGAAGCGTGGCTGCTCAGCCCGCCTTTGTTGCGAAGCAACGGACACGGCACATAGCCTGCCCACGGCTGACTCCGTTTCCAACACCCGCAGCGTCTCGGTCGCCGACGCGATGTCGCCGACTTGATTGCGAATCCGCTTCACCGACCGTTGCCAGACGGCGTCGGCCGGCACCCATCGGTCCCGAAGCTTACTCGCCGGCAGGTCGACGAGTGGCGACATCCCCCACGGCTTGAAGAGCACCCCGACGAGCCGAACCCGCGCGGGGTACTCGACGAGGAAACGCCTGGTCCATACGCCCATGAACCACCCATTGGCAAACACAGCCGGCGGCACCGCAGGGTCGAAGTCCCACAGGCGGACCGGCCCGCCCAGGTTGAGGAACAGGTGCGCAGACGGCATCGGCGGCATGTTCATGCGACGGTGTCGTCGACGAACCGGTCGAGGGGCGGACAGGCCACCCGGCCGACGTATTCCACCGGCACAGGGGTGCCCGACAACCGTTCAGTGCGCGAGGGACGTCGCCAGCCCTGGCTTGGAGCCGTCACCTCGACTTCCTCAGATGCGAAGGACGTCAGCTCCTCAATCCGCGACCTTCCGACCGTGTGGATGCCCCCGTGGCACACGCCAACTCCAGGCCACAAACCTTTTGATGACGAGAGCTCGGCCTTCGCGGTGACGTGGCGCTGGCGGGTGCCCATTTTCTTCCTTCATTCACTGCCTGCATCGGCTCGGCGGCTGCGCACCTCCGAGCTACCGAGCGAGCGCTCGGCATTATCGAGGAGTTCCTTATAGGTGATAACCTCAACTCGATTCACATGGGTGTTGAATGTCCGAAGCGCTTCATTTATTTCCCTCTCAGGTACATCCGGCTGGAGGGCTGGATGGCCAATCAAAACGATGGCACTCGCTCGGCGCGTCTCGATACCAAGGTCCTCGAAGATCCGCTGACGGTCCTCGTCCAGCCCGACAAGGTAGTTGACAGCTTGACCGACGGCGTCGTGTACCGCAGCGGTAGGAACCCAGGCCCCGCGGTACCGCTTCACCAAGGGGCCCCTCATACTCATAGCTCGCTTTAGTTCAACAACGTGAAGACTTCCGTCGCCACGAATTAGAGGAAGATCAATCTCGTCGCCCTGGACCAACCTGCGGTGGGCCGCTTCCCCGATAAAGCGCCCCCCAAAGATCCAATGCTGCCCTTGCAGCACCCGTTGCAGATCCAACTCTGCGGCTTTTCTGTCTTCAACCACTCTGCGTAGATCACCTAGGCGATCCGCTCGCTGTTGCAGTTGCGCTGCCCGAAGGATCATCTGGCCATCAGGGTCGTCTGCAAGGAGAGCCCATGTCTCCGGCAAGGCAGCGACTCGACGGGCAGCTTCCTCGGAGTCCTCGATATCGACTCGCTCGTGGAGCGCACGCTCCAACCACAGCACTACCTCCGCCCGGCCCCGAATGAGCTTGTAGCGGCCCGGCTGACCTTCTGGGGCGACGAGATGCCGCGCGTCACGACTGAGCGAATCGAAATGGGAAAGCAGGTCCTTCATATCCGCATCCGGGTGTTTATCCAGAAATTCACGCCCTGCATCGGCGATGTACTTGAAGTTGATCTCAAGCGTGCGACCGACGTATCTCCGCAAGCTTTCGTTTCGTATGCCCTCCTGAAACAGGCGATACTTCTCAGCGAAGTCTGGCTGAAGGATCCGCTCCTCAGCATAGTCCACGGAGTCCTGCAGCAGCCTCACGACCCTCCACTCGCCGATCTCAACCGCTTGCCGGCGTGCTTCCGTCAGAAGTTGCACCAACGCCTTTCCGCCTCTACGACGGCTCCGCCCACTCCTCATGTGCCGAAGTGCAGCGGTGACCGCTCCTTTAACCCCTTCATCTGACGCCTGCTCGCGAACGTACTCAAGTTGTAAGTCCAGTGAAAAATCTGATCTGACACTCATGGAACTGAAGTGTGCCCCACAGGTCCGACAATGTCTCGCGGGATCCCCCGCAGTGGGGTGACAACCCAAGTCGAGAGCAAGGCAGTTTGCCTCCTTCGACTCCTGCGACGGCGAGTGCCGCCTTCCTAGTTGCCGGCGTACGCGAGCGCGGGCGGTTGGGCCGTGCAGGCGCAGGTGTGGCTCGGAGCACCGCTCCTCGTCGGGGTTGTCGAGCGGACCGGACACCGGGAACGGTCTCAGTTCTGGTCTCGTTCACCGGTGTCCGTCCTGGTTCTCAGCTCGAAGCGGCGACTGCTCCACAACAGGTCAGGACGCGGTCGACCTGGCCCGGACAGCAACACGGCGGATTGGAAAGCGTGTTGGGGGCAACCCCTCACGAGTTCGAATCTCGTATCCTCCGCACCCCGCCTGACCAGGCACAACGAAGGCCCCGTCCGACTTGTCGGCCGGGGCCTCGTCTGTGCCGTGGAGCGAAGCGATGGCCGAGCAGCGCATCGCCTCCGGCCCGCTGGTATCCATGCCCGCACTCACCCCGGCCGCCCTGCGCACCGCCATCGCCCAGATCGCCCCGGCACAGCTTCCAGTATTCGCCGAGCACCTCGACCGAGCTGCCGAGCAAACCTCCGCGCAGAGCACGACCACCCCGCTGCGAGCTTGTCGAGGTGGAGCGGCTCGTAGAACAGCTCACCGCCCTCGGACACGACGCTGCGGCAGCCGGACGAGGCCCCGCCCACGGGGGTGGGCCCGGGCACTCCGACATCGTCGGCGGCCGTGGCTTCTTCATGTACCCCGCCCCGGAATCGAATGCGTTGCTTCAGCACCTGGGGCCGCCGGGGCCGCACTCCGGTGGTGCGGGTCACCGCCGTCGGTGTCAGCTGCGGCGGCGCCATCGGGACTGTTTGTTGCGGTTGCCGCAGAGTCCCATGGAGCACCAGCGGCCCGTGCGCGATCGGGAGTGGTCGTAGAACGCCCAGTGGCAGTCGTCGGCGGCGCACGCCTTCAGCCGGCTCCACGTCTCGTCGCGGAGGGCGTCCGCGACCGCGCCGACGACGCGCCCTGCGGCGCCCCTCAGGCCGTCGTACGGGGAGGTCAGGTTCAGCCCGTCGGGGGAGAACGCGACGGTCACCCCGGACCAGCCGGCGGCCTCCGTGAGCGCGGCGGCGGTCTCCGGCGGCAGCGGTGCCCGGTCGTGGTTCGCCAGGAGTCCCCGGCGCAGTGCCTCGCGGAGCCGGACGGCCCGTTGCAACGTATCGGCCGAAGCGGGGCCCGTCAGATGCTGGGACTTCGCCCACTCCGCCCACGCGTCGGCGTCGCGCAGCTGGTCGGTGCCCTGGTCGATGTCGCGGGTGTTGATGAACGTGCGTACGAATTCCAGCTTCCCGGGGGCGTGCGGGGAGCGGTCCGGCGTGGCCATGCACCGATGCTAACCCTCGTTGACCGGATGACGGTCACTCCATAACCTCTGTCTGCATGATGAAGGTTACGGAGTCATCCTGGGTGCCCCAGTTCAACCGCCTCTGGGGCGCCGGCGCGTGCTCCGGGCTCGGGGCCGAGATCGGGGAGTTGGCGCTGCCCTCGCTGGCGCTGCTCACGCTCGGTGCCACGGCGGCCGAGGCATCCTGGGTGCGGGCGGCGCTCCTGGCCCCGTTCCTCCTGCTCACCCTCTGGCTGGGGGTCCTCGTCGACCGGTGTCGCAGGCGGCCGTTGATGCTCGTGGCCGACATCGGGCGGGGGGCCATCCTGGCCTTGGTGTGCGTGCTCGCCCTGTTCGACCGGCTCGGGGTCCCCGCGCTCATCGTGGCGACCTTCGGACTCGGGACGCTGACGGTCCTCTACCAACTCGCTGACTTCTCGTTTGTCCCGCACATCGTCCCGGAGCGGCATCTCATCGACGCCAACGCGAAGATCACCGCGACCCAGTCGGCGATCTCGATCACCGGCACCGGCGTGGGAGGGACACTCGTCCAACTTCTCACCGCCCCCTTCGCGGTCGCGGCGAACGCTCTCGGCTACCTGGCGTCCGCCACGCTCATCGGGCGGATACGCGTCCACGAGGAACGTCCGGCACGAGCCGGACGTGGCCGGGTCGTCGCCGAGGCCCGTGCCGGGCTGCGCGTCCTGCGCCGGCACCGGGTGCTGCGCGCACTGGTGGCGGAGGCGTCCGTCTGGAACCTCGGCAACGAGATCCTGATGCTCGCCCTCGCCGTTCACGTCCTCGACGGCGCGGCGGCGGGGCCCCTGGTGCTGGGCATCATTCTCACCTGCGGTGGCGCGGGGTCGTTCATCGGCAGCCTGTGCAGCTCCCGGCTCACCGCCCGCCACGGCTACGGCCCGTCGCTCCTGGCCAGCCTGGTCCTCGGCAACAGCGCCCCGTTCCTCGGCGTTCTCGTCGTGCTCGGCGGGCCGCCCGCGGTGGAGGTGCCGGTGCTGTGTGCCGCGTTTCTCGCCTCCGGGGCCGGCAGCGGTGTCGCCAACTCCCAGTCGTCCAGCATCCGGCAGCTGGCGGTCCCCGGTGAACTCCGCGGGCGCGTCAACGCCGGGTACCGGCTGCTCTCCTGGGGGGCCCTGTCGATCGGGGCACTTGCCGGGGGGCTCCTCACCACCGCGGCCGGTCCCCTGCGCGCGGCGGCGCTGGGCGCGCTGGTCATGGCCGCCGCCACCCTGCCCGTGCTGTGGTCGCCGGTCCGGCGGGTCCGCGCCATCCAGGATGTGGCTGCGGGCAGCACTCAGCCCGGCTGACGTGGTGCGAGGGCATACGTTCACGCCCCCGGAGGATCCGGGGCGAGCAAGCGCTTGACGGCTTGTACGCACCACGGAGCGCCCCGGCCGGCGGGTGACACCGCATGCGCGGCCTCCGTCCGCCCATCATGGCGGCGCCGGGGTGCCTTCGGCTGCGATGGGGTCACCGCTGTCCAGGCGGCTCCGGCCTGGTTGTCGGTCGGGGCCTTCGTCGTGTTGGCCGGGCCGGGCGGGCGGGTGGCGGTCAGCGGGGCGGAGGGAATCGCAGCGCTACGGTCAGGCCACCGTGGCTGCCGGGCGTTGCGGTCAGTTCGGCGTGGTGCGCTTCGGCGATGGAGGCCGCGATGGGCAGGCCGAGGCCGTGGCCGGTGGTGGCGGTGCGGTCGGGCGATTGGCGGCGGAAGGGTTCGAAGAGGGCCGGGATCGTGTCCGCGGGGACGGGCGGGCCGGTGTTCGTCACGGTGAGGGTGTCCCGCTCGACCGCCACCCGGACCCTGCCGCCCGGGTGGTTGTACTGGATGGCGTTGCGGATGAGGTTGGTCAGGAGATGGCGCAGCAGGATGCGGTCCCCCCGGACCGTCAGGGGGTTCTCGGCGGGGAGGCCGAGGTCCACGTGTGCGTCCCGTGCGGAGGGGGCGAGTGCGGAGGTGGCGGTTCTGGCGAGGGCCGTGAGGTCCACGTCCGCCGTCTCGTCCAGGCCGCGGTCGCTGCGGGCCAGCAGGAGGAGGGCGTTGATCAGCTGTTCGGCGTCCTGGTTGGCGGCCAGCAGGTCGTCGCGGACGTCCCGGAGGTGTCCGGGGAGGGGCTCGGCGAGGCCGACCTGGAGGCTGGTGCGCTGGACGGCGAGGGGGGTCTTGAGTTCGTGGGAGGCGTTGGCGACGAAGCGGCGCTGGCTCTCGAAGGATCTTTCCAGGCGGTCGAGCATGGTGTCGAAGGTGTCGGCGAGGCGGTGGAGTTCGTCGTCCGGGCCGGTCAGCGCCAGGCGCTGGTGGAGGTTCTGTTCGCTGATGCGGCGGGCGGCCCGGGTCATGGAGGCGACCGGCCGCAGCGCGCGTCCGGCCAGCCACCAGCCGAGCAGGCCGGCCAGCAGGGCGAGGACCAGCAGGCCGATGGCGGACCAGAGCACCATCTGGCGCAGGGCGGTGTCCTGTACGGCCTGCACGGTCTGGTCGATCTGCCTGATCGCGGCGGTGTCGTAGGGGCTGTCGGGCGGCGGGGACGACGGCGGCGGGGTCACGGGGGCGGCCGGTTCGCCGGTGGTCGGGCGGTAGCCGTCGTCGCCGTACGTGATCTCCATGCCCTGAACGCGCCGGGCTGTGCCGTGGCGGGCGAGGAGTACGACGAAGGTCAGCAGTGCGACGCCGGTGAGCAGGAAGAGGGCGGAGATGGCGGCGGCGAGCCGGGCGCGGAACGGCAGCCGGGCGAGCCACCGGCGTGCGTTCAGTCGCACAGCCGGTAGCCCTGTCCGGTGTCGGCGGTGATCAGGCCGGGGTCGCCGAGTTTGCCGCGCAGCCGGCTGACGGTGGCCCGTACGGCGCTGGTGCGCGGGTCGAGGTGCTCGTCCCAGACGGTGCGGACGAGGGTGTCGTGGGGGACCGGCGCCCCGCGGGCCTGGAGCAGCAGGTGCAGGACCTCGAATTCCCGGGCGGTCAGTTCCACGGTGCGGCCGTGGACGCGGACGGTGCGCCGGGCCGGGTCCAGGGCGATGCCGGCGTAGTCCAGGCCGGCGGGTGGCGGTCCGGGCGGGCGGCGGCTCAGGGTGCGTACGCGGGCGACGAGTTCGGCGAAGTCGAAGGGTTTGGCGAGGTAGTCGTCGGCGCCGAGGGTGGTGAGGCCGTAGACCTTGTCCTCGACCTCGCCGGCGGCCGTCAGCATCAGGACGGGCGGCGGGTCGACGAGGTCGCGCAGCCGGCGGCACAGGTCGTCGCCGCTCAGGACCGGCAGGTCGCGGTCGAGGACCAGGACGTCGTAGGCGGTGAGCAGGCACATCCGCTCGGCCTCGGCGCCGTCGTGGGCGACGTCGACCGCCATGGTCTGCCGCCGCAGGCCGGTGGCGATGGTACGGGCCAGGATGCGGTGGTCCTCGGCGACCAGAACTCTCATGCCGCCATGAAAGCAGGACCGTGATTGCAGCCGCGTAAGGCCGGATTCCGCGCACGGATCCGGTGCGGTGCTTATGCCGCCGTAACGCATTTATCCCGGCGCACACACCGGGCTGCTTCTGTCTGGGGCATGAACTTCGTCAAGCGTGCGGGGATGTCCCTGAGGGCCAGGAAATCCAGGACCGCGGCCCTGCTGGGGATCTTCGTCGTCATCTGCGCGCTGTTGCTCGGCGGGTTCCTGCTGCGGTCCGCCGCCGAGGGCCGGGAGGCCGCGGCGCAGCGCGCCATCGGCGTCGATGTGACCGTGCGGAAGAAGGGCATGAGCGCGGCCGACGCCGGCCGGCTCGGCGCGCTGGACGTCGTCCACCGCTACAACCCGCGGTTTCCGGTACGGGCCGGGGCGGACGGCTTCGCCGCGCTGACCTCCCGGCGGCCCGCGCCGGGCGGTGCCCGCGCCGGGGGCGGGGGCCCGCTGGCGGTGGTCGGCGTGCGCGACGCGGGGCTGCTGCTGCCGTTCTCGTACGGCTCCACCGGGATCACCTCGGGGCGCGGGATCACGCCGGCCGACGCCGGCCGGCACGTGGCCATGGTCGAGGAGCGGCTGGCCGCGGAGAACGGGCTGAAGGTGGGCGACACCCTCCGCGTACGCTCCACGGCCGGCACCCGCACCGTGCCGGTGGAGATCGTCGGGATCTTCGCCGACCCGACGCGGGACCCGACCGGCGCGGCGCCGCCGCACGAGCTGCCGGGGAACGTGCTGTACGTGCCGGTGCGCACCGCGCGGCAGCTCGGCAGCCCCGGCACCACCGGCGAGGCCGTCTACCGGGTCGGCTCCCCGGATCAGGCCGAGCGGCTGCACGCCGCGGCCGACACGCTGCTCGGCGCCGGGAGCTTCGACTTCCGCGTCAACGACAAGGCGTACCGGGATCAGGTCCGTCCCATCCAGCGGGTAGGCGCTTTCGCCTCGCTGATCGTCCTGGTCATCGCGGTGGCCGGCGCACTGGTGCTCGGCCTGCTGGTGATGTCGCAGATCCGCGAGCGCCGCGACGAGCTGGGGGTGCTGCTGTCGCTGGGCGAGAGGAAGTGGAAGCTCGTCGGCCAGCACGCCGTCGAGGTGGCGGCGCTCGCGCTGCCCGCCGTCGCCGTCGCGGCGGTGGCGGGTCAGCTGGCCGGCCCCGCGGCCGGTGCGGCCCTGCCGGGCGGCGGCTCGCAGCACCGGCGGGCGGCCGCCGCCGACGGCGTGGACGCGACCGTCCCGCCGCCGGACCCGCGCGTCGAGCCCGCGGATGTCGCCAGGGTCGCCGGCGTCGGCCTGGGCATCTCCCTGGTCGCCACCGTCGTCCCCGGCATCGGGATCCTGCGCCTGCACCCGCGCTCCATCCTCGCCGACACCGAGTAAAGCCCCGTCCCACAGCACCGATACGGATCGGAGAGACCCCCTCCCCATGAACTTCGTCAAACGCGCCGGATTCAGCCTGCGGGCCCGCAAGGGCCGCACGCTGACCACCTTCGCGACCTTCCTCGTCATCTCCGTCATGGTGCTGGCCGGCGTCCTGGTCAACGCCGCGACCGGTCGGGCCGAGCAGGCGGCCAAGCGGTCCGTGGGCGCCCAGGTCAACCTGGGCATGGACCTGGAGGCGCTGGGCGGCGGAACGCTCCAGGCCCCGCGGATCGCCACCGGCACCCTCGACCGGCTCGGCCGCCTCCCCCAGGTGCGGAAGTACACGTACTGGACGTACGACCGCGTGCTCTTCACGGGGGACTCCCGGCTGGTCGGCGCCGGCAGCCCCATGGGGCCGGGCGGCACCGCCGGCATCGGCGTCCTGGACTCCTCGCTGCTGGACGACTTCCGCAGCGGCACGTTCACGCTCCTGTCCGGGCACCACCTGACCTCCGCCGACAGGAAAGCGAACAGCATCCTCATCGAGGAGCGGTTCGCCCGCCAGAACGGCCTCAACACCGGCGACAAGGTCGCGGTGACCGGCAACGACGAGAACACCACGGCCGATTTCACCGTGGCCGGCATCTACCGCGACCCCGCCCGAACGAATGAGCTCGACCGGGACTACGGCATCAGCCCGGCGGACAGGGTCTACGTCACGCTGGGCGGCATGGCCGCTCTCGGCTCCGGCGGCGGACAGGGCGGGACGCAGGTCGGCGAGGCCGCCTTCCTGCTGGACGACGCGGAGGCCCAGGACGCCTTCAAGGACGAGGCGCGGCAGCTCGCCGGCTCCCAGCTGGACGGCTTCGAACTGGACGCGAACGACAAGGCCGTCCAGCAGATGACCGGCCCGCTGAAGAGCATCAGCTCCACCGCCACCCTCGCGATGTGGCTCATCGGTGTCGCGGGCGCCGTCGTCCTGGCCCTGCTCGTCAACCTGGCCGTCAAGCAGCGCCGCAGGGAGTACGGCGTACTGCTGTCGCTGGGCGAGAAGAAGTGGAAGCTCATCACTCAGCAGGCGCTGGAGATCGCCGTGGTCGCGGCCCTGGCCATCGGCCTCGGCTCCCTGTGCGCACCGGACCTGACGCAGAGCGCCGGCCAGCGGCTGCTGGACAGGGAAGCGGCCACCGCCCAGAAGAAGATCGACTCATGGGAGCCCCCCGCCCCCGGCAGCACCGGCCTCGACCAGGGGCTCAGTCCGGACGACCGGCCCGTCGACAACGCCGACCCCGTCGACGAGATCACCGTCGAGCCCGACCCGGCGGACCTCGCCGCTGTCGGCGGCATCGGCCTCGGCATGGCGCTGCTGGCCACCGCGATCCCCGCCGCCGCCGTCCTGCGCCTGAACCCTCGCACCATCCTCACGAAAGGCACGTGACCCGCCATGACCACCACCGCGACCCACGCCTCCGGCCCCGCCCCGCTGCTGCGCCTGGCGGGCGTCTCCCACATCTACGCGGGCCAGCGCCGCCGGACGGCCGTCCTAAAGGACATCGACTACACCTTCCAGCGCGGCACCTTCTACACCATCCTCGGCCCCTCGGGCAGCGGCAAGACCACCCTGCTCAGCCTCGCCAGCGGCCTGGACGCACCCACCAAGGGCACCGTCAGCTTCAACGGCCGGAACCTGGCCGACATCGGCCTGGGCCGCTACCGCAACCGGCACGCCGCCACCGTCTTCCAGCAGTACAACCTCCTCACCTACATGACGGCGCTGCAGAACGTCACCACCGCCATGGAGATCACCGGCGTCAAGCCGGCCCAGGGCAGCCGCAAGGCCCGCGCCCTCGACCTGCTGGCGCACCTGGGGCTGGACAAGGCCGAAGCCACCCGCAACGTGCAGCGGCTCTCCGGCGGCCAGCAGCAACGCGTCGCCATCGCCCGCGCCCTGGCCTGCGACGTCGACATCCTCTTCGCCGACGAACCCACCGGCAACCTCGACGAGGACACCGCCCAGGGCATCGTCGACACCTTCCGCGACCTCGCCCACACGCGGCACACCTGCGTGGTCGTCGTCACCCACTCCCAGCAACTGGCCACTCAGTCCGACCGCGTGCTGACCCTGCGCAAAGGGAAGCTCACGGAACAGCTCAACGCGTGAACGGTCGCGGCCGACACGGCAAGGGATCCTGCGGCGAATCATGGAGGTGCGTGGCGGCGGCGGAGGCGGGGCCCGTACCAACCGTTCGACCATCCCCGAGCCGCGCCCCTCGATATCGTGTGCCGGTGGGGTGCTGGACGGGGTACTTGTTGCGGGACACCGACGGGTCGTGCCGGTTCCGCCACGCCAAATGGGGCACCTGGCAGTTGCTCGACCAGGACAGCCGGGCGGAGGTCATCGCGGGGCTGCGCCGCGAGGGTGTGCCGCTCGACGAGGTCGGGGCCGGTCGCTTCCATGGTTGGTACTGCCAGGGCGTCGCCATCGACCTGCGGGATCGCGTGTTCCGGGCCTACTCGTGTCCGGGGGACAACCATCACCGGGAAAGCCTGGACTTGCGGTTCCGGACGGCGCCGGTCTGGGCGGGGTGGGACGCCGGGTTCGCGTGGGGCGGCCGCGAGGAACTGGCCGAGGTGATCCCCGAGGCGCTTCCTGTGGTTGCCCCGTACCGAGGGCTGGAGGTCCCGCCGCTGGCCGAGCTGCCGTTCGGGGAGCGGGACCAGGGGCATTCGACCTGGAACGCCGACCGGTTCGAGCTCGTGGTTCACCAGGACGTCGCCCTTACGAACTGGTACGACTGGTACGAAGAATCTGACCTTGTCACTCTGATCACCGCCGAACTCCGCGTTCTCGATTACCAGTTCTTCACCCAGACCTGGGACTGGACCGACACGCTGCTGCCCTGGCTCATCCACGGACACCCGTTTGTGGACAGGCTTCGCGGACAGATCCCCTACCCGACTCCGGAGGAGGGAGAGTACGTCCGTGCGGGGCTGGTCATCGATCTGGACCGGCGCGTGCTGCGGTATTGGCCCCATGGTTACCTCCCCGCCCGGCTGCTCGCAGATGTCCGGGCCGCGTGGCCGGGTTGGGACCTGCGACGGATGCGGTACGGCTTCGCCGAGCATCTGGCCGTGACCGGTCGCCCCGTCCCCGACGACCTGGCGACACCCAACGGGGCGGCGGAGTGGGACGCCGCCCGTCGCGACGTCCGCACGGACCCGCGCCCCCTGCGGGCACCCCACGTGCGGGAGATTTAGCGTCCCCGGTGAAGCTCGTCAACGAGCGGGATCAAGGCGGCCTGCCCGGCCGCCTCGTCGACACCTCACGGAGCCCTACCGGCGCCGGTGCAGCACCTGCACCACCGGGGTGTCGCCGCCGCCGATCAGGGGGAGGAACAGCGCGGTGTCCCGCAGCGGACGGAACGGGAGGTCGGTGCCCGTCGGCAGCACCTCGGGCTCGCCGGTGCCGAGAGCGACCTGCACCACGGTCTGAGGGCCCTCCGCCTCCTCGGCCACGTACCCGTAGCCGATCCCGTCGTCGGTGACGGAGAGCAAGTGGATCTCCTTGCGGTCGCCGTCGCCGGCCAGGCAGACACCCTCGCCGGTCTCCAGGTCGAACGCCGCCGGGCCCGCCGCCGCGTAGCGGCCGTTGGGCGACACCGACAGCTCCGGCATCTCGCCGGACGCCGGCTCCCACACGCTCCCCTGCTCCGCCACGTCCTCCGCGTCGCAGTCCATCCGCGCCTGGAGTTCCCCGGTCCGCGCGTCGTGCACCGACCACGCGTGGTCGGCGTCGAACCCGGCCTCGCCGACCCGCCAGACGGCGGCCACGTGCGTGGGGGAAGCCGCCGTCACCCGGCCGTTGATCTCGTCGCCGTACGGGTCCTTCCACACCCCTTCGGGCGCGAAGTCCTCGTTGAACCAGACGCCCGGGACACCGAAGCCACCGCTCTCCATGCCCACCAGCGGGCCGTCGTCGCCCGCCGCGACGACCCTGCCCGCGATACACGACAGCGGGCCGCATTGCGGCAGCTTCAGGTCCTCGTAGCCGAAGGCGGTGCTCGTGCCGGTCGTCACGTCCACGGCCACGCCGTACGTGTCCGACCCGACGGGCTCCCAGGTGACCAGCGCCCCGTCGCCGCCGTCGCGCACCTGCACGCCGGAAGTGGCGTCCACCGGTACGGAGACCTGCCGTACGGGCGCCGTTCCCGCGCCGGAGCCGTCCGCGGGGAAGGCCGCCAGCCGCACGACCTCCTTGCCGTCGTGCAACTCGTCCTTGCCCTGCATCCCGTGGGCCCAGACGACGACGTACTCGCGGCCGTCCTGCTCGACGGTGGTCACGCTCGGGATGTTCGGCGCGCCGTCCCCCGACGCCTCCTCGACGGGCGGCGGCGGGGTCCACGGCTTGCTCGACCAGCGCAGCTCACCGGAGCCGGCGTCACGGGCCTCGACGGTGTAGCCCCCGGAGGCACCGAGCAGGTACGCCACGGTGTCCGCTCGCGGCGCGGCGGTCACGGGCATCGCCGGGGACGTCGACCCCGACATCCACTCCAGCGGCTGCGACCAGCCCTTGCCCTTGTCGTACGCCTCCGGCACCGGCGCCTCCCCCACCGGCCCGGCCGCCTGCCCGCCGTCCGTCTCCGCCTTGCCCGCACCGCCGGAGCCGCCGCCGTCACCGCCGGAGTCGGACCCGCAGCCGGCGACCAGGCCCAGCACGGCCAGCGCCCCCACGACCGGCCTCGCAACCCGCATGCGCTCCCCCTCGATCCCGCACCCCCGGCCCCCGGCCCACCCCGAGGGCCGACACTGCGAGCACCCTACCGACCGCGGGGTGATCACTGTCGAACAGGTTTCTCCGGAGCAGCGACACGGCCGGCATGCCGGGGAGCACCAGCCCGCCCAGTAGCGGTACGCCGCGGCGGGGACCGCTCCCGGGCCGGGAGGCGCGGCCCGGGGATTCGGCGGGGGCGTAGAATCGGGGGCCGATATCGGTTTCGTCACTGCCGGAGGTGGGCTCGGTGCGGGAGTTCCAGCGTGGTGCGGTGCGGCTGCACATCCTCCACCACGCGGCGGAGGAGGAGATCCACGGTGCGTGGATGACCGAGGAACTGGCCTCCCACGGCTACCGGATCAGCCCCGGCACCCTGTACCCGACCCTGCACCGGCTGGAGGCGGACGGGCTGCTCGTCTCCGAGCAGCGGGTGGTCGACGGCCGGGCCCGGCGGGTGTACCGGGCGACCGACGCCGGGAGGAAGGCCCTGGCCGAGGACCGCGCGGCGCTCGCGGAGCTGGCCCGCGAGGTCCTCGGCGACGGTACGGCGTAGCGTCCGGAGGCGCGCGGCGGCTACCGGGGGGCGGGGGGCTCGAAGAGTTCGACGGCGTTGCCTGCCGGGTCGTCGAGCAGGATCTGCCGGCCGCCTCTGCCGGTGACGACGTCGTTGCGGAACTCCGCCCCGGCGGCGCGCAGGGCGGCCACCGTGGCGTCCAGGTCGTCGACCGTCAGCTGGATACGGTTCCAGCCGCCCGGTTCGGGCCGCCGCCCGTCGGGCATGGTCTGGGCCGCGCCGCCCGGGCCCGTGGGGGCGGACAGCAGCAGGTACAGGTCGCCGCGGGCCAGGGCGGCGAACTCCGGCGCGGGCCGCCGGTCGAGGGTGAAGCCCAGGTGGGCGGTGTAGAAGGTGACCGCGGCGTCGACGTCGTCGACGATGTAGCGGACGGATACGCGGCTCATGGGTTCCGGTCCTTTCGGGGGTTCAGGGGGCGTCCCGGTCGTGGCGGGCCGCCGTCTTCCGGCGGAGTGCGTACGCGGCGGCCCCGGCGGCCAGCACCGCGGCGCCGGGGACGACCGAGGACAGGGGCAGGGCGAGGGCCAGCGCCAGGCAGCCGGCCAGCCCGAGGGCGGGGACGGCGCGCGGGGGGCGGCCCTCGTCGGGGGTGAGGGTCCAGGCGGAGGCGTTGGCGACGGCGTAGTACGCCAGGACGCCGAAGGAGGAGAAGCCGATGGCGCCGCGTACGTCCGCCGTGGCGGCCACCGCCGCCACCACGGCGGCGACGGCCAGCTCCGCCCGGTGGGGCACCTGGAACCGGGGGTGGACCGCGGCCAGCGCGTGCGGCAGGTGCCGGTCGCGGGCCATGGCCAGGGTGGTGCGGGAGACGCCGAGGATCAGCGCGAGCAGCGCGCCGAGGGCGGCCACGGCCGCGCCGGCGCGTACGACCGGCTCCAGCCGGCCGGCGCCCGCCGCCCGGCTCGCGTCGGACAGCGGCGCCTCGGCGTCCGCCAGGCCCGCCGGCCCGAGGACCGCCAGCACGGCGACGGCGACGGCCGCGTACACGACGAGGGTGATGCCGAGCGCGATCGGGACGGCCCGGGGGATGGTGCGCCCGGGGTCGGCGACCTCCTCGCCGAGCGTGGCGATGCGGGCGTATCCGGCGAAGGCGAAGAACAGCAGGCCCGCCGCCTGGAGTACGCCGCCGAAGGTGGCGTCCGCGCCGATGTCCAGCCGGGCCGCGTCCGCGGTGCCGGAGGTGAGGGCCGCGACCACCACCGCGGCGAGCACCGCGAGGACGGCGGCGACGATCGCGCGGGTCAGCAGCGCGGACTTCTGCACCCCGGCGTAGTTGACCGCGGTCAGCGCCACCACCGCGGCCACGGCGACGGCGTGGGCGTGGTCCGGCCAGGCGTACGAGCCGACCGTGAGCGCCATCGCGGCGCAGGAGGCGGTCTTGCCGACGACGAAGCTCCAGCCGGCGAGGTAGCCCCAGAAGTCGCCGAGCCGTTCGCGGCCGTAGACGTACGTGCCGCCGGAGGCCGGGTAGCGGGCGGCGAGCCGGGCGGAGGAGGTGGCGTTGCAGTACGCGACCGCGCCGGCCAGCGCCAGGCCGAGCAGCAGCCCGGAGCCCGCGGCGCGCGCGGCGGGGCCGAGCGCGGCGAAGATCCCCGCGCCGATCATCGCGCCCAGGCCGACGGTCACGGCGTCGGGCACCCCGAGCCGCCGCCGCAGCTCGTCCGGCGTCCCGGCGGGGGTCGACGGCTTGCTCATGGGTGCACTCCTCCGCGGAAACGGGTCCTTACGGTATCCGATATCGGAACACGATAGAAGCACCCCGCCGCGGGGCCCGCCGGCCTCGACGACGACCGCCTGGTGCGGGATCGGGAAACGGCCGGTCGAGAACGGCCGTTCCGCCACGGGTGCCGTAGCGTGAACCGTCCGGAAGGGCGCGGGAGACGACCTGGAGGAACCATGGCGCGAAGGACCCGGCCGGTACGGAACGCGGCGCTCGCCGCCGCGTGCCTCGGCGCCGGGGCGGCCGCCGGGTGGCTCGGACTGGTCACCGGGGCCGTCCCGGTCGACGTCGGGGCGGGGCGGCGGACGCGGCCGCTGGGGCCGCGGACCGTCGGCGTCGCGGCGCCCCGGGAGGTGGTGTTCGACGTGGTCGCCGGCCCGTACCTGGGCCGTACCCCGCGGGCGATGCGCGACAAGCTTCACGTGCTGGAGCGCGGCGGCGACCTGGTGCTCGCCGAGCACTTCACGCCGGTCGCGGGCAGGCGGCTGACCGCGGTGACGGTGGAGACGGTGCGCTTCACCCGCCCCGAGCGCGTCGACTTCCGCCTCGTGCGCGGCCCGGTGCCGCACGTGACCGAGTCCTTCGTCCTCGCCGAGGAGCCGCCGGGGGAGACCCGGCTGGTGTACGAGGGCGAGCTGGGCACGGACCTGTGGGGGCTGGGCGCGTGGTGGGGCGCGAAGGTCGCCGGGCGGTGGGAGGCGGCGGTGGCCGACTCCCTCGCCGCCGTCGCCGCCGAGGCGGAGCGGCGGGCCGGCCGCCGCTGAACCGCCCGCGGCGCGGCCGCCGCTGAACCGCCCGCCGCACGGGCGGCGTCCGCCCCCGCGCGGCCGCATTTCCCGCGCCCCCGCGGGCCCGTACCGTGGTGAGCATGGTGCTACGCCTCGTGCTCGGCGTGATCTACACCGCGATGGCTCTGGGCCAGCTCGCCGCCTTCGGCGAGATGCCGGAGATCCTCGGCGCGTACGACGTGGTGCACGGCGCCGCGGCGCGCGCCCTGGCCGTGCTGCTGATCGCCGGCGAGCTGGGGTGCGGGGTGTGGTTCCTGGCCCGGCCGCGCTCGGCGGCCCTCGCGCCCGTGGCGGCGTACACGGCCGTGTCGCTGGTGTGGAGCGCGCTCGCGGTGCAGGGGTACGCCCGCGGGCTGACGGTGGACAACTGCGGCTGCTTCGGGGCCCATCTCGCCCAGCGGCTCGGCCCCGCCGTTCTGGCGCAGGACGCGCTGACCCTGCTGTACGCCGCGCTGCTGCTGCGCGGCGTCCGCGTCGCCCGGCGCGAGCACAGCGACCGCACCCGCTCCGACCGCTCCATCGACCACGACGGCACGGCGAAGGCGAGGACGCGATGACGGTGGACCCCACCGCAGGCTCGGCCCGGCGGGACACGAAGCGGGACCGGGAGGAGGTGTTCATCGAGTTCACCAAGTCCGTCTGCCCGCTGTGCAAGACGCCCGTGGACGCCCAGGTCAACATCCGTGGGAACCAGGTCTTCCTGCGCAAGCGCTGCCGCGAGCACGGCGAGTTCGAGGCCCTGGTCTACGGCGACGCGGAGGAGTACCTGTCCTCGGCCCGCTTCAACAAGCCCGGCACCCTCCCGCTGGCCTTCCAGACCGAGGTACGGGACGGCTGCCCGGCCGACTGCGGGCTGTGCCCGGAGCACAAGCAGCACGCCTGCCTGGGCATCATCGAGGTCAACACCGGCTGCAACCTGGACTGCCCGATCTGCTTCGCCGACTCCGGCCACCAGCCGGACGGCTATTCGATCACCCGCGAGCAGTGCGCGGCCATGCTCGACGCCTTCGTCGCCGCGGAGGGCGAGCCGGAGGTGGTGATGTTCTCCGGCGGCGAGCCGACCATCCACAAGCACATCCTGGACTTCGTCGACCTCGCCCAGGACCGGCCCATCAGGAACGTCACCCTCAACACCAACGGCATCCGCCTGGCCACCGACCGGAACTTCGCCGCCGAGCTGGGCAAGCGCAACCGCGTGCCGGGCAAGTCGGTGAACGTCTACCTGCAGTTCGACGGCTTCGACCCGCGGACGCACACCGAGATCCGGGGCCGGGACCTGCGCGCGTTCAAGCAGCGGGCGCTGGACAACTGCGCGGCGGCCGGGCTCACCGTCACGCTCGTCGCCGCGATCGAGCGCGGCCTGAACGAGCACGAGCTGGGCGCGATCATCGAGTACGGCGTGGACCACCCCGCGGTGCGCTCGGTCGCCTTCCAGCCGGTCACCCACGCCGGCCGGCACGTGCCCTTCGACCCGCTGAACCGGCTCACCAACCCCGACGTGATCCGCCTCGTCGAGGAGCAGCTGCCCGGCTGGTTCCGCAAGGGCGACTTCTTCCCCGTCCCCTGCTGCTTCCCCACCTGCCGCGCCATCACGTACCTGCTGGTCGACGGCGAGCCCGGCAACCGCACCGTCGTGCCCATCCCCCGGCTGCTGAACGTCGAGGACCACCTCGACTACGTCACCAACCGCGTCATGCCCGACCCCGGGATCCGGGAGGCGCTGGAGAAGCTGTGGTCGGCGTCGGCGTTCATGGGGACCGCGACCACCGAGGAGCAGCTGCGCGCGGCCGCCGAGGCGCTGGACTGCACGGACACGTGCGGCATCGACCTGCCCGAGGCGGTCAGGCAGCTGGACGACAAGGCGTTCATGATCGTGGTGCAGGACTTCCAGGATCCGTACACCCTCAACGTCAAGCAGCTGATGAAGTGCTGCGTCGAGGAGATCACCCCGGACGGCAGGCTCATCCCCTTCTGCGCCTACAACTCCGTCGGCTACCGCGAGGAGGTCCGGGCGCAGATGTCCGGCGTCCCCGTGGCCGACGTCGCCCCCAACGCGCTGCCGCTCGCCGGCCGGCTCGCCGACACCCCGTACGGCTCGAAGACCGCCGCCCCCGCCGGGCCCGTACCCGAAGCAGAGGAGGGCGGGCGGTGACCGGCGAGGCGGGCGCCGCGGCCGACGAGCTGAAAGCCTGCTGCGCCGCCGCGTACTCCTCCGACGCCGTCGCCCTGCTGCTCGGCGACTCCTACCACCCCGGCGGCACCGCCCTCACCCGCCGCCTCGCCGGCCACCTGAACCCGGGCCCGGACAGCCGGGTGCTGGACGTGGCCTCCGGCCGCGGCACCACCGCCCTCCTCCTCGCCGGCGCCCACGGCTGCCGCGTCGACGGCGTGGACTACGCACCGGCCAACACCGCCCACGCCCGGACCGCCGCCGAGGCCGCCGGGCTCGCCGGCCGGGCGGTCTTCACCACCGGGGACGCCGAGCGCCTGCCCTACCCGGACGGCGCCTTCGACGCCGTCGTCTGCGAGTGCGCGCTGTGCACGTTCCCCGGCAAGGAGCGGGCGGCGGCCGAGTTCGCCCGCGTCCTCAGGCCCGGCGGACGGCTCGGCCTCACCGACGTCACCGCCGCACCCGACCGGCTCCCGCCCGCGCTGACCGGCCTCGCCGCGCGGATCGCCTGCATCGCCGACGCCCGGCCGGCCGCCGCGTACACCCGGCTCCTGGCCGCGGCCGGGCTGCGCACCGTACGCACCGAGCGCCACGACGCGGCCATGTCCCGCATGGTCGACCAGATCGAGGCCCGCCTGAACCTGCTGCGCCTCACCGCCGCCGACCGGCTCACCGCCGCCGGCATCGACCTCGGCGCCGCCCCCGCCGCCCTGGCCGCGGCCCGCGCCGCCGTCGCGGACGGCACCCTCGGCTACGCCCTGCTGATCGCCGAGAAGTCCCCCTGACGGCCGCACCTCCCGGCCCGCACGTGAGTCCGCTCACGTACGGGCCGGGAGGTGCCCGCATGCGGCATCATGAGGCCCGTGTGGATCCGGCCCCTGCTCTTCCTCCTCGGCGGTTCAGCCGCCGCGGCCGCGCTGGGCCTCGGCGGAAGCCCCGCCGCCGCCGTGGCCGTCCTGCTGGTGTTCGCGCTGCTCGCGGCGGTGAACTCGCCCCTGCTGTTCCCGGGGTCGATCGGCGCGCTGGAGGCACAGCGCCGCAGCGCCGCCGACGGCCGGCCCGTCGTCTTCTGGCGGCCGGGGTGCGCCTACTGCCTGCGGCTGCGCCTCCGGCTGGGGCGCCGCGCCCACCGGCTGCACTGGGTCGACATCCACCGTGACCCGGCCGGAGCCGCCGCGGTGCGGGCGGCCAACGACGGCGACGAGACCGTGCCGACGGTCGTCGTCGCGGGCGAGCCGCACACCAACCCCGATCCCGGCTGGGTACGGGAGCAGGTCTCCTCGTCCGCGTAAGGGAGGCGGCGCAGCCACGCGGAGCCGGAAGCCCCGGTGGCGGCTAGGGTGAGGAAGAGATCAGAGGGAGACGGGTGCTGACGGAGTCCTGACGCCGGTTGCGCGGCAGCCCCGGGGCAGGGAGAGGGGCCGTAGTGGGAGACTGGCTGCGTTCGACCGGCCGGTCACTGGCCGCCACGCACCCCGCGCGGCTCGTCGTCCTGGCCTTCGGCCTCGTCGTCCTCCTCGGCACGCTGCTGCTGTCGCTGCCGGTGGCGGCCGAGGACGGCTCGGCGACGGGCCCGGTGCGGTCGCTGTTCACCGCCACCTCGGCGGTGTGCGTGACCGGCCTGACGGTGGTGGACACCGGGACGCACTGGAGCGCCTTCGGCGAGGGCGTGATCCTCGCGCTGATCCAGGTCGGCGGCTTCGGCATCATGACCCTGGCGTCGCTGCTGGCGCTGCTGGTCGCCGGCCGGCTCCGGCTGCGCCTGCAACTGACCGCGCAGGCGGAGACGAAGACCTTCGGCCTGGGCGACGTACGCCGCGTGCTCCTCGGCGTGGCGGGCACCACGCTGATCGTGGAGCTGTCGGTGGGGGCGCTGCTGGCGCTCCGCTTCCGCTTCGGCTACGACCAGGGCGTCGGCGACTCCGTGTACTCCGCGGTCTTCCACGCGGTCTCCGCCTTCAACAACGCCGGCTTCGGCCTGCACCCGGACAGCCTCACCCGCTACGCCACCGACCCCTGGGTGACGATGCCGGTCGCCGCCGCCGTCATCTGCGGCGGCCTCGGCTTCCCGGTGCTGCTGGAGGTGCTGCGGCACCGGCACCGGCGGCGGGTGAGCGGCCGGCGCACCTGGTCGCTGCACGCCAAGCTCACGCTGACGACCACCGCCGCCCTGCTGGCCGCCGGGACGGCCCTCACCTGCGCGCTGGAGTGGACGAACGGCGCCACCCTCGGCCCGTACGCCACCGGCGAGAAGCTCCTCGGCGGCTTCTTCCACTCGGCCATGACCCGCACCGCGGGCTTCAACGCCGTCGACATCGACGCGCTGCACCCGGCGATGCTGCTGGTCACCTGCGTGCTGATGTTCATCGGCGGCGGCAGCGCCGGGACCGCCGGCGGCATCAAGGTCACCACCTTCGCGGTGCTCGCGGTCGCGATGGCCGCGGAGGTACGCGGCGAGCCCGCCGCCGAGACCATGGGCCGCCGCATCCCGCCGGCCGCGCTGCGGCAGGCGCTGACCGTCGCCCTGCTCGCCATCGGACTGGTGATATCGGCCACCGCGGTACTGCTGACCATGACCGAGGAGAGGTTCGAGGCGGTGCT
This sequence comes from Streptomyces sp. MAR4 CNX-425, assembly GCF_048656465.1. Taxonomy (NCBI): domain Bacteria; kingdom Bacillati; phylum Actinomycetota; class Actinomycetes; order Kitasatosporales; family Streptomycetaceae; genus Streptomyces; species Streptomyces sp. MAR4 CNX-425. Next base: position 421,131 of record NZ_JBMDLF010000005.1, on the reverse strand, counting down.
CTTCGAGGCCGTCTCCGCCTTCGGTACCGTCGGCCTGTCCACCGGCATCACCGCCGACCTCCCCGCGGCCGGGCAGGTCGTCCTGGTCCTGCTGATGTTCGTCGGCCGCGTCGGTCCCATCACCCTCGTCTCGGCCCTCGCGCTGCGCGAGCGCACGCGCCGCTACCAACTGCCCGAAGAACGCCCCGTCATTGGATGACCATGAGCAACTACCGGCACCACCTCCACCGCCGGCGCGGCAAGCAGCAGGCCGCCGCGCGCCGCCCGGGCGGGGCGGACAGGATCGCCGTCATCGGGCTGGGCCGCTTCGGCGGCTCCCTGGCCGACGAGCTGACGCGCCGCGGGTGGGACGTCCTGGGCATCGACACCGACGCCCGGCTCGTCCAGAAGTACAGCGACGCGCTCACCCACGCCGCCGCCGCGGACTGCACCGACCCGCACACCCTGGAGCAGCTGGGCGTCCAGGACTTCACCCACGTGGTCGTCGGCATCGGCACCGACATCCAGGCGTCCATCCTGGTCGCCACGAACCTCCTGGACGCCGGGGTGCCGAACATCTGGGCCAAGGCGGTCAGCCGTCAGCACGGCAAGATCCTCGAACGGCTCGGCGTGCACCACGTCATCCTGCCGGAGCACGAGATGGGCGAGCGCGTCGCCCACCTCGTCACCGGCCGGATGCTCGACTTCATCCAGTTCGACGACGACTTCGCGCTCGCCAAGACCGTGGCGCCGAGGCTCGCCATCGGCGTCCCGCTCGGCGAGAGCCGCGTCCGCACCCACCACGGCGTCACCGTGGTCGGCATCAAACGCCCGGGCGAGGAGTTCACGTACGCCACGGCCGAGACGGTGCTGGAGAAGGGCGACGTCATCATCGTCACGGGCCGTACGCAGGCGGTCGAGACCTTCGCCGAACTCACCTGAGCGCGGCTACGACCGGGTGCGGTCCGCGCCCTCCCGCGGCTGCCGCGGGACGGCGCCGCCGGCCTTCTTATCCTGCTTGTCCTTCTTGTCTTCCTGGGGTTTCTTGCCCGTGTCGTCGGACAGGCCGACGAGGTCCCCGACGTCGAACATGCGGGCGATCGGCACGTCGGTGCTGGAGTGGGCGACGATCGAGAACGCGATACAGACCGCGATCAGGGTGAACGCCTCCTGGCCCTGCGGCACCTGGGCCTGCAACACCAGCAGCCCGTAGACCACCGACGCGAAGCCCTTCGGCCCGAACCACGCCGCGGTGAGCCGCTCGCGCCGGTCGAAGCTGGTCCCCACCAGCGACAGCAGCAGCGACGCCGGCCGGATCAGCACGATGGCCAGCACCACCGCCACGTACCCGCCGAACGACAGGTCGCCGAACAGCTCCGGCGTCAGCAGCGCCCCGAACACCAGCAGCGCCGCGAACTTCGCCAGCTCCGCCAGCTGCTCCCCCAGCGGCTCGAACGCGCCCTTGGCCTCCGGCGAGAGGGAGGCGAGGACCGCGCCGGCGGAGAACGCCGCCAGATACGGGTTGGAGTGGGTCAGGTGGCAGACCGCGTACAGCACGACCCCCACCGCCAGCGGCAGCAGCGGCTGGAGCTTGGGCTCCGCGCCCAGCAGCCGGAACCGCACCAGCCAGTTCACCACCACCGGCGCCGCGATCCCCAGCGCCAGGCCGCCGACCAGCTCCAAGCCGATCTTGCCGAGGTCCGCCTCGGCGCCGTGCGCGGTCGGCCCGGCGGCGGCGATGAGGATGAGCACCACGGGCAGCGCGAGCCCGTCGTTGATCCCGCTCTCGACGTTCAGCAGCTGACGCAGCCGCGCCGGGACCTCCTTGCGGCTCACGATCGCCGAGGCGAACACCGGGTCGGTCGGCGCCAGGACCGCGCCCACCAGAAACGACGTCGTCCAGTCCAGCCCCACCAGGAAGTGCGTGAGCAGCGTCACACCGATGAAGGCCAGCGGCATGCCCAGGGCCAGGGCGCGGGCGGGGTTCTTCCAGGCGCTGCGCAGCGCGGGGAACGACACGTGCATGCCGTCGGTGAACAGCACGGCGAACAGCGCGAGATCGGCGGTGATCCTGACGAGGTCGCTCTCCGGGGTGATGTGGATCAGACCCAGGAAGCCGTCACTGACCAGGGCGCCCCCGACCAGGAACAGCAGCGACGTGGAGAGTACGGAGCGGGCCGCCAGGCCCGACAGCAGCACCGCCACCAGCAGCGCCACCCCGAAGACCGCGATGAGTACCACGACAGAAGCCCCCGATCAGCAAAGAAACCATTCCCCTGCTCGCCGACCCGACTTCCCGGCACACCGCCGGGAACCCTATCCCACGCCCCGCGCACTCCTCCAGCCTCGGACCGCCCACCGGGCGGGCCGGGAGCGACCCAGGTCGGGGCGCGGCGCCGTATGTGCGCGGCTGTCACGGAGAGGGCGGGAGGCGGTCCGGCTCGGGGGTGGTGGTGCCGTACGCGCACTCCTCCAGCCTCGGACCGCCCACCGGACGGGCCGGGAGCGACCCGGGTCAGGGGGCGGCGCCGTATGTGCGCGGCCGTCACGGAGAGGGCGGGAGGCGGTCCGGCTCGGGGGTGGTGGCGCCGTACGGGCGCGCTCGCTGACGGGCCGGTCACTTCCCGCTCGGCGGTGCGGCCTCCGCCGGGGGGCGTACGGCGACGACGGCGAGGGCGGCGAGGACGGGGAGCGCGGCGAGGGTGAGGAGCGTGACGGGGTAGCTGCCGGTGACGTCGTGGCCGAGGGAGACGGCGACGGGGCCGAAGGCGCTGGCGGCGACGGTGACGGTGTGGGCGCTGCCGCGGATGGCGCCGAGGTGGGCGGTGCCGAAGTAGCGGGGGTACGTGGCGGCTTCGACGGCGCGGAGGAGGCCGTTGGCGGCGCCGAGGAGCGCGCCGTAGCCCAGCGCGCTCCAGCCGGGGGCGACGAAGCGGGCGGCGAGGACGGCGGCGGCCAGGACGGCCATGGAGGCGACGAGGACGGTCTTCGGCGACACGCGGTCGATGACGGCGCCGGTGGCGAGGGTGGCGATGAGGGCGGCGGCGGTCTGGGGCACGAAGTTGGCCGCGGCCTCCGTCGCGGTCAGCCCGCGGTCGCCGAGGAGGGCGACCTGGTGGAAGTTAAGGCCGGTGGTGAGCATGCTGGAGGTGGCCAGGCAGGCGGCGACGGCCCAGAACATGCCGGTGCGCAGCGCTTTCCGCAGCGGCCAGCCGGTCAGCGGCGCGTCGGCGGGTGCGCCGTCGGGCGGCGGGTCGCCGTCGACGTGCTGGCCGACGTCGGCGGGCCGGTCGCGGATGCCGAAGACGGCGAGCGGGATGACCAGCGCCCAGACGACCACGCCCTCGACGGCCCACGCCTGGCGCCAGCCGACGTCCGCGATGAGCCGCTCGACGAGCAGCGGGGCGAGCGAGATGCCGGCGGTGCCGACCGCGCTGGTGATGCCGAGGGCCAGCCCGCGGCGGCGGTCGAACCAGTACGCGACGGTGGTGGTGGCGACCAGGGTGAGGGCGCCCTGACCGGCCATGCGGATGCCGACGAACCCGGCGGTCAGGCCGACGACGCCGGTGACGAAGGAGAGCGCGAGCAGGACGGCGCCGAACACCGCGCCGATCGCGGCCATGATCCGGCGGGGCCCGTAGCGGTCGACGGCCCTGCCGACCGCGGGCATGGCGCAGGCGCCGACGAGGGTGCCGGTCAGGTACGCGGTGGAGATCTGCGTACGGCTGATGTCGAGGTCGGCGATGAGCGGGTCGATGAACAGCGAGACGCCGTGGGTCTGGCCCGGGGCGCTGAGCGCCATCGCCAGCGCGCTGAAGGCGACGATCCGCCAGCCGTAGAAGCCGCGGCCGCCGCCCGGGGCGCGCTCCTTGCGGGGGCGGCGCGGGCGGCGGCCGGCGGACCGCGCGGCGTCGGCGGGCGGGTTCAGAGGGCTCTCCCTGCGGTCGGCGGGTACGGCGGAGGTGGTCCGTTCATGGTCGCCCGCGGCGCTGCCGCGGTGAAGACGGCCGGGGGTCAGTGGCCGGTGAGTTCGCCGGCGAGGCGGTCGTGGATGGCGGCGCTGGGCTTGTTGAGGCCGACGATGGTGACGGTCTTGCCGCGCCGGGCGTACTTGTTCTCGATGGCGTCGAGGGCGGCGACGGAGGAGGCGTCCCAGATGTGCGCGTCGGTGAGGTCGATGACGACGTCGTCGGGGTCGCCGGCGTAGTCGAACTGGTAGACCAGGTCGTTCGAGGAGGCGAAGAACAGCTCGCCGGTGACGGCGTAGACGACGTGCCCGCCGTCGGGGTCGACGACGCCGGAGACCTCGGCCAGGTGGGCGACGCGGCGGGCGAAGACGACCATGGCGGCCAGGGAGCCGACGACCACGCCGATCGCGAGGTTGTGGGTGGCGACCACGCACACCACGGTGACGGCCATGACCAGGGTCTCGCCGAGCGGCAGCCGCTTGAGGGTCTGCGGCCGCACGGAGTGCCAGTCGAACGTGCCGACCGAGACCAGGACCATCACGGCGACCAGGGCGGCCATCGGGATGTCGGAGACGACCGGGCCGAAGACGATGCACAGGACCATCAGGAAGACGCCGGCCAGGAAGGTCGAGGCGCGGGTGCGGGCGCCCGACGTCTTCACGTTGATCATCGTCTGGCCGATCATGGCGCAGCCGCCCATGCCGCCGAAGAACCCGGTGACGACGTTGGCGACGCCCTGGCCGATGGACTCGCGGGTCTTGCCCGAGCGGGTGTCGGTGAGGTCGTCGACGAGCTTGGCGGTCATCAGCGACTCCATCAGCCCGACCAGCGCGAAGGCGAAGGCGTACGGCGCGATGGTGGTCAGCGTCTCCAGCGTGAACGGCACGTCGGGGACGCCCGGCACGGGCAGCGCGGAGGGCAGCTCGCCCTTGTCGCCGACGGTGGGCACGGCGATGCCCGCGGCGACGGTGAGGACGGTGAGGACGACGATGGAGACCAGCGGCGCGGGCACCACCCGGGTCACCTTCGGGAACAGCACCATGAGGGTCAGCCCGGCGGCGACGAGCGGGTAGACCGGCCACGGCACGTCGTGCAGTTCGGGCACCTGGGCGAGGAAGATCAGGATGGCCAGGGCGTTGACGAAGCCGACCATCACGCTGCGCGGTACGAAGCGCATCAGCCGGGCCACGCCCAGCGCGCCCAGCGCGATCTGGATCAGGCCGCCGAGGATGACGGCGGCGATGAGGTGGCCGAGGCCGTACTCGTGGTTCAGCGGCGCGATCACCAGCGCCATCGCGCCGGTGGCGGCGGAGATCATCGCCTTCCTGCCGCCGACGACGGAGATCACCACGGCCATCGTGAAGGAGGCGAACAGGCCGACGCTCGGGTCGACCCCCGCGATGATCGAGAACGAAATCGCCTCGGGGATCAGCGCGAGGGCGACGACGAGACCGGCCAGCACCTCGGTGCGGAAGACCTTGCCGGAGGCGAGGAAGTCGGGGCGGGACAGGCGCGGCCGGGCAGCCGCGGACAGCAGTGCGCTCATGCAACCGTTTCTCATCAAGCGCCTGCGGTCCTTGCTGCGGACGCACGCGCGTCGTACGCGCCCGGGAGGGGCGGGGGCACCGGCGCGGCACGGCTCGGCCCCGCGGACGTCGGGGGGAGGCCGGCGCTGCCGGTCGGGCATCATTGCCCGGAAGTCTGCGGACGCGGCACACGGCGGTGCGTCCTCGCCGGAACTCTACCCTGACGTGAGGGAAGAGAGCGACCCGCAGCCTGGGGATCCCAGGTGAACGCCGGGCAGGATCCTGTGATCCTGCTCACCGTAAGGTAGGAATTCACACACTCGGAAAGCGGCGGACGCGTGGAGACGGACGGGAGTTCGCGACGATGACCAAGGGGCGGATGCAGATCGGCGAGGTCGCCGAGCGCACGGGCTTGTCGCTGCGCACGATCCGCCACTACGAGGAGGTCGGCCTCGTCGTCCCGTCCGCGCGCAGCAAGGGCGGCTTCCGGCTCTACACCGACTCGGACGTGGACCGCCTGAAGGTGATCCGCCGGATGAAGCCGCTCGACTTCTCCCTGGAGGAGATGCGCGACCTGCTCCAGGTCACCGACCGGCTCGCCGCCGCCGACGACCCGCCCGCCGCCGGGGAGCGGGAGCGGCTCGTCGAGCGGCTGGACTCCTACCGCAAGGTGGCCGAGGCGCGCTGCGAGACGCTGCGCGCCCGGCTGGAGATGGCCGAGGAGTTCGCCGCCACCCTCCGCGGCAAGCTCGCCGAGCCGGGCTGAGGTCTGTCACGGCCCGGGGTCGGCCGGCCGCGGCGGCGGGGCCGCGGACGCCGTACGGGCCACATAGACGGTGTTCGCCGCCGTCCCGCCCTGGAGCGGGTTGCCGAAGGTGACGACGTGGCCGGTGAACTCCGGGAAGACCTCGGCGAGCACGGCGGTGAAGGCCCGGCTCGGCGGGTCGTTGGACCACAGCGCGAACACCCCGCCGGGGCGCAGGCGGGCGGCCAGCTTCCGCAGGCCCGCGGGCCGGTAGAAGGCCGCGTGCCGGGGGTGCAGCACGTGCTCGGGCGAGTGGTCGATGTCCAGCAGGACGGCGTCGAAGCGCCGCCCGGGGGCCACGGGGTCGAAGCCGCGGTCGTCGTCGGCGAGGGCGAAGAAGTCGCCGTGGAGCATCCGGCAGCGCTCGTCGCCGGTCAGGTCCGCGCCGAGCGGGACCAGGTGCCGCTTGTGCCAGTCGATGACCTCGCCGAGCGCCTCCACGACGAGCAGCGAGGCCACCCGCTGATCGCGCAGCACGGTGCGGGCGGTGTAGCCGAGCCCGAGGCCGCCCACCACGACGTCCAGGCCCGCGCCGGTCAGCGGCTCCAGGCCCAGCTCGGCGAGCGCCACCTCGCCCGCGGTGAACATGCTGGACATGAGGAACTCGTCGCCGAGCCTGACCTCGTAGACGTCGGCGCCCGAGGCGGGCTCCCTGCGCCGGCGCAGGCTGATGTCGCCCAGCGGCGTGGGCTGCCAGTCGATCTCTTCGAAACGTGCGCTCATGCGGCTCCGTACGGGTGGAGGTGTTCCGGCGGCCGGCCGTGGCCGGCCCGTACCCCCTTCCATAGCACCACGGGAGCCGTCGGCGGGCCGGGGAGTTTGGCCGGGGCCGCCGCCCGTCACCGGATCGTGCCGGAGAATGCGCCTCGCCGTCCCCGGACGATCACGCGGCGAACCGATGCCCGCCCCGCCCGGGAACGGCTTATCGGAAGCAGGCCGGCGCGAACGCCGGCGAGCGGCCCTACTCTAACGCAAGGGTAGAGTTGCCGGTGTCGGCCCCGTGGACCGGTGAGGTGGCCGGCGTACCGGGTCCGGCGCCCCCGGCGGCGAAGGCGGCGGCGTCGGGGGCGGAGCTGAGGTCGGCCGGGGCCCGCCGGGTGCGGCCGTCCGCCGGGCGGGCGCCGCTACTCGTGGGCGGCTACGAGGTGGTCCAGGCGGGCGCCGGGGAAGGCCCGCTCGAAGGAGTTGGCCTGCCAGCGGTCCGGGAACAGCGCCAGCACGCTGCCGTCCCGGAGCCGGGTCAGCGCCTCGCCGCGTACGACGCGGGAGCGGTTGAGTGCGGCGGCCCCGGCCGCGTCGGTGCCCCGCGCCAGGTGGTACGGCAGCGGCTCCAGCCGTACGGGCGCGGAGAACTCGTTCTCCATCCGGTGCGTGACGACGTCGAACTGCATCGGCCCGACCGCCGCCAGCACGGGCGCCTGCTCGCCCCGCCGGTCGGAGACCAGCACCTGCACGACGCCCTCCTCGTCCAGCTGCGCGATGCCGCGGCGGAACTGCTTGGAGCGGCCGATGTCGACCGGCCGGACCACCGCGAAGTGCTCGGGCGCGAAGGTTGGCATCGGCGGGAACACCGCCCGCGGCCCGTCGTAGAGGGTGTCGCCGACGCGCAGGGCGGCGGCGTTGACGAGGCCGACGACGTCGCCGGGGTGGGCGACGTCGACCGAGGAGCGGTCCTGGCCGAAGACGCTGTGGGCGTACTTCGTGGCGAACGGGCGGCCGGACGCGGCGTGGGTGACGGTCATGCCGCGGGTGAAGACGCCGGAGCAGACGCGCACGAAGGCGACGCGGTCGCGGTGCGAACGGTCCATGTTCGCCTGCACCTTGAACACCAGCCCGGCGAACGGCGCGTCCACCGGGCGGCTGCCGCCGCCGGCCAGCTCGCGCGCCCCGGGCGGCGGGGCGAGGTCGACGACGGCGTCCAGCAGCAGCCGTACGCCGATGTTGGACAGCGCGGCGCCGAAGAACACCGGCGTGGACTTCCCCGCCAGGAAGCTGTCGCGGTCGTGGACCGCGCCGTCGGCCGCCAGCAGCTCGATCTCCTCCCGCGCCCGGGCGAAGTCCTCGCCCTCCTCGGAGGCGGCCCGGTCGGCGGGCACCGGCTCCTCGACGGCCTCCCTGGCACCGCCGGGGGCCTTGGTGTAGCGCAGCAGGTGGGTGTCGTCGCGTACGTCGATCAGGCCGCGCAGGTCCCCGGCGATGCCCACCGGCCAGGTCAGCGGCGTGGGCTTGAGGCGGAACTCGCGCTCGATCTCGTCCAGCAGCTCCAGCGCCTCCCGGCCCGGCCGGTCCCACTTGTTGACGAAGGTGATCACGGGGATGCCGCGGTGCCGGCAGACGTCGAACAGCTTGCGGGTCTGCTCCTCCAGCCCCTTGGCGGCGTCGACGAGCATCACCGCGCAGTCCACCGCGGCCAGCACCCGGTAGGTGTCCTCGGAGAAGTCCGCGTGGCCGGGGGTGTCGAGAAGGTTGAGCACGTGGCCGCGGTGGGCGAACTGGAGCACGGCGGAGGTGACGGAGATGCCGCGGGCCTTCTCCATCTCCATCCAGTCGGAGGCCACCCCGCGGCGCCCGGCCTTGCCGTGCACCGCGCCCGCCTCGGTGATCGCCCGCGCGTGCAGCGCCAGCGCCTCGGTCAGCGTCGACTTGCCCGCGTCCGGGTGGCTGATCACCGCGAACGTACGCCTGCGCGCCGCTTCGACGGCCACCGCACTCATCGTGCCCCTTCCTGCGCCGGTCCGGCGTCCCCGCCGGCGGCGTCGATCAGCCGCGCCGACTGCGTATGCAGCGTACGGGCGAGGTCCTCGGCCGCCACCCGGTACCCGCGCGTGGGCCTCTTGCGCCGTCGCCGCCCGGGAACCCGACCCGCCACAAACCTACCCTGACGTGAGGGTTGGTTCGCAATCGCGCGATCGGGGACCGTCTCCGTCCCCTGTCGCCGTCTCCCCGGCCCACGAACGCCGCCGGGCCCGCCGCGCTACGCGGGCCAGGGCGGCCCGGCCGCGCCCGGGGCCGCCGGCGGCAGCTGCACCGTGGTGCGCAGCCCGCCGGCCGGGCGCGGGGTGAGGGTGAGGGTGCCGCCGTGGGCGTGGGTGAGGGTTCTGACGATGGCCAGGCCGAGGCCGACGCCCGCCTGGCCGGTGTGGACCCGCTCGGTGCCGCGCTGGAACGGCTCGGTCAGCGTCGCGGCGAGCCGCGGGGAGATCACCTCGCCGGTGTTCTCGACGGTGAGCACCGCGCCGCCGGGGTGGACGCCGGTGTGTACCCGGACCGTGCCCCCCGCCGGCAGGTTGTGGACGATCGCGTTGTGCACGAGGTTCGTGGTCAGCTGCAACAGGAGCGCCTGCGACCCGTGCACCGGGGTGATGTCGCCGGAGGTCTCGACGGTGACGCCGCGCTCCTCGGCGAGCGGGAGCAGCGTCTCGGTGGCCTCCTCCGCGAGCAGCGACAGGTCGACGTACTCCCGGGTGAAGGCCCCCTGTTCGGCGCGGCTGAGCAGGAGCAGCGCCTCGGTGAGGTCGATGGCGCGGGTGTTGACGGTGCGCAGCCGGTCGACGAGCTTGCCGGGCTCCCGGGTCGGGTCGTTGTGCGCCACGTCGAGGAGGGACTTCGAGATCGCCAGCGGCGTGCGCAGCTCGTGCGAGGCGTTGGCGGCGAACCTCTGCTGCTCGGCGACCTGCGCTTCGAGCCGGGCGAGCATCGCGTCGAAGGCGTCGGCGAGTTCGCGGAACTCGTCCCGGCGGCCCGGCAGCCGGATCCGGTGGGAGAGCGAGCCGGTGGTGGCCATGCGGGTGGCGTCGGTGATGCGTGCCAGGGGGGCGAGCATCCGGCCGGCGAGGATCCAGCCGCCGAGGAGGCCGAACACCAGGAGGAACACCATGACCGCGGCCGCCAGGGGGGCGAATCCGCGTACGAAGTCGGTGCCCGGGGTGGCCCGCCACACCCCCTCCTCGTTGACGCGCAGCCACCCCTCGCGCACCAGGAAGAAGCCGATGGCGGAGAGCAGCAGGGCGCCCGCGAGCAGGAGGAATCCGGCGTAGCTGAGGGTGAGTTTGACGCGGACGCTCAGGCCCGGCCGCCTATCCACGGCGGCGGCCCCCGGCCCGGCAGGGCACGCCCTCGACCACCAAAATACGCATACCGCCCATGCTACGAGCCGCCGCGTATCGTCCGCGTATCGAAAACCGCATACGTGCCCGCAACACCCCGCTCCCTTGGCTGGTCGCATGTCTTTCAGCGAGCCGGGGCGCACCGTCGCACCGATCACCGCCGCCGAGCACCTGGCGTTCGTGCGGAAACAGCGGTCCGTCAGCTTTCTGCAGACCCCGGCGTGGGGCCGCGTCAAGACCGAGTGGCGCAGCGAGTCCCTCGGCTGGTTCGCGGGCCGGGAGCTGGTCGGCGCCGGGCTCGTCCTGCACCGCCCGGTGCCGCGGCTCGACCGCTTCACGCTGGCCTACGTGCCCGAGGGCCCGGCGGTCGACTGGACCGGCGACATCGACGCGTGGCTGGATCCGCTGGCCGCCCACCTGAAGGCGCACGGCGCGTTCGCGATCCGGCTCGGGCCCCCGGTGCGTACCCACACCTGGAGCGCCGGCCGGGTCAAGGAGGGCATCGCCGACCCCGGCAGCAGGCGGCTCACCGAGGTCTCCGGCGGCTGGGCGGACCCGGTCGGCGCCCGGGTGACCGCCCGGCTCGCGGCCCGCGGCTGGCTGCCGCAGAGCCCGGAGGACGGCTTCGGGACCGGGCACCCGCAGTTCAAGTACGAGATCCCGCTCGCCGGCCGGACCGAGGACGACGTGCTGCGCGGCATGAACCAGCTCTGGCGCCGCAACATCAGGACGGCGGCCCGGGCGGGCGTCGAGGTCACGGCCGGGGCGGGCCCGGACGGCCTGGCGGCGTTCCACGACCTGTACGTCCACACCGCCGCGCGGGACGGCTTCACCCCCCGGCCGCTCCGCTACTTCGAGACGATGTTCGCGGCGCTGGGCGCCGAGGACCCCGGCCGCGTCCGGCTCTACCTGGCCCACCACGAGGGCGACCTGGTCGCCGCCGCCGTCCTGGTCCGGGTGGGAGGGCACGCGGTGTACGCGTACGGCGCCTCCGCCACCCGCAAGCGCGAGGTGCGCGGCTCCAACGCCTGCCAGTGGGCGATGATCCGCGACGCGCTGGCGGCCGGCTGCGACATCTACGACCTGCGCGGCATCACCCCCACCCTGGACGCGGACGACCCGCACGTCGGGCTGATCCGCTTCAAGGCGGGCACCGGCGGCCGGGCCGTGCGGTACGTCGGCGAGTGGGACCTGCCGCTGCGGCCGGTGGTCTACCGGGCGTTCGACCTCTATCTGCGGCGGCGCGAGTCGGCCCGGCGGCGGACGCGGACGTAGGCGGGACTCCCGCCGCGGCGCGCGGGGCCGCCGCCGCTAGGGCCTGTCGTTCGGATCTTCGCCGGGCTCGCGACGCCTGGCACTGCACCTCGCGGCGTTGTCGTCGGTCGACGACGCTCCGCGTCGCCTCCCTCCTCCGCCTTGCGATGCACAGCACCATCCGCCGCTCCCTGATCCGACAAGATCCAAACGACAGGCCCTAGGTGAGCGCGGCGGCGACCTCGTCGAGGCCCGCGGCCCGGGACGCCTTGACGAGCACCACGTCGCCGGCGGCGAGGTTCCGGCGCAGCCAGTCGACGGCGGCGTCGTTGCCGGCCAGCGCCACGGCCCGGTCCCCCGCGCCCTCGGCGAGGGGCCGGGCGCCCGGGCCGACCGCGAGCACCAGGTCGGCGCGGGCGGCGGCGTACGCGCCGACGGCCCGGTGCCCGGCGTCGCTCTCCTCGCCCAGCTCCAGCATCGCGCCGAGGACGGCGATGCGGCGGGCCCCCGCGACGGCGGCCAGCGCGTCCAGGGCGGCCCGGGTGGAGTCGGGGTTGGCGTTGTACGAGTCGTTGAGGAGGGTGGCGCCGCCGGCGAGGTCGCGCGGTTCCAGGCGCCACTTCGACAGCGACGCGCTGGCCAGCGCCGGCGCGGCGGCCTCCAGGGCCACTCCGGCCGCCAGCCCCGCCGCCGCCGCGGCGGCGGCGTTGAGCGCCTGGTGGGCGCCGACGAGCGGCAGCGCGACCCGGGCCGAGGCGTCGGCGGTCCGCAGGGTGAAGGACGGGCGGCCGCGGTCGTCCAGCGTCAGGCTGCGGACCCGTACGTCGGCGTGCGCCGCCCGGCCGAAGGTGAGTACGGGGCCGGTGGTGAGCGCGCGCATGGCGGCGACCCGCGGGTCGTCGGCGTTGAGGACGGCGGTGCCGCCCGGCGCCAGGCCCCGTACCAGCTCGCCCTTGGCCTCGGCGATGGCCGCGCGGGAGCCGAACTCGCCGAGGTGGGCCTGGCCGACGTTGAGGACGACGGCGACGTCGGGGGCGACCAGGCCGGTGAGCGCGGCGATGTCGCCGACGCGGCGCGCCCCCATCTCCAGCACGAGGAACTCGGTGCCCTGGCCGGCGCGCAGCATGGTCAGCGGCACCCCCAGCTCGTTGTTGAACGAGTCCGCCGCGGCGACCGTCGGCGCGACGCCCGAAAGCACCGCCGCCAGCAGGTCCTTGGTGCCGGTCTTGCCCTGGGAGCCGGTCAGCGCGGCGACGGTCAGCCCGCCGCGCCGCAGCCGCGCCACGACGTGCGCGGCGAGCGCTTGCAGCGCCGCCTGGACGTCGTCGACGACGACGGTCGGCAGCGGCGTGGGCCGGGAGCCGAGCACGGCCACCACGCCGGCCCGTCCGGCCTGCGCGGCGTAGTCGTGGCCGTCGGCCCGCTCGCCGGCGACGGCCACGAAGAGGCCGCCCGGCTCGGCCCGCCGGCCGTCGAGGACGGGCGGCGCGGTCACCGTCACGGCCGCGTCGCCCTCGACGGTCCCGCCGACGACGGCGGCGATCTCGCGGAGGCCGAGCGGGATCGCGCCCGCGCGGCGCGGGAGCCGGGGGGCGGGGTCGAGGCCGCTGAGGTAGAGGTAGGAGGGGGCTCGTTCGCTGTGGGTCACGCCTCCAGTCGAGGCGGCGGAGTGTTGCGGGCGCGTATGCGGATTCCGATACGCCGACGATACGTACCGCCGGTGTATCGCGGGCGTATCGAAATCCGCATACCCCCGGGCAACACCGCTTCCCGTTGGCTCGGTCCATGACCTACAGCGAACCGGCGGCCCCCGCCACGGCGGGAATCACCGTCTACGGCTGCGGACGCGACGAGGAACTGCTGGTCCGCGAGCTGGCGCCGCGCCTCGGCGCGGTGCCGACCATCACGGCGGAACCGCTGTCCGCGGCCAGCGCCCCGCTCGCGTCCGGGAACCGGTGCGTCAGCGTCGACCACAAGACGCCGATCGCCGAGGCCGCTCTGCTCGCGCTCAGCCGGGCCGGCGTCGGCTACCTCTCCACCCGGAGCATCGGGTGCAATCACATCGACGTGGCGTACGCGGCGCGCGTCGGGATCACCGTGGGGAACGTCTCCTACTCGCCCGACAGCGTGGCCGACTACGCGCTGATGCTCATGCTGATGGCGCTGCGGCACGCGAAGTCCACCGTCCGCCGCGCGGACGTCCACGACTACCGGTTGCCCGAGGCGCGCGGCAGGGAGCTGCGCGATCTGACCGTCGGGGTCGTCGGCACGGGACGTATCGGCACCGCCGTCGTCGGCCGGCTGCGGGGGTTCGGCTGCCGGATCCTCTGCCACGACGCCCGCCCCGCCACCGCCGGCGCCGCCGCCGACGCCGCGTACGTTCCGCTCGGCGAACTGCTGCGGCTGAGCGACGTCGTCACGCTCCACACCCCGCTCACCGCCGACACCCACCACCTCCTCGACCGCCGGCGCATCGGGCGGATGAAGCGCGGCGCGGTCGTCGTCAACACCGGGCGGGGCGCGCTGCTCGACACCGGGGCCCTGCTCGCGGCGGTGGAGGACGGCCGGCTGGGCGGCGCGGCGCTGGACGTCGTCGAGGGCGAGGAAGGGATCTTCTACGCCGACTGCCGGGACCGGCCCCTGGACAGCAAGCCGCTGGCGCGGCTCCAGGAGATGCCGAACGTGCTCGTCAGCCCGCACACCGCCTACTACACGGACCACGCCCTGAGCGACGCGGTCGAGAACTCCCTCACCAACTGTCTGGAATTCGAAAGCGGGAAAAGGCATGACTAGGCTGAAGGCCGGAATCATATTCGGGGGCTGTTCCGAGGAGCACCCGGTCTCCGTGAAGTCCGCGCAGGAGGTCGCGCGGCACCTCGATCCCGAGAAGTACCAGCCCTTCTTTGTCGGGATCACGCGGGACGGCGCCTGGAAGCTCTGCGACGCCCCCGGCCCGGGCTGGGAGGACGGCGACTGCCGCCCGGCACTGCTGTCCCCGGACCGCGGCGTGCACGGGCTTCTCGTGCTGGAGCAGGGGCGGTACGGAACGGTCCGGCTGGACGTCGTACTGCCCGTGCTGCACGGGAAGCTCGGCGAGGACGGCGCGATCCAGGGCCTGCTGGAGCTGGCCGGCATCCCCTACGCGGGCTGCGACGTCCCGAGTTCCGCCCTGTGCATGGACAAGTCCCTCACGTACGGCGTCGCCGCCGGCGCCGGAATCGCCACGCCGGAGTTCCGTACCGTCACGGCGGACGACGACGTCCTCCCCGGCGATCTGACGTATCCCGTGTTCGTCAAGCCGGCCCGGTCCGGCTCGTCGTTCGGGGTCAGCAAGGTGTCCCGGCCGGAGGAGCTGCCGGGAGCGGTGGTCACCGCCCGGCAGTACGACACGAAGGTGCTGATCGAGGAAGCGGTGGCCGGCAGCGAGGTCGGGTGCGCCCTGCTCGACGACGGCACCGGGGTCATCGCCGGCGAGGTGGACCGTATCGCGCTGTCGCACGGCTTCTTCAAGATCCACCAGGAGGAGGACCCGGAAAGCGGCTCCGAGAACTCCACCCCCGTCGTGCCCGCCGACATCCCGGCGGAGTCGCGCGCGCTCGTCCAGGACACCGCGAAGGCCGTGTACCGCGCGCTGGGCTGCCGCGGGCTGGCGCGGGTCGACCTGTTCCTCACCGAGGACGGCGGGGTGGTCCTGAACGAGGTCAACACCTTTCCCGGCATGACCTCCTACAGCCGCTACCCGAGAATGATGGCGGCGGCGGGCCTTCCGCCCGCCGCGGTGATCGACCGGCTGGTGGCGTCGGCGCTGGCGGACAAGCCCCGATGAACGACGACTTCGCCTTCGTGGACGAGCTGGTGCCCGGCATCCGGTGGGACGCCAAGTACGCCACCTGGGACAACTTCACCGGCAGACCCGTGGACGGGTACCTGGCCAACCGCATCGTCGGCACGAAAGCCCTGTGCGCGGCCCTCGGCCGGGTGCGGGAAAAGGCGGCGGCCCGCGGCTTCGGCCTGCTGCTCTGGGACGGCTACCGGCCGCAGCGGGCCGTGGACCGCTTCCTGCGGTGGTCGGAACAGCCGGAGGACGGGCGCACGAAGCAACGGCACTACCCGAACATCGGCAGGGCCGAGATGTTCGAGCGGGGATACGTCGCCGCCAGGTCCGGCCACAGCCGGGGCAGCACCGTCGACCTCACCCTCTACCGGCTGGACACCGGGGGGCTCGCCCCCATGGGAGGCGACCACGACCTGATGGACCCCCTCTCGCACCACGGGGCGGCGGGGCTCACGGCCCGCGAGGCGGGAAACCGTGAAACCCTCCGCTCCCTCATGGAGACCTGCGGCTTCAGCGCGTACGAGAGCGAGTGGTGGCACTACACGCTGGACGGCGAGCCGTACCCGGACACCTACTTCGACTTCCCCGTCGCCCAGGTGCTGACCCGGCCGCGCCCGCGGGCGGGCGCGGCCGGGTCCCGGGGCGTCACCGGGGCGGGCCGGCGAGCCGGCCGATCTGGATGAGCTCCGCGGGCTCCGCGGCGGCGGCCGGCGCGCAGCAGCCGCCGCCCTGCGGCTCCTGCGCATCGGCGGCTTCGGCGAGGCCGGTGCCGCCGCAGACGCCGGTCTCGGGCAGGGTGAGTTCGACGCGGGCGGCGGCCTCGTGGTCGCCGTCGAGGGCGGCGGCGATGGAGCGGACCTGCTCGAAGCCGGTCATGGCGAGGAAGGTGGGGGCGCGGCCGTAGGACTTCATGCCGGCGAGGTAGACGCCGGTCTCGGGGTGGGCCAGCTCGGCGGCGCCGTGCGGGTAGACCGTGCCGCAGGAGTGGACGTTGGGGTCGATGAGCGGGGCGAGCGCGACGGGGGCCTGGAGGCGCTCGTCGAGCGCGAGGCGCAGTTCGCCGAGGAACGACAGGTCGGGGCGCAGCCCGGTCAGCGCGACGACCTCGTCGACGGGCGGGCTGCGGCGGCCGTCCTCGGCGACGAGGACGAGGCGGTCGGGGCGGTCGCCGTCGCGTTCGACGGCCGCGGTGCGGAAGCCGGTCAGGGCGGTGGCGCGGCCCTCGTCGACGGCGGCCTTCGCGGCGAGGCCGAGGGCGCCGCGGGCGGGGAGCTGGTCGGCGTCGCCGCCGCCGTAGGTGTCGGCGCCGATGCCGCGGCGCAGGATCCACAGGCTGTGGGTACCGGGCGCGTCCTCGGCGAGCCCGGCGAGTGCGGCCAGGGCGGTGAAGGCGGAGGCGCCGGAGCCGACGACGGCGGTGGTGCGGCCCGCGTAGCGGGCGCGTACGGCGGGGTCGGCCAGGTCGGGGATGCGGTAGCTGATGCGATCCGCGGCCGCGCGCTCGCCGGGCGCGGGCAGGCCGGTCGCGCCCAGCGGGCCGGGGGTCGACCAGGTGCCGGAGGCGTCGATCACGGCCCGTACGGCGATGCGCTCCTCGGCGCCGTCGGCCCGGACCGTGTGGACGGCGAAGGGCTGGGCGTCGCGGCCGGCGTCGACGACGCGGTCACGGCCGGCGCGGGCGACGCCGGTGACCGTGGCGCCGTAGCGGACGCGGGCGCCGAGGGCGTCGGCGAGCGGCTGGAGATAGCGGTCGGCCCACTCGCCGCCGGTGGGGTACGCGGCCTCGTCGGGCCTGGTCCAGCCGGTCGGGGCGAGGAGCTTCTCGGCGGCCGGGTCGGTCAGCTCGGCCCAGGTGGAGAAGAGCCGCACGTGCGCCCACTCGCGCACGGCGGTCCCCGCGCGGGGACCGGCCTCCAGGACGAGGGGTTCGATGCCGCGCTCCAGCAGGTGAGCGGCGGCGGCCAGGCCGATCGGGCCGGCGCCGACGACGGCTACGGGGAGCTCCTGCGCGGTGTCCATGACGGCGGTTCCTCCTTGATTCGACATCCGTCGATATCCTTCCCAGCCAGCATGGCAACCGTTTCGACGTACGTCAACATAGATGCTTGTCGAATCTCTTTGTGTGACCATTGACGCATGCCGAACACCAAGACCGCACCGCGGGTGGCGCCGGAGCCCGCGGCCCCGTGCTGCCCGCCGCTGACCGAGCGGCCCCTGACGGCCGAGGAGTCGGTGCGTACCGCCGCCATGTTCAAGGCGCTGTCCGACCCGGTGCGCCTGCGGCTGTTCTCCCTGGTCGCCTCGCACGAGGGCGGCGAGGTGTGCGTCTGCGACATCTCCGACGTCGGCGTGTCCCAGCCCACCGTGAGCCATCACCTCAAGAAGCTCAGGGAGGCCGGGCTGCTCACCTCCGAGCGCCGCGGCACCTGGGTCTTCTACCGCGTCGAGCCGTCCGTGGTCGCGGCCATGGGCCAGGCGCTGCGTCCGTACGCACCGCCCGTCCCGTCCGCGGCGGGCGCGTGAGCCGGGCGGCCCGGCGGGGGGCCGCCGTCAGAGCTTCTCCATCGCGGCGTACGGGGCCGTGACCCGGACCCGGCGCGCGCCGAAGTCGACGAGCATCGCCACGCCGTCCTCGGCGGACACGACCGTGCCCAGGCCGTACCGGTCATGGGTGACCCGGTCGCCGGGGGCGAAGCTCTTGGCCGCCGGAGCGGCGGGGGCCTTGAAGGGACTGGTGGGCAGGTGACGCCGGGGCGCGGATGCTTTCCTCATCGAAGGCAGTATGGCCCCCCGGGCCGCCCCGTGTGACCCATCGCGTCACAAGGTCCGTCAGTCGAGCGCACGCGGGAGCAGCCGCCTGAGCCATCCGAGCGCCCCCGTGGCCACGCCCGTGTCCACCGCGGCCGCGGCCGTGTCCACCCGGTCGACGCCGGGATCGCACCGGCGGCGGGCCCGGGGGCGGCGGCGCTTGCGCACGCCGCATCTCGTGCAGGTCGCCGTGAAGCATTGCCCCCGATCGCCTCCGGGCCGAGCGGCCGCCCGGCCCGGACCGCCCGGCCGGGCCGGGGCCGTCAGCGGCGCCGCCCGCCGGTCAGCGGGCGGCGGTGGCCGCGTTGAGGGCGGCGACCAGGTGCTCCTCCTCGTAGTCCAGGTGCGCTTCGAGTTCGGACACCAGCCGGTCCACCTCGCCGAGCACCTCCGCCGCCGGCGGCGCGGGGGCCGCGTCCCGCGCACCCGCGTCCTCCGCGCCCGCGTCGTCCGGTCCGACGAGGGCACGGAGCCGGTCGACGCGGTCGGCCACCGCCTCGTGTTCGCGCCCGAGGCGCGCGAACGTCTCGGCGAGCTCGGGGAACTGCCCCGCCAGCCAGGGGAAGATCTGCTGGTCCTCGCCGGTGTGGTGGAACTCCAGGCCGTGACAGAACGAGAGGCAGTTGACCCGCAGTTGCAGCACCAGCCCCCCGGCCGCCGCCCCGCCGGCCGCCGCGCGCGCGACCTCGGCGCGGAGCAGGGCGAGCTCCTGGCGGAAGGCGCGGTGGATGGTGACCAGCGCGTCGCCCAGGGGGCCGGCCGGAGGGCCGTCGTCGACGGGCGCCAGCGCGACGACGTGGACCTGTCCCGCCGTCGCGGCCCGGACGGCGGCGCGCAGGTCCGGGTCGGCCTCGGCGGCGCGGGCCAGGAGCCGGTCGCGCTCGGCGCCGCCGAGGATCTCCACCTCGGCGGAGAACGACCACGTCCCCGTCTCGATCTCGACCCGCCGGCCGGCGGCCAGCTCCCCGTACCAGGCGGGCGGTGCGCCGCCGGCGTCCGGCACGGCGACGACCAGCATCCGGGACTCGGCGCCGGGCCGGTGGTCGGGCGCGTAGACGAGCGGGGTGGTGCGGGCGGCGGCGGTGAGCAGCAGCACCCGGCGGTCGGTGTAACGGCCGCCGACGCGGCCGGAGTTGGCGCGGAACTCGTCGATGACCTGCTGGGTGCCGGTTTCCTGTATGTGGTTCATGGTCTCCTGTCCGGGTTTTTTCGCACGCGTACGAGGTCGTGGCACGCGGACAGCGCAAGAGCCCCCGGACACACCGGCGGGGTGAAGGAGCGGCGGGCCCGGACGGAACACGGGACCACCGGACGCGGGGGACGAGCGCGTCCGCGAACGTCAGCGGATCAGACGGTCCTCATGGCACAGGCCATCACAAGATCATCCCCTTCAGGTCGAGTGCCGCCCGCCCGCCGACGCGTCGGCGGCCACCCGGCACCCGCTCACTCTAACCCGCCGACGTGGGCGGCGGCCCGCGCGTTCTCCACCACCGGCCGGGCCCGGCCACCTCGGCCACGGCGGAGCGGCCCGCCGCGCGGGTCGCGCACCGGCCGAAAGGGCGGCTGCCGCCGGCGGCCCCGTCCGCGTAACCTCGTGAGCCGCCGCGGCGGACCGGACCGCACCGCCGCGGCCAGGGGACCAAGGGGAGGGGAAGACACGCATGTTCGGAATCATCCGGCCGTGCCGGTGCCGGCTGCCCAAAGGGCTCGCCGAGGAGTGGCTGGGGCACCTGTGCGGACTGTGCCTGGCGCTGCGCGGCACCGGCGGGCAGGTCGCGCGGGCGGCCACCAACCACGACGGGCTGCTGATATCCGTGCTGTACGACGCGCAGGCGGCCCCCGCCGAGGGCCGGAGCGGCGGCGGCTGGCGCACCGCGGGGCCGTGCCCGCTGCGCCGGATGCGGCGGGCGGAGGTGGCGCGGGGCGACGGGGCGCGGCTGGCGGCGGTGGTGTCGCTGCTGCTGGCCTCCGCGAAGATCCGGGACCACGTCGCGGACGGCGACGGCGCGCTCGCCCGGCCGGTGCTGGCCGGCCCGGCGCGGCGGGTGGCCGGCGGCTGGGAGGCGGCCGGCGCCCGGGGCGGGGCCGGGCTGGGGTTCGACACCGCGGTGCTGACCGAGGCGGTGGAGCGGCAGCGGGAGGTGGAGGCCCTGGCCGGGCCGGGCACGCCGCTGCTGACGGTGACCGAGCCCACGGAGCTGGCGACGGCGGCGGCGTTCGCCCACACCGCCCGGCTGGCGGGCCGCCCCGGGAACGCGGAGGCGCTGGCCGAGGCCGGCCGCCTCTTCGGCCGGATCGCGCACCTCCTGGACGCGGTGCAGGACATCGAGGACGACCGCCGCACGGGCGCGTGGAACCCCGTCACGGCGACCGCAACGCCACCCGCCCGGGTCCGGCAGCTCTGCGAGGACGCGACGCACGGCGTCGCCCTCGCCTTGGCGGACGCGGAGTTCACCGACGACCGGCTGGTCCGCGCGCTGCTCTCCGGCGAGCTGGAGCGCGCGGTACGCCGCACGTTCGCGCAGGCGGGCGGCGAATTCGGCGCGCCGCCGCCCGAGTTCGTACCGCTGGGGCAGGAGGGCGGGCCGGCGGAGGAGCACCAGCGGAGAAGCTGGTGCGACTGCGGAGGCTGCGGTGACCTGTGCAGCTGCTGCCAGTGCTGCGGAGGCGGGGGCGACAGCGGCGATGGGGGCGACGGCGGCTGCGACTGCGACGGCTGCGGCTGCGGCTGCGACTGCAACTGCTGAGGGCCGCAACCGCTGAGGGCCGTCCGGCGCCGCGTGCGGCGGCTGCCGCGGCCCGCCGGCGGCTGCGCCCACCGGGACGGCCTCTGGCGGGTGTGCCGGCGGGCGTGTTCTGGTGGACGGGGAGGGGGTTCGGGTGATCGATCCGCACTGGGTGTTCGCCAGCGCCCTGCTCGGTGTCGCCGGCAGCGTCCGGTACGCCTGCGCCGTGGTCGCCGGTACCGCGCGGCCCAACCTCGTGACGTGGTCGCTGTGGGCCGCGGTGCCGTTGATCGCGTTCGCCGCGCAGCTCGACTCCGGGGTGGGGCTGCCGGCGGTGCAGACGCTGGCGGCCGGGGCCGGGCCGCTCGTGGTGGTCGGGGCCGGGGTGGCCACGCGGCGGAACCTGGCCCGGCTCGGGGTCTTCGACCTGGCCTGCGCCGTCGTCGCCGGCGCCGCGGTCGCCGTGTGGCTGGGGCTCGGCCGGGCGTCTGCGGCGGTGGGGTTCGCCGTGGCGGCCGACGCGGCGGCGGCGCTGCCGACCCTCGTCAAGGCGTGGCGCGACCCCGATTCGGAGAACCTCCTCTTCTACGTCCTCGTCGGCACCGGCGCCGCGGTGACGCTGCTGACGATCACCACCCGGGAGCCGGCGGCCTGGGCCTTCGCGGCGTACGTCCTCACGCTGTGCGTCACGCTCGTCGCCGTCGTCTCCGTCCGGCGGCGGGTGGTGCAGTACGCGTAGGGCGGGCGCGGTGCCCGCGCCCGCCCCGCGCGCGAACTGCCCGTCAGCCCTTGTCGAGCAGCGACTTCATCGTGTCGATCTCGGTCTCCTGGGTCCTGATGATCTCCCCGGCCATCTTCCGGGCCGGGCCGTACGCGCCCTCGGCCCGCTCGGTCCCGGCCATGGCCACGGCGCCCTCGTGGTGCTCGATCATCATCTCCATGAAGGCGGTGTCGAACGCGGCGCCCGACGCCTTCTCCAGCTTCGCCATGTCGGCGGCGGACATCATGCCGGCCGCCGAGCCCGATCCGGAGCCGGAGCCGGAGCCGGAGTCGTGCATGGAGTGGCCGGACTCCCCCGCGGCGGGCACGTCCTCACCCCAGGAGGCCAGCCACCCGGAGAGCTTCTCGATCTCCGGCGCCTGGGCCTTCTCGATGGCGGCGGCGAGCTTCCTCACCTCGTCCGACCCGGCCCGGTCCGGCGCCAGGTCCGCCATCTCCACGGCCTGACGGTGGTGCGGGATCATGCCCTGGGCGAAGGCGACGTCCGCGGCGTTGTGCTCCTGCCGGGAGGCGGAGGCGCCCTTCTTGCCGCCGCTCCCGCCGCCGTCCGCGGCCGGGTCGCCGTCGTCACTGCCGCAGGCGGCGAGGACGAGGGCGGCCGCGCCGGCGGCCGCGGCCACGGCGCCGCGGCGGATCAGGGAACGCGTGCGTGTACGTGTACGGATCATGGAAGTGCAGCTCCTTCACGCGCGCCGGTGCCGGCGCGCGAGCGGTTCGTACGGATCTGAAGGCAGGCGGCAGCGCGGCACCCGGCCCCCGTCCGGGGCGTACGCGGGTGCCGTGCGGGCGGCTCTATATCCGCAGGAGTTGCAGCTCGGAGAGGTCGGGCGGCGCCCGCCCCCGGACCGCGGACGCGGGAGCGGCCGTCGGGGCGCGCTCGACGGCCGGGGCGCCGCCGGCGGCGCCGGCGAGGGCGGGCGGCGCGTACGCCGAGGCGACGCCGGCCGCCGCGCACGTACGGTCCGCGTGGGCGGGGTGCCCGGCACCGCCGTCGCCGTGCGCACAGGTCTCGCCGGCCCGCACGACGGGGACGGCGGCGGCGACAGACCGGGTCGCGGGGGTAGTTGACGCGGGCGCGGCGGACGCGGGCACGGGGGACGCCGCGACAGACCGCGTCGCAAACGCGGCAGACGCAGGTGCGGCAGACGCAGGCCGCGTCGCGAGAGCTGGAGGTCCAGGGGCGGCGGGTGGCGTCATGGGGACCTGCCCCGCCGCGCGCGCGTGCGCCCCGCGCGTCAGCACCTGCGGCCCCGCCGCCGCGGCGTGGCCCGCCTCCGTCGTCGCCCGCCCCGCAGGGGCCGGCGCGCCCCCCGGACCCAGCGCGTGCATACCCAGCACACCGGTCAGCACCGCGAGCACCAGCAGCACGAACAGCCGCCCCCCGGGGCGGCGGCGCGGTCGGATGCTGCCGATCATGCCGCCACCCTACGCACCACCACCGACAACCCCCCGGCCCCCTAGCGCTCCACGCGCCGCAGCCCCCGCACCGCCGGGATCGCCAGCAGCAGACCGCACGTCAGCACCGCCATCGTCGCCGACACGTGCAGCAGCGGCACCGTCCCCACCACCCCCGCCAACGGCCCCGCCGCCGCCTGCCCGACCGGCTTCATCACCAGCGAGCCCGCCGCGTCGTAGGCGTGCACCCGGCCCAGGACCTCCTGCGGCACGTGCGTCTGCACGCTGGTGTGGAACATCACGATCCAGAACGCCCCGCCGATCCCGCTTATCCCGTAACACACCGCGACCAGCGGCGCGGACAGCCCCAGGGCGACCCCCAGCGGCATCAGCGCCCACAGCGTCATCGCCAGCGCACCCGCCCGCAGCGGACGCCGCGGCCGCAGCCTCATCGCGACCAGCCCGCCCAGCACGCTGCCCGCCCCGAGCGAGGACATCACCAGGCCGAACGTCGTGGACCCGTGGTCGGTGACCAGCGTGCTGTTGCCGAGGGTCGTGGCCGGTCCGGCACCGGCGAGCTGCCACAGCATGAACACGACGATGACGCTCCACAGCCACGTCCGGGCCGTGAACTCCCGCCAGCCCTCGACGAGATCGGCCCGGAACGACGACGGCACGCCCGCGCCCTCCCGTACCCCGCCCGGGCCCATCGGGACCGCGCGGAGCAGCAGCAGACACACGCCGCTCACCGCGTACGTCACCGCGTCCAGCGCGACCACGACGGCGGGCGACGAGGCGGCCAGCAGCAGGCCCGCCAACGAGGGGCCGAGCACGAGGGTCACGGACTCGGAGACGCGCAGGACGGCGTTCGCCTTCTGCACGTCCCGGGCGACGCGCGGCGTGACGCTCGCGACGCCGGGCTGGAACAGCGCGCTGCCCGCGCCGACCAGGGCCAGCAGCACGAGGATCTGCCACAGCCGCGGCGTCCCCAGCAGGAACAGCAGCGCGAGCGCCGACTGGAAGACCAGCCGTGCCGCGTCCGAGACGACCATCAGCCGGCGGGCGCCGAACCGGTCGGACAGCACGCCACCGAAGATGATCAGCGCGGCGAACGGCGCGACGAGCGCGGCCAGGGCGTAACCCACGCCGCTCGCGCCGTAGCCGGCGTGCAGCACGGCGGCGGTGATGGCGACGGGCAGCATGGCGTCGCCGAGGAGCGAGGTGGTGCGGGCGGCGAAGAACAGCCGGAAGTCGGCCGTCCAGAGCGGGACGGCGGGAGGGGGTCCGTCGGCCCGCAACTCGCGGGCCTTCTCCGCACCGGTCACCGCACACCGCCCCTCGTACGCCGTAGATCCGGGCCCGGGCGCCATTGTGGCGCCCGGGCGGGCCGGGGGTGCGGCTAGAGCAGATGATCGGCTTTGCCCGCCTTGATGTCGCGGATGAGGGTGCGGAGGGCTTCCACGGAGTCGGTGATGTGGTGCTCTTCGCTGCCCGCCACGGCGATGTGCGCGTTGCCTTCCTCATCAGTGCCTATGCGGAAGCAGTTACTCGCGTCCTGGCAGAACGGCTGCTCCCACGTGATATCAGGCATGGGTACCTCCTCAGAGCTGATGGACGATGGAGCGGATCAGATCACGGGTCTGCACGGGCGACAGCGCGATGTCCTGCATCCGGTCCAGGTGGAGTCGATACTTGCGGAGTTGCCCGTCCAGGTGCAGGAACTCACCGGCGGTTGTACGGTCCAGCACGACGGTATCCAGATCCGGCACCTCGCCCGCGGCGTACAGGATGGACTGCCCCGAGCCCGGGATCGCGCCAGCCGAGAACGGTATGGCCTGGACCGTAACGTTGTCGCGGTCGGCCATCGCGAGGATGAGCTGGAGTTGCTCACGCAATACCTTGCGGCCCCCGACTTCCATCCGCAGTGCGGCTTCGTGGACAACGGCGGTGTACGCGGGGGCGTCCGGCCGCGTGATCATCTGGATTCGCCGCACGCGGTGGGCAATCCGCGCATCACGTTCGTCCGCGGGCAACGGTGGGATAGAGGCGTCGAAGAGCGCGCGGGCGAACGCTTCCGTCTGGAGCTGGCCCGGGATGTGCGTGATCGTCGCGATGCGCAGCGCGGTGGCAAACCACTCCAGCTCAGCAATGTCCGGGAACGTGGGCGGCAGCACCCCGCGGTAGTCCTCCCACCACCCTCTGGTGCGATCCGCTGCCATACGAACCAGGGCGTCGGTCAACTCCTCGTCCACGCACTCGTAGTTGCAGGCGAGCCTGCGAACGCGTTCCTGACTGACGCCCGTCCGGCCAGCCTCGGTGCTGGTGATGACGGTTCGGTCCGTCGCCAGGACGGCAGCGGCCTGCTCGGTGGACAGTCCGGCAGCTTCACGCAGCTTGCGTAGCTCGGCGCCGAGGCGCCGTTGGCGAGCGGTTGGGTTACTCCTTGGCGGCATCCGCTTCCTCTCCGTATGCAGCAGTCAGTCTGCCTCGCCTCTCGTCATGGGCCAAGCCTTCCCCCGAAGAGGTTTCACATGTGATTCCGATGCTCTACGGTTAGTAACACGCAAGGTACTCACAGCAATGCCGGAAGCGCACCGCGCGAGCATGCCCGCCTTCCCTGGGGCAGGTGTGCTCGCGCCCAGGGAGGCAGGCCACCGGCGCGTCAACGACCAACCCCCCGCCCAGGAGCACGCCATGCCCCCACGCCCCTGCCCACCCATCCCCGCCCTCCCCGCACGCTGGGCCTTCCCCGCCCACCCCCGCTCCGTCGCCTGCGCCCGCCGCGCCGTCCTCGACGCCCTGCCCCGCACCCACCACCCCCACCTCGGCGACGACCTGCAACTCCTCACCTCCGAACTCGTCACCAACGCCGTACGTCACGGCACCCGGCCCACCGAGGACCACCTCGTCGAACTCCTCCTCTGGCCCGCCGACGGCCACTACTGGCTCGCCGTCTCCGACCCCGGCCCCGGCACCCCCACACCCGCCACACCCGGAGCGCCCGGAGCCGTCGCCTGCGGCGGGCGCGGGTTGCTGCTCGTCGACTCCCTCGCCGCCGCCTGGGCCGTGGTCCCCCGCCGCACCCGCGGCAAAGCCGTCGTCGCCGGACTCCGCCTCCCCGCCCGGTGACGGACGGGGGTCGGTGTCGGGGGCGGTCGGGGGCGGTTGGTGGTCCGGCGTCGGGGGAGAGGGCGGCGTCGGGGCAGCCGGGAACGGTGGGCGGCCCGGCGTCGGGGAGGGGCGGCGTCGGGGTGGGCGGGCGGGCGTACGGGCGCGCGGCGTCGGGGGTGTGGAGCATTTGTCCCCGGGGCCCTGCTGCCCGGCGTGTCAGGAGTGCGGGCGTCGGGCCTGGTCGGCGATTGGCACGGAACTGGCGGCGATACGCCCTCGTATCGCGTCCGCACCGCAGGGCGCCCCACTGGCGTTGGCGCTCTGCGGCGATGCGCCTGCGGCTGCTCGCCGCCCCCGGGAGGGAACGCGCCGCTGCCCGGGGCCCGCACCCTGCCCCGCGGCACTCGCCCGCACCGCCCTCCGGGGACCACACGGGCCCCTGGGCGGCCAGGGCCCGCCGGGGCGCACGTCGGCGAGCGAAACTCGGCCCCCGTGGGCGATTTGCTCAGGTTTCGACGGTGAGTTACCGCAGGTTCGTCACCGCCGCGTGCGCCCGAGCGCCCGCACACACGCGGGTGGTCGAAACTCGGCCTCGGTGGGCGATTCGGGCCGGTTTGACGGGTGGGTTACCGCGAGTTCGTCACCGCCACGTGCACCCCGAGCGTCCGCACGCACGTGGATGGTCAAAACTCGGCCTCGGTGGGCGGTTTGCCCGGGTTCGGGGAGGGGTTACCGCAAGTTGTGACACGCGGCGCGCCCCTCCCGGGGCGGCGAGCCGCAGAAAGCGCATCGCCGCAGAGCGGCAGCGCCAGTGGGGCGCCCTGCGGTGCGGACGCGATACGAGGGCCGATCGCCGCCCAGCTCCGCCCCTATCGCCCCAGCCCACGGCACCCGCGAGGACCACCTCGTCGAACTCCTCCTCTGGCCCGCCGACGGCCACTACTGGCTCGCCGTCTCCGACCCCGGCCCCGGCACCCCTGCCCCCGCCCCCGTCGCGCCCGACGCCGACGCCTGCGGCGGACGGGGACTCCGACTCGTCGACTCACTCGCCGCCGCGTGGGCCGTCGTGCCCCGCCACGCTTGCGGCAAGGCCGTCGTGGCCGGGCTCCGCCTCCACGCCCGATGACGCGGAGAGCCGCCGACGGGGCCCGCGCCGGGGGTGACCGGGGCGGCGGGCGGCCCGGCGTCGGGGGAGGGGGCGGCGTCGGGGTGAGCGGCCACACGCACGCCCGCCCACCCCGTCATCGCACCCCCCGTCACCGCCCCCCCCGTCACCGCCCCCACCACCGCGCGGGTCCGGCCCCGGCGGCATGGGGGTCACCGCCGGGGCCGGGGTCGGCGGGGTCAGCCGAGGGCGCGTACGGCCTGGTAGTAGACCCAGGCCGTGCTGTTGCAGGCGCCCTCGGTGGCGCCCGAGTAGCGGTCGCACACGCGCTTGAGATCCGCGTAGAAGGCGCTGTCGAGGCGGGACTTGTTGGCGGAGAAGGCGCCCATCTCCTTGTAGTTGCGGTAGCCGAAGTCGTGGCGCTGGCAGGACTTCTGGAAGGGGAAGCCGAAGGGGTTGTCCGGAGAGCTGCTGCAGTAGTCGGTCGACCAGTTGAACCCGTACGACGCCCAGGCGCCGCGGTTGGCCTCGGCCGACGCCCACGCCTGGTAACTCGACGCGCTGGTCTGGGTGAAGTTCGCGAGCACCTGGGCCTTGCTGGCGGTGGTGGCGGAGGTGGCGGCCTCGGCGGTCGTGGCGGTGGCCAGGAGGGCGGCCGCGGTGACGCCGGCGGCGACCAGACCCTTCGTTGCGGTGGGGCGCATGGGACTCCTCGTGTCGGTGCGCCTGGCTCGGCGCACGGCCTGGGGGGTGCGCCGACTGCCGCCCACGTGGCGGCAGTCGGCCGTGCCGGCGCTCAGGCTATGCGCGTAGATTGACGTCGGGAAGTCATGTTCCTGACATAATCATGAAGTCGGACTACGCCCTGGGGCCGCGCAACCACGGCGCAACCGGGGCGCGTTGCCCCGGTTGCGTACGGACTGCCGCGGACCGGCCTCCGGAGCCGCTCAGCCCTCCGACGACGCCGTACGGCCCTCGCCGGCCGCCGCCTCACCGTCACGGCCGCCGTCACCGGCATCGGCCGCGCCGCCAACCCCCGCGTCGCCAACCGCCCCGCCGGCACCCGCCCCGCCGTCAACCGCCCGCCGCCGCAAGTACACCGACGCGCCGAGCGCCCCCACCGCCAGTGCCACGATCGCCCACTCCGGCGCCGCCCCCACCCGCGTCGCCAGCGTCTCGTCCGTCCGCAGCGGCACCCGGGCGGTCAGCACCTCGCGCTGCCACGGGCCCGTCTCGTCGACCGTCTCGCCGTCCGGCGTGACGATCGCGCTGATGCCCGTCGTGGAGGCGACCAGCGTCGAGCGGTTGTGCTCGACGGCGCGCAGCCGGGACATCGCGAGCTGCTGCTCGGGCTCGCCGAGGTTGCCGTCGCGCATGTACGTGGCGTTGTTGGTCGGCACGGCGAGGAGGTTGGCGCCGGTGCGCACCTGGTCGCGGACCTGGCCGTCGTAGGCGACCTCGTAGCAGATCGACTCCGCCAGCCGGACCTTCCCGGCGTCGAGCCGGACCGCCTTGTCGCCGGGTTCGAAGTCGCGCGGGATGAGCTGGAGGTCGCCGAAGCCGCCGAGCAGCGAGCGCATGGGGATGTACTCGCCGAAGGGCACGAGCTGCCGCTTCGCGTAGTACGGGCCGGGGCCGCTGCCCGGCAGCCACAGCAGCCCGGCGTTGCGGATGCGGTCGCCCGGGGCGTCGAGGATGGCGCCGATGACGACCGGGGCGCCGAGGTCGTCCACGACGCTGGAGATCTCGGCGCTGAGGTAGGGGTCGTTGCGCGGGTCGCGGTCGGTGGCGTTCTCGGGCCACAGCACGAGGTCGGGCTGTTCCGCGCGGCCCGCCTCGATGTTCTCGACCAGTTCGCGGGTGGCGGCGATGTGGTTCTCGGCGACCATCTCGACCCGGGCCTGCTCCTCCAGGCTGCGGGCCCGCGGTACGTTGCCCTGCACGACGGCGACGTTCGCCCGCTCGTCGCCCGCGCCGCCGGCGCTCGGCACCAGCAGCGCGCCGCACGCCCCCAGCGCCACCGCCGCGGCCAGCGCGGCGGCCGGGACCAGGCGGCGCGCGGCCGGGGCCGTGACGAGCGCTGCGAGGCAGCCGGCGGCGAGCGCGACGACGGCGCTGACCAGCGGGGCGCCGCCGGCCGAGGCCCAGCCCAGCGTCGGGGCGTCGGCCTGGCTGAAGGCCAGCCGGCCCCAGGGGAAGCCGCCGAGCGGCGCCCGGGAGCGCAGCGCCTCGACGGCCACCCACCAGGCCGCCGCCCACAGCCACCACGCCGGCAGCCGGAGCAGCGGCGGCACGGCGAGGCAGAGGGCGCCGAGGATGAGCGCCTGGATGACGCTGAGCAGCAGCCACGGCAGCAGGCCCAGGTTGGACAGCCACCACAGCAGGGGGACGAAGAACGCGACGCCGAAGGCGGTGCCGGTGAAGAACGCGTCCCGCTTCCGGCGCGCGCCGCGCAGCAGCACGAACAGCGCCGCGGGCCCGACGGCGGCCAGCGGCCACAGCCCGTACGGCGGGAAGGCCATCGCGAGCAGCACCCCGGCCACGGCGGCGAGCGCCGGCCGGAACCACGTCCGGCGGCTCAGCGCCGCCAGCCACGGCGGCCGGAGCCGCCCGGCCGAGGCCCACGGCGCGCCGCCGTCCGACGGCCCGCCCGGCCCCTCGGCGGCGCCGGCGGCGGGAGCGGCGGTCGTACGCGGTGGTGCGGCGGTCACGGAGCCTCCTGGCTGTGCTCGTGGTCGGGCGCCCGCGGCCGGGGCCGGGTTTCGGACGCCCGGGGCCTGGTGCCGGGCTTCGGGCACCCGCGGCCGGGTGCCGGGCGTGGGCGGCGCTCGCCGCCGGCGTTCCGGCAGCCGCGCGCCGCCCACCCGTATTCTCGCCCCCCGACCCCCCTCGCGCGCCAGTGACGTACGCCTCGGTCCGGCCCGCGAGGTGCTTCTTCGCCCACCACCCTGCCGGGACCGGGTGAGGTTAGGTTAGCCTAAGCTCCCGTGAGAGCCGGAGAGAGCACGCCAGCCGCCGCGGGACCCCGCGGGCACGCCCTGTCCGCCGCCGACGTCACCGTGGCGTACGACGGCGTCGACGTCGTCCACGACGCCTCCCTGCGGCTGCGCCCGGGCGAGGTGACCGTCCTCGTCGGGCCCAACGGCAGCGGGAAGTCGACCCTCCTGCGCACCCTCGCGCGGCTCCAGCGGGCCCGCCGCGCGAGCCTCCTCATCGACGAGGACACCGACGGCTTCGCGCTGTCCACCCGGCACTTCGCCCGGCACGTCGCGCTGCTCACCCAGGGCCGGCCCACGCCCAGCGGGCTCACGGTCCGCGACGTCGTCGAGTTCGGGCGCTACCCGTACCGCGGCCGCTGGGGCGCCTCCGACCCCGGCGGGCGGGCCGCCGTCGAGAAGGCCCTGGCCATGACCGGCGTCACCGAGCTCGCCGAGCGCGGCGCCGAGCACCTGTCCGGCGGCCAGCTCCAGCGCGTCTGGCTGGCCGGCTGCCTCGCCCAGGACACCGGCGTGCTTCTCCTCGACGAGCCGACCAACCACCTCGACCTCCGCTACCAGGTCGAGCTCCTCGACCTGGTACGCGACCTGGCCGACGACCACCGCATCGCGGTGGGCGCCGTCCTGCACGACCTCGACCAGGCGGCGGCCGTCGCCGACCGCATCGTGCTGCTCGACGACGGCCGCGTCGCCGCCGACGGCCGGCCCGAGGACGTCCTGCGCCCCGAGTTGCTCAGCAAGGCGTACGGCATCCGCATCGACGTCGACGACGACCCCCTGACGGGCCATCTGCGCACCCGCGCCATCGGCCGACACCACCAGCGAAGCGAAAGGCTCAGCACTTCCTCATGAGACGCCTCCTGCTGACCGCGGCGGTCACCACCGCCGCGACGCTCACCCTGGCCGCCTGCGGCACCACCGAGGACGCCGCGGACGACGACGACAAGGGCGGCGCCGGCAAGGGCGCCGCGCAGCCGATCACCCTCACCGACTACACCGGCAAGAAGGTCACGCTGGAGGACGGCCCCGCCGAGAAGGTCGTCGCGACCGAGTGGAACGTCGTCGAGCACCTCATATCGCTCGGCGTCGACCCCGTCGGCGTCGCCGACGTGAAGGGCTACAACACCTGGGACTCCGCCGTCCCGCTCACCAACGAGCCCAAGGAGATCGGCACCCGCGGCGAGCCCAGCATCGACACCATCGCCTCGCTCAACCCCGACCTCGTCATCGCCACCAACGACCTGCCGAAGTCCGCGGTGAAGCAGCTGAGCAGCAAGACCACCGTGCTCACCCTCCGGTCCGCCGACGCCTCCGACCCCGTCGGCCAGATGATCGAGAACCTCGACCTGGTCGCCAAGGCCACGGGCACCACCGAGCAGGCCGAGAAGCTGAAGAAGGACTTCGACGCCAAGCTTCGAGAGGGCAAGCAGGCGCTCGCCGACGCCGGCCTCGACGGCGCGAACATCGCCTTCGCCGACGGCTACGTCGTCTCCAACCAGGTCTCCGTCCGCCCCTTCACCGGCGGCTCCCTGATCGGCGGGGTCAACGAGCGGCTCGGCCTCAAGAACGCCTGGGACGTCGAGGGCGACAAGGACTACGGCCTCGGCTCCACCGACGTCGAGGGGCTGACGAAGCTCCCCGACGACGTGCAGTTCGTCTACATCGCCAACGATGAGGACGACGCCAGCACCCCGTTCACCAAGGGCGGCGAGCTGGCGGACAACTCGGTCTGGAAGTCCCTGCCGTTCGTCAAGGCGGGCGACGTCCACCGGATGGACGACGGCATCTGGATGTTCGGCGGCACCGGGACCATGACCGCGTACGTCGACTCCCTCGTCGGCGCGCTGACCAAGTAGCCGATGGCCGTCACCGCCCCGACCACGCCCAAAGCCGCGCCCGCCCCGCCGCCGACCGTGCGGTCCCGGACGGGCGCGGCCGCGGTGGCCGCCGGGCTCGCGCTGCTCGTCGCGGTCCTCGCGGTCATCGACCTCACCCAGGGCACCTCCGACGTCGGCGCCGCCGAGGTCGTCAAGGCGCTCACCGGCCGGGCAGACTCCGGCGACGCCTCCGTCGTCATCGCCTCCCGGCTGCCCCGGATGGTCGCGGGGCTGATGGTCGGCGCGGCGCTGGCGATCGCCGGCACCGCCCTGCAAAAGGTCAGCCGCAACGTGCTGGCCGCGCCCGACACCCTCGCCGTCAACGCCGGCGCGTACGCCGCCCTCGGGCTGGCCGCCGCCACCGGGGTGTCGCTGCCGATGCTCGCCTCCTCCGGCGTCGCCTTCACCGGCGGGCTCGCCGCCGCGGCGGTGGTGCTGGGGCTGTCCGGCCTCGGCTCCGGCACCGTACGGCTGGTGCTCGCGGGCACCGCGCTGACGCTCGGACTCTTCGCCGTCACCGAGGGGATGCTGCTGCTCTTCCCCGAGGAGACCGAGGGCCTCTACGACTGGCAGCAGGGCAGCATCGCGCAGAGCGGCTGGGACGGCGTCGTGACGATGCTCCCGCTCGTCCTCGCCGGCCTCGCCGGGCTGCTGCTGCTCACCCGCCGCATCGACGCCCTCGCCCTCGGCGACGACGCCGCCCGCGGCCTCGGCGTCCCGGTGCGCCCGACCCGGGTCACGGCGGTGCTGTTCGCGGTGCTGCTGTCCGCGGCGTCGGTGACACTCGCCGGGCCGATCGGCTTCGTCGGGCTGTGCGCGCCGGCGCTGGCGCGCGGGATCGCCGTCCGGTTCCGTACGTACGGGAAGGCACGGGCGGGCATTCCGCTGGCGGCCCTGCTGGGCATGGGGCTGGTGCTCGGCGCGGACGTGCTGCTGCGCGCCCTCGTCCCGGCGGACACGGCGGTCGCCGTGCCGACGGGCGTGGTCACCAGCCTCGTCGGCGCGGTGTTCCTCGTGGTGATGGCCACCCGGCTGCGCGACAGCGCGGGCGCCGCCGACACCGACACACTGCGTATCCGCAGCCACCGGAGGTTCGTCGTCACCACGGCGGTGCTGCTGGCCGCGCTGGTGGCCGTGACGCTGACGGGGCTGCTGGTCGGCGACACCAAACTGCTCCTCGGCGACGTCGCCAACTGGCTCCAGGGCCGCGCCGGCCCGACCACCGACATCGTCCTCGACACCCGCGTGCCCCGGGTCCTCGCCGCGCTCGCCGCCGGCGCCGCACTCGCGCTCTCCGGCACGATCGTCCAGGCCGTCACCCGCAACCCGCTCGCCGAACCGGGCGTCCTCGGCGTCACCAACGGCGCCGCCCTCGGCGCGGTCCTGCTGGTCACGACGGTCGACGTCCCGACCTCCTGGGGCCTGTCCGCCGCCGCCCTGGCCGGCGCGGCGATCACCTCGATCGGCGTCTTCGGCCTCGCCGCCCGCGGCGGCTTCCAGCAGAACCGCCTCGTCCTGGTCGGCATGGGCTTCGCCACCGCCTCGACGGCGCTGATCAGCCTGCTGATCGTCCTGACCGACCCCTTCAACGCCACGATGGCGCTGACCTGGCTGTCCGGCTCGACGTACGGCCGCACCCTGCCGGACGTCGTACCCCTGGCGGTCGTCCTGGCCGCCGGCCTGGCGATCACGGCGGTACGCCGCCGGGAGCTGGACCTCGTCTCCCTGGACGAGGACACCCCCCGGCTGCTGGGCCTGGACCTGAGCCGCAGCCGGCTGTGGCTGCTGGTCCTCAGCGTCGTCCTCGCCGGCACCGCGGTCTCGGCGGCGGGCACCATCGGCTTCGTCGGCCTGGTCGCCCCGCACGCGGCCCGCGCCCTGGTCGGCCGCCAGCACGCCCGCGTCCTGCCGGCGGCGGTGCTGCTGGGCGCGGTGCTGGTGTGCACGGCGGACGTGATAGGCCGCTCGGTGATCGCCCCGGCCCAGCTGGGCGCGGGCCTGATGACGGCGGTGATCGGCACGCCGTACTTCCTGTACCTGCTGGTACGAAGCCGCACGGCCCGGTAGCCCCGGGCACCGCCCCCGCTCCGGCGGCCCCGGTCCGGGGCCGCCGGGGCCGTGGGGTCAGCCAGGGTCCGCGTCGGGTTCTTCGGCCAGGGATTTGATCCGCTGCAACCGGGTGTCCCAGGCGCGGCCGATCCGGTCCAGTTCGCGCGCGAGCGCGTTGAGGCGGGCGCCCACCGCCACGTACACGACCTCCCGTCCGCGCTGCTCGGACACCACCAGCCCGACCTCGCGCAGCACCTCCAGATGCTTGCCGATGGCCTGCCGGCTCACCGGCATGACCTTGGCCAGCGCCGACGCCGACATCGGGCCCTCGCCGAGGTGGGTGAGGACCGTCCAGCGCGTCGGCTCGCCGAGCGCCGCGCACACGACGGGGAGGGGCGCGGCGGTCACGAACGCGCCACCGCGGCGCCGGACTCGCCGGCCTCCCCGGCCTTCTCGACGTACGCCTTGCCGGCCGCCAGCTCCTCCAGCCAGCCCTTGTCGTTGCCCTCGCGCTCCTTCAGCCACACCGCCGGGTCGTCGGAGAGCCCGGAGAAGCCGCTCTCAACGACGCGCAGCGTCACACCGCCGGGGCGCTCGTCGATCCAGAACTCCACCAGCGTCGAGCCCCCGGACCCGTTCCGGTACGGGGTGGAGAGCCACCGGAAGGCCGCGTAGCGCGGCTTGTCCAGCTCCACGGTGCGGAACCGGAACTCGCCGAGCGACTCGTGGCGGACGACGGCCACGTCGCCCTCGTAGCTGAGGTCCGGCTCCGGGTCGACGTCGCCGTCGTTGATGTACCAGCCGGGGCGTACGACCAGCTCCCAGACCCGGTCGGCGGGGGCGTCGATGTCGATCTGCCGGGCGATCCGGTCGAGTTCGGCCAGTTCCGCGTCGGTGTAGGCGATGTCGCTCACGGTTTCTCCTCACGTCGATCTGCAACCACAGCATTGCACACGAGTCCACCTTATTGCAACCTTGCGATTGCACATCCGTGTGGGTGCCCACCAACGCGAAAGGGCGGACCCGGTCGGGTCCGCCCTTCGTCTCTCTGCGGTAGCGGTGGGATTTGAACCCACGGAGGAGTTGCCCCCTCACTCGCTTTCGAGGCGAGCTCCTTCGGCCGCTCGGACACGCTACCGCCACGCAGCTTAGCCCACCCGCCGCCGTGATCAGAAATCGTTACGGGCCCGGCCGCCGGCCCCCGCGGAAGAAGGCGGTGAGGAGGGCGGTGGACTCCGGGGCCAGGACGTCGGGGATGACCTCGGGGCGGTGGTTCAGGCGGCGGTCGCGCAGGACGTCCCACAGGGAGCCCGCCGCGCCGGTCTTCGGGTCGCGGGCGGCGTAGACGACGCGGTCGACGCGGGCGAGGACCGCGGCGCCGGCGCACATCGTGCAGGGTTCCAGCGTCACGACCAGGGTGCAGCCCGTCAGCCGCCAGCCGCCGAGCGCCGCCGCCGCGGCGCGGAGGGCGAGGACCTCGGCGTGGGCGGTGGGGTCGCCCGCCGCCTCGCGTTCGTTGCCGGCGCGGGCCAGGATCCGGCCCCGGGGCGGGGCTTCGATCAGGGCCTCGTACGAGCCGGGGGACGCGTCCGTACGCGCCGGGGCCACCACCACCGCGCCGACCGGGACGTCGCCCGCCTCCAGCGCGCGTGCCGCCTCCGCCAGCGCCAGCCGCATCGGCGGCTCCCACAGCTTTTCGTACGGGCCGCGCTCCCCGGCGGGCTCCTCTCCGCTGCCGTGCTCCGTCAGCGGACCGTCTCCAGCACGTCGGCCGCGCCGAGCATCTCCGCGATCTCGTTGACCGCGTCGCCGTTCAGCGCCAGCAGCTGCTTCTCCGAGACGCCGAGGTCGTCCAGCAGCTCCGTGTCGCCCACCGGGCCCGCCGGCGTACCGGCCGGGGCTTCGGGGCCGGCGTCCGCGTCCGTGTCCGGGCCGGTGTCGGCGTCCGGCTCGCCGTCCTCGGTGCCGTCCAGATCCGTCAGGCTGTCGAGCGTGCTGTCGTCCTCGGGCTCGCGGCCGAGCAACTCGGGGGTGAGCAGGAGCTCCCCGTACGCGCTGCGGGCGGCCGCGGCGGCGTTCGAGACGAAGACACGCGGGTCGTCCTCGCCGTCTATGCGGACGACCCCGTACCAGATGTCCTCCTGTTCGAGCAGTACCAGCACGGTCTCGTCGTCGTCGGCCGTCGCCCCGCGGGCGAAGTCGGCCAGGTCGTCCAGCGTCTCCACGTCGTCGAGCTCTGTATCGCTCGCTTCCCACCCGTCTTCGGTGCGCGCGAGCAGTGCGGCGAAGTACACCGTGACTCTCCCACTGGTCCTAGGTGTGCCGGGCCGGGCGGTCGAGCCGTGCCTGCGCTCTCCCCCCGACCTGGGGCGGGGGACCCGCCCTCACCGGAATCGTGACAGAAACCCGCGCGGTCTGCGGGGTCTTCCGCTGTGCGTCGTGAATTGGGCCGCCCCGAGGCCCCCGTTCCGCCGTCCGTGCGCCGTCTACCAGCGGAACATCCGCATACGGTGCACGTGCCGCCGGCGCGCGGCCCGGGCGCGCCGCGGCTGGACGCGCGCGAGCAGCTCCTCGGCTTCGTGCAGGTCGCGGAGGAACGCGGCGCGGCGCCGGCGGCGGGCTTCCGGGGTCTCGGGCAGAGGTTCGCCGCTGCGCAGGTCACGATCCGGCATCAGGCACCTCCCGCGTCCGGGCGAGCCGGGGGACATATCCACCTTGCACCCGGTTGGCGGTTGTGTGCGAACCCGGCCCGTTCCTCCACGCGTACCCCCTGGCCCACACGGGTATCCGGCGGCGGCCGGGTCTCGGATAGATTCGGAAGCATGCGGATTCACGTGGTCGACCACCCCCTGGTGGCACACAAGCTCACCACGCTGCGCGACGAGCGCACGGACTCCCCCACCTTCCGTCGGCTCGCCGACGAACTGGTGACGCTCCTCGCCTACGAGGCGACCCGCGACGTCCGCACCGAACAGGTCGACGTCCGCACCCCCGTCGCCCAGACCACCGGCGTGCACCTCGCCCGCCCCAAGCCCCTCATCGTGCCGATCCTGCGCGCCGGGCTCGGCATGCTCGACGGCATGATGCGGGTGCTGCCGACCGCGGAGGCGGGGTTCCTGGGCCTCATCCGCGACGAGGAGACCCTGCAGCCCAGCACGTACGCGAACCGGCTGCCGGAGGACCTCTCCGGGCGGCAGGTGTATGTCCTGGACCCGATGCTGGCCACCGGCGGCACGCTGGTCGCGGCGATCCGCGAGCTGATCCGGCGCGGGGCGGACGACGTGACGGCGATCTGCCTGCTGGCGGCGCCGGAGGGCACGGAAGCGGTGGAGCACGAGCTGGCGGGAGCGCCGGTGACGGTGGTCACGGCGGCGATGGACGAGCGGCTGAACGAGGCCGGGTACATCGTGCCGGGGCTGGGCGACGCGGGGGACCGGATGTACGGGACCGCCTAGCGGCGGGCACCGCGGGGCGCGGGGACGCCTGGCGGCGGGCGCCGGGGCACGTAGCGGCGGGCGGTGGGTCCGTCCGGCGGTCCGGCGGCGAGTGGCCGGGGCGTGCGGTCGCGGGCCCGCCTGGCGGCGGGCGCCGGGGCGCGTCGCGGCGGACGGTGGGTCCGTCCGGCGGTCCGGCGGCGAGTGCCGGGGCGCGCGGCGCGGGGACGCCCGGCGGCGGGCGGCCGGGGCGCGCGGGCGCGGGCGGTCGGGCATGGCGGTCGCGGGAGACGGTCGTCGGCCGGGGCGCGCGGGCGCGGGCGGTCGGGCATGGCGGTCGCGGCAGACGGTCGTCGGCCGGGGCGCGCGGGCGCGGGCGGACGGGCGTGGCGGGCGCGGGCGGACGGGCGTCGGCCGGGGCGTCGCGGGGCCGGCGGTCGCGGGCGAGACCGCCGCCGGCCGGGCGGTCTCGGGTCCGGCGGTACCGGTACCGGGGCGCCCGGGCGGCGGGCGGCACCGGCGCGACCCCGTGCCGGATCGGGCCGCACCGGCCCGGCACCGGCTCGGCACCAGTACCGGGCGGACGCCGTACCCGCGTGTGAACGCCCGCGGCGCGTGCGCCACCGGCGCCCACGCCCTTGCCCTTGCCCTTGCCCTCAGCCGCAGGCTGCCCTCAGCGGCAGGCGCCCGGCTTCGGCGACGGCGTCGCCAGCGCCTTCAGCGCCGCCTTCGCCTCCGCCGGCTTCGTCAGCCCGCGGAAGCCGTCCCCGATGATCAGGTCCACCACCGCGCCCTTCCGCTCCACCGCCTTCGGCTTCGCCTCCGCCAGCTGCGCGCCCAGCACCTTCAGCTCGCCGTTCACCGTCGCCGGGGCGCCGAGCAGCACGCCGGCGCCGGGCACCTTCTTGTCGTACTGCGCCGGGGCGTTCGCCACCTTGCCGATCTTGAAGCCGCGCTTCTCCAGCTCGTCGGCGGTCTTCTGGGCCAGGCCGGTCCTGGTGGTGGCGTTCAGTACGTTGACCTCGACGCGCGCGGGCGCCGGCAGCTCCAGCGGCTTCCCGGCCCTCTCCGGCCGCCCGGGCTCCCCCGGCTTCCGGCCCTCGCCCGACTTCGCGCCCGTGTCCCGCGCGCCGCAGTCCTCCGACTTGCCGGCCCGTACCGTCTTCTCCTCCTCGCCGCCCGTGAAGACGTCGACGAGTTGCACCGTGCCCCAGCCGGCCACCGCCACCGCGAGCACGGCACCGAGCAGGGGCAGCACCTTCCGGCGCCGGCGGTTCCGCCGCATTCGCGGGTACTTCGTGCCCTTGATGCGGTACGGCCCGCCCATCTCGGGAGGCGTCAGCATGCTCATGGCGGCAGCGTAGTAGCCGGAAGGGGCCGTGCCTACTAAATGATCTACGGGATGGCCCCGGGTCCCCTCTAAAGGGGCAACGGACTGGTCAGTCCAGCTCAAGGACCCGCGCGTGCAGCACCTGGCGCTGTTGCAGCGCCGCCCGCACCGCGCGGTGCAGCCCGTCCTCCAGATAGAGGTCGCCGCGCCACTTCACGACGTGCGCGAAGAGGTCTCCGTAGAAGGTCGAGTCCTCCGCGAGGAGGGTCTCCAGATCCAGCTGCTGCTTCGTCGTCACCAACTGGTCGAGGCGTACCGGGCGTGGCGCGACGTCAGCCCACTGGCGGGTGGACTCCCGGCCGTGGTGGGGGTACGGCCTCCCGTTTCCGATGCGCTTGAAGATCACACGGAAAGCCTACCGGGGATGCGCCTCCGGGCGCAGCAGTGATGCACAGGAGCGGCAAGTCAGCGGCAAGCGCGGGGCAAGACGGGGGCAAGCCGAGCGGCGCACAGGATCACGGGACGGGACGCGGAGGAGCCCGGGCCGCCTGCCCGCCCGGGCTCCCCCGCGTCCGCTGCACGCGCCGCGTCCGCCGCGTACGTCACATCCGCCGCGTGCGCCGCGTACGTCCTACCGCGCCGTCACACGCTCACCGCGCCACGTGGTCGTCGTGCGCGCCCCCGCCGCTGCCCTCGGCGCCCTCGGTCGGCGTGAACGCCACCGGCTCGCGCAGCGAGCTGACGTCGTGCGCGTACGTCCCGACCGCGTTCGCGATGACGTCGATGTTCGCGTCGAACGCCGGCATGCTGATGTTGTCCAGGTCGTCGCACGCCGCGTGGTAGCACGGGTCGTACGCCACGCCCGCCGTGCCGCCGAACTTCACGGCCTGCGCCTCCGTCTTGATCCCCTCCGCGCCCGTGAACGTACCCCCGGACGGGATGCCGACCTCGATGAACGGGCCGTAGTCCGACCGGCCGGTGAAGTCCGTGCCCTCGTGCGGCAGGCCCCTGCGGTCCATGAAGTCGGTCATCTGCCGCTCCAGCTGCGCCGAGCCCTCCGGGCCCGGGCCCTCGCCGACGCCGTCGGAGTCGTCGCCGTCGTAGACGAAGAGGCCGTAGTTCGGCGAGGCGACCATGTCGAAGTTCAGGTACAGCTCGATGTCGCGGAGCTGGCGCGGGGTCAGCCGGTTCACGTAGTCCGTGGAGCCGACGAGGCTCAGCTCCTCCGCCGACCAGAACGCGAAGCGCACCTGGTTGCGCGGCTTCTTCTCCGCCTTCGCCAGCTTCTTCGCGACCTCCAGCAGCGCCGCCGAGCCCGAGGCGTTGTCGTTGATGCCGGGGCCCTCGGGGACCGAGTCGAGGTGCGCGCCGAGCATGACGGTACGGTCCTCGGCGCCGCGCTTCGTCTCGGCGATGACGTTCCGCGTCGTGCGCGGCTCGACGAGCATCCGGATGTCGACGTGGACGGTGACCTCGCCCTGCGTCAGCAGCGTGGCCAGCGCCTCGCCCTCGGCCTTGGAGATGCCGCCGGTGGGCACCTTGACGGCCTCGGGGTCGCCGAGGGTGCCGCTGAGCGCGCCCTCGGTGTTGTTGTAGATGACGGTGGCGACGGCGCCCGCGTCCGCGGCGTTGGCCTGCTTGACCGAGAAGTTGCAGCCGCCGCGCTGCACGAGCGCGACCGTGCCGGTGTAGTCGCCGTCCGCGAAGTCGCCGGGCTCGCAGCCGGAGGTGTTGTCGGCGTCCACGGGCGCGGCGGCCAGCGGGGCGTCGAGGCCGCCCTCGGGGGTCGACTTCGAGAAGGTCATCGCGTGGATCTCGATGTCCCGCGCCTCCGGCGCGACCACCGCGAACTCGTCCTTCAGCGTCTCCGAGTAGGTGAAGTCGAAGTAGTCGTACGAGACGTCGTAGCCGGCCTTCCGCAGCTGGTTGTAGACGTACGCGGCGGACGCCTCGTAGCCCGGCGAACCGGCGGCGCGGTGGCCGCCGTTGCGGTCCGCGAGCCGCTGGAAGCGCTTGAGGTGCTTGTACGCGTCCGCGGCGTTCGACTTGCGCACCAGCTCACGGGCCAGCTTCGCGCCGTCCTTCGCCGGCGGCGCGGCGCCGGCGGGGGCGGAGCTGGCGAGGAGCAGCGGGAGTGCGAGGGCGGCCGCGCCCAGCGCAGCCGTCAGTCTTCGAGGGAACACAGGAGTCCTTCCGACGTCAAAGGTTGGGCGTACCTGTCCGGCGTGTGGGGTCTCCTGTCCGCAAGGCGGACGGGTGCGAGCAACCTAGCGACTCGAACGGCGTTGCGGAATGGGCCGGGAACAACCCGCGCGGGTTCAGGACTTCTTCTTCGCCCCGGCCGACTCGGCAGCCTTCCCCGCCTTCCCCGCCTTCCCCGCCGCGGGGCCCGCCTTCGCGGCCTTCGCCGCCGCCTTCGCCTCCTGCTTGTACGCCCGTACCTCGGCCAGCGACTCCGGCCCGGTGATGTCCGCGACCGACCGCCGGCTGCCCTCCTCGCCGTACGCGCCCGCCGCCGCGCGCCAGCCGGCCGGCGCGACACCGTACTGCTTGCCCAGCAGCGCGACGAAGATCTGCGCCTTCTGCTTCCCGTACCCGGGCAGCGCCTCCAGCCGGCGCAGCAACTCCCGCCCGCTGTCGACGTCGCGCCAGACGGCGGCGGCGTCGCCGTCGTACTCCTGCACGAGGTACGCGCAGAGCTGCTGGATCCGCTTGGCCATCGAGCCGGGGTAGCGGTGCACGGCCGGCTTCTCGGAGAGCAGCGCCGCGAACGCCTCGGGGTCCTGGGCGGCGATCGCGTGGGCGTCGAGGTCGTCGCCGCCCATGCGGTGAGCGATCGTGTACGGGCCGGAGAACGCCCACTCCATAGGCACCTGCTGGTCGAGGAGCATGCCGACCAGGGCGGCCAGCGGGCTGCGGCCGAGCAGCGCGTCGGCCTCCGGCTGCTGCGCAAGACGGACGGTGACGTTCATACGAGCATCATGACAGCCGGTCTCCCCACACCCGCCCGGCAACACGCGGACCCCCGCGGGGCGCGCCGCGAGGGGGGCTCAGGCGGCGGCGGGGTGGTGCCCGGCCCGGAGGTGCTTCGCGCGGTGGCGGATACGGATCGCGGTGGCGATCTCGATGACCCCGACCGCCAGCAGCCACGCGCCGCCGAGGTAGGTGAGGACCGCGATCGACTCCAGCGGCGAGACGATCAGCACGATGCCGGCCAGCGCCGAGATCACGCCGAGGGCGATCTGCCAGCCGCGCGCCGGCATGGCCTCGTCGGAGGCCGCGGCCACCGCCTGGGTGATGCCGCGGAACAGCCAGCCGATGCCGATCCACAGGGCGAGCAGCAGGATGGATTGCAGCGCGCTGCGGAAGCAGAGCAGGCCCAGCAGGATGCAGAGGGCGCCGCTGATGAAGGCCATGACGCGCAGTCCGGTGGCGGCGTGCGTACCGAACGCGGCGACCAGCTGCATCACGCCGCTCACCACGAGGTACACGCCGAAGAGGACGCCGACGACGAGGAGCGTCTCGCCGGGCCAGGCGAGGGCGAGGACGCCGAGGACGAGGGCGGCGATGCCGGCGAGCAGGACCGTCTGCCAGGCGCCGCGGGCGAGGAGGGCGAGAGGGCCTTCGGGGAGGGAGTCGCGTTCCCGGTCCCGGTCCCGGTCCCGGTCCGGGGGCGGGTGGGCGCCTTCCGTGTCGCCGCGGGGGTCGTCGCCTTCGACGACGGTCAGGCGGCGCTCGTACGGGGTGGATGCCGGGTCGGTGCTCATGCTCCAGGCTGTGAGCAGTGCGGGTCCGGCGGCCACCGGCGTGGGCCGAACGGGTGACTCCGGCGGGTGTGGCCAGGGGAAACATGCGTGAGGGCGGGGACCCGCGGTTGTCAGCGGGGCGGCCTACCCTGGGGCGGGAGTGCGGGGAAGGTGCGGGGGCGTTGTGCTGGGGACGTTGGGCTGGGGGTGGTGTCGGCTTCGGTGCCGGTTCCGGCAGTTGCGGGAGTTGTGACAGTTGCGGGAGGTGCGCCGGTTCCGCCGTTCCGCCGGTCGCCTTCCAGCGCCGGTCACGCTTCGGCGCCGGGTCCGCCGTTCCGCCGGTCGCGCTTCCAGCGCCGGTCGCGCCTCAGCCTCGCTCCAGTTCCTTCGCGAGCACCGGGACGTGGCTCCGCTCCACTTCCTTCGTGCTCGTCAGCAGCGTCAGCGGCCCCTTGTCGTACAGCTCGCGCAGATGCGCCAGCGCCTCCGCCCGCTCGCCCTCCGCCAGCTCCGCGCGGTAGCGCCTGGCGAAGTCGGGGTAGCGGTCGAGGTCGGCGTGGAGCCAGTGGCGGAGTTCGTCGGAGGGGGCGACGGCCTTCAGCCACTCGTCGAGGTGGGCCCGGTCCTTGGCCATGCCGCGGGGCCAGATCCGGTCGACGAGGACGCGGGTGCCGTCGTCGGGGTCGGGGGCGTCGTAGATCCGCCGTATCCGCGGGGGTGCGTGTTTTGTCGCCATACGTTCCACGGTAGCCGTGCGGCGGGCCCCCGCGCCCGCCGCACGGCTCCGCTCACTCCTCGTCGGCCCCGTGTCCTTCCGCTCCCGCCGCCCGGAGCAGGCCGCCGGCCGGCGGCATGGGGCCGCCCGTCTGCGAACCGGCCGTGAGCCGGGGGAGCAGCTGTGCCGTGAGGAGGGTCGAGAGCGCGGAGACGTCGCCGCTTCCGCCGCCGTCCGTGCGGATGACCGTCGGCTGCGGCGCGCTGCCCGCGAGCACCGCGCCGACCTCCAGCCGCCGCCGGGCCAGCTCGTATTGCAGCACGGCGCGGTTGTCGCGGTACGCCTGCGCCAGGCGGCGCTGCGCCTTCGCCTCGTTCTCGGCGGCGATGAGGCCGCTGCGCCCGCGGGTCTCGATCTCGAAGCGGACCTTCTGCGCCTCGGTCTCCTGCTGCTCCAGCAGCCGTGCGACCTCTTCGCGGGCCCGGTTCAGCGCGGCCTTGACCTCGACGAACCGGGCGTCGCGCGCCTTCTTCGCCCGCTCGATGTCCATCTGGAGGTTGTCGATGCGGCGCTTGCGCGTCAGGCCCCACTCCTGCTCGTACGCGGTCCGCTCCTTCGCCACCCGCTCGCGGGTGGCGAGGTGCTGCTGGTACTGCGCGGGCAGCTGCACGTCGGGGATGTTGGAGCCGGTGATGCGGACGCCGTAGCGGGCGAGCTGGCGGGTGAGGAGTTCCTGCATGTCGGCCACGTCCGAGCCGCGCAGGTCGTACGCGCGCTCCGTACGCACCCGGCGGGCCCGCTGGCGGATCGCGTCCTGCACGGCGCTGGAGAGCACCAGGTCGAAGTTGCCGGCGCCGATGGTGCGGACGAAGAGCACCGCGTCGGTGATCCGGAACTTCAGGAAGAACTCGATCGAGCGCAGCGGCACGTTCTCCTGCGTCGGGCAGGCCATCACCGGCGCCGAGTACGGGATCTCGGTGGCGGTGTCGACGACGAAGTCGACCCGCGACCAGGGGTGCCAGACGAAGTGCCGGCCCGGGCCCAGCGTGCGGGAGATGGCGCCGTAGCGGGTGAGGACGCCGTTCGTGCCCTGCTCGATCTTCACGATCGAGGAGCGCCACCACCACAGCACCCCGACGACGAGGAGGAGGACGCCGGTGACGTACGAGGCGGC
Source organism: Streptomyces sp. MAR4 CNX-425 (assembly GCF_048656465.1). Taxonomy (NCBI): domain Bacteria; kingdom Bacillati; phylum Actinomycetota; class Actinomycetes; order Kitasatosporales; family Streptomycetaceae; genus Streptomyces; species Streptomyces sp. MAR4 CNX-425. The sequence goes on along the minus strand of NZ_JBMDLF010000005.1, from coordinate 376,412 downwards.
GGCCAGCGCGTCGTAGGCGCCGGCGCTCCAGCCGTCCTCGCTGCCGCTCTGCAGCCCGGCCATCACGCCCGTCGCCAGCGCCAGCAGCGCCAGCCACAGCGGCACCATCCACCACAGGCGGCGGCGGTGGCGCGGGATGATGACGGGGATGAGGGTGCCGGCCTCGCCGCCGCGGAGCAGCTGGGGGATGTCGCCCCAGGCCGCGATGGCTTCGGAGATGACCGACCTGCGCTTCGTGGCCGCCGTGCTCATGCCCCCGCCTCCTCGTGCCCGTGGTTCGCGGGCCCGTAGCCCTCGTTTCCGTAGCCCTCGGGCCCGTAGCCCTCGGTTCCGTAGCCCTCGGTTCCGTAGCCCTCGGTTCCGTAGCCCTCGGTTCCGTAGCCTTCGTGTCCGTAGCTCTCATGCGCGGGGCCGAACCCCTGCTGTCCGCCGCCCCCGTTCGCGACCGGACCCGGGTCCGGCTCCGGCTCCGGGGCCGGGGCCGCGATCGCGGCCGGGGTCCCGCCGCCGGCCGGCGACGGCGCCCCCTCCGCGCCGCCGCCCGCCGGGGCGGGCGCGGGCACCGGCGCCGGCCGCTCGGCCTCGCGCAGTGCCCGGATCTCCGGCTCGCGCTCCGCGATCCGCGCCGCGACCTCGACCAGCCGCTCCCGTACGGCCGCCATCTCGGCCTCCGAGAACAGGTCCGCGCCGTGCTCGCCGATCAGCTCGCGGGCGAGCGCCAGGAAGTCGACGCCGGCGCCGCCGCCGTCCGCGCCGTCCACCGGGCCGCCGATGCGCAGCAGCTGCGGCAGGTGGTCGGCGACCTCCTCCAGGGTGTCGAGCACCTGCTGCTGGTAGCGGTACTCCAGGATCTCCGGCGCCTCCGCGGTCGTCACCGCGCGGATGTCGAGCGCCTGCGCCTCCAGCAGGGCGGCGTTCGCGCGCGCCTCCGACTCGGCCTGTACGTACCGCTGCCGCGCCAGCGCCTCGGCCCGGTTGGTCTCGCGCTCCACGGCGGTGTCCATCTGCGCCTGGTACTGGGCGATGTCCGCCTGGATCGCGGACAGCTCCTCCTCGCGGCTCGCCAGCTCCTTGCTGAGGTCGCCCTCGTCCTGCTCCTTGCGGAGCTGGAGCCCGTACTCGTGGGTGTACGCCTCCTTGGCCATCCGCACCATCTCCGGCGCCGCGAGGTCCATGCGGTACGGCTGGGAGGAGGGCTCGGCGTGGGTGATGTTGGCGTTGGTCAGCTCGACCGCGGGCCGGAACTGGTGGTTGAGCGCGTCCAGCAGCCGGGTGGTGTCCTCGCCGACCATGTCGTAGATGCCGGCGGCCTCCTGCTCGTAGATGAGGCTGCGGATCGTCTCGCTGACGGCGTTGTTCAGCTTCTCCTGGAAGCCGCGGACGGCGCCGAGGGTGTAGACGAACTCGACCGGGTCGCTGATCCGGAACTGGATGAACAGGTCGATGGACGCCTTCACCCCGCCCTTCGTCGGCGCCTCGCGCACGGGCGCGTTGAAGGGGTACTCGCGGGTGGTGTTGAGGATGTACGAGACCCGCTTCCACGGGTTCAGCAGGATGACCCGGCCGGGGCCGACGACCTGCTCCAGCTTGCCGAACTTGGTGATCAGGGCATGACACCCGTCGGGCACCATCACCATGCCCTGCCGCCACCACACGAACCCGACCGCGAAGATCGCCAGCACCCAGTAGTGCGCGCCGAACACCGGGTTCGTCACCACGTCGTCGCCGGCGGCGGCCACCGCGATGGTGCCGATCGCGCCGATGACGAGGAGCAGCGACACCGGCAGCATGCTGAGGAACGAGCGGCCGCGCGGCAGCACCATCGGGCAGATGGCGTGCACCTGCTCCAGCCCCTCGCGCTTCAGCTCGCTGCGGTTCAGCACCTCCCCGGCCTCGTCGAGCGGCACGGACTGCTGGGTCATGACGGTGTCGAGGCTGCCGCCCTGGTCCCGGGCGGCGGGGAAGTCGGCCGGGTCCATCCCGTCCTCCCGCGCCACCGGCCGCCCGCGCCCGGCCTCTCCGCCCCCGGCCCCGGCCCCGGCCCCGGAGTTGTGCTCACCTTCGGTGAACACTCCGCGGCTGCGCAGCTCGTTCTGGGCCAGCTGCCGGGGGTCGGTCCCCTGCATGACGGCCTGTGCGGCGCCCCTGATGGTCTGCGCTCGCGATCGTGCCATGTCCCCCTCCTTCGGTCGTGCGATCACCCTCCGCAATCACAACTCTTTCGCGCGGTTGTGCACAATCACAGTTGCGGATCGTGACAACACGGGTACGTGGTCATTGCACGATCCCGGCAGCGAGGACCCCGGTCCCCGTAGGATGTTCCACACGCCGAAGCGTGCCCGGCGGGCAGGGAGGGGCGAGGTGACGACGAAGCAGGTGGTGTGCCCCCGCACGCCGGAGGACATCCGTCGTGCGCTGGAGCGTAAGCCGGAGTGGCTGCAAGGTTTCCAGCAGGAGTGGATGGCCGCGGCCACGGATTTCTCCGGCCAGGCGCTGGACGAGGTGCTGGACAGGTGGCATCCGTTCGCGGTGGCGTGCGCCACCCCGGGGCACATGGACGAGGTGGAGGACATGGCGCGCCGGATGAGCAGCGGCGACACCGAGGGCATCGTGTTCTACGACGACGCCGGCCGGGCCTGGACGGCGGACAACGAGCGGGTGCCCGAGAGGGACGACTCGCACTGATGGCGACGTACACGATCCGCTACGCGGACCGGGCGCGGTCGGTGAAACAGAGCCTCTCCGCGGAGCAGAGGACGTCGTTAGAGGCGCTGGAGAAGCGGCTCGCGGGCAACCCGTACGGACACGGCGCCCAGAGCAACCGGGACAACAGCTGGTCGGCGGCCTTCACCGGCGGCGTGATCACCTACATCGTGTCGAACAGACACCTGGTCATCAACGTGATCGCCGTCGTCGGCTACTGACTCGGCCCACGTCTTCCGGAGCCGCGGGGTCCAACGCTGACGAGCTTTCTTGATCCGCCGCAGAGCCGTGTTCCCGACCTCTCGCGCCGAGGCCGCGCTCCGTACCCGTGACGCCCCGGCCGCCGCCGACGGCGCACGCGCGGCCCTCGACACCGCGCTCGACACCGGAGCCGCCCGCTGCGTCGACCTCGTCACCACCTTCATCAGCCGCCTGGACGGGCGCACCGAACGCCCCCTCGTCGAGTTGCGCAAGTACGCCCGCGAACGCCTCGCCGCGTGACCTCACCCGCATCGCTGCCGCCGCCGAATTCGGGTGCGCGCGGGGGCGGGGGTGGTGTGCAATCGGGGGATGGCGATCACTATGCGTACGCCGGACGTCGGGGAACTCGACGACGCCGTACGGGTGCTGGGCACCTGGCAGCGCGACGACGGGCCCGTGCAGCTGCACCCCGGGGACCTCGGGTGGTTCTGGCGGTTCGGGGCGGAGCGTACGGCGGCCGCCGTGCGGATCTGGAGCCGGGGCGGGGAGGCGCTGGCCGTCGGGCTGCTGGACGGGGCGGAGCTGCTGCGGCTCGGGGTGGCGCCCTGGGCGCTGGGGGACGAGGAGCTGGCGCGGCGGATCGCCGCGGACGTGGCCGCGCCGGAGCGGGGGGTGCTGCCCGGGGGTGAGGTGTACGTCGCCGCGCCCGCCGGCGCGCTCGTGCCGGAGCTGCTGCTCGCGGGGGGCGGCTGGGCGCTGGACGAGCCGTGGACGCCGCTGCGCCGCGACCTCTCCGGGCCCGTACCGGATCCGGGGGTGCACGTCGAGGTGGCCGGGCCGGGGCAGGTGGCGGAGCGGGTCGCGGTCCAGCGGTCGGCGTTCGGCAGCGGGTCCACGTTCACCGAGGAGCGCTGGCGCACGATGGCCGCCGCCCCGGCCTACGCCGACGCCCGCTGCCTGCTCGCCCGCAACGGCCGGGGCGAGCCCGTCGCCACCGTGACCGTGTGGTCGGCGGGGGAGGGCCGGGCGGGCCTGATCGAGCCGATGGGCGTCCACGCCGACCACCGCGGGCACGGCTACGGCCGCGCGATCACCGTCGCCGCCGCCGGTACGCTCCGGGAGATGGGTGCCTCCAGCGTCATCGTGGACACGGCCGCCGCCAACTCCGCCGCCGTCGCCACGTACGAGTCCGCCGGGCTCCGGCGGCTGCCGGACATGGTGGATCTTCGCCGTACCGCCGCCGGCGCCACGTCCGCCGCTGCTGCTCGGGAGGGCGGCTGACGGTCAGCGGGTGAGGTCGGCCACCATGGTGTCGGCCCCGGGGTAGCTCTCGCCGACGACCCGGTAGCCCTCCGACAGGTACAGCTTCCGCGCGACGTTCTCCCGTTCGACGCTGAGGCTGATCCTCGTGATGCCCGCCGCCTCCGCGCGGGCGGCCAGGGCGCGCAGCAGCCCTCGTCCCACGCCTCTCCCGCGCCAGTCCCGGGCCACGCCGATCGTCAGCTCCGGGACGTCGGCGGCCACGAAGCCGTAGCCCGGGTGCGCCGCCGGGAAGCGGCGGAGCCAGGCCGCGCCGACGGGCTGCCCGCCGGCCTCGGCGACCACTCCCAGATCGGTCTCCCCCGGCCAGCCGGCGACGTACCGCGCCGTGCCCGGGGCGGACAGCACCCGCCTGCGGCTCTTCCGCTTCCACCGGGGCGACCAGTTCACGACTTCGGTGAGCATGTCGGCCAGGAAGTCGCCGTCCTCGGGCCCCGCCGCGCGCATCACCCAGGCGGCACCGGACCCGCCCGGGGCCGCTACCGTCCCGTCGGCCACGCCGTCACCTCCCGCAGCTCCGCCGCGTGCCCCCGCGGGTCGCGGCCGTCGTCCACCGCCGCCGGTACGCGGGCCCGGTTGCGCGCGTGCTGCTCGGGGTCGGCGGTACGCATCCCGCCGAATATACGTTGCGGCGCGGGGGAGCGACCGGCGTAGGGTCGCGCCCATGTCTGCAGTCCGGATGCACGCCGACGAGGCGGAGATAGACGCCGATCTGGTGCGGCGGCTGATCGCCGCCCAGTTCCCGCGCTGGGCCGGGCTGCCCGTCGAGCGGGTCCGCTCCGGCGGCGCCGTCAACGCCGTCTTCCGGCTCGGCGACGAGCTGAGCGTGCGCCTGCCGCTGACCGCCGCCGGCGCGCAGGACGTCGACCTGGAGTACGGGCAGCTGCCCCGGCTCGCCGCCGCGGTCCCCGTGCCCGTGCCCGAGCCGCTGGCCAAGGGCGAGCCCGGCGCGGGCTACCCGTACCCGTGGAGCGTGTGCCGCTGGCTGGACGGTACGACCCCGCCGCCCGACGCCGGCGTCGCCGCCCCCGGCCCGCTCGCCGGCGAACTCGCCGCCTTCGTCGCCGCCGTACGCGCCGTCGACCCGGCCGGCGCCCCGCCCTCGTACCGCAGCGAGACCCTGGCCGACCGCGACGCCGGCACCCGCGACGCCCTCGCCCGGCTCCGCCCCGAGGACGGCGTGGACGTGCCCGCCGCCACCGCCGCCTGGGAGACCGCCCTGCGCGCGCCCGCGCACACCGGGCCGCCGGTGTGGCTCCACGGCGACCTCTCCCCCGGCAACGTCCTGGTCATCGACCGCGGCCACCTCGGCGGCGTCCTCGACTTCGGCTGCATGGGCCTCGGCGAACCCGCCGTCGACCTGATCGCCGGCTGGAACCTGTTCACCGGCCCGGCGCGCGCGGCCTTCCGCGCCGCCCTGGCGGACTGCGGCGTCGACGACGCGGCGTGGGCGCGCGGGCGCGGCTGGGCGCTGTCGATCTCGCTGATCCAGCTCCCGTACTACCGGCACACCAACCCGTTCCTGGTCGCCAGCTCGAAGTTCGTCATCGACGAGGTGCTGGCGGAACGGTAGGGTCGGGGCATGATCCGGCGACATTGATTCACAAGCGGGACCCCGCGCGGGCGGCGGCTGGCCGCCTCCCTCTACGCGTACACCTTCCTGGACGACTTCGTCCTGCTCTACCCGGTGTACGCGCTGCTCTTCGCCGACCACGGCCTGTCGCTGTGGCAGGTCTCCTCGCTGTTCGTCCTCTGGTCGCTGACGTCGCTCCTGCTCGAAATCCCCTCGGGGGCCTGGGCCGACGCGTTCTCCCGCCGCCTGCTGCTGTGCGCCGGGCCGCTGCTGACGGGCGCGGGCTTCGCGCTGTGGGTGCTGGCGCCGTCGTACGGGGCGTTCGCGGCGGGGTTCGTGCTGTGGGGCGCGAAGGGCGCGTTCGCGTCCGGGGCGCTGGAGGCGCTGGTCTACGACGAGCTGGGCCGGGCGGGCGCGGCGGACCGCTACGCGCGCACGATGGGGCGGGCCCGGGCGGCGGGCACGGTCGGCGTGATGGCGTCCATGGCGGTGGCGGCGCCGGTGTTCGCGGCGGGCGGGTACGCGGCGGTGGGGGCGGCGAGCGTGGCGGCGTGCCTGCTGGGGGCGGGGGTGGCGACGCGGTTCCCGGAGAGCCGGGCGGCCACCGCCGACACGGTACGGGGCCGGGGGCCGACCGGCCGGGACGGCGACGGCGAAGTCGCCGACGTGGCCGCCGATGCCGGGCCCGCCTCCGGCGCCGACGACCCCGGTCACGGTCCCGGTTCCGGTCACTCCGGCGCCGACGACCCCGGCTCCGGTCCCGGCTCCGGTGACTCCGGCTCCGGCTCCGACGACGACCCCGACTCCCTCGGCTGGGCCGCGACCCTCCGCGCCGGCCTCGCCGAACTCCGCGCCGACCCCTCCGTCCGCGGCGCCCTCCTCCTCGTCCCCGCCGCCTCCGCCGTCTGGGGCGCCCTCGACGAGTACACCCCCTACCTCGTCCGCGAAACCGGCGCCCCCGACCCCGCCGTCCCCCTCTACCTGCTGCTCGTCTGGGCCGGCGCCGCCGCCGGCGGCCTGCTGGCCGGCCGGGTCGAGGAGCGGGGCGGGGCCGGGCGGGCGCCGGCGGGGGCGCTCGCCGCGCTGCTCGCCGCGGCGGCGGTCGCGCTGGCCGCGGGCGGGCTGCTGGGCACGGGGGCGGGGATCGCGCTGGTGGGCGTCGCCTTCGGCGGGTTCCAGGTGGCGACGGTGCTCGCGGACGCCCGGTTGCAGGAGCGGATCACCGGCCCGGGCCGGGCCACCCTGACCTCGCTCGCCGGGGTCGGTACGGACCTGGGGACGGTCGCCGTGTACGGCGCGTACGGGCTGCTCGGCTCGGCGGCCGGGCTCGGGCACGGGGCGGCGTTCGCGGTGTGCGCCGTCCCGTACCTGGCCGTCGCCGTCGCCGTGCCGTGGCTGCTGCGGGGCGGGCGGCGCGGGCGATAGGGGCGGCACCGGCGGCGCGGGGCGGGGGGCGCGGCGTAACGCGGCGCCGTCCCCGCCCCGGTTCCGTACAGCGGACTCGACTCCCTACCCGTCGTCCCCCGCCACCGGCGTGTGGCCCGGCACCGAGGTCAGGCCCACGTGCAGCACGTCCGGGTCCGCCGGGTTGACGGCCAGCGAGCCGATGCCGTGGTGGCCGGAGTGGCGGATCGTCAGCTTGCCGCTGTCCGCGTCGTGGCGGTACAGGTTGGTGCCCGACCACGGGTCGCCGTACTCGAAGTACGCGACGTCCGGGTCGTCCGGATCCGGGCGGATCCAGCCGCCGTTGTAGATCACCACGTCCCGCCCGTCCTGGAACTGGTCGACCACCGCCCGGAAGGTGCGCCCGCCGTCCGTGGAGCGGTAGAGGTGGCGGCCGTGCTCGCCGGCGTCCAGCTCGGTGAGGTTCAGCGCCTTCGCGTAGACGACGCGCGGGTCGGCGGGCGAGATCGCCACGGAGAAGCCGTTGACCCGGTCGCCCGGGGCGCCGAGCCGGGAACGCTGCCAGGTGCGACCGCCGTCGTCGCTGGTGAAGCCGCCGGCCGTGCTGACGCCGACGACGATGTGGTCGAGGTCCCGGGTGGAGACCTGCACGTCGTACAGCGAGGTGTACGGCCCGACCGACTCCAGCGGGACGGGGGTGCCGACGGCGCGGAAGCTGCGCCCGCCGTTCCAGGACTCCAGCACCCGGCCGTCCCCGGTGACGGCCCTGAGGTGGCGGGGGTTGCGCGGGTGGGCGCCGAGGCCGGAGAGCCCGCCCAGCTTCTCGGCGTCGAAGGCCGGCATCTCGACGACCCGGCTGCCGAAGACCCGGTAGACCCGGTCGCCGCGCAGCTCCCACACGTAGGCGCTGCCGTCGCGCGCCGGGGTGACGTACCAGTGGCCGTTCCCGAGGGAGGCGATGGTGCGCCAGCGGCAGCCGGAGTCGGTCGAGCGGGTGACCCGGCCGTTGATGTCGGTGGCCAGCAGCCGGTTCGGGGTGGCGAGCGTTTCCAGGCCCGTGACCAGCTGGTAGTAGGGCGGGCGTTCGGCGGTGGTGGTCGGGGCGAAGGTGGCGCCGCCGTCGCGGGTGTGGGAGAGCGAGCCGTCGCTGACGACCCGTTCGCAGCTCGGCGGCTGCCAGTGCCGGGGGTGGTGGCCGGTGGCGTGTGCGGGGGCGGCGGCCGTGAACAGGCCGGCGACGAGCGCCGCGCCGGCCGCCACGGCGGTGAGCACGCGGGGTACGCGGTGCGGACGGTGGCGAGGTCTCACCCGGATCTCCTCCTCGATGACGATGTCCTCACCAGGAAGTACCGTGATCGTCGGGATGTCCACGTCCTTCGGCTGGCGAACGGACGCCATGGCATCCATGCGCCGCTCGCTCTGCCCCCACCAGACGGGACATTTCCGATACGTGCCCGAGGGGGGCCGCTCCGTATGTTCGAACCGTTCGGCGTCCTCGCGTCCGACGAGGCCCTGTACCGCCTGCTGCTCCGGCACCCGCCCCTCGACGCCGCCCAGTTGGCCGCGGCGGCCGGCCGCCCGGTCGCCGGGATCGCCCCGGCGGTCGACCGGCTCACGGAGCTGGGCCTGCTGACGCTGCTGCCCGGCGCCCCGGTCCGGCTGGTCGCGACCCGGCCGGACGCCGCCGTCGACCAGCTCGCCGCGCGCTGGCAGGACCGGGTCGCCGGGGCCCGGACGGCGGCCGCCGCGCTGCTCGCGGAGCTGCCGGTCGACCGCCGGCACCGGCCCGAGGACCAGGTGGAGATCCTCTTCGGCCGCGGCTCGGTCGCGGCGCGCTTCGACCGGCTCCAGCGGTCGGTGGAGCGCGAGTTGCTGGTCCTGGACCGGCCGCCGTACGCGCAGGAGCCGGCCGAGCCGAACCGGGCGGAGCTGGAGATCCTGGCGCGCGGCGTGCGCGTGCGCGGGCTGTACGCGCCGGAGGCGCTGGCGGTGCCGGGCGCGTACGACGTCTTCGAGGCGGTCGTCGCGGCGGGCGAGGAGGCCCGGGTCCATACGGACGTGCCGCTCAAGCTGGCGGTGGCCGACGCGTCGACGGCGATCCTGCCGTTCAGCCGCGAGGCGCACGAGATGGTCGACAGCGCGTTCGTCATCCACGAGGGCGCGCTGCTGGAGGCGCTGGTACGGCTCTTCGAGCTGCTGTGGACGACGGCCGTGCCCGTGCCGGTGCCGCGTCGCGCCGCCGGGGCCGGAGAAACGTCCGAGGCCGAGGCCGACGGCGCCGCCGATGCCACCGCCGCCGCCGAGTCGGACGCCGAGGCCGAGGCCGAGCGGCAGCTCCTCACGCTCCTCGCCGCCGGGCTGAAGGACGAGGCCGTCGCGCGGCGCCTGGGGGTGAGTTCCCGTACCCTCAACCGCCGGGTCAGCGCCCTGATGCGGCGCCTCGGCGCCCGTACCCGCTTCCAGGCGGGCCTTCAGGCCGCCCGCGACGGCGCGTGGGAGGCGTGAGCGCCTCAGCCGCCGTCCGGCACCGGCGCTGACGTCGGCCCCGGCTGCGGCCCCGGCCGCGGCTCCGGCGGCTCCGGGAGCACCTGCGCCAGCACCTCCCGGTGCGTCGGCCTGGCGTCCTCGTACAGCCGGCGGCCCTTCTCCGTCAGGAGGACGAAGATGCCGCGCCGGTCCATGTCGCACATCGCCCGCTGGACGAGCCCGGCCCGCTCCAGCCGCGCCGTGAGCCGCGACGTCGCGCTCTGGCTCAGGTGCGCCGCGTCGGCCAGCTCGGCCGCGCGGCACTTCTCGTGGTCGCAGGTCGCCAGGCCCTCCAGGGCCTCGAACTCGCTGACGCCGATCCCGTGCCGGCTCTGCAGCTCGCGCTCCAGCGCCCCCCAGACCGCCGCGTGACAGGCCAGGAGGCGCTGCCAGCGGTCCACCAGGGCGCGCTCGGCGCCGACGTCGCTCACGCTCACGTAGGCCAAAGTAACATGCGCGTGAACCTAATGCGACTTCATTAAATGCGTTGGCATTAGATGCTCACGCATGTAGTGTCTTCGGTCATGAGCTCTTCCGCACCACATCTGTCCACGACCTCGACCAAGTGGGACGCCCGCCTCTGGGGCATCCTGCTGACCGTCTCCCTCGTGGTCGGCCTCGACGCCCTCGACGTGTCGATGGTGGGGGTCGCACTCCCCTCCATCCAGGCCGACCTCGGGCTCTCCACCAGCACCCTCCAGTGGGTCGTCAGCGGCTACGTCCTCACCTACGGCGGCCTGCTCCTCCTCGGCGGCCGCACCGCCGACCTCCTGGGCCGGCGGCGGGTGTTCCTCGTCGCCGTCGCGGTCTTCGCCGTCACCTCGCTGCTCGGCGGGCTGGTCGACGACGGCGGGCTGCTGATCGCGACCCGGCTGCTGAAGGGCGTCTCCGCCGCGTTCACCGCGCCCGCGGCGCTGTCCATCATCACCACGACCTTCGCCGAGGGCCCCGCCCGCAACAAGGCGCTCGGGATCTTCGCCGTCTTCGGCGCCAGCGGCTACAGCGCCGGGCTCGTCTTCTCCGGCCTGCTCACCGAGGCCGGCTGGCGCTGGACCTTCTTCCTGCCGTTCCCCGTCGCGGTCATCGCGCTGATCGCCGCCTTCCGCGTGCTGCCGAAGGAGGGGCCGCAGGAGCGCAACGGCGGCTACGACCTCCCCGGCGCGGTCACCGGCGTCGGCGCCATGCTGCTGCTCGTCTACACCGTCGTCGAGGCGCCGGAGGTGGGCTGGGGCGCGGCCCGTACGCTGCTCCAGTTCGCGGCCGCCGCGGTGCTGCTCGCCGCGTTCCTCACCATCGAGCGGCGCAGCAAGCACCCGCTGATCCGCCTCGGCATCCTGCGCTCCGGCCCGCTGGCCCGCGCCAACCTCGGCGCGGCCGTGTTCTTCGGCGGGTACCTCGGCTTCCAGTTCCTCGTCATGCAGTACCTCCAGGCGGTGCTCGGCTGGTCCGCGCTGGAGACGGCGATGGGCTTCCTGCCGGCGGCGCTGATCGTCGCGTTCGGCTCGCCGCGGATGGTCCCGCTGATCATGCGGTTCGGCACCGGGCGCACCATCGCGGGCGGGGTGCTGGCGCACCTGCTGGCGTACGTGCTCTTCCTCGCCATCGACCGCGACGCGCCGTACGTGGTCGGCACCCTGCCCAGCATGATCCTGCTGGGCATCGGCTTCACGCTGGCGTTCGCCTCGTTCAACATCCAGGCCACCGCGGGCATCCCGGACCACGAGCAGGGCCTCGCGGGCGGGCTGCTGAACACCTCGCTACAGGTGGGCGGGGCGATCGGGCTGGCCGTCGTGACGGCGGTGCTCACCGCGAACGCGGAGGGCGCCACCGGCTCCGGCGCGCTGCTGAACGGCTTCGACCCGGCGCTGTACGTGGTCGCGGCCATGGCGGTGATCGGCCTGGTCATCGCGCTGACGGGGATCCGCGGGCCGCGGGCGGCGGCTGTGGACGACGACGGGCAGAAGCCGCTGGAGGAGCGCGAGTTCGTCTACGCGGCCGACTGACCGCCGCGCACCCAAGCACGGGGAATCGGGGGTGAGCGGACCCGGGCCGGCCAGGCCCGGGTCCGCTGTCCGCTACTCCTCCCCGTCCGGGTCCACCCCCAGGCTGTGCAGAAACGCCGCCGCCGCCGGCGACGGCCGGGTGAGCGGCCACACCAGCCGCTCCTCGCGCGACGGGCCGCCCGCGATGGGCACCGTCGAAAGCCCCGCGAGCCGGGGCGCGAACGTGCTCGGGAGCAGCGCCACCCCCAGCCCCGCTCGGACCAGGTCCGCCAGGAAGTCCATCGACGACACCTCGAAGCCCACCGTCCGCCGCAGCCCCGCCGCCACGAACGCCTCCTCCGTCTGCGCCCGCGCCGCCGTGCCCGCCGCGAAGTCGACGAACGTCTCCTCCGCCAGCCGCGCCAGATCCGTCTCCGCCGCCCCCGCCAGCGGGTGCTCCGGCGGCACGACGGCGAGGTGGGGGTCCCGTACCAGCACCCGTTCGCGCACCTTGTCCGCCCGGAAGCCCGCCGGCACCCCGAGCAGTGCCAGGTCGTACGTGCCCTCCGCGACCGCCCGCACCAGGTGCTCGCTCGCCCCCGTCGCCAGGCTGATCCGCACCTGCGGGTACGTGTCGTGGAACGCCCGCAGCGCCCCCGGCAGGTCCACCGCCGCCACCGTCGGGATCGCCCCGATCGCCAGCCGCCCCCGCACCTCCCCCGTCGCCGCCGCGACCTCCGCCCGCGCCCGCTCCGCCGCGGCGAGCGCCGCGCGGGCGGCCGGCAGGAACGCCTCGCCGGCGCGCGTGGGGCGTACCTTCCGGCTCGTACGGTCGAACAGCCGGGCGCCCAGCTCCCGTTCCAGCTTGCCGATCTGGTGGCTCAGCGCCGACTGGACGACGTGGCAGCGCTCGGCGGCGCGGGTGAACCCGCCGGTGTCCGCGACGGCGACGACGTAGCGCATCTGCTGCAACTCCATGCGATCCATCGTCATACGAGATGGATCAGATGACAACTATGTGTTGGACTCATCAATGGTCCCGGCCCGACCCTGGATCCATGACAACGCAGCCCTCCACCCCCGGCCGCGGCCTGCTGCTGCTCATGGCGACCGCCACCGGCCTGTCCGTGGCCGGCAACTACTTCGCCCAGCCCCTCCTCGACCTCATCGGCCGCGACCTGCACGTCGGCAGCACCCTCGCCGCCCTCGTCGTCACCGCCGCCCAGACCGGCTACGCGCTGGGCCTCATCCTCCTCGTCCCCCTCGGCGACATCACCGACCGGCGGCGGCTGGCCGTGGGCCTCTTCGCCGCCACCGCCGCCTTCCTCGCCCTCACCGCCGCCGCCCCCAACGGCCCGGTGCTGCTCGCCGGCACGGTGCTCACCGCGCTGACGTCGGTCGGCGCGCAGGTCGTCGTGCCGTACGCGGCCGGGCTCGCGGCGCCGGCGGAGCGCGGGCGGGTCGTGGGCGTCGTGATGTCCGGCATCCTGCTCGGCGGGCTGCTGGCCCGTACGGCGTCGGGGGCGCTCTCCGAACTCGGCGGCTGGCGCACCGTCTACTGGGTCAACGCCCTGCTCATGGCCGGAATGGCGGCGCTGCTCCACCGCCACCTGCCGCGGCTGCCGGCCGCGTCCCCGGGCATGCCGTACGGGACGCTCCTCCGCTCCACCGTGGCGCTGCTGCGCGCGGAGCCGGTGCTGCGGCGGCGGTCGGCGCTCGCGGCGCTGTCGCTGGCCTCGTACAGCGTGCAGCTGACGGCGCTGACGTTCCTGCTGGCGCGGGCGCCCTACGGCTGGTCGGAGTCGGCGATCGGACTGTTCGGGCTGGTCGGGGCGGTGGGCGTGGCGACCATGACGTTCGCGGGGCGGCTCAACGACCGCGGGCACGTGCAGGCGGTGACCGGCGCGGGCGTGGTGCTGCTGACCGGCTCGTGGGTGGTGCTGGGCGTGGCGGGCGAGTCGCTGCCGTGGCTGGTCGCGGGCATCGTCGGCCTGAACGTGGCGCAGCAGGCGGTGCTCAACGCCAACCAGGCCGTCGTCTACGCGATCCGCCCCGACGCCCGGAACCGCGTCAACTCTGCGTTCATGACCAGCTTCTTCGCCGGCGGCGCGGTGGGGTCGGCGCTGACGTCGGTGGTGTGGGCGCGGGGCGGGTGGCCGGCGGTGTCGGCGCTGGGCGCGGTGCTGGCGGGCGGGACGGTGGTGCTGTGGGTGGCGGAGCGGGTGGCGGCGGCCCGGGAGGCGCGGAGGGCCCCGGACCCCGCGCGGGCGCCGGGGTCAGGGCCGGGGCCGGGGCCGGGGGCGGAGCCGGGCGGGGGGCCCGTACGGGACCTGGCCGGGGCCCGGGAGCCGGAGGGGACCCCGGCCGCGAGCGGGACCGGGCGCGGGACTGAAACCGGGACCGGGACCGGGACCGGGGACGGGCGCGGGCGCGCGGCCGGTCACGGAGCCGGGACCGGGCTCCGGGGCTGACGCCCCCTGGGCGGCGCTACGCCCCGCCCCCGCCGGACTGCATCGGCGCCAGCGCCGCCGCGATGTGGTCCTCCGCCGCCGCCCGGTCGACGCCGAGCCGGGACAGCACGCCGTCGCCGTTCTCCTGCTCCAGCAGCGCCAGCAGGATGTGTTCCGTACCGATGTAGTTGTGGCCCAGCCGCAGCGCCTCCCGGAAGGTCAGCTCCAGCGCCTTCTTCCCCTCGGCGTTGTACGGGATCAGCTCCGGGACCTCCCCCTCCGCCGGCCGCGGCAGCGCGGCGGCGGCCTCCTGCCGCACGGTGTCCAGCAGGATGTCCTGCGCCGCGATGGCCGCCGCGCCGATGCCGCCGGGGTCGGCGATCAGCCCGAGGACGAGGTGGGCGGGGGTGATCTCGGTGTTGCCCGCGGCCCGCGCCTCGTTCTGGGACGCCATCACGACGTTCTTCGCGCGGGCGGTGAAGCGGGCGAAGCCCTCGCTCGGATCGAGGGTCAGGCCCTCGTCGGAGCCCTTGGTCACGAACCGCTTCTGGGCGGCCTGCCGGGTGACGCCCATGCTCTTGCCGATGTCGGTCCAGGAGGCGCCGGAGCGCCGCGCCTGGTCGACGAAGTGGCCGATGAGGTGGTCCGCGACGTCGCCGAGGTGGTCGGCGGCGACGACGGCTCCGGTGAGCTGGTCGAGGACGTCGGTGTGGACCTTCTTGATGGCGTCGATGAGGTCGTCGAGGCGTACGGGATGCGTCGAGCGCGTCGGTTCCGTCATGCTGACAACCGTAGGTTGACACTTGCGGCGGCGTCAACCTTCGGTTGACACCGTACGGAAGTGCGTGGTCAGCCGGTGGTCCTCGTGCAGCACGTGGAACGCGACGCCCGGCGGCTGGTCGAGCCGCGCGTGGTCGTCCGCGTGCGTGTGGCGCTCCCAGGGCAGCCGGATGGTGTTGACGACCCCGGGGCCGACGAGCAGCGGGCGGCCCGCGAAGGTCGTGGCCGCCGCGGTGTGCGCGTGCCCGGCGAGGAAGGCGGTCAGCCGCGGCTGCCGCCCGGCCAGCTCCGCGAGCCGCCCCTCGCCGAACTGCCGGATCCCGTCCACGTACGGAACGTGCAGCGCCACCGGCGGATGGTGGAACGCCACCAGCACCGCGTCCCCCTCCGGCGCCCCCGCCACCTGCTCCTCCAGCCACGCCAGCGTCCCGTCCCCGAGCCACCCCTCCGGCTTGCCCGGCACCGACGAGTCACACGCCACCACCGTGAACCCGGCCCCCCGGTACACCTGGTCGACGGGCCCCTCGGACCCCGGCTCCGCCAACAGCCCGCGCCGGAACGCGGCCCGGTCGTCGTGGTTGCCGGGACAGACCAGCACGGGGTGCCGCGACGCGAGCAGCCCGCGGGCGGTCGCGTACTCCTCCGGTGTGCCGTGGTCGGCGATGTCGCCGGTGACGAGGACGAGGTCCAGGTCGTACGGCAGGTCCTCCAGATACGCGGTCACCGCCCGGGTGCGCTGGACACTGCGCTCGTCGTCGATGTGGATGTCACTGAGATGCGCGATCACGGCCATGCTGTCGTTCCCTCCCCGGGCCCGCCGCCGTCGGCGCCCCGCCGACGCCGACGCTACGTCCCGCCCCGCCCCCGGAGAACGGCCACCGGCGCGCAGGTGGCCCGGCGACCCAGGGCGCGATAGTATCGACAGCAATAGTATCTCTATCGATACCATTCCATTCGGGAGTCTTGATGCGCCGTTTCATCGGGCGGAACCACGAGCTGCGTGTACTCCGCGACGCCCTGCACGCGGTGCAGGACGCCGTCGGGTCGGCGAAGCCAGGACGGTGCGTCCTGATGCGGGGGAGGAGGCGCGTCGGCAAGTCCAGCCTGGTCGAGGAGTTCCTCCGGCGTTCCGGGACGCCGAACCTCTTCTTCACCGCGGCGGGCGGCCCCGCGGAGGACGAGCTGTCAGAACTCGTCGACGCCGTCGCCACCTCCACCCTGCCGGATCGGGGACTGTTCTCGGAGGAGACCCCGGGGCAGTGGAACGCGGCCTTGCGGCTGCTCGCGGACATCCTGCCCGACGACAGCCCGAGCGTCGTCGTCATCGACGAGGTTCCGTATCTCATGGACGGTATCGACGCCTTCGAAGGCATGCTCCAGCGGGCATGGGACCGGCAGCTCAGCCGCAAGCCGGTGCTTCTCCTCCTGGTCGGGTCCGACCTGTCGATGATGGAGGCGCTGAACAGCTACGACCGCCCCTTTCACCAACGGGGCCGGGAAATGGTCGTGGGGCCTCTCAACCCGGCCGACATCGGCGAGATGCTCGGCCTGTCCCCGGCAGCCGCGTTCGACGCCGCTCTGATCACCGGCGGACTCCCCCTGATCTGCGCCGAATGGGAGGCCGGAGCGGACGTCTGGACGTTCCTCCGCGATTCCCTGGACAACCCGATCTCGGCGCTGCTGGTCTCCGCCGAACGCTCACTGGCCGCGGAGTTTCCACCGCAGGCGATGAGCAGGGAGGTCCTGCGGGCCATCGGGTCCGGCGAGCGGACGTTCACCAACATCGCGCGCGCGGCCGGCGGCATCTCCCACAGCACGCTCACCAGAGCCACCGACGTCCTGACCGGCAAACGAGCCGTGGCCGCCGAGCTGCCGCTCTCCCAGCGGCCCTCCAAGGAACGCCGCTACCGGGTGGCCGACCCGTACCTGCGATTCTGGCTCGCGTTTCTGGATCCGCACATGGCGGAGATCGAGCGGCTACGCGGAGACCTCACGCTGCGCCGGATCAAGCAACAGTGGACGAGCTGGCGGGGCCGCGCGATCGAACCCCTCGTCCGGGAGTCCCTCGCCCGCCTCCTGCCGGACGAGTACCTGCCCGCAGCCCCGGCGATCGGCGGGTACTGGACCCGCGGCAACGAGGTCGAAATCGACCTGGTGGGCGCCGACCGGCAGCCGGTGGCCAAGCAGTTGCTCTTCCTCGGCTCGGTCAAGTGGCTGGAGAACTCCGCGTTCGACAGCCACGATCTCGCCACGCTGCAGAAACACCGGGCGGCCCTCACCGACGAGCCGGTACCGCTCGTGGCGGTCTCCCGGAGCGGGGCCGGCTGTCCCGGCCTTCAGGCGGCGTACGGCCCGGAGGAACTGCTGAGCGCCTGGCACCGGCGGGACGAGAGCCGTACCGGCTGAGGCCGCCGCCGGAAAACCCGGGTGACCGGCAACGTACGGCCTGGCTAGGGTCGGACGGTGCCCGAGCTCCAGCGGCTGACCGCCGCCCACGCCCCGGCGGTCCTGGCCTTCGAACGGGCGAACCGCGCCTACTTCGCCGCCTCGATCGCCGACCGCGGCGACGAGTTCTTCGCGGAGTTCACCGAGAGGTACAGCGCCCTGCTGGCCGAGCAGGAGGCGGGAATCTCCGCCTTCTACCTGCTCGTCGCCGAAGACGGCGCCGTCCTCGGCCGGTTCAACCTCTACGACCTCGAAGACGGCACCGCCGAACTCGGCTACCGCGTCGCGCAGCACGTCGCCGGCCGCGGCGTGGCGACCGCGACGGTGCGGGAGCTGTGCCGCCTGGCGGCGACGCGCCACGGCCTGCGCACGCTGCGCGCGGGCACGTCCCGCGAGAACGTCGCGTCCCAAAGGGTCCTGACGAAGGCCGGGTTCACCCCGGCCGACCCCGGTGTCTCCGGCGGAAAAGATGGCCTGTGGTATCAGCGCGACCTGACGGCCCAGCAGTAGACCGGACCCATCTGCCGTCAGCCGAAAAACTGCAGTTCAAGTACGCGGACGCGCCGGACGCCTTCCGGGCCTTCAATGATGACCAGCACCGCTGTGGAGTGCCGGAGCACGAGGATCCGCTGTTGTTCGTGCTCGGCTGCCGGGTGGGCCTCGGTGGTGTTCCAGGGGTCCAGGCAGACGTTGCTGAGCGCTTGTTCGAACTCGTTGCGTGCGTCACCAGGGAGCGCGTCCCAGACGGCTTCGACGGACGCCTCGTAGCGGAGCTTGTACACCCCGTAGAGGTTGCCAGGTCAGGCGGCGCCGCGTGAGCGGATTCGCTCGTCGATGGCGTCGAGGCGTTCGCTGCCGTCGATCCACTCGCCGGCGGGGGCTTCGCCGCGGCCTTCGGCGGCGATCACCTCCTTGCCGCGCTCAAGGGCGGCAACGGTGTTCTTGGCGATGCGCTCCCACTTGGCGAAGACGGTGAGGAGCTGGTGAGCCGGCGTGGTGTTGATCTCGGCGAGGAAGCGCTGGACGAGGCTGGGGGCGCCGAGGGCGTCACGGATCCGTTCGATCGTCCACGGGGTGTCAGTGCTCATTTTGGACTCCCGACTGAGTACATCCACTGCGCCCTGCGCGCCCACCGACAGCGCGTCACGGTTTCGTGTGCGACGAGTCTAGCCGAGGGGGGCGGCCACTTGGCCGCCGTGCTGGGGAACGGCCATCCGCGGAGGCTGGGCGAGGCCCCCGGGCTCCTCGCGGAGTCGGGTCCGCTCGGATTCGGTCATGCGGGGTCCTGTCCGGGCTGGTTTCTACGTCGGCTACCCGGGCCCGTGTCACTCGCGGAAGCCTTTTGCGTACTTCTGGAGCCCGGGGTCCTCCAGGAGGAGCCGGCGGTGTGTGCGGGCGGGAGGACTACGGCGGGGTGCCGCCGCGTGCTCCGGGGTTCGCGCGGCACGCAGCAGGCCCAGGCTGGTGAACATGTCCCAGCACCACTCCAGCGCGCTCTCCACCGTCTCCCACTGCCGGTCTCCGTCCGACAGGTACGGCAGGAGGTACGGCTCCACGATGCCCTCGGGCAGGTCCTCCGCGTAACAGTCGTACGGCCCGCTGCCGTACGAGGTGTCGCACATGCGGCGGGCCACCGTGGTCGGGGCGCTGTCCCAGACCGCGAACCACAGGCGGCGCAGCATCGCCGGGTGCGCCATGACGAACATCAGCCGCCCCAGGTCCAGCGGTTCCGCGGCCGAGATCACCCGCGCCACCGCCGCGAACCGGTCCGTGTCGCTGACGTACGGGGTGAAGCCGGACCAGATCTCGACGCTGTGGCCCGCCGCGATGATGGAGGAGCACAGGGCGGACAGCGCCACCCCGCGGTTGTGGATGGCCGAGTGCGTGGTGGTGTTCACGTACCCGGCGGGGACGAGGAACGTCACCACGCGGCCGCGGGCGGAGATCCGCTGCGGCACCGCGTCCACCATGCACTCCGGCACGCCGCTCAGGTAGGCGCCGATGTCGACCTCGCTGCCGGTGACGTCCCACGTCGGCACCAGGGCGGTCGTCAGCACCTCGTCGCCGATCCGCTCGCGCAGTTGGGCCACCTCGGCGTCCACGTCGGGCAGCACGGTGGTCCAGCCGTCCTCGGCAAGGCGCAGCGCTCCACTCCACGTCGCGCCCGGCCAGTCGCCCTCGTTCCATCTGCCCTCCCCATCGTCGATGGTGTCCGGCGCGCGGGCGGCGTCCACGAACTCCTGCCAGGACCACATCGGCGGCAGGGTGTGGACGGTGTCCTCCGGCCCCGGGTGCCGCCGGCTCATGTCCCGGCGCCCTCGTCCAGCCCCAGAGCCGCGCGGTGGGCCGCCGACATCCCGCGCACCACCCGCCACCGGACGGCCTGTTCGACGCTCGCCCCCGCCTGCAGCAGCCGGGCCGCGTCGATGCTGGCGCGGGGCGAGAACATCACCGGCAGCCGCTTCTCGGCCGCCGTGGCGCGCAGTTTCCGCACGTTCTTGATCACCCGCCGGGCGTCCGCCTTCCGCGAGGGCGCGTACGCCAGCGCGACGCGCTCCTCCAGTTTCTCGTCCACCGGTACGTCGATGACGACGTACCGGTCCAGCGTCGCCGCGTCCAGCGCCTGCCGGCCCACGTACTGCCGGTCGCCGCCGGTGCCGTAGGTGTTCCCCGTGGCGATCAGGCGGAAGTCCGGGTGTGCCTCGACCATGCCGTCGGCGAAGGCGCAGGACCCGATGGACAGGGCCTGGTTCAGCTCCGCCAGCAGCCCCGGGTGGCCGCTGTCCAGCTCGTCGAGCAGCATCAGGCCGCCGTGCTCGAAGGCGCGGCGGAACGGCGTGTCGTGGTAGTGGCCGTGCGCGTCGTAGTAGCCGAATATCTTGCTCATCGGCGTCGTCGGCCCGAGGGAGAGGGCGTGGAACTCCCGCCCGAACGCCTCCGCCGCCTGCTGCGCCATCATCGACTTCCCGGTGCCGGCCGGGCCCACCAGCAGGACGTGGCAGCCGGCGCCGAGCGCGAGCAGCACGTCCGGCAGCAGCGCGTGGGTGTGTCCGCGGACGCGGACCGGGTCGGCGGCCTTCCCGATCCTGACGTCCACGACGTGCGGCACGTCGGCGACGGCCTCGGCGACGGCTTCGGCGACGACGCGGGCCGCCTCCTTCCGGACGAACGCGGAGGCGGACTGCTTCGCCTCGGTCTGTGCCTCGGCCAGTTCGGTCCGGACCTTGCCGAGCGCCTCGTCCAGCTCCGCGCGGCCCGTGCCCAGGGCCTCGTCCAGCTCCGCGCGCCCCGTGCCCAGCGCCTCGTCCAGCTCCGCGCGCCCCGTACCCAGCGCCTCGTCCAGCTCCGCGCGGGCCTTGCCGACCGCCTCGTCCAGCTCGCCCCGCCCCCTGTCCAGCACCTCCCCCGCCGCTTCGCGCGCCTCCGCCTGCGCCCCGGCCACGACGCCCGCGGCCGTCGCCTCGGCGACCCGCTCCGCCGTCCGGGTCGCCGAGGCCGCCGCCGCCTCCTCGGCGGCCCGGACGATCTCCTCGGCGTGCGCGACGCGCTCGTCGGCGATGGCGCGGGCCGTCTCGGTGGCCGCGCGCTGCGCCGTCGTCTCCGTCGTCTGCCGGGCGTACGGGGATCTGGCGAGGGCGTCGGCGTAGCGCATGATGGCCTCGCTCGCGACGGCGTCTGCGATCAGGCGGACTTCCGCCTTGCTGGTCTCACGCATGCCGGAATTCTGGACAGGCGGCGCGGGGACCCCTCCCGGTGCCCGGGCGGTTCACTGCTCCGGCCCGCCGCGGAGGGCCCTTTCCCGGTTCGGTCGGGGTCAGGTGCGTGTCAGGCGGTCCAGGGCGAGGTTCAGCTTCAGGACGTTGACGCGCTCGTTGCCCAGGAAGCCCAGGTCGCGGCCCTCGGTGTGGTCGTCGACCAGGGCCGCGACCCGGGCCCCGGTGAGGCCGTTCGCCTTCGCCACCCGGGTGATCTGGATCGCCGCGTACGCCGGGGAGATGTGCGGGTCGATCGCCGAAGCCGAGCCGGTGACCGCGTCCTTGGGGACGTCCGCGAGCGGGACCCCGTTGAACGCGGCGACCTGCTTCCGGGCCGCGCGCACCGTCGTCACCAGGGTGGGGTCCGAGGCGCCGAGCTGGGAGGAGCCCGTGGCCAGCGGGTCGTAGCCGCTGTGGGAGGGGCGGGGCTGGAACCAGCGGGGGTCGGGGGTGTCGGTGCCCGGCTTGTTCCAGGTCTGGCCGATCAGCTTGGAGCCCGCCTCCCGGCCCTCGTACGTGACCTTCGAGCCGTTCGCCCTGCCGGGGAACGCGGCCTGCGCGACCCCGGTGATCGCCAGGGGGTAGAGCACGCCGGTGACCACGGTGAGGACGAGGAGCGCGCGCAGCGCGCTGAGGAGCAGCCGGGCGGATGGGTTCATGGGGACGCGGCCTCCTCAGCCGATTCCGGGGATGAGTGAGACGACGAGGTCGATCAGCTTGATGCCGGCGAACGGGGCCACCAGCCCGCCGAGGCCGTAGACGGCGAGGTTGCGCCGCAGCATCCGGTCGGCGCTGACCGGCCGGTAGCGCACGCCGCGCAGGGCCAGCGGCACGAGCGCGACGATGACCAGCGCGTTGAAGACGACCGCGGAGAGGATCGCCGACTCGGGGGAGGACAGCCGCATGATGTTGAGCCGGTCCAGGCCCGGGTGGGCGGCGGCGAACATCGCGGGGATGATCGCGAAGTACTTCGCGACGTCGTTGGCGAGGGAGAAGGTCGTCAGCGCGCCGCGGGTGATCAGGAGCTGCTTGCCGATCTCCACGATCTCGATGAGCTTGGTGGGGTCGGAGTCGAGGTCGACCATGTTTCCGGCCTCCTTGGCGGCGGAGGTGCCGGTGTTCATGGCGACGCCGACGTCGGCCCGGGCGAGCGCCGGGGCGTCGTTGGTGCCGTCGCCGGTCATGGCGACGAGGTTGCCTCCCCCGCCGGCTGCGCCCTCGCCGGCGGGGGTATCCCCTCCCCCACCGGCCTGCTCGCGTTTGATGAGGGCCATCTTGTCCTCGGGGGTGGCCTCGGCGAGGTAGTCGTCGACGCCGGCCTCGGCGGCGATGGCCGCGGCGGTCCTGGCGTTGTCGCCGGTGATCATGACGGTTCGTACGCCCATCCGGCGCAGTTCGGCGAAGCGTGCGCGCATGCCGTCCTTGACGACGTCCTTGAGGTGGACGACGCCGAGGATCCGCGCCCCGCGGGCGTCGGCCACGGCGACGACCAGCGGGGTGCCGCCGGTCCCGGCGACGGCGTCGACGACCTCGTGCACCTCGGCGGCGACCTCGCCGCCGCGGTCGCGGACCCAGGCGGTGACCTCGGCGGCCGCGCCCTTGCGGACCTGCCGGCCGTCGACGTCCACGCCGGACATCCGGGTCCGGGCGGTGAACGGCACCCACTCGGCGTGCGCCAGCTCGCCCGGCGGGCGTTCGCGCAGCCGGTACTTCTCCTTCGCCAGGACGACGACGGAGCGGCCCTCGGGCGTCTCGTCGGCGAGGGACGACAGCTGCGCGGCGTCGGCCAGTTCGGCCGCCTCCGTCGCGCCGACCGGCCGGAACGCGGCGGCCTGCCGGTTACCGAGGGTGACGGTGCCGGTCTTGTCGAGGAGCAGCGTCGACACGTCGCCCGCGGCCTCGACCGCGCGGCCGGACATGGCGAGCACGTTGCGCTGCACCAGCCGGTCCATGCCCGCGATGCCGATCGCCGGCAGCAGCGCGCCGATGGTCGTCGGGATCAGGCAGACGAGCAGCGCGGTGAGCACGACGAGGGACTGCTCCGCGCCCGCGTACACCGCGAACGGCTGGAGGGTGACGACGGCGAGGAGGAAGACGACCGTGAGGGAGGCGAGCAGGATGTTCAGCGCGATCTCGTTGGGGGTCTTCTGCCGGTCCGCGCCCTCGACCAGGGCGATCATGCGGTCGAGGAACGTCTCGCCGGGCTTGGCGGTGATGCGGACGACGATGCGGTCGGAGAGGACTTTCGTGCCGCCGGTGACCGCGGAGCGGTCGCCGCCCGACTCGCGGATCACGGGCGCCGACTCGCCGGTGATCGCGGACTCGTCGACGGAGGCGACGCCCTCGACGACGTCGCCGTCGCCGGGGATGACGTCACCGGCCTCGCAGGCGACGCGGTCGCCGACCCGCAGGTCGGCGGCGGGGACGCGTTCCTCCCCGGCGGGGGTGCGGCGGCGGGCGTACGTGTCCGTCTTCGCCCGGCGCAGGGTGGCGGCCTGCGCCTTGCCGCGGCCCTCGGCGACGGCCTCCGCGAGGTTGGCGAAGACGACGGTGAGCCAGAGCCAGGCGGCGATGACCCAGCCGAAGCCGTCGCCGGGGTCGGTGAGCGCGAGGACCGTGGTCAGCACGGAGCCGGTCTCGACCACGAACATGACGGGGTTCCTCGCCATGGCCCGCGGGTCCAGTTTGCGCAGCGCGTCGGGTACGGAACGGGCCAGCCGGCCGGCGGAGAACGGGCCCGCCGCGACGCGGGGGGCGGGTCCGTTCCGTACGGGAGCGGGTGTCGGGGTTCGGGGGGTCATGCGGCGAGTCCTTCGGCGAGCGGCCCGAGCGCGAGCGACGGGAAGAAGGTGAGCCCGGCGACGATGGCGACGCACGCCACCAGCACGCCGGTGAACAGCGGCTTGTCGGTACGCAGCGTCCCGGCCGACGCCGGTACGGGCCGCTGCCGGGCGAGCGCCCCGGCCAGCGCCAGCACGAACACCATCGGCAGGAACCGGCCCAGCAGCATGCACAGGCCGAGTGCGGTGTTGTGGTAGTCGGTGTCCGCGCCGAAGCCCGCGAAGGCGCTGCCGTTGTTGTTGGCGGCGGAGGTGTAGGCGTAGAGGACCTCGGAGAAGCCGTGCGGTCCGGTGTTGGTCATCGACGACTCGCCGGTGCCGGTGCCCATGGCCAGCGCCGTGCCGGTGAGGACCAGCGCGGGGGTGACGAGGAGGGAGCAGGCCGCGAGTTTGATCTCGCGGGGCCCGATCTTCCTGCCCAGGTACTCGGGCGTGCGGCCCACCATCAGCCCGGCGAGGAACACCGCGACGACCGCCATGACCAGCATCCCGTACAGCCCGGAGCCGACGCCGCCGGGGGCGATCTCGCCGATCATCATGCCGAACAGCAGCACGCCGCCCGACAGGCCGCCGTAGGAGTCGTGGAAGGAGTTGACCGAGCCGGTCGACGTCATCGTCGTCGACACCGCGAAGAGCGACGACGCGCTCTCGCCGAAGCGCTGCTCCTTGCCCTCCATCGCGCCGCCCGCGAGCTGCGCGGCGGTGCCCGGGTGCGCGGCCTCCAGCCAGGTCACGGCGACCACGCCGGCGAACCAGACGGCGGCCATGGCGGCGACGACCGCGTACCCCTGCCGGACGCTGCCGGTCATCGTGCCGAACGTACGCGGCAGGGAGAACGGGATGACGAGCAGGAGGAAGATTTCGAGGAGGTTGGACAGGCCGGTCGGGTTCGCGAAGGGGTGGGAGGAGTTGGCGTTGTAGAAGCCGCCGCCGTTGGTGCCCAGGTCCTTGATGGCCTCCTGGGAGGCGACCGCGCCGCCGGTGAGGTGCTGCGTCCCGCCGGTCACGGTCGTCACGGACTGCGGGGCGGAGAAGTTCTGGATCGCGCCGCACGCGACGAGCAGCACGGCCGCCACGGCGGCGACCGGCAGCAGGACGCGCAGCGTGCCGCGCACCAGGTCCGCCCAGAAGTTGCCCAGCTCGCCGCCGCGCGAGCGCGCGAAGCCGCGGATCAGCGCCACCGCGACGGCCATGCCGACGGCGGCCGAGACGAAGTTCTGCACGGCCAGGCCGCCGGTCTGGGTGAGGTGGCCCATCGCCGACTCGCCCGCGTACGACTGCCAGTTGGTGTTCGAGACGAAGGAGGCCGCGGTGTTGAACGCCTGGTCTGGGCTGATCGCGGCGAAGCCGAGGGAGAGCGGCAGCCGGTCCTGGAGCCGCTGGAGCAGGTAGAGGAGGAGCACGCCGGCGGCGGAGAGCGCGAGGACGGCGCGCAGGTACGCGGGCCAGCGCATCCCGGCGTCGGGGTCGGCGCCGATCGCGCGGTAGACGGCGCGCTCGACGCGGCTGTGCCGCGTGCCGGAGTAGACCCCGGCCATGTAGTCGCCGAGGGGGCGGTGGACGAGCGCGAGGGCGGCCACCAGCGCCGTCACCTGGAGCACGGCGGCGAGTGTCGGGTTCACGGCGGGCCCTCAGAACTTCTCGGGGAAGAGGAGGGCGAGGACCAGGTAGCCCAGCAGGGCGACCGCCACGGTGAGGCCCGCGACGTTGTCGGCGGTCACAGCTTGCCCACCCCGCGGGCGATGAGCGCCACCAGCGCGAAGACCGCGAGGGTGATGACGACGAAGGCCGCGTCGGCCATCGGGTGCTCCTGAACGGTGCGAAGGGAACGGACGGGTCCAGCGAAACCCCGCGGCGGGCCGGGCGGGACGGTCGTTGACGGGGCTCTGACGAGGCGGGGGGCGGTGTTGACGGGTTGCTTACGGGGACGAGCGGGCGGGCGGCACCGGGCGGGCACAGAGGCGGCGCGGGGCCGGGCGCGGGGGGTACGGCGGGTAGCCTGGGGGTGACCGAGACGGCCGCCGGCGGGCCCGGCGGGCCGTCCCGGACGGCGGTGGGGCCCGCCGTACCCGAACCGCGGCGACGGATGCCGCCAACGGTCCCTGCTTGCGACGGAAGGCGCGCGCGGTACGCGTGCGCCGCGGCGAGTGGGTGAGATGGGTGACGAGGGAAGAGGACGGCTCGCGGCCCGGGAACCCGGCCGGGCGGGAGCACCCGGCCGAACCGGTCGACCCCGACGTCGAGGTGGCGCTCCCCGCGCCGCCGCCCGGCGACCGCTGGCGCGGCCAGGGCGCGCCGGTGGCGATGGTGGCGCTGGGCGGCGGCCTGGGCGCCGCGGCGCGCTACGGGGCGGGGCTGCCGTGGCCCACGGCGCCGGCGGCGTTCCCGTGGCCGACGCTGGCGGTGAACGCCGTCGGGTGCGCGGCGATCGGGGTGCTGATGGTCCTGGTGACGGAGGCGCGGACGGCGCACCGGCTGGTGCGGCCGTTCCTGGGCGCGGGGGTGCTGGGCGGGTTCACGACGTTCTCGACGTACGCGGTGGACGTGCGGCGGCTGGTGGCGGAGGACCGGGTGGGCGCGGGGGTCGCGTACCTGGCACTGACGCCGGTGGTGGCGCTGGGCGCGGTGTGGGCGGCGCAGGCGGTGACGCGGTGGGCGGTGCGGCGGCGGTCGTCGTCGGGCGGCGCGCGGGTGCTGTCGGCCGCGGGTGAGGGGGACGCGTGAACCTGCTGCTCGTGATCGCCGGGGGGATGGCCGGGGCGCCCCTGCGGTACGTGGCCGACCGGGCGGTGCAGCTGCGTCTCGGCTCGGCGTTCCCCTGGGGCACGCTGGCCGTGAACGTCGCGGGCTGCCTGATCCTGGGCACGCTCACGGGGGCGACGCTGGCCGGCGCGGCCCCGGAGTCGGTACAGATGCTGCTGGGCACGGGGCTGTGCGGGGCGCTGACGACGTACTCGACGCTCTCGTACGAGACGCTGCGGCTGGCCGAGACGGCGCGGGGGCGCGCGGCGGCGGCGTACGTGGGGGTGAGCCTGGCGGCGGGGCTGGGCGCGGCGGTCCTGGGCGCGGGGCTGGGGGCTGAGGTGCGGGGCTGAGGACGCAGGGCGGTACGGACCGCGGGCCGCGGGGCGACGGCGTACGGGCGGCGCGCGTACGGGGCGCGTGACCGGGAACGCGGCGGAGCGGCGCTGAGCCGCCGCCGGTTCGCGCGAACCGGTCCCGCGGCCGACGCCCCCGGAGCGCGTGGCTCCGGGGGCCCTGTCGTACGTACGCCGTGGGCGGGCCCGGTCGGGTCAGAGGCCCGGGAGCAGGGGCAGGTCGATGCCGAGGCCGCCGCGGTCGCGGTCGGAGCCGTCGTCCGAGTCGCCGCCGGAACCGGAGCCGCCCGACCCGTCGCCGCCGCCGGAACCGTCCTCGGTGCTCGGCGTGGGCGTCGGTGTGCCGGTGGACGGGGACGCCGATCCGGTCTCGGAGCTGTCCGGCGTGGTGACGCGGCCCTCCTCGGGGACCGTGGTCGACGGCGCCGGGCTGTCCGTCGTCGGCGCCGCGCTCTCCGCCTGCGGCCGCTCCGCCTCGCCGTCCGGCTGCGCCGGCCGGGTCGGCTCCGGGGTGGGCTCCGCGTCGCGCGTCGCCGCGTCCGAGCGCCGGTCGCCGTCCGGGGTGGCGCCGTCGCCGGCGCCGGGCTCCTTGGAGGGCAGCGGCTGCACCGGGGTGTCGGCCCGGGCCACGGCGCCCTCGGTGCGGGCGCCGCCGCTCCCGCCGCCCATGGCGTTCGCGGCGAGCAGGCCGCCGGACAGCACGGACATCCCGGCCGCCGCGAGCCCGGCCAGCCGCCGGCTCCGCGGCTTGTACCGCCGGTGCCGCGACCGCGGCTGGAGGGGCACCAGTTCGGCCCCGACGCCGCTGACCCGGCCGCCGCCGGCACCGCTCTCCGCTTCGTCCCGGTCGGCGTCCGACGATCTGGCGCGGTCGGCGAACAGCTCCAGGTCCCCGGGCGCGGGCCCCGGCCCGCCCTGGGCGGCCGCCGCGGGCAGGTGCAGCGCCGGTCTCTCCAGCGTCCCGTACACGTCGGCGGAACCGGCCTCGGGAACGCTGCGCGGCGGAGCGCACCAGGGCGCCCCCGCCGGGTCGTGCCGGCTGTCGCAACGCGGGCAGTAGATCGTCGTCACTTTCCGCCGTCCCTTCGGTCGCCTTGGGGGCAGGGGTGCTCGACGAGCGAACAATGTGCCAGCGCAGGAATCCCGCGGAGCACGAAGAATCCCCATAAGAACTGCGGGGGTGTGTCCCATCTCACACGCGGGGAACCGGCACAGACCGTCTCTCCCCTGGACATCGCACGCGCGCGTGTGCGGCTGCGAGACCGCACCGATACCGGTTCGGCTCGCGTCCGTGATCGGCGACAGCCCCGGCGCCGGCGAGTCCCCCTCCGCCGCGCCACGGGCCCCCCGTGCCCCCGATGTCAGACCCGCGCGCGATGCTCGAATTCCGACCACTTCTCCGCGAGACCCGTAAGGATCCCAGAATGAGCAACCTCGACGAGCTTCGCTCCGCCGTCCGGGGCCGGGTGCTCCTGCCCGGCGACGACGGGTTCGAGCCCGCCGTCCAGCCGTGGAACGCCGCCGTGCCGCAGCCCGCCGCCGCCGTCGTGGCGGCGGCCGACGCCGACGACGTCGCCGCGCTGGTCCGCTACGCCCGCCGCGCCGGCGTCCCCGTAGCCGCCCAGCCCAGCGGGCACGGCGCCTCGGGGGACGTGGACGGCGCCGTGCTGCTGCGCACCGGCCGCCTCGACGAGGTGCGGGTCGACGCCGCGACGCGTATCGCGCGCGTGGGCGCGGGGGTGACGTGGGGGCGCGTACAGGAGGAGGCGTCGCGGCACGGGCTGACGGGGCTGCCCGGCAGCTCGCCCGTCGTCTCCGTCACGGGGTACACCCTGGGCGGCGGCGTCGGCTGGTTCAGCCGCGCCCACGGCTGGGCGGCGGACTCCGTGACCGCCTTCGAGGTCGTCGGCGGCGACGGCGAGCCCGCCCGGGTGACGGCGGACTCCGACCCGGAGCTGTTCTGGGCGCTGCGCGGCGGCGGCGGCGACTACGCGCTCGTCACGGCGACGGAGTTCCGGCTGCACCCGGCGCCCGCCCTCTACGGCGGCCAGATGCTGTGGCCGATGGAGCGGTCCCGGGAGGTCCTCGACGTCTTCCGCGAGGTGACCGCCGGGGCGCCGGCCGAACTCACCGTCTGGACCGGGCTGCTGAGCTTCCCCGGGGCCGACCCGGTGATCGCCGTCCACGCCACGTATCTCGGCGAGGGCGCCGGCGAGGCGGGGCCCGGGCTGCTGCGGCCGTTCGACGCGATCGAGGGCCGGCTCGACGACAGCCGCGCCGTGCTGCCGGTGCACGAGCTGGGCACCATCACCAACGAGCCCACCGACCCCAGCCCCGGGCTGACCCGCGGCGAGCTGCTCACCGCGCTCGACGACACCGTGGTCGACACGCTCCTCGCGGAGCCGATCGCCCCGCTGCTCGGCGTCCAGCTGCGCCACGCGGGCGGGGCGCTGGCCCGCCCCTCCGACTCGCCGCACGGCGCGCTGACCGAGCCGTACATCCTCTACTTCTTCGGCGTGCCGGTCTCGCCGGAGGTCACCGAGGGTGTCGTCGCCCGCCGGGGGGCGCTGCTGGAGGCCCTCGGTTCGTACGTGGCGGGCCGCAAGCCGTACACGTTCCTCGGCGCGGGCGAGCGCGCGGCCGACGCCTTCGGGGCCGAGAGCCTGGCCCGGCTGCGGGCCGTCAAGCGGGCCCGCGACCCCGAGGGCGTCTTCCGCAGCAACTTCCCCGTCGGCAAGGACTGAGCGGGGTCACCGCACCACCCGGGTGAACGCCGCGGTGCGCACCGTGTCCTCGTGCTTGAAGTCGAGGAACAGCCGGTACGTCCCCGGGCCCGGCACCTGCGCGTGGAACGCCACGACGGGGCCGGGCCCGGTCGTGCCGTCGCCGGGGGCGCCGTCCGGGTGGACGTGGACGTAGGCGAGGTCGTCGAGGCGCAGCGCCACCAGGTGACCGTACGCGGCGAGGTAGGGCTGCAGGTCGGTGACCGGCCTCCCGTCCCGCGCGACCGCGAACTCCAGCCGCCGCCCCTCGCCCGCCGCCGGCTCGCCGGTGAGCGTCACCTCGCGGCCGTCCACGGCGACCGCGGCGGCGGGCGCGGGGAGTTCGCGCACGGGGCCGGGGCCGTCGCCGGCCGCGAGGTCCGCGCCCAGGGTGAGGGTGCGGCCGAGGGCGGCGGGGGCGAAGTCGGCGAAGACGCGGTACGCGCCCGGCTCGGGCAGCGTGACGCGGACCGACCAGGTGCCGTCGTCCGCCTGGACGGGGTGGACGTGGAGGAAGCGGGTGAGGTCGCGGCGTACGACGATCAGGTGGACGAGTTCGTCGTGGAGGGGGGTGAGGTCGGCGACCGGGCGGCCGTCGCTGCCGAGGAGGCGGAAGCGCAGCTCGGTCGCGGTGCCCTCGGGGAGGGCGGTGGTCTCCAGGGCCAGGGTGTAGCCGTCCTGGGAGCTCTGCAGCCCGGCGGGCCCGGCGTGGGCGTCGTGGCCCGCGTGACCTGCGTGGTGACCGCCGTGCCCGGCGTGGCCGGTGTGGTCCTGGTGGTGCGTGGTGTTCATGATGCGGATCCTGCCCTTCGTGTCCGGTTCCGGCTCTGTGCGGGAAAGCGTAACAGAGATACCCCCTAGGGGTATAGCGACATGCTACGCCGCCGTGGCCGCCCGCTCCCGGGTCAGCCGTGCCCGGCGGGCCGGCCGGTACGCGCCGGCCGCCCGCTCCGGCCGCCACAGCAGCGCCGCCGCCACCGCCGCCGCGAGCCCGACGGCCGCCAGCGCGCCCGCCGCCGCGGCGGTGCCGGCCCGCGCCGCCAGATAGCCGGCCAGCGGGTACGTCAGCAGCCACGCGACGTGCGACAGCGAGAACTGCGCCGCGAACGCCGCCGGCAGGTCCGCCTTCCCCGGCACCGCGCCGCGGATCAGCCGACCCGTCGGCGTCACCATCGCCGAGGTCGCCGCCCCCAGGACGGCCCACGCGCCGAGCAGCGCCGGCCAGCTCCGCACGCCCGCCGCGAGGCCCGCGCCGACGACGGCCAGCACCGGCGCCGGCACGAACGCCGCCGGGAGCATCACCGCCCGGTCGCCGACCCGCTCCAGCACCCGCGGGAGCGCCAGCGCGACGGCCATCGACCCGGCGCCGAAGGCGCCGAGGGCGAGCGACACGTCGCCGACCGAGCGGGCGAAGTGGTCCCGGACGAGCACGACCGTGTTCACGACGACCATGGCGCCGGCCGCGGCGACCGCGAGGTTGAGCGCGAGGAGGGCGCGGAGCCGGGGCGCGGACCCGAGGAGCCTCATCCCGTACGCGGCCCCCGCGAGCGCCCCCTGGCCCGCGGCCCGCTCGCGGGGCGCCGGCTTCGGCAGCGCCACGGAGACGACCAGCACGGCGGAGGCGGCGAAGCCGGCGGCGGTGCCGAGGAAGAGCCGGTCGTACGTGATCAGCGTCAGCAGCCCGGCGGCGAGCACGGGGCTGAACAGGCTCTCCATGTCGTACGCGAGCCGCGACAGCGACAGCGCGCGGGTGTAGTCGCGCTCGGCGGGGAGCACGTCGGGGATGGTGGCCTGGAAGGTCGGGGTGAACGCGGCGGAGGCGGACTGGAGCAGGAAGATCAGCACGTAGACCTGCCAGACCTCGGTGACGAACGGCAGCGCGAGCGCGACGGTGCCGCGCACCAGGTCGGCGGCGACCAGCAGGGTGCGGCGCGGGAGGCGGTCGGCGAGGGCGCCGACGACGGGGGCGATGCCGACGTAGGCGACCATCTTGACGGCCAGGGCGGTGCCGAGGACGGCGGAGGCGTTGCCGCCGGCGAGGTCGTACGCGAGGAGGCTGAGCGCCACGGTGGCGAGGCCGGTGCCGAGGAGGGCGATGGCCTGGGCGGCGAAGAGGTGGCGGTAGGTGCGGTTGCGGAGTACGGAGAACATGACCGGGCCTCTTCCCTTGCTCGTGTGCGCATATACGCACACGTTGAACAGAGGAGGGCGCGGACGCTATTCCCCGGAGGGGTCAGGACCTCCCGGGGTCAGGATTTCCCGGGCTCAGGAGTGCCAGGGCTCGCCGGTCATGAGGTGGTCGGCGTGGTTGAGCGCCTCGACGACGAGGCCGCGCAGGTGCCCGTCCCGCAGCGAGTACACGACGCGGCGCCCCTCCTTGCGGGCGTGCACCAGGTGGGCGAGGCGCAGCTTGGCGAGGTGCTGGCTGACGGCCGGCCGGGCGGCGCCGCTGGCGGTGGCCAGCTCGGTGACGTCGGCCTCGCCCTCGGCGAGCAGCCACAGCAGGTGCAGCCGCGTGGCGTCGGCGAGCAGCGCGAAGACCGAGCTGGCGGCTTCCAGCTGCTCCCGGTCGGGGGTCCACTCGTGGCGGTGGACGGGGGCCCCGGCTGGCTGGGGGGCGGTGTCGCGCTCCGGCATGCGCTCATCGTATGGCCGTGCGAGCCGCGCGGCGTGGCGCCGGCCGATGAGTTCACGGCCCGGACGCCGTCTTCTCTGCCAGAGGGAAGCCGAGGAGAGGACGAGAACGGTGAAGTTCACCACGGAGATGCTCCAGACCGGCAACAACACCGGCATCCCGGTGCCCGAGGAGGTGGTCGAGGGGCTCGGCGGCGGCCGCCGGGCGGCGGTGACGGTGGTCGTGAACGGCTACACGTACCGCTCGACCCTCGCGTCGATGGGCGGCCGGGTCCTGATCCCGTTCAGCGCGGACCGGCGCGAGGAGACGGGCATCGGCGGCGGCGACCCCATCGAGGTGGAGCTGACCCTCGACACGGCGCCCCGCACCGTGGAGCCGCCGGCGGACCTCGCCGCCGCGCTGGCCGCGGCGCCGGGCGCGGCGGAGGCGTTCCGGGCGCTGTCGCCGAGCCGGCAGAAGGCGTACGTCACCTCGGTGGAGGGCGCGAAGGCGCAGGCGACGCGGGAGCGGCGGATCGCCAAGGCGGTGACGGAGCTGACGGCTGGCTGAGAACCGCCCGGACGGGTCCGCGGGGCGCGTGCGGCGGTCCACGACGGCGGCGCGTTTATCGATTCGTTACCCGGCAAGACGCCGTCCATGGCGAACAGAAGCAGACCCAGCGCGGCGGCGGTGCTCGCCGCGATCGCGGATCTGGCCGCGATCGTCATCGGACTGTGGATACTCCTGTACGTGCTCGACGCGAACCGCTCCAACGACTTCGTCGACTTCGTGCACGACTTCGCGAGCTGGCTCGCCGGCTGGTCCCGCGACATGTTCACCGTCGACCCCGACTGGTGGAACGTCACCCTCAACTACGGGATTGCGGCCACCGTGTACCTCGCGGTCGGCCATACGGTGGCCAGGACGGTCAGACGGTGGTGACCTGAGCCGAACGCCCCCGACGCAGGGAGGGCCGATGAGGGGACCCCGGCTGACACTGAGGGTGCTCAGCTCCAGCGCGGACTGCGCGGTGATCCGCGTCGGCGGCGAGCTGGACCACGGCGGCGAACGGCTGTTCCTCGACACCCTCGGGGAGAGCGTGGACACCGGGCACCGGTACCTCGTCCTCGACATGACCACGCTCACCTTCTGCGACTCCCGCGGCCTCAACTGCCTCTTCGCCGTGCGCTGGCTGCTGCGCCGCCAGGGCGGCGAACTCCTCCTCGCCGCCGTCGGCCGGCGGCTGACGTACCTGCTGGAGCAGACCGGCGGCAGCGACATGATCGCCACGTACCGCAGCGTCCGGGAGGCGCTGGACCACGTGCCGGAGAGGCTGCGGGCCGGCTGGCCGCCGGGCACGGTCCCGGGGTCCGCGCGGCCCCCGGCTCCCTAGGACCGGTCCGGCCGCTTCCGGCTTGCTGCAAATGGCCCAGGGAAGGGCCGGAGCACCAGCTGGAAGAGGGGATGTTCGGTCCAGCTGGTTACGGCGGCAAAGTAACGGTCAGGTATAGGCGCCGTGATGACGGGTAGCTGACCACAACGCCTGTCGAGCAGAAGTCCACATCTGGGGGACACCATGACGACATTCGTGACGCGCGACCGCGGCTCCGGCACCGGCTTGGACGCCGACCCGCTCGCCGGACTCGACCTCCCGCCGCTGAC
The DNA here is from genome assembly GCF_048656465.1 of Streptomyces sp. MAR4 CNX-425. Lineage (NCBI taxonomy): Bacteria > Bacillati > Actinomycetota > Actinomycetes > Kitasatosporales > Streptomycetaceae > Streptomyces > Streptomyces sp. MAR4 CNX-425. The sequence continues at coordinate 342,297 of NZ_JBMDLF010000005.1, read as the reverse complement.
CGAGCTGCGCGAGGCGAGTACGGACGACGCCCGCGCCCTGTCCCGCGTCCTCTTCGCCCGGCTGGCGGAGCTGGAGGAGGGCACGTACGCGTACTCCTACGTCCGCAACACCCTCGTCGAACTCAACCTCGCGCTCGTGCGCTACGCCGTCGGCCGCTTCCGGCTGCGCAGCGAGTCCCGCGAGGACGTCGTCCAGGTCGGCACCGTCGGCCTCATCAAGGCGATCAACCGCTACGACCTCGCCGAGGGCACCGAGTTCCCCACCTTCGCGCTGCCCACGATCGTCGGCGAGATCAAGCGCCACTTCCGCGACACCTCCTGGGCGGTGCGGGTGCCGCGCCGCATGCAGGAGCGGCGGCTGATGCTGGCGAAGGCGAGCGCGCGGCTGGAGCAGACGCTCGGCCGCGGGCCGGGCGTCGCCGAGCTGGCGGAGCAGACCGGGCTGGACGCGGACGAGGTCGTGGAGGGGCTGGTCGCCGCCAACGCGTACACGACATCGTCGCTGGACTACCAGGCCGCCGACGAGGAGGGCGAGTCCTTCCTGGCGCGGCGCACCGGGGCGACGGATCCGGAGCTGGAGAAGGTCGACAACCTGGTGTCGCTGAAGCCGCTGGTCGAGGCGCTGCCGGAGCGGGACCGCAAGGTGCTCGACCTGCGGTTCGGGGCCGAGATGACGCAGAGCGAGATCGGCGCGGAGCTGGGCATCTCGCAGATGCACGTGTCGCGGCTGCTGAGCGGGATCCTGCGGCGGCTGCGCGAGGGGCTGACCGAACCGGCGTGAGCGCGTTCGCGCGCGGAGCGCGGACCGCCTGGGCCGGCGGCGTGCTCGGCGCCGGGGCCGGCGGGGCCGCAGCGGGCTCGGCGCGTTCCGCGCGGTCCCGGAGCGGCGGGCGTTCGGGCCGCGCCCGGCGTGGGAGGGCGGCCGGGCCGACCCGGGCCGCCGGGGCCGGGGACGCCTTCCCGGGGCACACGGGGCCCGCAGGGCGCCCCGTGCCGGTCGGCGCGGGGGTGCGCGCGGCGGCGCGGGGGGTGCGGGGCGCGTACGAGGACCTCATCGGCCCCCGGCGCGGCCGGGCGCGGGCCGTCGCCGGGCGGCTGCGGCGGGCCGACCGCGTCCTCTTCGCGCGCGTGGCCGACACCCGGTGGCCCGGCGCCGAACCCGTGCTGCCGCGGCTCAGCCGCGGCGCCGACCACGGCGCGCTGTGGTTCGCCACCGCCGCCGCGCTGGCGGCGCTGGGCGGGCCGCGCAGCCGGCGGGCCGCGGTGCGCGGCGCCGGGTCGCTGGCGCTGGCGTCCGCGACGGTGAACACGGTCGGCAAGGGCGCGTTCCGGCGCGCCCGGCCCGTCCTCGACGCCGTACCCGTCATCCGGCACCTCGCCCGGCAGCCGGTCACCTCGTCCTTCCCCTCCGGCCACGCCGCCTCCGCCACCGCCTTCGTGTGCGGCGTGGCGATGGAGTCGCCGCGGTGGGGCGTGGTGCTGGCGCCGGTCGCGTGGTCGGTCGCGTTCTCCCGGATCTACACCGGCGTGCACTACCCCAGCGACGTCCTCGCCGGCATGGGCCTCGGCCTCGGGGCCGCGCTCGCCGTCCGCCGCCTGGCGCCGCCCCGCTCCCGCGGCGGGCCGCCCCCGCACCCGACGCCGCCGCCGGCCGCGGCCCCGGCGCTGCCCGACGGGGCCGGGCTGTACGTCGTGGTCAACCCCCGCCCCCGGCGCGCAGCCGCAGCTCCTCGACCCCGTGCGGCAGCTCGCGGCCGTGCTGCCGGAGGCCAAGGTCGCCGTGGTGGGGGCCGTGGTGGGGGCCGGCGGCGACGCCGCGGGCCCGCCGCCGGAGGGCCCCGGGCCGCGCGACCGGCCCGAGCCGCCCGGCCTGCCCGGGCTCCTCGACACCGCCGCCGCGGAGGCCGCCCGCCGCGGCGGCGCCCTCGGCGCCTGCGGCGGCGACGGCACGGTGGCCGCGGCGGCGGTGGCGGCCCTGCGGCACGGGGTGCCGCTGGCGGTGCTCCCGGCCGGCACGTTCAACCACTTCGCCACCGACCTCGGCGTCGGCAGCGTCCCCGAGGCGTGCCGGGCGGTGGCGGCCGGCAGCGCGGTCGCCGTCGACGTCGGCCGCGTCCGCGCGGCGGCGGGCCCGGGGCCGCGTACGGAGCCGGGCGCCCCGGCCACGTACTTCCTCAACACCTTCAGCCTCGGCATCTACCCCGAGCTGGTCCGCCTGCGCGAGCACTTCTCCCCCCGCCTCGGCGCCCCCCTCGGCACCGCCGCCGCCGTGCTGCGCGTCCTGCGGCCCGCCCGTCCGGCCCAGCCCCTCCGCGCGCGGGTCAACGGCCGGCGGGGGGAGCTGTGGCTGCTGTTCGCGGGCTCGGGCGCGTACCGCAGCGTCGGCCTCGCGCCCGTCCGCCGCGACAACCTCGCCGACGGCGTCCTCGACGTCCGCATCGCCCGCGCCGGGCGCCTCGGCCGCGTCCGGCTGCTGGCCACCGCGCTCGCCGGCGGGCTCGCTCATACTCCGCTCTACGCCACCGGGCGGCTGCGCCGCGTCGCCGTCTCGGGCCTGCCGGACGGCACGCGGATGGCCTACGACGGGGAGGTCGTCCCCGCGCCGACCGCGTTCGTGCTGGATAAGCTCGAAAGAGCGCTGACCGTCTACCGGCCGGCCCAGGACTGACGCATCCCCCGGGAGGCCCGATGTTCGAGGCACACGACATCCGTGAATGGCGCGGCTACCCCGTCCGCGGCGCGGACGGCGGCAAGATCGGCGAGCTGGAGGCCGTCTACGTCGACACCCGCACCGACGTCCCCGCCTTCGCCACCGTCAAGGCCGGCGTGCCGGGGCGGAAGCGGCTGCTGTTCGTGCCGCTGACGGGCGCCTCCGTCAGCCCGGAGCACCTGACGGTCGCGTACGACAAGGGCGTGGTCAAGGGCGCGCCGTCGATCGACACGGACGGCGAGCTGGCCAGTGAGGAGGAGCCGGCGGTCTTCGGGCACTACGAGCTGGCGTACGAGCCGGGCGCCGCCGGCGAACGCCGCCTGGCCCGCCGCTGACGCGCCCGGCGACGCACCCGACACGACCGACGCACCCGACGCGGCCGACGCCCCGTCCCGCTGCCGCCCGCTACCGCGGCACCGCCGGCACCGCCCGCCGCCGCGACGGCCGCGCCGGCTCCTCCGCCGCCGGCTCGGCCGCGGCGCTGCGCGCCAGCAGCGCGTTGAACTGCGCGCCCGCCAGCAGCGCCAGGTTCGAGAACCACAGCCAGATCAGGAAGACGACGACCCCCGCGAGCGACCCGTACAGCCTGCTGTACGCCTCGGCCGCGTACGAGGCGTACAGCGCGAAGCCCGCCGACGCCAGCAGCCACAGCCCGCCCGCGAGCAGCCCGCCCGGCACGGCGTGCGACACCGCGCGCGACTCCGGCGGGCCGGAGCGGAAGAGCAGCAGCACCAGCAGCCCCGCCACGAACACCAGGAACGGCCAGCGCAGGAACTCCCACGCCGCCGCCGACTGCGCGCCCAGCCCCAGCGGCCCCCCGAGCGCCTGCACCACCGGCCCGGTGACGACGAGCGTGAGCGCCGCCGCGACCAGCAGCGTCAGCAGCAGCAGCGCCGTCGCCAGGATGGCGGGCGCGCGGCGCAGGACGGGGCGGCTGTCGGGGGTGCCGTACATCGCGTGCAGGGCGCGGCGGAAGACGGACAGGAAGCTGCAGGCGGACCAGAGGGCGCTGGCGGCGCCGACGGCGGTGAGGATCCAGGTGGCGGAGTGGCCGCGGGAGACGTCGTGCAGGGCGTCGTTGAGGGCGGCGCCGGAGCCGGCGGGGGCGAGGCCGGCGACGTAGGCGATGAGGGCCTCGGTGCCGGAGGGGTCGGCGACGCTGATGAGGGTGAGGGTGACGAAGAGGGTGGGGAGGACGGTGAGTATGGCGTAGTACGTGAGGGCGGCGGCCCAGTCGGTGACGTCGTCGTTCCACAGGGCCACCGGGGTACGGCGCAGGGCGGCGCGGTAGCGCGCCCGCTCCGTCCGCCCGCTCCGCGCGTGCACCCCACGCTTCATCGGCCCGACTCCGATCCTCGCTCGCACCGCGCGCCCGCCCGCCCGGCGGCCGGGGCGCGGGCGGGCCCCGTGGCCCGTCCCTGCCCCTGTCTATCGCGTGGGTGGCCGTTGCCCGTAACAGGCCGGGCGAAACGGAGGCGGAGATTCGAACGTACGCCGGGGCGCGGACCGGCCCCGTGTCCGGCCCGCGCCCCGGCCGCCGGGACGCGGCGGGCGCCCGACGTACGAGGCCGGCTCAGGCCCGCGCCGCGTCGAGGACCTCCCGGAGCTTCGCCCCGAACGCCTCCGGCTGCCCCGGATAGCCGAACTCCCCGTCGAGGAAGCCGCCGTGGTGGCTCGGGAACACCGTCGCCTCCTGCCCCAGCAGCGCCGCCGTGCCGCGCGCCGTACGCGCCGTGAACGTGTCGCCCGACTCCTCGCCCACCGCCACCACCACGCGGGTCGGCGCGGCGGCGATCGCGGCCGGGTCGGCCCGGTAGCCGCTGACCGCCCAGGAGCGGTCGGAGAGCAGCGGGTCGTCGCGCGTGCCGTCGTCCCCGGCGGGCATGCCGAACGCCGCGGGGTCGGCCGCGGGCTGCGCGAAGTAGGCGTCGGTGAACTCGCCCTGCCACGCCCCCAGCGCCATGAACGCCGCCATGCCGGTGCCCCAGCCCTTGGCGTTGTACGCGTCCGTCACCCCCTGCCGCGCCCGCTCCGCGGCCGGCGCGTCGGGCAGCGCCGCGATCAGCGGCGGCTCGTGCGCGACGAGCGTGGTCACGTCCCCGGGGTACGCGGCCACCAGCGCCAGCGCCGTCACGGCCCCGCCGCTGCTGCCGAACAGCTCGACGGGCCCGGCGCCCAGCGCGGCGATCACGGCGTGCACGTCCGCGGCCTGCGTCTGCGGGGTGTGGTCGTGCCGGCCGTCCTTGCGGACGCTGCGGCCGAGGCCGCGCGGGTCGTACGTGACGACGGTCCGGTCGGGGAACTGGGCGGCGAGCGCGCGGAAGCCGGAGGCGTCCATGGGCTGCCCGATCAGCATCAGCGGCTCCCGGCCGCCGGCGGGCGGAAGCGGGCCGCGCACGTCGTAGACGAGGTCGGCGTCGGGGGTTTCCAGCGTGTGAGTGTCCATGTCCGTGCAGACGCCTCGAACGCCGAGAACTCATCGCACCCGGGGGCGGCGGCGCCCGCGGGGGAGAGGTCGGCGAAAAGGGCCCCGGGTCAGGGCTTCACGCCGACGCCGCAGAAGTGCGTCACGTCGACGATCCGGCCCAGCTCGACGTCTTCCGCGGGCCGCCAGCGCGAGCACGACACCACGCCCGGCTCCACCAGCGTCACGCGGTCGAAGAGACGCGCCAGCTCGTCCCGGGTGCGCAGCCGCATCTGCGCGGTGCCCTGGGAGTTCCAGTAGTCGACCGCCCCGGTCATGGCCTCCCCGTCGACCTCGGTGGTGGGGTGCGAGATGACCAGGTAGCTGCCCGGGGGTACGCGGTCGAGGAGGCGGTGGACGATGCTCCGGGCCTCGTCGTCGTCGAGGACGAAGTTCAGGATGCCCAGCATGGTGATCGCCACGGGGCGGTCGAAGTCCAGGGTGCGGGCGGCCTCGCGCAGGATGGTGTCCGGGTCGCGTACGTCGGCGTCGATGTACGCGGTGGCCCCGGCGTCGCTGCTCGTCAGGAGGGCGTGGGCGTGGGCGAGGACGAGCGGGTCGTTGTCCACGTAGACGATGCGCGACTCCGGCGCCACGCGCTGCGCGACCTCGTGGGTGTTGTCGACGGTGGGCAGCCCGGTACCGACGTCGAGGAACTGCCGGATGCCCGCCTCGCCGGCCAGGTAGCGGACGGCCCGGGTGAGGAACTGGCGGTCGGCGCGGGCGGAGCGCACCAACTCCGGGACGAAGCCCAGGATCTCGTCGCCGACCCGCCGGTCGACGTCGTAGTTGTCCTTGCCGCCGAGCCAGTAGTTCCAGATGCGCGCCGAGTGCGACACCGTCGTGTCGATGACGTCGGCGTACGACCTGCGGGGCGGAGGTGCGTCGGCTGGCATGGCCCGGCCATCCTTCGTCGGCTGCGTCGGGGGCGAATCGAGTCCCAACCTATAGCAGGCGGTGGGACCCGGCCCGTACGACGGCGGAGGGGGAGGCGGCCCCGGGGGGAACCGGCCGCCTCCCCCCGCGAAGGGCGGGCCGTACGACACGCCGCGGCGAGGGGGGAGTAGCCGCGGCGGACGCGCAGTGAGCCCGCCCCGAGCCCGCCGGGGTCCTGCCAGGCCCGGCGGGCTCACCGTCCATGGTGCGCCCCCGCGCACGGCGGCACGGTGCGGCAAAAGCCCCCTGCGGCCAGGCCTTTAGTCCATAAAACGTGGGTACAAGTCCCAGCGCGGATAGAATCGTGCGACTGCGCCTGGGGAGAGAGCGGGAAACGGGCGTGTGCCGCACAGGGGAGGCATCGACGCACGTGGACTACAAGAAGATAGCGCTGGCGGTCCTCGGGCTCTTCGCGATCTACTCCATCATCAGCTCCCCCTCGCAGTCGGCTGACGTCATGCAGACCGTCTTCGAGGGGATCTCGGACCTGGCGAAGGGCATCGGCGACGTCATGTCGGATCTGCTGGACGACGCCTCGTCATCGGAGTGACGGCGGGGTGACGCGGGCGGCCGCGCGCCGGGGGGGCGTTCCGCCGCGGTTCGCCACCCGGGTGATCGCCGACCACGCGATCGGCCCCGTACCCCCGTACGCCCTCAGCGCTCCCGCCTGGCCGAACGGCTCCCGCGCGGGGGCCGCGGGGGCGGCCAACTGGCTGCCAACACGGCAAATTACGGTGCTTGCACAGAGTGCGCATCTCTTGTGATGCTATGACCGCTTTTCCGGATTTGCCGGGTCGTGCTGCGCGCCGCCGGGCGCCGGGCGCCGGTCGTACGTCACGTGGTCGCGAAGGGGTGGTGGTGTGGTGCAGCCGTTGTCCGCGCGTACCGCCCCGCCCGCCGCGGAGCGGGCGGCCGGGCCGGAGCACGCGGCCAGGGCCAAGGCCGAGCCCGAGCGGGAACCCGAGATCGAGACCGAGGCGGAGGTGGAGACGGACGCCGGGGAGCCGCGCAAACCCGACTCCCGCGCCCTCACCCGCGCCCTCTTCGAGCAGCTCACCGCCCTCGACCCCGGCACCCCCGAGCACACCCGCGTCCGCACCGCGCTCATCGAGGCCAACCTGCCCCTCGTCCGCTACGCCGCCGCCCGCTTCCGCAGCCGCAACGAGCCCATGGAGGACGTCCTCCAGGTCGGCACCATCGGCCTCATCCACGCCATCGACCGCTTCGACCCGGCCCGCGGCGTGCAGTTCCCGACCTTCGCCATGCCCACCGTGGTCGGCGAGATCAAACGTTACTTCAGGGACAACGTCCGCACCGTCCACGTCCCCCGCCGGCTGCACGAGCTGTGGGCCCAGGTCAGCGGCGCCACCGAGGACCTGACCGTACGCCACGGCCGCGCGCCCACCACCGCCGAGATCGCCGCGCACCTGCGGGTCGCGGAGGACGAGGTGCGCGCCTGCCGCGAGGCGGGCCGCTCGTACTACGCCACCTCCCTGGAGGCCGCCCAGGAGGGCGACGGCATGCCCGGGCTGCTGGACCGGCTCGGGTACGAGGACCCGGCGCTGGCCGGCGTCGAGCACCGCGACCTCGTACGCCACCTCCTCGTCCAACTGCCGGAGCGCGAGCAGCGCATCCTCATGCTGCGCTACTACCGCAACATGACCCAGTCGCAGATCAGCGCGGAGCTCGGGCTGTCCCAGATGCACGTGTCGCGGCTGCTGTCGCGCAGCTTCGCGCGACTGCGATCCGCAAACCGGATCGATTCCTAACCGGATCGGGTAGGACGCTTCGAGGCCGTCCCTGACGCGCAGGCTCCGTATCTGCGCGTATATGTCGACTTGGCGCTACAGCGCGTTGCCGACTTGTGACATTCTGCTGGAACCGTGTTTGGCGCGCCCCGGCAGCCGGTATGGAGTCGAAGGCTGCTTCTCTCAGCGGTCCGGTGGAAGCCGAGGCTTCTTCCGGTTCAATGGGAGGGGCGGCCAGGAACCGTCCGCGACCTCAAGGGGGTGGCATGTCCGCAGAACTGGGCAGCTCGCAGATGCTCACCGAAGTCGCGCCGCTCGGCGCACAAGCGGCGTTCCCCGACGCCCCGGGCACGGCCCGGGGCCCGGGCCGCACCCCGGACCCGACCCCCGACCCGGCCCTCGACGCGGCTCTCGACCCGGCCGACGCGGCGCCCGACGGCCGGGCCGCCGCGGGCCCCGTACCGCCCTCCGCGGACGCGGCCGACCCGGGCGACAGCGGCCCCGCGGCCGTCCCGGTCCCCGCCGCCGCCCTCGCCGCGGCCGTCCCGGCCCCCGCCGGCCCGCTGGACGACGAGGTCGCGGACCCCGACGCCCCGGACCCCGACGCCGCCGCCGACCCCGGCGCCGCCGCGCCCGACGCCGTCTCGTCCGGCAGCATCGACACCCGCACCCTCTCCCGCGCCCTCTTCCTCCGCCTCGCCGAGCTGCCCCCCGGGGACAGCCCCGAGCGGACGTACGTGCGCGACACCCTGATCGAGCTGAACCTCCCCCTCGTGCGCTACGCCGCCGCCCGCTTCCGCAGCCGCAACGAGCCCATGGAGGACATCGTCCAGGTCGGCACGATCGGCCTGATCAAGGCGATCGACCGGTTCGACTGCCGCCGCGGCACCGAGTTCCCGACCTTCGCCATGCCCACGGTCATCGGCGAGATCAAGCGCTACTTCCGCGACACCAGCTGGTCCGTGCGCGTCCCGCGCCGCCTCCAGGAGCTGCGCCTGGCGCTCACCAAGGCCAGCGACGACCTCGCGCAGCGGCTCGACCGCTCCCCGACCGTGCCGGAACTCGCCCAGTACCTCGGGGTGTCCGACGAGGACGTGGTCGACGGCCTCGCCGTCGGCAACGCGTACACGGCCAGCTCCCTCGACTCCCCCGCCCCGGAGGAGGACGGCGGCGAGGGCTCGCTCGCGGACCGCCTGGGGTACGAGGACACGGCGCTGGAGGGCGTGGAGTACCGCGAGTCGCTGAAGCCCCTGCTGGCCCAACTCCCGGCGCGGGAGCGGCGGATCATCATGCTCCGGTTCTTCGGGAACATGACGCAGTCGCAGATCGGCGACGAGGTGGGCATCTCGCAGATGCACGTGTCCCGGCTGCTGACGCGCACGCTGGCGCAGCTGCGGGCAGGGCTGATCGCGGACTGACGACGGGGGCCGGCGCGGGGCCGGCCCCGGTTCGTAACGGACGTACGGCGTGCGCGCCAGGCGTAGACGCCGGATACGCCGTGTCTAGAGAAGTGCGGGCGGCGCTGCGAAACCGCGGCGGATCCGCCCCCGGCGCGCGCGGCTCAGCCGACCGCGAGCCACACCACCCCCGCCAGCACCGCCGCCGCGACGACGATCCCGACGATCAGCCCGATACGCGGCCCCGCACCCGCCGCCGACGCCGCCGGCTGCTGCGGCCGCCCCGCCTGCGGGCCGCCACCCTCGTCCACGAAGGCGCGGAACATCTGCGTGCTCCCGGCCGGGTCGTTGTGGGGATCGGGCTGTTGACCTTGCGGATTGTGAGCCATGGGGCAGGACCCTAGCGAACGCCCCGGACGCCTGTCAGCAGGGGGAACCCCGCCTTCCGGACCGCGACGGCCGTCGATTGCCTTCGGCAACCATTCGACATACAGTTGCTTAGTGCAACAAACTAAAGCCGCGCCTTCCGGCATGACCCACCGGCAGATACTTGAGGCCATCTCCGGCCTCCTGCTCGGCATGTTCGTGGCCATCCTCTCCTCGACCATCGTCACCAACGCGCTGCCCCGCATCATCGCGGACCTCGGCGGCACGCAGAGCGCGTACAGCTGGGTCGTCACCGCCGCCCTGCTCGCGATGACCGCCTCCACCCCCCTCTGGGGCAAGCTCGCCGACCTCGCCAGCAAGAAGCTGCTGGTCCAGATCGCCCTCGTGATCTACGTCGCCGGATCGGTCGTCGCCGGCCTCAGCCAGACCACCGGCATGCTCATCGCCTGCCGCGTCGTCCAGGGCATCGGCGTCGGCGGCCTCAGCGCGCTCGCGCAGATCATCCTCGCCGCGCTGATCTCCCCCCGCGAACGCGGCCGCTACAGCGGCTACCTCGGCGCCACCTTCGCCGTCGCCACCGTCGGCGGCCCGGTCCTCGGCGGCGTCATCACCGACACGAGCTGGCTGGGCTGGCGCTGGTGCTTCTACGTGGGCGTGCCGTTCGCCGTCCTCGCGCTCGTCGTCCTCCAGAAGACCCTGCGGCTGCCGGTCGTACGCCGCCAGGTCTCCCTCGACTGGCGCGGCGCGATGCTCATGAGCGCCTCCGTCTCGCTGCTGCTGATCTGGGTGACGCTGGCCGGCGAGTCGTACGCCTGGCTGTCCTGGCAGACCTACCTGATGACCGGCGGCGCGCTGGCGCTCGGCGCGGCGTTCGTCTGGGTCGAGACCTGGGTGCCGGAGCCGGTGCTCCCGCTGCGCCTCTTCCGCAACCGCACCGTCACGCTCGCCTCCCTCGCCTCCCTCTTCGTCGGCATCGCGATGTTCGGCGCGACCGTCTTCCTCAGCCAGTACTTCCAGCTCGCGCGCGGCGAGAGCCCGACCACGTCCGGCCTGCTGACCATCCCCATGATCATGGGCATCTTCCTCGCCTCCACGATCTCCGGCCGCGTCATCACCCGCACCGGCCGCTGGAAGATCTGGCTGGTCACCGGCGGACTGCTCCTCACCACCGGGCTCACCCTCCTCGGCACCATGCGCTACGACACCCCCTACTGGCACATCGCCCTCTTCATGGCCGCACTCGGCACGGGCGTCGGCATGATGATGCAGAACCTCGTCCTCTGCACCCAGAACCAGGTCGACCCCGCCGACCTCGGCGCCGCCAGCTCGGCCGTGACCTTCTTCCGCTCACTCGGCGGCGCGATCGGCGTCTCCGCCCTCGGCGCCGCCCTCGGCGGCCGCGTCTCCGGCTACCTGCGCGACGGCTTCACCGACCTCGGCATCCCCCCGGCACGCACCGCGGCCGAGGCGGGCGGCGGCTCGTCGATCCCCGACCTCGCCCAGCTGCCCCCGCCGGTGCGGACGGTGGTGGAGAGCGCGTACGGGCACGGGCTCGCGGACATCTTCCTGTACGCGGCACCGGCCGCGCTGCTGGCCTTCGCGACGGTGGCGGGCATCAAGGAGGTGGCGCTGCGGACGCGCAGCGGCCTGCAACAGGCCGGCCCGCCGGACGGCGGCGGCGCCCCGCGCCAGGAGCAGCCGACGACGAAAGCCCGCGCCTAGCCGCTCACGCGGGGCTGATCGTGGGCCGCACCTGCTCCGCGACCCGGTCGCGCATGGCGGCCATGCCGGCGAGGACGCACTCCAGGGCGAAGTTGAAGTCGCGATCACGCTGCTCCTGCCCCCCGGGCAGCACGACGGGCGCGACCGGCACGGGGTCGACCGGCACCTCCGGCACCGGTGCGGCCGTGGGGCCGCCGCCGCCCGCGGCCGGCGGCACCACGTCCTCGGGGTGCTCCCGCAGCGTCTCCACGAACCTCCGGTAGCACTCCTCCTCCGGCACCCCGGCCGCCCGGCACAGCTCCGCCCAGCGCAGGCCGGCGCCCCCGAACCCGTACGAGAACGGAAACAGCAGCGACAACCCGCCCGTCAGACACTCCTCCGGCAACCCCGCCCGCCGCATCGCCCGCTGCGCGGCGGCGACGCACGCCATGGCGCGCGGCCCGACATTCGGATACTCCCCGGCGAGGCGGGACACCCAGGGGTGCGCGGCAAGGACGCGCCGGTGCCCGTGCGCGAGCTGCCGCAGCTGCGCGGCCCAGTCGCCGCCGTCGTCACCGGGGAGGTCCAGCTCGGCGTACGCGCGGTCCAGGGCCAGCTCCAGAAGCTCGTCCTTGGTATCGACGTACCAGTACACCGACATCGCCGTCACCCCCAGCTCGGCCGCGAGCCGGCGCATCGACAGCCGCCCCAGCCCCTCCGCGTCGAGCAACCGCACGGTGGCCGCGACCACCTTCCCCAGATCCAGCCCACCCGCCTCACCCGCACCACCCCCGGCCACCCGGCGGTCCGCCCGCCCGGTGAACCAGACACTCACCCGGGCACGGCGGGCCTTGCGGCGGACGGACGCCATCGTGCGCCTCCCAGCGGTGCTGTCGCCTCGTGACACTCGGCCTGCGAACCGAAACGGCCCGTACACCGATGCTATGCCCGCTCCACCCCACCCCCTCCCCTCCACCGCCCCTACCCCCTCCACCGCCCCCATCCCTCCACCCACCCCCGGCAAGCCCCCACCACCCCGACAAGCCCTTTGCCCCGGCGCCCCGGTGACCGGTACGGTGGGTCCGATTGGCAGCGGCCCCGCCGCCTGTGCCATCATCTGCACACACCTGCTTGACCGGCAGGTGTGCGGGAGGCGTCGCCTAGTCTGGTCTATGGCGCCGCACTGCTAATGCGGTTTGGGGTTTACCCCCCATCGAGGGTTCAAATCCCTCCGCCTCCGCCACCCGACCAGCGAGCCCGCCCGCACCCGCGGCGCGGGCTCTCTGCGTCGCCCGCCGAGGCTGCCGGGCAGGTCGGAGGGGGTGCGGGAATCGGATTTCACCTGGCGCGGGGGGTCATGTAAGGTAGTTCCCGCAACGCAGCAGGGCCCTTAATGCCCGAAAGCGGGCGCTCGTAGCTTAACGGATAGAGCATCTGACTACGGATCAGAAGGTTGCAGGTTCGAATCCTGCCGAGCGCGCAGGTAGAAGCCCCGCAGACAACATCTGCGGGGCTTTCCTCATGCCCGTACAGCAGCGAAGCACAGCAACACCGTCAGCCGACCCGCCCAAGCCGTCCGACACCTGCCCACACCGCTTCCCCACCCGCCTCGACGTGGACCGCCATCGCCACCGCGATCTGCGAGCGCCGGAGGATCCGCCGCGCCACCTTCGGGTGGACCTTGAGGGAGGCCAGGAGCGAGCTGCCCGTGTGCCGGGCGTCCGCAGCGGGATAACGCGAAGGCTGGCACGACGAGCGCGAAGGGCGAACGTGCGGGTGAGGTTCCCGGGCTCAATGGGGGTGCGCCGTACGTCGCGGACGTGCCCTGATCACGATGCCGACGCGCGAAGCGGTCGGACGCCAGCCGCCGCACAGGCGGCCGAGGCCGAACGAAGACGCCCTTCCCGTGCTCAGCCGAGATCAGCCCCTCACTCTGGAGAACCCCGATCGAGTTGCGAACGGTCATTCGCGAGACACCGAAGTGCTCGACAAGCTCCGCCTCGGACGGCAGCCTGGAGCCCTCCTTAAAGCGGCCCCTGTCGATGGCTTCCCGGAGCTGGTCGGCGACCTACCGGAAGACGGCACGGTCGCTGGTGGGGTCGACAGCCCCGAGAACACCGGACGGAACGGGCACCAGGCGCGTACCCCTCTGCATTTCGAGACGAGAGGCTGAGTGCTGTTACTACGGTGGAGAGCCTAGCCAGCCGAGGGGACCGAGGACCGTGAGTACCGCAGAGCGCCCCCACTCCGTGAGCGTCGCCGGAGTCATCGTCGACGACGAGGGCCGCGCCCTGCTCATCCAGCGCCGCGACAACGGCCAGTGGGAGCCGCCCGGCGGAGTCCTTGAGCCCGGGGAGACGATCCTCGAAGCGCTTCAGCGCGAGGTCCTGGAGGAGACGGGCATCAAAATCGCTCTCCCCGTCGCCCTCACCGGCGTGTACAAAAACATGATGGGCCTGATCGTCTCGCTCGTCTTCCGCTGCAAGGCCATCGACGGCACACCGACCACCGGCGACGAAACCTACGCCCTCCGCTGGGCCACCCGCGCAGAGGTCACCGAACTCGCCGACGAGGCTTACGCAATCCGCGTCCTGGACGCACTCGACGCCGCATCCCCGCCGGCCGTGCGCGCGCATGACGGCGTGAGACTCGTCTAGCTCGAACCCACGCCCCATGGCGGCCACCAGCATAAAAGAACTTGTACGGACGAGTACACGAGCGGAGGTCGAATCTGGGAACTCACCTGCCCGGGTCTTCCCGAAGAGGTCGGCCGTGTCCGCCGCTGGACGAGAGACGTACTCGGCGACAGCACGTGCGCGGAAGAGGCCGCACTGATTGTGAGCGAGCTCAGCACGAACGCCCTCCTGCACTCCGCGAGCGGAACAGCGAGCAGGAGCATGCGCATCTCGCTCTTCCACAGATCGGGATCGGTCGTGCTGGCAGTCACCGACGTCGGCGGCGGCCGGACGAAACCCCATGCAGTAGCTGCGGCAGAAGGAGACGCCCACGGCCGCGGACTCACTCTCGTCTCGGCGCTCGGCCGACGCATGGAGGTAAGCACAGACGACGAGGGCTACACGGTCACGGTCGAACTGGACCCCGGCACGACAGAGCCGGAGCCGGCCGCCAGCTTGCGACCCACCGCGCGGGAGCGGCTCCGATGAACCATCAAACTCCCCCAGAGCCACGCCGGTTTCACTGCGAGTGCCACGTCAACGAGCGCCGGTTAGGCACCTTCGACGCATAGAGCACAGGCGAGGCACTGCGCTGGTTCAAGGCGGCGCTGATGATGATCGCGATCAACATGGACGAGGAGCCCTACTGCCAGGCCCGCGACTGGATCGACCACGACCAGGACGAGGCGACCCGCGACCTGTCGGAGGGCCAGGCCCACACGCTCATGCTGAAGCAGGGCACGACGCACGCGACTTGGACAGTCACACCAGTGCCCTACCTCCCACCACCGGACCTGGCAGACACCAGCATGTGAGCCCCATGCGTAACGACTTTCTCTACGACTTCAAGGCGGCTCGCTACCGCTCGCCGCGCGGTCCGGCTCCCCGGGCCGCCGCTCCTGTCTCCGCCCCGTTCCGGCCCAGTCCACCGGCCCGCGCTACAGAGGGCGAGCGCACTCGGGAGAAACGACTCATGGCCGGGTCCGGTCGGCTCCGCGGCTTTAGGCAGCCACCATGGGGCGGGGCCCTAAGATCATGGGGCCACATCGGTCCATTGCGGGGCAGGCCAGGTGCCAGCCCGATCGCCGGTCAGCTTAAGGCCCCATGATCTCCCACCCCATGACAGCTCCCGCCCAAAGCCGCTCCACCGACCTAAGTAATCGCCGCAGCCTTAGAATTCGATCTGCGCGAAAATATAGGAAACGAAATCTCCACTCTTCGCGCTTTTCTCCATAGAACCCGGCTTCACCTTGGCATATTCGCTATAATGTTCCCTAAGTTCACCCAAGACGCTATTGAGATCCAAACTGCTGAAATCTGTCTGCGCTGCAGCCAATTCACGGAGCTCCGTCGGAGCATAAATGCGCTTGCCAAGCAGCCTGGTCGCAGCCACCATGGATAGGTGAAAACGGAGATTCGTACGCTCGCTCGCCGAAGTCTGCTGATGAGTGGTAAGCAAAAATAGGTCGATTTCCTTTTGCCGCTGAGCCACCCAGAGGTAGATAGGCAGATCAATCTTCTTCGAAAAAATACGAGAATATTCGTCGTTTCGCTTCAAGAGGCTCGACGGCCGAGCCCGGGAGTTATGCGGTTGACTCAATCCCATAGCCATGACCGATTGCGCGAGGAGAGGAATTCCCACGATTCGTTCAGCACTTTTACCAATATTGCGATAGTAGTTCTTGCGACGGTCGTAAAACCAACCGTTGGCCAGGAAGTATGCCTCGATCTCACGCTGAATCTCGTCAGTTGCCCTCAGCGAGGCGGCTGGCACAGCCGTCTGCCGATTAGTTGCTCTGATAACCCGATCCCTCTCTCCGGGATCTTCTGTTACGAGAATTCGGACCAGGACGGAGCGGGAGAAGGCAGGGTGGTGCTGTTGCAGATCAGTCAGGGCCCTGTAGATCGTATGTGAAGTCTGAAGACCATTTACGATCTGTACATCATCGAGGATATAGGTCTTACTCACAATGGAAGTCTTGGAGCAAATAATTGTCACTCCGTTATTCAGCCACCAAAATTCGGCGCCATTTTCGTCTAGTAGGGACTCTCGGATCTCCTGGTTTACTTCGACATCACCTTGATAGTCTCTGACATTCCAGTCGAAAATATGGCGCCGGAGCAATCCCGCGTCATCGCTCAGGAAGCCCAGATAATCCTTTAGCGTTACCAAAGCTACGTGACTGGTCCCACTCGTGGCATTCTCCAAGTAAGTCAGCTTCAAGGTATATGAAGGAACGCGACTGGCGGCCGCCCAGAGCTCTGCAGCGCCGAGAAATTCCGCGTACCCAACGGCATTAGGAACAAGACCAGTAAATTGACTTTCGAGCTGCTTAGCCTTGGCTTCGACTTTGGCGTTAATTTCGCTCTTCTTGCCACGCGTTACGTACGAAAAACGCACTTCGACGCTAGGGTGTCGAATTGCCAGCTTCTGCAGCGCTCGCCTGAAAATAGCGACTCTATCGACCACTGCATTGGAATACAAAAGCTTGAGGTCGTCTTCAGGTTCGCCCAAATTGAGTAGTCGGGAAGCCGAGGAAGATACCAGATCGATTGCAGTCTCAGTAAACGAGTCTTCCTGCTTGGCCTGCACAAGCCAGAGAAGGAGCCGTGTACCTACCGCAATACTCGATGGTGAGAATTCAGCGTCAAATACATCGCTATCTTCCTCAAGAAGAGAGCTGCCAAGGAAGACATATACGCCGTCAATCGCGCCGTCGTTCCCGCCTCCCACAACACCGGTGACCACCTCATCTGCAGACAAGTCAAAATCTCGCAAGGCTTGCTCACATGCAAAAATCTCGAATGCCTCATCTGCCGGCAGAGGAGTAGCGCGCTCTGCCTGTCGCTGCTGCATGATCTGGTCCAACAGCACGAGCTCATTACTTGGCACAGGACTACCTGCCTCACCGTCGGTCCTTGAGAACTGGGACTCAAGGGTAGGGCAAAGCTACTTCCATACGGTCCAGTTGGGCATTTTTCTCCCGTCCGGATCATCACTCGCGGAGCTACCCGGCAACGGAGAAGCCCGCTTCGTCCCGTTGGCCAACTGCAGGGGAAGACCAACCGACAAGCGAACGCCCTCCCGGGACAGCACAACTAGGGCCGTGCGCACGTGATCAGTTGTGGCTGGACAGCAGCGGAGTACAGTAGCCACAGCAGCCGACTCCACCCCGCAGCACCCTTCGGCCCATCCATGGTGACCTGTGTGGCCTCTCTTGACCGATCTGGCTGGAGCTACGGATCAGAAGGTTGCAGGTTCGAATCCTGCCGAGCGCGCAGGTAGAAGCCCCGCAGACGACATCTGCGGGGCTTTTCGCATGCCCGTACAGCGGCGAAGCACGGCAACACCGTCAGCCGAACCGCCCAAGCCGTCCGACACCTGCCCGATCACGACCCGTACCGCTTTCCCACCGGCCCCGCCACCTTCGGGTACACCTTGAGAGGGACAAGGAGCGAGCTGCACGTGTGCCGGGCGTTCCGCAGCGGGATGACGCGAAGGCCGGCGCACCGAGCCCGGAGGGCGAACATGCGAGTGGGGCCCCAGGCTGGGTGTGCCGTACCTGGTCGTAAGGATGCGCCCGTGGCTGCCCCACCAAAACTCTCCGCCCGCCTTCGGGTCGCCGACCTGCTGGACGTGGCGCATCCACAGCGCCTTAACGCACAGCGCGGGCAGAGGCGGGAAGCCGTCCGAGTCCTCCGTTCCCGTGCAGCCGAGATCAGCCCCTCGCTCTGGAGAGCCCCGATCGAGTTGCAACTCCGCTCGGCAAGCCATGCGGAGGTCGGTCTGGCGGCCGGGCGATGGGGACGGTGACCACAGGATCGGTCGGCACACCGATCGCCCTCGGCGGGCAGGTCGACCACCACGACAAGGCCCGCGCCGACGCCGCGATCAACGTGCGTGGCGGCGGCGTGGAACTCGTCGATCCACAGACCTGGAATCCGATCACCGGGAAGTAATGATCACGGAATCGCGCGAAATCCCTCCGGATTTAGAGACTATCTGATGCGCCATGGGATTTTCGCACACTTCGTAACACCGTAGTCTCGCGCAGCTTGTTCCATCTTCTTCTGGACGTCTACAGTCTTTCCTCTTTCCTCGGCAAAATGCATGGCTAGGAGTGTCGCGGACACGTTCCCGTAACCCTTCACCAGGGTGTGATGGAAACTGCTGAGGGACGTGGTGAACTCGCCCCATGCGGTCACGAATTCGGCGTGCAGCTTCCCATCACCCGGCGTGTCAAGCTCCGAGAATTCTTCCCTGGCCCGCATAGCAAGGGTGTGCTGAGCGTCAATCTTGCGGGCTATCTCAAATTGCATCGCATCGTCCCTCGCTATGGGAGAAATCTCTTTCACCTCCTTCCTCACGCTGGAACAAGAACTCTCGATCTTCTCCTGAGTGGATTCGCTGGAGCCGCATGCTGCAAGTAGCAGACCACAACAGGCGGCCAAGGGCACGGATAAGCGACTGCACCGTCGGATGCGCATGAGTGAATGGACCTCCAGTTGTCTCGACTCTTCCGGAATGCCCGTTCTAACAGATCGTGCCGGGGAGGGGGCCCCAACGGTTGTTCGCGGGACATCGCTCCCGCGCCGGAGGCACACGGCAGGCCCCCCGTTCGCGCCCAGACTCACGATCCCGACGGCTACTAACTGTGATCGCCCAGGCCCGCAGGACATGACAGATCCGCTCCAGCACTCAACGTCCACCACGACGACTTTCCGGGGAGCTGGAGATGTCCCTGGCCGCCTTTCTCGCCGTCTGCCTCCGCGGTCGTGCCGTGGGCTGGTGCATAGGCTGCCGCTTCGACCCATGCGAGTCGCACGCCTGGATCGAAGCCGACAACCGGCCGGTCGGCGAACCCGAGCCCCCCGACCGCCCGTTTCACCTCACCCTCCGCGTCTGATACGAGGACCCGCCGATGCCCGACACCAGCCCGACACCAGATGCCCTCGATCGCGCAACCGACGCCGTGCCGGCCGCGATCTTCCACGGCGCCGGCGGTCAGGCCGTACGCCCCTGCACCCCTGCTTCCGTCACCCGTCGCCACGTGCGCATGCTCGACGTACGTCCCGGCATGAACGTCCTGGAGATCGGCACCGGTTCCGGCTACTCCGCCGCTCTCCTGGCCCACCTCGTCGGCTCCTCCGGCAGCGTCACCACCGTCGAGATCGACACCCGCCTCGCCCGCCGTGCCAAGCAGCTCTACGCCGCACACGCCTTCCCCGTGGACGTCGTCGTCGGCGACGGCCTCGTCGGCCGCCCGGGGGACGGTCCGTACGACCGGATGTTCGTCGGGACCACTCCGCCGGACGTCCCCGGCGCCTGGCTGCGGCAACTGGCTCCTGACGGAGTGCTGATCACCGGTGTCCGCGTCGGCGACCTGCCCGGGGCCTACGCCGTTGCCCGCATCACCGTCGATGCTCACCGCAGGCCAGCCCACGTCGGGATCCACCACGGCGGCTACACCCCTATGTCCGCACCCGGGGCGACCGCTCCTCTCACCCAGGCAACCGGTTCCGGGAAGCCCCCGTGTGCGATCGCCCTTCTCGGAGCCCGCTCCGGGGCCAGCGCCGCCGCGCTTCTCGCCGCACTGGACGGCAAGCCCCACGTCGAGCCCACCACGGCCCCCGGCGGCTCGTGGCTGCCGCGCCCGAGGGCCTTCTCGAAGCCACCCTCGCCGACGGTGCCGGCATCGGTCTCGGCACCTTCGACAACGGCAGACCGCATGCCGCACTCGTCACCGACCGACTCCTGATCACCGACGAGCCGGGCCCTCGTCCGCCGATGGCGGGCCGGGGGCGCTCCGCGCACGCACGAACTCCACGCCGAACTGGAGCGCGCAGGGGACTCCTGGCGGGTTCGCGTCACCGAGGGGTGACCGCCGCCCCCTGCGGGGGGTCAGGTGGTGAGGAAGGTGAGGGCGGACTGGAGGGCTTTTTTGAGGTCTTTTGGGCCGCAGGCTACTTGCAGGTGGCGGCCGTCCGCGGACGTGTGGAGCCAGGAGCCGTCGGGGCCTTCCTCCGACTCGGGGGGCAGGGTGGCGCCTTCCTTGCTGGTGCCGGGGAGGTCGACCTTGATGAGCCAGCCGGGGTTGTCCAGGGTGTGGATCTTCACCCCGTATTCGTGTTCCCAGTCGCCGTCGCACTGTTCTGCGTACCAGGCGGCCAGTGCGCCGAGTGGGTCAGGGGTTTCCACCGGGGGTTATCTCCCAGGGTTCGGCCGGCCGGGCGGAGCCGTCCGGCATGTTGATGTGGGGTGTGGGGATGACCTGGCCCGTCTTCTTGTCGAAGTGGGGCTGGCCCTGCATGTCGGCGCGTTTCACCATCTCCCACGGTGCCGGGTTCTTGGGGTTGGTCTGCGGGGCCCACTCCGCGTAGTGAACCACGCGGCCGGTTGAGGCGTCGCGCCGGAAGGTGGTGTGGGGGCCGGTTGCGTCGGGGTCCGGGCGGAGGCCCTTTTTGCGGCCCTTTCCGCCGCCGGCCGGGGGGCTGTGGGCGGCGAGGCCGAGGGGGTCGGTCAAGGTGGTGGGGTTGTGGGGGTACGTGTACGGGTTGGGGGCGGGGGTCAGGCCCAGGGGGTCGAGGGTGGTGTAGCGGCCGGTGGCGGGGTCGTAGTGGCGGAGGACGTTGTAGTGCCAGCCGGTTTCGGCGTCCGCGTACTGGCCGGGGAAGCGGAGGGGCATCTCGTGGATGTCGCCGTCCGTGGTGAGGGGCAGGCCCCAGAGCGTTGAGCGTTGGCGCCAGGCGGTCGTGCCGTCCTCGTCGACGAGTTCGGTGGGGGTGCCGACGAGGTCGGTGACGATGGCGTAGAACTCGCGGTCGATCGCGTCCTGGCCCGGTGTGTGGCGGGTCTGGGTGAGCGGCTGGACTGCGCGGTGGGTCCAGGTCAGGACGACCGGGGCCGCGGATTCGCCGCCCGTGGTGGCCTGTTCGACGAGGGTGGATCCGTCCCAGGTGAAGTCGGTACGTTCCGCGGCCGCGCCCGTGGTGTCGAGGCGTTCCTTCGCCACGCGGCGGCCGAGGCCGTCGTAGCTGTAGCGCCAGGTGGTGCCGTCGGGGGTGACGACGTGGGTGAGGCGGCTTTCGGCGTCCCAGGTGTAGCGCCACGTCTCGGGTTTCTTCGACAGCCGGCGGCGCTGCCGCAGGACGACGCGGCCGGCGGCGTCGTACTCGTAGCGGACGCGTCCGGCGCGGGTGAGGAGGGTGCCCTGGAATTCCCGGTCGCCCGCGGCGTCGTCGCCGGGTGTCTGCCAGTGGGCTTCGGTCTGGTTGCCGGCGGCGTCGTAGGCGTACGTCTCCTGGCCGGTGGCGGCCAGGACCCGGCCCATGATGTCGAGGTCGTACGTCGTGGGCTCCGTGCGGCCGTCGTCGAGCGCGGTGAGGTGGCCGTCGGGGCGGTAGCGGTAGGCGCGTACGGCGGCGGCCGCCCCGGCCGTGGCGCCGCCCACCGTCTGGCGGGTGAGGCGGCCGGCCGGGTCCCACTGCTGGGTGTAGGTCAGCCGGTCGCCGACCCTGCGCGCGGTCTCGCGGCCGAGGGGGTCGTGGTCGAAGGCGAGGGTGCGCCCGTCGGTGGTGAGGGTGGCGATGAGGCCGTCGGCGGTGTAGGTCCACTCGCTGTGGTGCCCGGAGGGTGTGGTGCGGGTCAGCGGCCGGTCGGCGGCGTCGTAGGTGAAGGTGAGGGTGCGGCCGTTGACGGTCTCGGTGAGGAGGTTGCCCAGCGGGTCGTAGGTGCGGGCGAGGTCGGCGCCGGGGGTGACGGCGCGGGTCACCCGGCCGAGCGCGTCGTGCTCGTAGCGGCTGACGCCCTGCTCCGAGGTGGTGGCCGTCATGCGGCCGAGGAGGTCGTAGTCGTGGGACAGCCGCTGGCCCACGGCGTTGGTGCGGGTACGTATCTGGTCGGCGGCGTCGTAGGTGTAGCGGGTGACGCGGCCGTCGAAGTCGGATTCGGAGACCAGCCGGCCCGCGTCGTCGTAGGTGTAGTCCCAGGTGCGGCCGGCCGGGTCGGTGACCTGGAGGAGGTTCAGCTCGGTGTCGCGGGTGTAGCGGTAGGTGGTGCCGTCCGGGTTGGTGGTGGAGGTGAGCTGGTCGAAGGCGCCGTACGTGTACGTGGTGGTGGCCCCGCCGGCCGCGTGGCGGGCGAGCAGGTTGCCCTCCGGGTCCCAGTCGAGGGTTTCCACCTCGCCGAGCGGGTCGGTGCGCTCCAGCAGGCGTCCCTCGACGGACCATCGGCTGCTGGTACGTGCGCCGAGCGGGTCGGTCTGGGTGGCCGGCCGGCCGAAGGGGTCCCGGGTGAGGGTGGTGGTCTCCCCGACGGGGTCGGTGACGGCGAGCGGCAGGCCGGCGGCGTCGCACCGGACCCGGGTCTGCCCGCCGGCGGGGTCGGTGACGGAGGTCAGCCCGCCGCGGGCGTCGTAGCCGAAGCGGGTGCGCCGGCCCGCGGGGTCGAGGCTGGTGACGCGGTTGCCGCGGGCGTCGTACGCGAACTCCCAGCGCGAGCCGTCGGCCTCCACCAGCTCCACCGGCAGGCGCAGCTCGTTGTAGACGGCCTCCTTGCGGCTGCCGTCGGGGAGGACCAGGGCGGCCAGGTTGCCGGTGGCGTCGTACTCGTAGCGGGTGGTGCGGCCGAGGGGGTCGATGTGGGCGCTGAGCCGCTCGTCGGGGTCGTACTCGTGCCGGACGGTACGGCCGGCCGCGTCGGTCCGCGCGGCGAGCAGGAAGCCGTCGTTGAACTCGTACACGGTGGCGTGGCCGCGGGAGTCGGTCGCCGTGGTGCGCAGGTGCTCGGGCTCGTAGCGGTAGGTGTACTCCAGGGCGCGGTCCGTTCCGGTGGAGAAGACGCAGCGGCCGGCATCGTCGTACTCGTAGCGGTACCAGGTCCCGTTGCGGTCCTCCCAGCGGGTCAGCCTGGCCTCCTCGTCGTAGGAGAAGAGCAGGGGCAGGCCGGAGGAGTTGAAGACCTTCTCCAGCAGGCCGTTGTCGTCGTAGTCGCAGGTGAGCAGCACCGGTTCGGCGGGGTCGGACAGGAGGCGGAGTGAGGTGACGCGCCCGTCGTAGACGGCGACGCCGACGCGGTAGCCGCCGGAGTGGGCGAGTTCGCGCAGCTCGCCGTCGTCGCGGTAGCGGAAGTCGAGGCGGTTGCCGTTGCGGTCGACGACGGCGGCTATCGGCAGCTCGTGCCCCGGCCGGTTCGGCACCGGGGCGAAGAGGAGCGCCCGCCCGGTCTCGGGCTGTTCGACGACGAGCGGGGTGCCCGGCCGGCCGTCCCAGGTCAGGCCCCAGCGCGGGCCGGTGACGGGGAAGACGGCGTGCTCCCCGTCCGCGAGGGGGGTGGGGTAGACGAGGGTCATCCCGTCGGCGGTGTGGAGGTGCACCGCGTCGTCGGCGAGGACCAGGCGCTGGTCCAGGGTGGACGCCCACGAGCTGCCGAAACAGCGGCCGTCGGCGTAGGTGGTGATGTGGTGCCGCTCAAGGACCAGCGGCAGCACGCCGGGCAGTTCCAGGTCGGTGGCCGAGAGGGTCATCTCCCCGGTGGCGACGTCCACGGGGTCACCGCAGGAGTTGCGCTTGAACATCTGCACGGCCTTCTGGCGGAACGTTTTGCCAAGGCCCTTCACGCCCGTGGACATGGCCTTCAGGCCGCCCTTGGCGAGCGCTTTCATGCCGCCGGCCATCTTGCCGAGCTTGGCGAGGGAGGTGATGCCCTTCATGCCGGGGATGCAGTCGAGGGCGGCGAAGGCGACGTCCCAGAGGGAGGCTTGGCCGTTCATGTACTTGTAGAGGGTGTCGGCGAGGACGACGAGGGCGGCGGCCAGCACCACCCAGGCCAGCGGCCCGCCGATGATGAGCACGACGATGCCCAGGACGGCGACGATCACCTTGCAGACGGAGACGATGGTGTCCCAGTTGTCCTTGACCCAGTCGACCGCGTTCTCCCACCACTTACGGTTCTGGATCCCCGCGTCGGAGGCGTCCTCCAGTTTGTCCTTGGCCTCAGAGGCGGCGTCCTCACGCATCTTCTTCGCGTCCGCGGCCATCTTCTTGGCCGCTTCCAGGCCGCCCTGGGCGTTGTCGACGGCCGTCTGGGCACTGGACTGAGCGGACTTGGCGTCGGTGGCGTTACGGGTCGCGGCCCGTACCTCGGAGTCGTCGGGCTTCTCCTTGCCCTCCGCCTCGTCGTACTTCTCCGTCTTCTCCGTCGCCCGCTCGACCCAGGAGTTCGCCGAGTCCAGGCGGCCGTTGGCGGCGCTCAGGTCGTTGCGGGCCTCGCGGCCCTTGGCGAGCGCCTTGTCGGCGAGGGACTGCGCACGCTCCAGCTTCGGCCAGTACGCGGCCAGCGCGTCGCCCGCGAGGTCGTACGAACGCTGAAGCTTCTTCAGGTTCTTGGGAACCTCGTCGAACTCGTCCTGGAACGCCTTCGCCGTCTTCCCCGCCCACCGCAGCAGGGCGTCCTCACCGGCCATCCCCTTGATCTGCCGCAGCGCGTCCGCGACGTCGTCGGCGAAGTCATGCAGCTCACGGGCGAGTTGCTTGACCCGGTCCGGATCCCCCGGCGTGGGATCCTCGTCCAGGTCCAGTACGTGCCAGTCCGTCGGACGACTTCCCACCGTGCTGTCCCCCATTCACTCGGTCGGCTGTGCCGCGCCGCTGCTCACATCAATTATTAAGACCACGCAAGAAGCGTGAACGACTGCTGTGTCCAGCTGTAGCAGGGTTGTGGCTTTGTGCGGTGGGCCGGGGTGTCCGATCGCCGAGGTGGCCGGGGGCCGGGGGCGGGGTCGGGCCCGGCGGCGGCGACTGGCCGGGGGTGGGGATCAGTTTGACCAGGTAGGTGGGCGTGCCGGCCAGGTGGACGCGTTGGATGTGGGTGGGGAGGAGGCCGGATCGGAGGGCCTCGGCCAGGGGGGCCGGGGTGGGGAGGAGGACGACGGCGCTGCCGGTGGGGGTGAGGACCCGGCGGAGTTCCCGCCACCAGGCGGCGGGGGACTCGGCCAGCCGGGCCCGGGGGTCGACCTGGGTGCCCCACGGGGGGTTGCACACGACGCGGTCGACCGTGGCGGAGGCCAGGGGGAGTCTTCCGGCGTCCCCCCGGTGGACGCGGATGTGGTCGGTCGCGGCCTCCTTCTTGTTGGCACGGGCGGCTTCCAGGGCGGTCCGGGCTATGTCGTAGCCGCGGTAGTGGGCCGCCTCCGGGTGCGCGAGGGCCGCCTCGATGAGCAGGGTGCCCGCGCCGCAGCAGGGGTCGAGGACCGTGTGGCCCGGGCCGATGTCCGCCAGCGTCGTCATCGCCGCCGCCAGCGGCGGGTGCAGGGTGCCCGGCACCGACCGCTGCTTGTACGGGCGGCGGTGGAGCGGGCGGGGGGTGATGCGGAGCAGCAGCGTCGCGCCGGTGCCGTCCAGGGTGAGGCGCCACGCCGCGTAGCCGGGCGGGGGCGCGCCCTCGGTGCGGCGCGGGTGGTACGGCACGCCGAGCCGGGCGGCCAGCGCGTGGCCGACCGCGTCCTCCGCGTCGTACCGGTTGAACCTCCGCCTGCCCAGCAGCGACGCCGAGACCTCCACCCCGGCGGTCCGCCCGGTGGGGTGGGGCAGGAGCGCGTCGCGGTGGCGGAGCAGCTGTTCCGGGTTCGTCCTGGTGGCGAGTCGGTGCAGGGCCGACAGAGTCGACCTTCCGGTTCCGGTTCCGGTTTCGCGGTCCGCGGCGGCCAGCAGGAACACGTCGTCCGCCGTACGGAGCTCCGTCACCCCCGGGTCGTACGGGCGCCACGCCCGGAAGCGCACGGTGCGGTGTCCGACGGCGGTGACGCCGCCCAGTTCGAGTTGCAGGATCTCGGCGGCCAGCTGCGGTTCCAGACCGCGCGCGCACCGAGCGACGAAATGTGCGTCGTCGCGCATGATTGCTCTTCTTCTCCCACGCCAAGGCCCGGGACGGCGCCACGCCGCCCCGCCTCGTCGGCGACGGGGGATCCTCGCCTCGCCGACGGCGCCTAGCGCAGGTGGAAGAAGTACATGCCGCCGATCTTACGGGAGCCGCCGCGCCGCGGTGCGATGCTGTTCCGCATGGCCGACACCGATCCCAAGGCGGACCTCCAGCTCTCCTTGCAGGCCGCCCGCGACGCGCTGCTGTGGAAGCTCGACGGGCTGTCCGAGTACGAGGTACGGCGGCCGCTGACGCCGACCGCCACGAACCTGCTCGGCCTCGTCAAACACCTGATCGGCTGCGAGACCCGCTACCTCGGCGACGCCTTCGGACGGCCCTTCGCCGAACCGCTGCCCTGGCTGGAGGGGCCCGCCGCCGCCGAACCCAACGCCGACATGTGGGCCACGGCCGACGAGTCCCGCGAGGACATCGTCCGGCTCTACGGGCGCGCCTGCGCGCACTCCGACGCCACCGTCGCGGCGTTCGCGCTGGACGACCTCGGGCACGTACCGCACTGGCCGGAGGGGCGCGCCGAGGTGTCGCTGCACCGGGCGCTCGTCCACCTGCACGCCGAGACCCACCGGCACGCCGGGCACGCGGACATCGTCCGGGAACTCGTCGACGGGGCCGCCGGCCTGCGGCCCGGCAGCAACAGGCTGGCGCCCGGGGACCGGGGCTGGTGGGAGGCCTACCGGCGGCGGGTCGAGGACGCCGCCCGGGAGGCCCAGGGGAGGGAGTAGGGCCACCGCCCGCGGCGGCGGGCTCCCGCGCGCGGCGCTCCGCGCGTTCGCCACCGGCGATTTCTGCCATCAGCAGACCGCGCGCCCCTTCCCTCCGCCCGCCGCCCTCCTACGCTGAGACCGTGACCAACGACGCGCCCCACCACCAGGCCCGTATCCTCCCCCTGCGCCCGCCCGCGCCCGCGGACGGTGACGGGCGCGAGCCCCTGTGGCGCCAGGTCGTCGGGGGCGTGCTGCGGCGGGAGCGGCTGGCCCAGGAGCGTACGTTGAAGGACGTCGCCGACGCCGCGCGCATCTCCATGCCGTACCTCTCCGAGGTCGAGCGCGGCCTCAAGGAGGCGTCGTCCGAGGTCCTCGGCGCCGCCGCGCAGGCGCTCGGGCTGCGCCTCGCCGACCTGCTCGTGCTCGTCCACGGCGAGATCGTCCGCCTCTCCGCCGTACGCGACGGCGAGCAGGCCGCCGCCGAGCGCCGCCGCCGCGCCGCCGGCAGCCTGACCTCCACGGTCTCGTCCGTCACCGAGCTGCCCTCCGCCCGCCCCGGGCCCGGGACCCGCTCCCGGCCGGGGGCCTCCTCCCGGCCCGGGGACGTACGGCTCGCCGCCTGACCCGAACCGGGGGCGGGCCGGCCGCGCCGCGCCGCGCACGGCACGGCAGACGGCGGGGCCGCCGTCCCCCGCCCCGCCGTCCGCCGCCCCGGCCCGTGTCCCGGCCGGAGGTCCCGCCGGTTACAGGTGGCGCTTGCTGATCACCTGGTCCGCCAGCCCGTACGCCACCGCCTCCTGCGCCGTGAAGACCTTGTCCCGGTCCGTGTCCGCGCGCAGCGTCGCGACCTCGTGGCCCGTGTGCCGCGACAGCACCTCCTCCATCTGCGTCCGGATCCGCAGGATCTCCTTCGCCTCCAGGCTCAGGTCCGACACCGTCCCGCGCCGCACGCCGCTCGCCGGCTGCCCCAGCAGCACGCGCGCGTGCTCCAGCACGAAGCGGCGCCCCTTCTCCCCGCCGGCCAGCAGCACCGCCGCCGTCGACGCCGCCTGGCCGACGCAGTACGTGGAGATGGGCGCGCCGACGAACGTCATCGTGTCGTAGATCGCCATCAGCGAGGTGTACGAGCCGCCGGGCGAGTTGATGTAGACGGAGATCTCGCTGCCGGGGCTCGCCGACTCCAGGTGGAGGAGCTGGGCGATGACGACGTTCGCGACGCCGTCGTCGATCTCCGTACCGAGGAAGATGATCCGCTCCGAGAGCAGCCGGCTGTAGATGTCGTACGCGCGCTCGCCGTGCGCGGTGCGCTCGACGACGTTCGGAATCGTGTACTGGCTCATCGTCACAGCCCCATCCGTCGCTTCGAACCGGCCGGGCGCACGTCGGCGAGCGACTCGACGACATGGTCGACCATCCCGTACTCCTTCGCCTGCTCCGCCGTGAACCACCGGTCGCGGTCGCCGTCGCGCGAGATGGTCTCCTGGTCCTGGCCGGTGTGCTGGGCGAGGAGGCGCTCCATGAGCGTCTTGCTGTATTCGAGGTTGTCCGCCTGGATCTCGATGTCGGCGGCGCTGCCGCCGATGCCCGCGGAGGGCTGGTGCATCATGATCCGCGCGTGCGGCAGCGCGAAGCGCTTGCCCTGCGTGCCGACGGTGAGCAGGAACTGCCCCATGCTGGCGGCGAAGCCCATGGCGAGCGTGGCTACGTCGTTGGGGATGAGCCGCATCGTGTCGTAGATGGCGAGACCGGCGTGGACGGAGCCGCCCGGGCTGTTGACGTAGAGCGCGATGTCGGTGCGCGGGTCCTCGGCGGAGAGGAGGAGGAGC
Source organism: Streptomyces sp. MAR4 CNX-425 (assembly GCF_048656465.1). Classification (NCBI taxonomy): domain Bacteria; kingdom Bacillati; phylum Actinomycetota; class Actinomycetes; order Kitasatosporales; family Streptomycetaceae; genus Streptomyces; species Streptomyces sp. MAR4 CNX-425. The sequence goes on along the minus strand of NZ_JBMDLF010000005.1, from coordinate 313,814 downwards.
TGCGCGCAGACGCGGTTCGCGGAGGCGTCGGTGACCTCGGTGCCGAGGAAGACGATGCGCTGGCCGAGGAGCTGGGCGGACAGGTGGTCGTCGAACCGCGACGGGGCGGCCTCGCCCTCCTCGGCGCGGGGAGCCAGGTCCGGGCCGGCGGCCCGGAAGGCCGCGTGGGTTCCGGTTCCGATTCCGGTTCCGGGTCCGGTGCGGGGTGGTGATGTCATCGTGCCTCCCTCGTGGATGTGCGTTGCCTCCACGGTCGGTGGGAAGGCGGCGCGGGGGGAGGGTTCTTGGCCGGGGGCAGATTCGCCCTGGGCAGAGCTACGCCGTCGCCCCCGCCTCCCGGCCGTACAGCCACACCACCGCCGCCGTCACCACCGCCAGCGCCCCCAGCGCCGCCAGCCCCGGCACGTGCTCCACGGCCGGGCCCGCCGCCAGGCACACCGCCCCGCCCGCCGCCGGCACCGCCGGTGCCCGGCCGCCCGTCGTACGCCACCGGATCGCCGCCGCGCCCAGCAGGAACAGCCCGGCGCCGCCCGCCAGCGCCCACGCGCCGACGCCGTGCAGCGGCTCGGAGAGGTCGTAGTGCCCGGTGTCGGCGATCTGGTGCAGCAGTTCCTTCACGCCCAGCGCGGAGACCACCACGCCGCCGACCAGCGGCAGGTGGAGGAAGGTGTACACGTCGCGCGCCAGCCGCGTCCGCCCGTCGTCCACGGCCCGGGTCAGCTCCTCCTCCGCCGGCTCCGCGACCCGGTGGAAGTACAGCCGCCACAGGGCCGCCGAGACCAGCAGCCCGACGACCGAGGCGGCCAGCACGCCGTACGTCGTCGAGTAGCCCCGTACCGCCACGCCGATGGCGATGATCGACTCGCCCAGCGCGATCATCACGATCAGCCCGTGCCGCTCGGCGAAGTGCCCCGGCGCGGCGACGCGCCAGCCGGAGCCGCCGGTGGCGTAGATGGCGGCGTAGTCGATGAGGACCGCGGCGAGCCAGATGAGGATCTGTGCCCAGCCGGTGAAGAAACTGCCGACGACCAGCAGCAGGAACGGCGGCGCGACGGACGTCAGCGCGGTGGTGCGGATGGTGCTGCGCAGCCGGTCGTCGCCGGGGTGTGCCATCCAGTACGCGACGAGGTGCAGGACGCGCAGCGCGCCGTAGCCGAGGACGAAGATCAGCGGGGCGTTGACGTCGCCGTCCCCGCCGGCGAAGACCTCCGGCACGGTCAGGGACACGACGAGCACCGCCGCCATCGCGGTCAGCAGGACGCCGAGGAGGGGGCCGGTGTCGGCGCGTACGACGTTGCCGAGCCAGGCGAAGCAGCACCAGCACCACCACAGCAGCGCGAGCACCACGCAGCCGCCGAGCAGCCGCATGGGGGTGGGGTCGGCGGCGAGGAGCACGGTGACCTGCGTGAAGGCGTAGACGAAGACGAGGTCGAAGAACAGCTCGGCGGGCGTGACGCGGTGGTCGGCGCCGGTGGTGACGAGGCGGCGGCGCGGGGTGCTTCGGGCGTCGCCGCGGCGCGGGCCGCCGCGGCCGGCGGGATGGGTCTTTCCGGTGTCATTCGTCGCGTCGCGTTCTGTCGTCATGCCGCCCCGTCCCCCCACATTCGGCCACGTGTTCGTCGCGTAGCCTGCCGCACGTGCCGGTCAGGCGCACGACCTGTGCCCGGCCGCGGCCGGGGCCCCACCACGTACCCCCTACCGCCGCGGACCGCACGATACCCGGCCCGCCCGGACGCCGCCCCGCGGAGTTGTGGCGGGGGCGTGACGATTCTCATCCGCCGTCCCCCGGGCAACGGGGGATCGTAGAATCCTCTCGTGGCACGGCCACCGGCGCGCACGGGGGCGCGTACGGCACGCGCACGAGAGGGCGCGACGGCACGAACGGCCGGCCGCGGAGCACGGCAAGAACGGTAGTCGAGGAGGAAGTTCGTCGTGAGCAGCAGGCCATCCCGAGGCGCTGCTCGCCTCGCCGCCATACTCGACGCGCTCCCCGACGCGCTGCTCCTCGTCGACACCAACGGCACGGTCGTCGCCGCCAACCGCGTCGCGCTGGAGACCTTCGAGCGGCCCGGCGCCGCCGTCGTCGGGCGCGGGCTGCTCGACCTGCTGCCGGACTTCGACCCGCAGCTCATCCCCGGCTCCATGCGCCGCCCGCGCGGCGACTCCCCGGGTTCGGTCGCGCCGGGTTCCGTCGCTCCCGACGCGGAGACGCGCGCGGAGGAGCGTACGAAGCCGCTGCGCATGGCCGCCCGCCGCACCGACGGCAGCGGCTTCCCCGCCGAGGTCACCAGCGCCGACCTGGAGGACGGCCCGAACGGCGAGTCCCCGTACGCCCCCGGCCACCACTACACCGGCGACGAGCTGCTGATGCTCGTCGTACGCGACCTCACCGGCACGGCCGAGGTCGAGGCCGAGTTGCAGCGGCAGCGCCGGCAGACCGAGATGATCCTGCGCGCCGCGGCCGAGGGCATCGTCGGTACGGACACCACCGGCCGGGTCGTCCTGGTCAACCCCTCCGCCGCGCAGATCCTCGGCTACCGCGCCAGCGAACTCGGCGGCGCCGACCTCCACCCCCTCATCCACCACTCGCGGCCGGACGGCACCCCCCTGCCGTACGAGGAGACCCCGATCTCCGACACCCTCCGCTCCGGACGCAAGCACCGCGTACGCGGCCAGGTGCTGTGGGGGCGGGACGGGCGGCCGGTGCCCGTGGACATGACCACGGCCCCGGTACGCGACGGCGACCAACTCGTCGGCGCCGTCCTCGCCTTCACCGACCGCCGCCGGCGCGACGCGCTGGAGACGCGGCTCGCGCAGCTCCAGGCGGTGCTGGACACCGCGCTGCGCGGCCCGCTGAACACGCTGCGCGCGGAGCTCAACACCCTGGCCGACGACCCGGCCGGGCAGCTGTGGCCGGAGGCCAACCAGACGCTGCGCCACCTCTCGGCCGGGTACGGGCGGATGACCGCGCTCATCGACAGCGTGCTCGACTTCCAGCGGCTTGACGCGGGCCGGGAGCGGCTGGCGGTGGAGCCGGTGAACGTCGAGGACGTGGTGCACGCCGCGACCGAGGGCGCGGACGAGCTGATCGGGCCGGGACGGGCGCAGTTCGTGGTGCACGCGCCGCGGCTGGAGATCGAGGCGGACGGGCGGTGGCTGGCGCTGGCGCTGGCGCACCTGATCGCGGAGGTCGCGGGCGTCGACGCCACGGGGCAGCGGACGGCGGGCGCGTCGGACGCGCCGGTCGTGGTGGCGGCGGCGCAGCGCGGGGACGTGGTGCGGATAGAGGTGCAGGGGCCGCGGGGGCCGGGGGCCGCCGGGGGCGGTGCCGGGGCCGGTTCCGCGGGCGGCTCCGGGGCCGGTGCCAGGGGGGCGGCCGGTGTCCCGGGGCCGGGTTCCGTGCACGAGCCGCTCGCGCGGGGCGTTGCCCTGCTGCACGGCGGGATCCTGCAAACGCACGAGGTACCGGGGCAGAACAGCGGGGCGTACCTGCTGGAGGTGCCGGTGAAGGCCGCGGGACCCGCCGCGCGGGCGGCGCGGAACCGGGAGACCTCCGGGCGCGGGCGGGAGACGGGGAACGAGACGACCGTGATGCCCGGCGCGGAGGCGTTGACGCGGGGCAGTGCGGCGGGTCGGGGCGGGCCGGTCGGGTCGGCGGGCGTGGCCGGCGGGTCGGGGGAGCCCGGGGAGCCGGGTGTACCGGGAGAGACCGGGGAGTCGGGGGAGTCGGGGGAGCTGATCGGGCTGGGAGCCCCTGCCGGAGCTGGTGGGCCTGCTGGGACCGGTGGGTCTGGTGGAGGCGAAGGCGGTACGGCCGGTGGTGTGCGTACGGCCGGTGGGCGGCGGCGACGCGCCGCGCCCGCGGCGGAGCCGGGCGACGGAGCGGGAACGCCGGCGCGCGGTACCGGGGTCGGCGGTACGGGCACGGGCCGGCGGCGGCGTGGAGCGACACCGGCGGCGGGGGTGCCGGCGGGAGCCGGGCCCGGGGTCGGGCCTGGAGGCGGCCCCGGGGTCGGTGGCGGGTCCGGCGCGGGGGCGCCGGCGGAGGCTGGGCCCGAGGGCGGGGTCCCGGCGGAGCCCGGGGCCACGGCTGGGAGCAGGGCTGCGGCTGGGGCCGTGCCCGGGGCCGGGGCGGCTGCGGACGGCGTTCCGGCGGCGGGGCTGCCGCCGGGGCAGGGTGCGCACGGCGGTGCGGGGCGCGGTGCGCCGGGTGCGGTAGGCGGCCACGGGGCCGTGGCGGCGGAGGCCGGTGGGCCGGCGGGCGCCGCGGAGCCGGGTCGCGCGCCGGGGCCGGGTACGCCGGAGGGCGCGGTGGCGCCCGAGTCGGTCGGCGGCGGCGCGGGGCAGGCGCCCGGCGGTGGTCCGGCGCCGGCGGGCGGCGGGAGCACGGCCGGCGGGCGCCGGCGGCGGGCGGCTCCGGAGGCGGAGCCGGTCGCGTACGACGGTGGGGGCGGGGTGCCGGCGCCGGGTGGCGGCGCGGGTACGGGCGTCCCCGGCGGGCCCGGCGGTGCGCGGGGCGACGTCGCTGCCGGTGACGGTGGCGGTGGCGCGGTAGGCGGTACGGCCGGCGGCGCGGGTGTGCCGATGGGCGGTACGGACGGCGGTGCCGGGGACTCCGGCGCCGTGGAGACCGGCGCCGCGGCGCTCGGACACGCTCTCCACGGGACGCAGGGTCGCGGCCGCCGGCGGCGGCCGGTGGGCCAGGGCCCGGGCAGCCAGCAGCAGGGCGACCTTACGGAGCCGGGCGAGCCCGCGACGGGGGCGCGGCGGCGGCCCGTAGGCCGTGGACCGGCGGGACCGGAAGCCCCCGGGGCCCCGGGCGGGCCGGACGGACAGAGCGGGGAGGGCGAGCAAGGGGATCCGGGTGGACCCGGCTGGCCCGGCGGTCCGGATGACCCCGGCGGGTACGGCGCGCCGGGCGGCGCAGGTGGCCCGGAGGGACATGGCGGCCAGGCCGGTCCCGGCGGGCCGGGCGGACACGGCGGAGCACCCGGCCCCGGCGGTCCGGATAGCCCCGGCGGGTACGGCGCACCGGGCGGCACAGCAACCCCAGACGGAACGGAATCCGGACCCAACGGCCCCGCGGGACCCGGTCGCGGCGGCCCCGGAGGGCCGGGCGGCCCAGGTGGACCCGCCGGGTACGGCACACCGGGCGGCTCAGGAGCCCCAAGCGGAACGGAACCCGGTCCCAACCGCGGCGCGCCCGGCCGCGGTGGCTCCGCCGGGCCAGGCGGTCCGGTCGGGCCCGGCGGGTACGGCACTCCCGGCGGCTCAGGAGCCCCAAGCGGAACGGAACCCGGCCCCAACCGCGGCGCGCCCGGCCGCGGTGGTCCCAGCGGGCCGGGCGGTCCGGTCGGACCCGCCGGGTACGGCACAGCAACCCCAGACGGAACGGAACCCGGACCCAACGGCCCCGCCGGACCCGGTCACGGCGGACCGGCCGGTCCAGGTGGACCCGCCGGGTACGGCACTCCCGGCGGCCCAGGAGCCCCAAGCGGAACGGGACCTGGCCCCAACCGCGGCGGGCCCGGCCGCGGCGGTCCGGGCGGTCCGGGCGGGCCCGCCGAGTACGGCGCACCCGGCGGCACAGCAACCCCAGACGAAACGGGACCCGGACCCAACGGCCCCGCCGGACCCGGTCACGGCGGCCCAGGTGGACCCGCCGGGTACGGCGCACCGGGCGGTTCAGGAGCCCCAAGCGGAACGGAACCCGGTCCCAACCGCGGCGCGCCCGGTCGCGGTGGCCCCGGCGGACCGGGCGGTCCGGGCGGGCCCGCCGAGTACGGCACACCCGGCGGCACAACAACCCCAGACCGAACAGAACCCGGACCCAACGGCCCCGCCGAGCACGGCGAGCCCGGCGGACCGGACGACGACCCCGCGGGACCCGGCGGTCCCCTGGGCCCGGGCGGGCCCGGCGGCCCTGCGGGGCCCGGCGGACTCGGCGGCCCCGGCGGGCGGCCCGGACCGCGCGGGCCCGGTGCGCCGGGTCCCTCCGGCCCGGCGGCGCCCGGGGGCCCGGGCGGGCGCCCGGGTCCGGCGGGCCCGGTCGGGCCCGGCGGCCCGGTGGCGCCCGGTGGCCCCACCGCGCATGCCGGTACGGGCACGCACATGGGCCCCGGCGCCCCGGTCGACCCGGCCGGCCACGCCGCTCGTACGGGCCACGCGCCCGGCGGCGTCGAGCCGATCGACCCCGCCGCGTACGAAGACGCCGCGCCCCACGGCCCGCAGGCCGGACCCTCGTACACGCCGGGGCCCGGCGAGTACGACGACGCGTCTGCGCCCGCCCGCCGCCGCGGCGGCCCGCCCCGGCGGGACGACCACGCCAGCCCCCCGGCCCCCGGCACCGGGCCCAACGGCCCCCCGCGGCAGGCCCAGCCCACCGACTACACCAACCCGGCGGACACCGCAGACCCCGCACACCCCGCCTCCCCCCACGCCGGACCCGCCGGGGCCTCCGCCGACCGGCTGGAGCCCGCCGACCCCGCCGGGCACCGCCCCGCCGCGCCGCACCAGCCCGCCGCCCTCCCCGCGGCGCAGCAGGCACCGGCGCCGCAGCTCCCCGAGGGCACCACCGACCCGGCCGTACGGAACGCCCCCGCCCGGCCGCAGCACCCCACCGGCCGCCGGCGCCGTCCCGCCCCCGCGCCGCAGGAACCGGACACCGGCCCGTACCCCCACTCCCCAGGCGCCGGCCCCGCACCGCACCCCGGCGGCTACGACGACGCCCCGCCCCCCTACGCCACCCGCGACCCGCGCCGGCCCACCGGCCGCCCCGTACCGGAGCCGGACACCGGCCCCTACCCCCACGACGGCGCCCGCGGCGCTCCCACCGGCACCGATGCCCCCGAGACCGCCGACGCCGCCGAGGTCACCGGCGACACCGGCGAAGTCCGCGCCGTACGCACCTCGCAGACCCCGCACCCCGCCCACGGCACCCCCGCCCCGGGCGTCCCCGCGCAGCACGACCCGCGCACGCACGGCGACACCCGCACGCACAGCGACACCCGCATGCAGGGCGACACCCGCGCACAAGACGCCGACGCCCGTCCCCGGGGCGGCACCCCCGCCCAGCGCGACCCCCGCACCGGCGGCGCCCCCGCGCCCGTGGACCCGCGGCACGAGATGCAGACCCCCGCCCGCGGCGTCGACCCGCGCCGCGCCACCTCGGCCGCCCCGGCCGCCGCCCAGGCCGACGCCTCCGGCACCCGCGGCGGCGCCACCCGCTTCGCCCGCTCCGCCGCGACGCCCGCGATGCCGGCCCTGCCCACGCAGCAGTCCGGCCCGATCAGCGTGCGCACCCTCGGTCAGGGCGTGGCCTACGTGGACCAGCCCTCCGGCCCGCCCTCACAGGGCGGCCAGGGCGGTCAGGGCGGTCAGGGCGGCCAGGGTGGTGGCCCGCACCACGGCACCCCGGCCCACCCCGCCGAGAACCCTGAGCACCCCGAGCACCCCGGGACTCGCGAGAACCCCGAAACCCCGGCCCCCTACGACCCCGCCGACGAACACACCGGCGGCCACCGCCGCCGCCTCGGCGCCGGCGCCCCGCCGGACGCCGTACCCCCGCACGGCGGCCCGCCGCCGGACGCGCACACCCCCGGGCCCCCCGGCCCCCAGGCGCAGCCTCCGCCCGAGCCCGGCCACCGTCCGCCGCCCCGCCCCGGTTCGTCCACCCGGCGCGACGCCATCGGCCGCGCCTTCGCGATCGGCGCCCCCGACGCCTCCGCGGCCGAGGGTCCCGAGCCGCTCGACGGCCGCCACGGCGTCGTGGAGGTCGCCGCGCAGGACCCCGAGACGACGCCGCTGCGCCTGGACGACGAGCTGCCGCCCGAGCCGCTGGACAACCCGCGCCGCCTTCTGGTCTGGCCCGAGCCCGACTCCGCCACGCAGGAGGCGCTGACGGCGCGCAACTACCGTCCCGTCGTGGTCCATTCCCGCGAGGAGCTGGACGCGCAGATCTCCGTCTCCCCCGCGGGTCTGTTCGTGGACCCGCTCACCGGCCCGATCACCCGTACCGCGCTCCAGTCGCTGCGCACCGCCGCGGTGGCGGCGTCCGTGCCGGTGCTGGTCACGGCCGGGCTGGGGCAGGCGACGCGGGAGGCGGCGTACGGGGCGGACCCGGCGGTGCTGCTGAAGGCGCTCGCGCCGCGCGACAGCGAGCAGCATCCGCCGCGGGTGCTCCTCTTCGAGGAGAACCCCGACATCGCCGACGCCCTCGCGGCGACCCTGGAGCGGCGCGGGATGCAGGTCATGCACGCCGCGTCGGACGAGCAGGCGGTGGACCTGGCGACGCGCTTCCGGCCGAACCTGGTCGTGATGGACCTGATGCGGATCCGCCGCAGGCGTACGGGCATCGTGGACTGGCTGAACGCGAACGGGCTGCTGAACCGGACGCCGATGGTGGTCTACACGGCCGTCGACATCAACCGTGCCGAGCTGCCGCGGCTGCGTTCGGGCGAGACGGTGCTGTTCCTGGCGGAGCGGTCGACGAGCGCGGAGGTGCAGAACCGGATCGTCGACCTCCTCGCCAAGATCGGTACGACATAGCGGGCACCCCCGCGCCGACCTTCTCAGCAGAAACGTCACAGCCCCCGGCCGGGCCGCGCACCCCCGCCGCTCAGCCGCCCGTCCGGCCGCCGACACCCCCGGCCCCGCCCCCGCCTGACCGCCCGGCCCCAGCCCCCGGCCCCGGCCCCCGGACCCGGCCCCGCCCCCGCCTCACAGCCGCGTGACCGTCAGCTCCCCGTCCGCGTACCGCCTCCGCAGCACCTTCTTGTCGAACTTCCCCACGCTCGTCTTCGGCACCTCCCCGATCCGCACCCACCGCTCCGGCACCTGCCACTTCGCGATCCGCTCCCTCAGGTGCGCCCGCAGCTCCTCGTCCGTGACCTCCGCGCCCTCGCGCACCACCACCGCCGCCAGCGGCCGCTCGTCCCACTTCTGGTCCGGCACCGCGATGACCGCGGCCTCCTCCACGTCCGGGTGGGCCATCAGGTGGTTCTCCAGCTCCATCGACGAGATCCACTCGCCGCCCGACTTGATGACGTCCTTCGCCCGGTCCGTCAGCGTCAGATAGCCCTCGGCCGTGATCGTGCCGACGTCGCCCGTACGCAGCCAGCCGTCCTCGCTGAACTTGTCCTCCGGCCGGAACGGCTCCCCGTCCGCGCCCCCGTAGTACGCGCCCGTGATCCACGGCCCGCGCACCTCCAGCTCCCCCGCCGACGCGCCGTCGTGCGGCAGCAGGTTCCCGTCCGGGCCGCGCAGCCGCGCCTCCACGCTCGCCGGGAAGCGCCCCTGCATCAGCCGGTACGGGTACTCGTCGGCCGGCTCCAGCCCGGGCGGCGGGTGCGCGATGCAGCCGAGCGGCGAGGTCTCCGTCATGCCCCACGCCTGCACGACGCGGATGCCGTGCCGCTCCTGGAAGCCCTTCATCAGCTCGGGCGGGCAGGCGGAGCCGCCGATGATGGCGGTGCGCATGGCGGAGACGTCGCGGGGCCTGGCGTCGAGTTCGGCCAGCAGGCCCTGCCAGATGGAGGGGACGGCGCCGCTGATGGTGGGCCGGCAGATCTCCATCATGTCGGCGATCGGGCCGGGCTGGAGGAAGCGGTCGGGCATCAGCAGGGAGGTGCCGGCCATGAAGGCGGCGTGCGGCAGGCCCCAGGCGTTGACGTGGAACATCGGCACGATCGGCAGGGCGAGGTCGTGCGGCGTGATGCCGAAGGACTCGGCGGCGAGGACGCCGAGGGAGTGGAGGTAGACGGAGCGGTGGCTGTAGAGGGTGCCCTTGGGGTCGCCGGTGGTGCCGGAGGTGTAGCAGAGGGCGGCGGCCTCGCGTTCGTCGAGGACGGGCCAGTCGTACGACTCGGGGCGGCCGGCGATCAGGTCCTCGTACTCGTGGACGGCGACGTGGGTGCCGTCGAGGAGCGCGCGGTCGCCGGGGCCGGCGACGACGACGTGCTCGACGCCGGGCAGCTGCGGCAGCAGCGGCACGAGGAGGGGGAGGAGGGTGCCGTTGGTGAGGACGACGCGGTCGCCGGCGTGGTTGACGATCCAGACGAGCTGGCGCGGGTCGAGGCGCAGGTTGAGGGTGTGCAGGACGGAGCCCATGGCGGGGAGGGCGAGGTACGCCTCCAGGTGCTCGGCGTTGTTCCACATGAGGGTGCCGACCGGCTCCTGCTCCCGTACGCCCAGCTCGTCGCGGAGCGCGTGCGCGAGCTGCGCGGCGCGGGCGCCGACGGCGGCGTAGGTCCGGGTCTGCGGCGGCTCGTTCGCGCCGGTCCAGGTGAGGACCCTGGCGGCGCCGTGGATGGTCGAACCGTGGGTCACGATCCGCGAGATGGTCAGCGGTACGTCCTGCATCGTGCTCAGCACGGAGGGCCTCCCGGGGGTAGGACACGTACACACAGGCACGGGCGCGTACGGGCGCGCACGGGCACGCGGAGACACCCGGCAATAACGCGCCAGTAATCAGTGGCGCTGATTCTGCTGGTGGCCCGGCACCTTGTCACTACCTCGGGAAGGGGTGTCTACGCCGCCTGCGCCAGCTCCCCCAGCCCCGTGTCCTCCCGGAGCTTCGCCAGCGCGCGCGAGACCGCGCTCTTCACCGTCCCCACCGACACCCCCAGCACGGCCGCCGTCTGCGCCTCGCTCAGGTCCTCGTAGTAGCGCAGCACCACCATCGCCCGCTGCCGCTCCGGCAGCCGCAGCACCGCGCGCCACATCGCGTCGCGCATCGCCTGGTGCTCCGCCGGGTCGGGGCCCGGGACGGGGGCGGGCTCGGGGAGGTCGTCGCCCGCGGCGTACTCGTCGAGGCGCCGCTTGCGCCACTGCGAGGTGCGGGTGTTGAGGAGCGCGCGGCGTACGTAGCCGTCGAGGGCGCGCGGGTCCTCGATGCGGTCCCAGGCCAGGTAGGTCTGCGCCAGCGCGGTCTGCAGCAGGTCCTCGGCGTCCCACGGGCTGGTGGTCAGGGAGCGTGCCGTGCGCAGCAGCACCGGCCCCCGCAGGTTCACGTACGCCGCGAAGGTCGGAAGGGGCGGTCGCGTGGTGTCCGCCGCGGGGGCGTCGGTACTGCTGGCTGTGGACATGGCTCCACGCTAGGAGCGGCACCCGGCTCCGCGGATCGCCCGTAAGTCGCGATGCGTGCTCCACCCGAGGGAGTAGGTGCACGGCCGGCCGGACCTCCCGTAGGTGGAGGGGCGGCCGGGGGACCCTTCGGGGTACTACGTCCCGGGTCCGATGATCGCGACCGGCGCGTCCACGACGTTGCGGTCGATGACCATCCGCCTGCCGCCGTGCCGCTCCTCGACCATACCGGCGTACTGGTGGAGGCGGCGGTGCGGCCGCCAGGCGGCGGGGTCGACGTGCGGCTCACCGTACAGCGAGGGCCTGGTGCGCCAGCGGGCCACCCAGATCGCGGACGGCATGCCGTCGAGGCCGGCCCGGCGGGCCTTCTCGATCATACGGATGCCGGAGTTCGCGCTGCTGTAGAGGCCGGGGAACCAGCCGTGCCGCCGCACCTCCCTGCTCCACGCGCGGACGTACGTGAGCGTAGTGCGTACGCACCAGGCGGAGCCCTTGAAGTGCTCGATGTCGAGGTAGAGCGCGCTCCGTGCGGCCATGCCGAGCGCGCGGGCGCCGCGGACGGCGTCGCGCGCCTCGGCGCGCCCCTGCGCGCGGGGGCGGGCGGGGTCGATACGTACGTCGCGATTGCTCGCGGCGGTGACGCAGGGGGACTGGGAGCCGACGTAGAGCGGCAGGACGCGCCAGCCCATGCGGTCGACGGCGCGGAGCCAGGCGGGGGTCAGGTGGGGCTGCTCGGCGCAGTGGCGGCCGCGGCCGCCGTAGTAGACGCCGACGGCGCGGTAGGGGGAGGAGCGCCAGGCGGCCATGGTGGCGCGGGAGGGGGTGTGGCAGGTGTCGAAGGCGCGGCCGCGGAAGACCTCGGCGCCGTGGGCGCGGGGGTCGCGGGGGTCGTCGGGGACGGCGGTGGCCGCGGGGGGCGCCGCGGCGAGCAGGGCGAGGGGGACGACGAGGCCGGCGAGGACGCGGCGCAGGACGCGGCCGGGGACGCGGCTCGCGACGCGGCTGGGGACGCGGCTCGTAACGCGGCCGGCGAGGTGGCGGGGAGGTGCGGAGGGCATGCCGAGCAGTGAAGGGCCGGACCGGACCGGAGACCCGGTACGACACGCGCCGGTGGGCCGTACGGCCGCCGACGGGCCCCGTCAGGCGTGACGGCCGTACGGCACGGGACACGACCGCGCGGCCGCACCGTGACGGTGCGGCCGCGCGGCCATCCCCAAGAGCACCCCGAACTACCCGGCTCCTACCAGAGGTTGGTGAAGGCGATCACCGTGTCCGACTGGTCGACGGCGTTGCCGAAGCCCTGGACGTTGGCGGTGTTCGACTCGTTGTAGCCGCCGTCGCCGTTGTTGACCTGCTGGGTCTGGGCGCTGTTGCCGAAGTTGTCGTCACCGACGCCGCCGAGCTGGCCGACGATCGCGGAGTGGGAGTCGTCGTTGGCGAACGCCCCGGCCCCGTTGTCCGCGTGCGCGACCCCTCCGAACAGCGCGACAGCGAGCGGCAGTGAAGCTGCCGCGGCAAGGATGCGGGCCGTGCGAGTGCGTGCCATCTGCTTCTCCTCCTGTGTAACGGAAAGACGGTTCCGTGGCCGGGAGTTGACCGGGGTTCCGGCCCGCTCACCGGCGGTGTGCGACGTCGCGAGAGCATCGTTGCCCGCGGATCCCGGGACTATCGCCGAACGGTGCCCGTTTCCCCCGCAGGCATGATCGGCGCCGGGTAAACCCGTACAGCGGGCCACTTTCGGCTATCGAACATTTGTACGAGACTGGGGGCATGGACAGCTCCGTACACAGCCACGCCCTCACCGCCGCGCTGGCCGCCGCCCGCCGCGGCCTGCCCGTCTTCCCGCTGTCCCGCGCGAAGCAGCCCGCGGTCCGCTCCCCGCACCACGCCGACTGGCCCCGGGTGCCCTGCCGCGGAGAGTGCGGGCGCATCGGCCACGGCGTGTACGACGCCACCACCGACGCCGACGCCGTCCACACCCTCTTCGCCGCCGCACCCTGGGCGACGGGCTACGGCATCGCGTGCGGCCGCCCCCCGCATCACCTGATCGGGCTGGACCTCGACGTGAAGTCGGGGACGGACACCCTCGGGGTGTTCGAGTCGCTGCTCGCCACCCACGGAATCGTGCTGCCGCCCACGGTCGTCGTCCGCACCCCGAGCGGCGGCCGGCACATATGGCTCACCGGCCGCCCCGGCCACACCGTCCCCAACTCCGCGGGCCGCCTCGCCCCCGGCGTCGACATCCGCGGCACCGGCGGCTACCTCGCCGGCCCCGGCTCCCGCACCCTGCACGGCACGTACCGCCTGGCACCCCGCGCCACCCGCGCCCCGGCCCCCGCCCCCGGCGCCCTGCTCCGCCTCCTGACCCCACCCCCACCCCACCCCCCGCCACCACCCGGCCACCCGCACCCCGAGCGCCGCGCGGACGCCCTCATCCGCTTCGTCGCCGCCTCCCGCCCCGGCGAACGCAACGCCCGCCTGTTCTGGGCCGCCTGCCGCGCGTACGAAACGGGCCAGGGCCCGGACCTGGCGACGGCACTGGTCCACGCGGCGATCGGCACGGGCCTGCCGGAACGGGAAGCGGCGGCGACGGTGGCATCGGCGGCAAGGCACACGCCCCCGTAACGGACCGCCGCCGGCAGCCCGCGAAATCCCCTCCCCCACACCGATGAGTTCCGCGCGCCCACCCCGTCTACCCCCCAGACAGCGCGCTCCAGAAGCCGACGCCGCAGCCCGGAGAGGGGCCACCACGATGCCGCACAAGATCTTCGTCAACCTGCCCGTGAAGGACCTGGACCGCTCACGGGCGTTCTTCACCGCCCTCGGCTACAACTTCAACGAGAACTTCACCGACGAGAACGCCACCTGCCTCGTCATCACGGACGACATCTACGCGATGCTCCTCACGGAGCCCTTCTTCAAGGGCTTCACCAAGAAAGAGATCGCCGACGCCACCACCACCACGGAGGCGATCCTCGCCCTGAGCGCGGACAGCCGCGCGGCGGTCGACGAGATCGTCGACAAGGCCCTCACCGCGGGCGGCGCCGTCGCGAACGAGCCCAACGACCAGGGCTTCATGTACGGCCGCAGCTTCCTCGACCCGGACGGCCACCAGTGGGAGATCTTCTGGATGGACCCCGCCGCCGCCACCTCCTGACCCCGCCCCCGTCACACTCCCCACCCGCACGCGACGCCGCCGCCCGAACCGCTAGCCTTGGTCCCTGCCGCCGCGGGCCGGCGGCGGGGAGAGTTGCCCGAGTGGCCTAAGGGAACGGTCTTGAAAACCGTCGTGGCGTGATCCGTCACCGTGGGTTCGAATCCCACACTCTCCGCCGAGAAGCCTCATCCTTGCAGGTCAGAAGCAGCGCCATCATGCCCGGACGGCGCCGACTCGCGGGTTTCCCACTCCTGACGGCCAGGATTCAGGGTCGCTCCGCGCCGTCCCCGTGCTCGGCCAAGCCCCGGTCAATGAGTGCGTTCATCTTGGCTTCCTCGCCGTCCAGCACCTCGACGTAGGAGCGCTGGAGTACGGCGACGCTCTGCCCCCCACGGCGGGCGGTCTCGGCCCGAGACGCAGGCGTGCCGCAGGTCGTACGGGATGGCCGCCAGCGGCGAGGCGACCTGCGCGGCCGTCAGCGCCTTCCGCCGTGCGTCCTTCCACACGGCGCCGTACTCCTGCGACCGGATCGGCCCACCGCGTACGGCGCTGAACAGCCGGCCACCGGGTGCGGTGCCGCCGACGTCCAGGCGAGCCCGCAGAATCACGACCAGCCCCGGCGGGATCAGCCGTCGTGGCGTGACCCGTCACCGTGGGTTCGAATCCCACGGCCCCATCCCGCACTTGGCGCTGCGCTCACTACGGGGCTCCGGCGGGCGGGGTGGACGCGCCTCTGCCGGGGGCTCAGAGGGGTAGGGGGCGGGTGAAGACCACCATTGGTCGGGCCTCCCCGTCGTAGTCGTCCACCACCCGGGCCTCGAATCCCAGTCGGCGGTGGAACTCCCGCGACCCCGTGTTCGACACCGACGTGATCGCCTTCAGCCGCTCCGCTCCCTGCCGGGTCGCCGCCGCCGCGAAGGCGGTGTAGAGGCGGCGGCCCAGGCCCGTGGTGCGGGTGTCGTCGCGGGTGGCGATCAGGTGGACGTATCCGGTGCGGGACGGGGTGACGAAGCCGAAGACGTAGCCGCGGATGCCGTCGGGGGCGCGGGCTACCAGGCAGGTGTCTCCGAACTCCTGCACCAGGGCGAGGAGGTGGAGCGGGCGCAGGTCGCGTTCGCCCCAGTAGCGGGGGTGGTCGGCGAGGACGCGGTGGAAGTCGGCCGGGGTCGCCGGTTCGAGGGGGGTGTCGTCGCTGGGCATTGTCTCTCCACGGTCGGCGGCTACGGCGTGGCGTCGGCCAGGGCCTCGGTGATCTGGCGGGTGGTGTTGCGGGCGACGAGGGGGTTGGTGGCGGCGTACGTCGTGTAGGCGCTGAGCGCCGTCGTCAGTGCCCAGCCGCGGCCCCGCGCCCACGCCGCGTCGTCGGCGCCCAGCGTCCGGCGGAACGTGGTGCGCGGGCCCGGGTCCAGCAGGGTCCAGGCGACGACCAGGTCGCAGGCCGGGTCGCCGGTGCCGAGGCCGCCGAAGTCGATGACGGCGCTGAGCCGGCCGGAGCGGGTGAGGAGGTTGCCGTTGTGCATGTCGCCGTGGAACCACTGCGGGGGGCCGGTGCGGTCGCCCGCCGCGAGGGCCGCCTCCCACACCGCCGTCAGCGCGCGGGCGTCGAACGTCCCGGCCGCGCCCACCGCGGCGATCGCCTCCCGCGTCGTACGGTCGCGGTCCCGGAGCGGTACGGCGGGGGAGAGGTGCCCGTACGGGGTGGGGGCGGGCGGCGCGAGGCCGTGCAGCGCGGCGAGGAACGCCGCCATGTCCGCCGCCGCCTCTTCGGGGTCCGCCAGGCCGTCGGGGGTCGCGGTCTCGCCGTCGAGCCACCGTGAGACGGACCAGTGCCAGGGGTAGCCGAAGGCCGGTTCGCCGACCTCCAGCGGGGCCGGGACGGCCAGGGGGAGGTGGGGGGCGAGGCGGGGCAGCCAGAGGTGTTCTTTCTGGGCCTGGCCGGCGGCCCAGTCGCCGCGCGGGAGGCGTACGGACATGGCGTCGCCGAGGCGGAAGATGACGTGGTCCGAGCCGCCGGGGCGCAGGCGCCGCAGCGGCAGGTGGGCCCACCGCGGGAACTGCGCTGCCAGCAGGCGGCGGGCGAGCGCCTCGTCGACTGCGCTCCCGGTGGTTCCGGTGGTCTCGGCCGACAAACGTGTCTCCTCCCGGCGCGCGCGTTCCGCCTCATCCCATCTTCCGGAGGCGGGCGGTGTCGAACGGTTTTCCGGAGCCGTGCGGGACGCACACTGACGGCATGCCTTTCCCCGACGAACCGCAGACGGCGGAGGTGGTGGCGTACCGGCCCGCGTGGCCGGGGGAGTTCGCCCGGCTGGCCGCGGAGCTGCGCGCGGTGCTCGGCCCGTACGCCCTGGCCGTCGACCATGTCGGGGCCACGTCCGTGCCGGGGTTGCGCGCGAAGGACTGCGTGGACGTCCAGGTGCGTGTGCCCGCGCCGCTGGACGAGGCGCTGCCCGCCCGCCTCCTCGGCGCCGCCGGCTACCGCCTCCGCCCCGAGCCCTGGAACCGCACCGAGGCCGCCGGGGGGCGGGAGTGCCGGAAGCTGGTGTTCGCGCCGCCGGCGGGCGCGCGGCGGTGCAACGTCCACGTACGCGAGGAGGGCGGGCCGAACGCCCGCTTCGCGCTGCTCTTCCGCGACTATCTGCGCGCGGACGGCGCGGCGCGCCGGGCGTGGGGCGAGTTCAAGTCCCGGCTGGCGGAGGGGAGGCCGGACCTGAGGGAGTACGGGCAGGTCAAGGCGCCGGCGACGGAGGTGCTGATGATCGCGGCGGAGCGGTGGGCGGCCGCGACCGGGTGGGAACCGGGGAAGACGCGTGACTCGAAAATCGAACACGTGTCAGAATAAACCCGTGACCCACACCTTCCCCGAAGACCTCGTCCAGACCCAGCGCGACTGGTACGCGGTGTATCGCAGACTCGCCGAGGAGCCGCGGCACAGCGCCAGCGAAACCGCGGTCCTGCGGCGGCGATTGCTGCGGCTGTCGGTGCGGGTGTCCACCCATCCGTACTGGCAGACGGCGGGCGGCCGGCAGCCGGCGGCCCGGATGGCGCTCAAGGAGGCGGCCTGGGCGGAGGTGCGGGCGGAGAGCGCCCGCGAGGGGTGACGGGCGGGCGGTCGCGCCGGCGGTTCGTCTCCCCCGCGGGCCGCCGCGCCGGCGGTTCGTCTCCTCTGCGGGCCGCCGCGCCGGCCGGACCCGCTCGGGGGACGGGTCCGGTGGGAGGTTCCGGGCGGGGCGGTGACGGCCCCGGCCGCGAGCCGGTCCGGGCCGGGTGCGGGGCGGGGCCGCGTGAGGGACGGTCCTGAACACCCGGCCCGGGCCTTCCCCCTGGACGCGCGGCGGCGGCCGGCCACCCTTCCGGTGACCGGCCGCCGCTGCCGGGCTTCTGCCGGGCTTCTGCCGGGCGTCTGCCGGGCTGCTGCCGGTGTCGGCCGCGTGCCTCCTACTGGTCGCCCTCCCGCTCGCCGAGGGTGACCTCCGTCGTCTGCTCGTCGCCGCCGCGCTCGTAGGTGATCTCCACCTGGTCGCCCGGCTTGTGCGACCACAGCTGCGCGATCAGCGTCGGCCCGCTGTCGATGATGTTGTCGTCCAGCTTGGTGATCACGTCACCGGCCTCCAGCCCGGCCTCGTCCGCCGGCCCGCCGGGCGTCACCGGGGCGCCGGCCGCGCTCTCCGTCTCGCTGACCTTCGCGCCCTTGCCCTGGTACGAGTTGTCGACGGAGACGCCGATGATGGCGTAGACGGGTTCGCCGGTCTCGATGAGCTTGCCGGCGACCCAGTCGGCCTGGTTGATGGGGATCGCGAAGCCCAGCCCGATGCTGCCGCCCTGCCCGCCGCCGAACGGGCCGCCGTTGTCCGCCGGCCGGATCGCGGAGTTGATGCCGATCACGTTGCCGGCGTGGTCCAGGAGGGGGCCGCCGGAGTTGCCGGGGTTGATGGAGGCGTCGGTCTGCAGGGCGTTCATGTACGACTCCTGCTGGCCGGTCGCGTCGCCGGAGGCGACCGGGCGGTTCTTGGCGCTGACGATGCCGGTGGTGACCGTGCCCGACAGGCCGAACGGCGAGCCGATGGCGATGGTCTGGTCGCCGACGTCGACCTTGTCGGAGTCGCCGAGGGGCAGGGGAGTCAGCGTGGCGTCGGCGGTGTCGGCGAGTTTGATGACGGCCACGTCGTAGCCGCTGGCCTGGCCGACGACCTCGGCGTCGTACGTCTTGCCGTTGGAGAACGTCGCGGTCAGCGAGCCGGCGCCCTCGGCGCCCGCGACGACGTGGTTGTTGGTGAGGATGTGGCCCTGCTTGTCGTAGACGAAGCCGGTGCCGGTGGCGGCGCCCTCCCCGCCGGTGCCGCCGTCGCCGCTGGCCTCGATGGTCACGACGCTGGGCAGGGCCTTGTCGGCGATGCCGGCGACCGAGCCGGGCGGGTTCTCGATCTTCTGGCCGTCCTGGGTGCCGGAGACGGTCGTCGACGTGTCGTCGGAGTCGTCGTTCTCGGCCGCCCAGTACCCGATGCCGCCGCCGATCCCGCCGCCGAGCAGCGCGGCGACGAGGGTGGCCGCGAGCACGGTGCCCATGCGCCGGCGGCCGTTGCCGGACGGGCGGGGGGCGGCGTCCCAGCCGCCGCCGCCGGGGGGCGGGGCGCCGCCCCAGCCGGGCTGGGTGGGGGGCACCGGACCGGCGGGCCCGGGGCCCGCGGCGCCGGGGTCCGGCGGTCCGGGGTGCGGCTGCCCCGGGTGCGGCTGCCCGGGGTGTGGCGGCGGGGGCCACTGGGGGCCGGCGCCGCCGGGGGACCGGCGGCGCCGGTGGGCCCGGTCTGACCTCCGGTGGGCCCGGTGTGGCCGGAGCCCGTGCCGCCCGCGGGGGGTACCGCGGCGAACTGCTCCGTACGCTCCCCACCGTGGCCCCCGGTGCCCGGGCCGCCCGGAGGGGCGGCAGCGTCCGAACCACCCGGTCCCTCCGGTCCCGCGGGCCAGGCTCCGCCGGCCCCGCCGCTCGCGCGCTCAGGAGACTCGACCGGAGACCTCGCTCCCGCATCCGGCGGCGGAAAATCCGGCCGCGGAGGCGTCGCGCCGTCGTTCTCGGTGCTCACAGCTCTCTCCTTCACGTCTCACGCCAGGTGCTGGTTGCGCCTACCCGCACAACCAGGTTCGCGCACCGGTTGTCAGCGGACGGTAAACCGCACCTAGTCTTTCGCTGACATCCTTTACTTCGGGCATATCCGGCGCATCCCCTGGGTGGCAGACGAGCGCCGGGCTACGGGCCGGACCGGGTGGGACGATGAGCCGGTGAGCCAAGCACCAGCGGATCGGCCGTCCGGGCGTACGGGGCCGGGCCCGCCCGCCGTCGTCGCGCACCGGGGCGCGTCCGAGGACGCGCCGGAGCACACGCTGGCCGCGTACCGCAAGGCCATCGAGGAGGGTGCCGACGCCCTGGAGTGCGACGTGCGGCTCACCGCCGACGGCCATCTCGTCTGCGTCCACGACCGGCGGGTCAACCGTACCTCCGACGGCCGCGGCGCCGTCTCCGCCCTGGAGCTCGCCGACCTCGCCGCGCTCGACTTCGGCTCGTGGAAGGCGCGCGAGGAGCGCGGCGACGAGGTGGGCCGGCGGCAGCGCGAGACGCCGGAGGAGCCGGACTGGGAACGCACCTCGGTCCTCACCCTGGAGCGGCTGCTGGAGCTGGTGACCGACGCGGGGCGGCGGGTGGAGCTGGCCATCGAGACCAAGCACCCGACCCGCTGGGCGGGGCAGGTGGAGGAGAGGCTGGTGGAGCTGCTGCGCCGGTTCGGCCTGGCCGGCGGCGGGCCCTCCCTCGTGCGGGTGATGAGCTTCTCGGCCCGCTCGCTGCACCGCGTCCACGCCGCCGCGCCCGACGTCCCGACCGTGTTCCTCATGCAGTTCCTCCTTCCCCGCTTCCGCGACGGCCGCCTCCCGCGCGGCGTCGGCATCGCCGGCCCGAGTATCCGCATCGTCCGGAGCAACCCCGGCTACGTCGCCCGGCTCCACCGCGCCGGCCACCGCGCGCACGTCTGGACCGTCGACGAGCCCGACGACGTCGACCTGTGCGCGCGCCTCGGCGTCGAGGCCGTCATCACCAACCGCCCGCGCCAGGTGCGGGCCCAGCTGGACCGCACCGGCTACGACACTCCGCCGACCGGGGGTGCGTGACTACGCGTAGTGCACCGGCGTGCGCACTGCGTCCGGTTACGTAACGAGTGCGTCAACGGCCTGCGGTTGGCCGGTTTCCGATCCACCCGGCGGGGGCATTGACTCCCTGTTGCGGGGCGAGGAGATCGCTGGGGGTGGTGATGTTCGTGGTGGCACGGCAGGCGCCGGCTTCGTCCATGGCCGTTCCCCACGGACCGGACGGGGTGGGGCTGGCGCGGCGTCGGCTGCGCGCCGACCTGCGCGCCCGGGGGGCGTCGGAGGCGACGGTCGACGACGCCGTGCTGGTGCTGTCCGAGCTGCTCAGCAACGCCTGCCGGCACGCCCGGCCGCTGGCCGCGGCCGCGGCGACCGAGGACGCCGAGGTGCTCGTACGGGCCCGGCCGGACGCCGCCCCGGCCGCCGGTGCCGCGGACACGCGCGTACGGGCCGACTGGCACCTGGATCCGGACGGCCGCGTCACGGTCTCCGTCACGGACGGTGGCGGACCCACCCGGCCACTTCCCGCCACACCCTCGGTGACCGCCAAGGGCGGCCGCGGGCTGGCCATCATCTCCTCCCTCGCCTGCGAGTGGGGCGTGCGCTACGACGCCGGCGCCCTCGGCGAGGTCACGGTCTGGGCGTCCTTGGGCGGGCACTGAGTCCGGTGGCCCGGGGCCGGGCCCGCCGGAGCTGGGACTAGGCTCCGGCGGTACGTGACAGCGTCCGCGCCCCGAACGGAGCATTCCAGCCATGGCGAAGAAGCGCCGCCCCCGCCCGAAGGCATCCCCGCCCGCCGCCGTGCCCGCCGGCGAGATCCCCGTCGTCGGCGCCCGCGAGCCCTGCCCGTGCGGCTCCGGCCGGCGGTACAAGGCGTGCCACGGGCGCGCCGCCGCGCAGGCCGTCACCGAGCTGGTCCGCCGGCCCTTCGAGGGGCTGGCCGGCGAGTGCGACTGGGTGGCGCTGCGCGAGCTGGTGCCCGCCGGCACCGCCGGGCTGACGCTCGCCGCCGGCCTCCCCGACGACGTACCGTCGCTCACCCTCGCCACCGTGCTGCCCATGGCCTGGCCCGCGCTGCGCCGCGACGACGGCGCGGTGCTCCTGGGGCTGCAGAACGACACCGCCTCCGGCGACGTCAGCCGCGACCTGGCCGACGTGCTCCAGCGGGCGCTGACCGCCACCCCCGGCTCCCCGGTGGAGCCGGCCGCGCCGGCGGGCGGCTCGGACGGGCCGCGGTTGCAGGACCTTCTCGACACCTCGGTGCCGCTGGAGCCGGTGGTGCACGACGGGTTCGAGTTCTGGCTGGACGACGCGGAGTCGGCCACCGGCGACGTCGCCGCCTCGCTGGAACGGGCCAACGAGGCGGCCATTCCGACCGCCCGCCTGGCGGGCGTGGAGGCGGCGTACTGGTGCCGGGCACCGGAGAAGAACCACCTGCGCTGGGTCATGCCGCACCCCGAGGAGCGGCTGCTCGACGCGCTCGCCCGGCTGCACGCGGCCGGCAGCTCGGCGCTGGCGGAGGAGACCCGGCTCGTCGGGTCGTTCCGCGCGCACGGCCTCGTGGTGCCGGTGTGGGACCTGCCGTCGGCGATGACGGCGGCGGACTGCGAGAAGCCGGCCGCGGAGTTCGGGGAGCGGCTGGCGGAGGCGCTGGCCGTGACCGAGCCGCTGACGGGCGCGGAGCGCAAGGCCCGCGGGGGGCTCGCGAACCGCCAAGTGACGCTCAGCTGATCAACTGCATACCGAGTGGTATGACGGGTCCATCATTTGACGGGAATTACTGCGTTCGAATTTGCGAAACGCCAAAGTGTTGTTACCGTCTCTTGTAGCCCGGTCGCTGGTGCATCCCCCGTCGCCAGCGGCCGGGTCTTTATATGCCCGGCCACGCGCGGTTTTTGGAATTTCACCGGTTGTCGCGAAGCCCGCGAACCGGGGCGCGGCGCCGGGGTATGCCGGGGAAGCCGGTAAGGACGCCCGGCGGACGGGGCCATTCCAGTGGTATACGGCGCGGCGGGGACCGCGCAGCCGCCGCTGCCGCCCCCGCCGCCCGTACGGACCGCTCAGGTCGCTCCGATCGCTCCGATCCTCAGGTCGCTCTGCTCCTCAGCCGGCGAGTCTGCTGCCGCCGCCCGGGGCCGCCGCCACCGCCTCCACCAGCACGTCGACCACCGACGCCACCGGCGGCAGCCACGGCGCCGCCCCGCCGTCCGGCCGCGGCGCCCGCTCCCACCGGACCCGCCCGGCGCCGGTCGCCGAGGGCGGCAGCGCCAGGTAGCCGCCGTCGCCATGGAAGCCCAGCGAGGCCGGCACCCAGCCGTGCTCGCCGAGCAGCTCGCCGAGTTCGTCGTAGTCGTACGGGGCCACCAGCAGCGCCCAGCGCTCCGGCGTGGCCACCACGGGGCCCGTACGCACCCCGAGCCGGTCCAGCCTGGTCAGCGCCCGGGCGGCGGTCACGGCGGGCAGGCTGACCGCGCTCGGCGCGCGGCCGCCGGTGGCGAGCAGCACCGGCGCGTCCGGCCGCCGCTCCCACCACCAGCGCACCATGCGCGGGTCGGTGGTCGCGGCAAGCACGCCGGGGTCGTGGGGATGGGCGCCGGGTGCGGCGCACTCCGGATAGGGGCAGGCGCACGCCCGGCCACGCGGCCGGGGGGCCGGGTTCTCGGTTCCGGTCCGCGGCCGGCCCTGCCACCGCGTCCGGTCCTTGCGGCCGCGCCGCGGGGATTCCAGGCCCGCTCCGGGCACGACGGGCCACTGCCACTGCGAAGCGAACGTCAGCGCCGCGTCCGGCAGCTCCCGCTGCCCGTTACGCCTGCGCCGCTTTCCGGGATATTCGCGCATGAGCGCTCATCCTTCCGTGGCACCAGGGTCTGCTGGCCGATCACCTTGCGAGGGTCATGCAGTCACTGCGTTCTCGGTGCGGTGTCTCTGCTGCGTCGTCTCTGCGTCGGTGCGCTGCTTCGGTGCGTCGGGGCGTGCGCGATGCCGCGGCACGCGGGGCGGAGCCCGGGCTCTGTATCTGTAGGACGCACTGCCGCCTGGGCGGGTTCCTGCCGTTGCCGGCTTGTGTGGGGACCTCCGTGTCGAAATCCAGTCGACCGCAGTTGAACAGAGCACCCATCGGTTTTCAGCCAATCTCACATGCCCCGCGGACACCAGCATGCCCAAGGCGACAACACTGGACATCGCCTCACCAGTCCGTGTAAATGTGGATCTATTGCGAGTGGTACAGCATGAGATGGGGGTCTGCGATGCTGTTGAGCGCGATGCGTGTGCCGGTCAGGCCCGTACGGACGGGCCGGGCCGGAGCGCGGGCCGCGGGTGCGCGACCGCTGCCCGAAGGCCGTCGGCGTTGAGTACCCCACCGTTCCCGAATGTGGCTGGAATTGAGCTACAGAGGCTGCTGCGACCCGCGATCGCACACCCCTCCGAGTCCTCCGCGGCCTCGTACGACCGCCTCTCCGCATGGGCCGGCGACCTCACCGCGCTGCACGCGCTGACCGGACGCCTCGCCCGCACCACCGAGTTGACGGAGGCGCTGTACGAGGTCGTGCGCGCCGGCGCGGAACTGATCGGGGCCCGCCGGGGATTCGCCGTGCTCCAGCCCGCCGACGGCCGCGGCCCCGACATCCGCGTGGGCTACGGCATCGGGGCCGCCGAGCTGGGCGCCCTGGAGACGGTGCCGCGCGCGTCCACGTCGTACGGGCGGATCCTCGACGCCCCCGCCGCCGTCCGCCCCGCCGACGTCTGCCGCCCCGACCTCACCGCCGAGGACGGCCTCCACCCCCGCCACCGGGACGTCGCCGGCCGCCTCGGCTACGCCGCCGGCTACGCGGTGCCGCTCGCCGCGACGGCGCCCCCGGGGCCGGGACAGCCGGACCAGGGCGGTATGGCACAGCCGGGCCAGTCGGGAACCGGCCAGCCGGGAGCCGGACGGCCCGGAACCGGCCGGCCGGCAGCCGGGCGGCCGGAGCCCGCGGCCACCCTCCTCGGCGCCGTCGAGTGGCTCTACGACGAACCCGCCCGCCCCACCGACCGCCGCCGCCGCACCGCCGGCCTCTACGCCCGCCACGCCGGCGAGCACCTCGCCCGCCTCCTCGACCTCACCCGCGCCCGCACCGCCGCCGACGGCGTCCGCGCCGCCCTGCTCCCCGCCCGCCTCCCGCGCGTCCCCGGCGCCCGCGTCGCCGTCCGGCACCGCACCGGGCCCCTCGGCGGCGGCGACTTCTACGACGTCCTCCCCCTCCCCGACGGCGCCCTCGGCCTCGCCGTCGGCTCCGCCGGGGGCGGCGGCCCCGCCGCCGTCGCCGCGATGGGGCAGCTGCGGGCCGGGCTGCGCGCGTACGCGGTGATGGAGGGCGAGGACCCGGTCGCCGTCCTCTCCGACCTCGAACTGCTCATGCGGCTCACCGAGCCCGCGCGCCGCGCCACCGCCCTCTTCGCCTACGCCCCGCCCGGCCGCCGCAGCATCGTCGTCGCCGGCGCCGGACACTGCCCGCCGCTGGTCACCGGCCCCTGGCGCACGGAGTACGCGGAGACCTCGCTGTCCGCCCCGCTGAACATGCTGACCTGCTGGGAAGCGCCCAGCGTCACCATCGACCCGGCTCCCGGAGAAACCGTCCTGCTGTACACCGACGGCCTGCTGACCCGCACCGGCCGGCCCGCCGAGCAGGCCATGACCCGGCTGGCCCACGCCGCCGCCACCGCCCCCGCGGACGTACGCGACAACCCCGAGGCCCTCACCGACCACGTCCTCGCCCGCCTCCTGCCCGCCGCGGGCCCCGGCGACGGCGACGGCAACGGCGACGGGCACCCGGAGGACGTCGTCCTGCTCGCCGTCCAGCTCACCGGCTGAGCCCGCGCCCGCTCCCCGTCCGCGTACGAAACGTCACTGCTCGCGGGGGCCACGAGCCCCGCCCCCGGCCGTACGCTGGGAGGCGGCCGACGCATCGCAGAGGAGGAAGCCGTGACCGAGGAGCAGCCGCAGACCCGGACGCCCGAGACCGCGGAGCCCGTGGAGACCGCGGCGACGACGGAGGGCGCGGACGGGGCGGAGGGCACGGACGGCGCGGACGGCGGGGAGGAGCAGACCGCCGTGAAGCAGCGCAAGAACGGCCTCTACGGCGCCCTGTCGGACGAGCTCGCCGAGAACATGAAGTCCGGCTGGGCCGACACCGAACGGCACGACCTCGGCCCCGTCCCGCAGGCCCCGTACGCCGCCCGCCGCCGCGCCGCGCTCTCCGCCCGCTTCCCCGGCGAACGCCTCGTCGTCCCCGCCGGCAACCTCAAGACCCGCGCCAACGACACCGACTACCCCTTCCGCCCCTCCTCCGACTACGCCTACCTCACCGGCGACCAGACCGAGGACGGCGTCCTCGTCCTGGAGCCGGTGACCGGCGCCGACGGCGCGCCGGGGCACGAGGCGACCGCGTACCTGCTGCCCCGCTCCGACCGCGAGAACGGCGAGTTCTGGCTCTCCGGCCAGGGCGAGCTGTGGGTGGGCCGGCGCAACAGCCTCACCGAGAACGAGAAGCTCCTCGGCCTGCCCGTCAAGGACGTCCGCAAGCTGACCGAGCACCTCGCGGAGGCCACCGGGCCGGTCCGGCTGCTGCGCGGCCACGACGCCGGCGTCGAGAAGGCGCTGACCGACAAGGTGACCAAGGAGCGGGACGAGGAGTTCCGCGTCTTCCTCTCCGAGATGCGGCTCGTCAAGGACGAGTTCGAGATCGCGGAGCTGGAGTACGCCTGCGAGTCGACCGCGCGCGGCTTCGAGGACGTCGTGAAGGTCCTCGACCGGGCCGAGGCCACCGGCGAGCGCTACATCGAGGGAACGTTCTTCCTCCGCGCCCGCGTCGAGGGCAACGACGTCGGCTACAGCTCCATCTGCGCCGCCGGCCCGCACGCCACCACGCTCCACTGGGTGCGCAACGACGGCGCGGTCCGCGCCGGCGAGATGCTCCTCCTCGACGCCGGCGTCGAGACCCGCAACCTCTACACCGCCGACGTCACCCGCACCCTCCCCGTCGACGGCACGTTCACGCCGCTCCAGCGGCGGATCTACGACGCCGTGTACGAGGCGCAGGAGGCGGGCATCGCCGCCGTCCGGCCGGGCGCGGCGTACCGCGACTTCCACGACGCGGCGCAGCGGGTGCTGGCCGCGAAGCTCGTCGAGTGGGGGCTGCTCCAGGTCGACGACGTCGACAAGGTGCTGGAGCTGGGGCTCCAGCGGCGCTGGACGCTCCACGGCACCGGGCACATGCTCGGCATCGACGTGCACGACTGCGCCGCCGCCCGCACCGAGCAGTACGTGGGCGGGACGCTGCGGCCGGGGATGTGCCTGACGGTGGAGCCCGGGCTGTACTTCCAGCCCGACGACCTGACGGTGCCCGAGGAGTACCGGGGCATCGGGGTGCGGATCGAGGACGACATCCTGGTGACGGAGGACGGCCGCCGGAACCTGTCGGACCACCTGCCGCGGCAGGCCGACGAGGTGGAGGCGTGGATGGCGCGGCTGCGCGCCTGACGACCGGAGTGGCCGTGGCCGGGCGCAAACCGGCCGCGGAGCACCGGCCGGTGCGTACGGGCGGACACCGGCCGGTGCGTCTGAGTAGACGCAGGACGGCCGCGGAAGGTTGGCGCGGCGGCCAAGGATCAGTCGGCGGGGGCGTCCGGAGCGGCGTCCGCGTCCGTCCGCGGCAGGCGTACGGTGAACAGCGCCCCGCCGCCCGGGGCGTCGCCGGCGCCGATCGAGCCGCCGTGCCGTACGACCACGTCCCGCACGATCGCCAGCCCCAGGCCCGCGCCGCCGTCGTCGCGGCTGCGCGCGTCGTCGAGGCGTACGAACCGCTCGAAGATCCGCTCCCGGTCCGCCGCCGGCACCCCCGCGCCGTCGTCCGCGACCTCCAGCACCGCCCACGCGCCCTCGCGGCGCAGCCGCACCTCGACCCGGGCGGCGGCGTGGCGTACGGCGTTGTCCAGCAGGTTGCCGAGGACGCGGGCCAGCTGGCCGCGCGAGCCGGTCACGGTCGCGTCGGCGACCTCCCCGGCGACGACCGGCACCCGGCCCCGGTCCTCCGACCGCCGCCGCTCCACTTCCCCGCGGACCAGCGTGGCCAGCGCGACCGGCTTGCCCGCCGGCTCCTCACCGGCGTCCAGCCGGGCCAGCAGCAGCAGGTCGGCGGCGAGGCCCTGGAGCCGCACGGTGTCGGCCACCGCGCCGTCGAGGTCGAGGAGGTCGGGGTGGGCGGCGGCGACCTCCAGCTGGGTGCGCAGCGAGGCGATGGGGCTGCGCAGCTCGTGGGAGGCGTCGGCGACGAAGCGGCGCTGGCGCTCGACGGACTCCTCCAGCGCGGTGAGGGTCTCGTTGGTCGTACGGGCCAGCCGGGCGACCTCGTCGTGGCTGGCGGGCTCGGGGACGCGGCGGGAGAGGTCGGTGGAGGCGGTGATGGCGGCCATCTCGCCGCGGATGCCCTCGACCGGGCGCAGCGCGCGCCGGGTGACCAGCCAGGTCACGGCGGCCACGACGGCGAGCAGGGGGACGAGGCCGGCGAGCATGGCGCGGCCGACGGTGCCGACGGCGTTCTGCTCGGTGTCGAGGGGGACGCCGGCCCAGACGGTGTAGGTCTGGTCCCGGGGGGTGGTGACCTTCAGGCCGGCGAAGCTGTAGTCGCCGACCTCGCCGTCGAGGACGGCCCGGCCCTCGTCGCGCTCCGGCTCGTCGGAGACCTCGCCGCGGCGGGGGTCGCCGGGGTCGTCGCCGGAGTCGCCGGAGCCGTCGGAGCCGTCCGCGTCGTCGTCGGAATCCGAGTCCGAGTCCGAGTCCGAATCCGAGTCGGTGTCGTCGGAGTCGTCGTCCGCGTCGTCCGCGTCGTCGTCGCCGGTGGGCGACGGGGTGGGCGAGGGGGTGGGGGCCGGGGCGCTCTCCGCGCGGGATTCGGGCGGGGGGTCGACGGCGCCGCCGCCGGCGCCGTCGAGGTGCGTGAGGTCGTCGCTCACCTTCAGGATGGCGCCGTCGTCGGCGCGTACGACCATGGGGCTGTCGTCGGGGAGGTCGGCGTCGGCGAGCGGGATGCCGTTGCTCAGGTCGGTGGCGACCCGGCGGGCGTTCACCTCGGCCTGGAGCTCGGCCTGGTCGTGCAGGTTGGAGCGGAGCACCAGCAGCACGGCGACGCCCGCGGCGACCAGCGCCAGCGCGACGACGGCGGTCGCGCCGACCGCGGCCTTGGCGCGTACCGAGGAGAACGGACTACGCACCGGAACCGCCGCCGGCGCCGTGCCGCTCGGGGTCGGCGAGGCGGTAGCCGGCGCCGCGTACGGTCTGGATGGTGCGGGCGCCGAGCTTGCGGCGCAGCGCGCTGACGTAGACCTCGACGATGTTGGGGTCGCCGTCGTAGGCGAAGTCCCAGGCGTGGTCGAGGATCCCGGCCTTGCTGACCACCTCGCCGGCGCGCTGCGCCAGCACCTCCAGGACCGCGAACTCCTTGGTCGTCAGCGTCACCTCCGTCCCGCCGACGTGCACCCGGCGGGCCGCCGGGTCGACGGCGAGGGCGCCGACGCGCAGCACGGGCGCGGCGGTGCGGCCGCGGCGGCGCAGCAGGGCGCGTACCCGGGCGAGGAGGACGACGTAGCTGAAGGGCTTGGTGAGGTAGTCGTCGGCGCCGGTGTCGAGGCCCTCGGCCTCGTCGTACTCGCCGTCCTTGGCGGTGAGCATGAGGATCGGGGTCTCGTCGCCGGCGGCGCGGAGGGCGGAGCAGACGCGGTAGCCGTTCATGCCGGGGAGCATGATGTCGAGGACGACGAGGTCGTAGTCGGTCTCGGTGGCCCGGTGCAGGCCCTCCACGCCGTCGTGCACGACGTCCACGGCGAAGCCCTCGGCGGCGAGCCCGCGGGCGAGGGAGGTGGCGAGGCGTCGTTCGTCCTCGACGATCAGCAGTCGCATGCCCACCAGGGTCGCAAACCGAAGCTGAAGAGCTCTTCAGGTGGCTTCAGGGTGCCTTCAGGATCGCTCAGGCACGTTGGTCTCCGTCAGCACAGAGCGGCAGGAGCCGCTGAAAGCGGGAGGAACCCTCATGAAGCGCAACATCGTCATCGCCGCCGTCGCCACCGCCGCGCTGGTCACGGGCGGCACGGTGACCGCGGTCGCGGTCTCGAACGGCGACGACGGGGCGGAGGCCGCCGCGATGCCGGCGGACGTGCGGGTGGCCGACGACGACGGGGACGACGGGCGCGACGACGACCGGGACGACGGCAGGGACGACCGCGACGACGCCCGCGACGACCGCGACGAGGCCAAGGCGCTCGCGGCGGCGAAGGTGAGCGTCGACGACGCGGTCGCGGCGGCGCTCCAGGAGCGGGCCGGCACGGTGGAGTCGGCCGAGTTCGACGACGACGACCGCGGGGCCCACCGGTGGGAGATCGACATCCTGGGCGACGACGGGACCTGGTACGAGGTCGGCGTCGACGCCGACAGCGGCGAGGTCGTCGCGGACCGCACCGGCGACGGTGACGACGGTGACGACGACGGCGACCGGGACGACCGGGACGACCGGGACGACGACCGCGGCGACGACTGACCCCCCGGCCGCACCGCCGCGCACCGTCCCCGACCCCCGCACCCCCGACCCTCTCCCCCAGGGCCCCCGGCGGGCCGCCCCGCGCCACTCCCCGTTTCGCGCGCGGCGCCCCCGCCGGGGGCCCTCCCCCGTACCCGCCGGGGGCCGCCACCGGCGCTAGCCCTTGCCGGTGGCACGTCCGTATTGCAGCAGCGCCCAGGTCACGCAGCCGAAGGAGAGCACGGAGACGACGGAGCGGACGTTGTTCCACCGCACCCACCTGTCCTCCATCCGCTCGCGCACGGCCGCCAGGTCCTTGATCCGGTCCACGGTGCCTGCCGCGTCCAGCTCGTCGTTCATCGGCACGTTGACGGCGAAGGTGATGACCAGCATCGCCACGTACAGCACGACCGCCGCGATCACCCACGGCAGCGCCTTCGACCGCTGGTCCCCGTCCGCGCCGAGCAGCAGCCCGCCGGCCAGCAGCAGGAAGACGATCGCGCCGCCGAAGCTGAGCGCGAACCAGCCGTTCATCATCGCCCGGTTCATGTGCTGGAAGGTCTCGACGAAGCTGCGGTCGCTCGCGCGGGCGAGGCCGGGCATCACCGAGTACGACCAGACGTAGAACAGCCCGGCGCTCAGCCCCGTGGTCAGGACGGCCGCGAACAGCACCGCCGTGCGGAAGTCAGACATTCCAGGCTCCTCTCCCGGCCGCCTCGCGCACGAAGTCGGCGAAGTCGCGGGGCGCGCGCCCCAGGGCCTGCCGCACGCCGTCGGACAGGTGGGCGTTGCGGCCGTCGAGGATCCGCGTGAACAGCTCGGCGAAGATGCCGACGACCTCGGGCGGCAGGTGCCCGGCGGCGAAGCCGCGGAACTCCTCGGGGGTGACGGCCACGTAGCGCACCTCCCGCCCGGTGGCCTTGCTGATCTCGGCGGCGGCCTCGCCGAAGGTGAGCAGCCGGGGGCCGCTCAGCTCGTACGTCTTCCCAGCGTGCCCGTCCTCCGTCAGGGCCGCGACCACCACGTCGGCGATGTCGCGGGTGTCGACGAACGGCTCCGGGACGTCGGCGGCGGGCAGGACGAGTTCGCCGGCGAGGACGGGGGCGAGGAGGAAGTCCTCGTCGAAGTTCTGCATGAACCAGGCGCAGCGGACGACGGTCCACTCGGCCCCGGACTCCTTCACGGCGTCCTCGCTGGGGTGGCACTCGGGCTCGCCGCGCCCGGAGAGCAGGACGAGCCGCCGCACCCCGGCGCGTACGGCCGTTCCGGTGAACGCGCGGATCGCGGCGGCCGCGGCGGGGTCGGCGAGGTCGGGCGGATAGGTGAGGTAGGCGGCGCGCACGTCGCGGAGGGCGGGCGCCCAGGTGGCGGCGTCGTGCCAGTCGAAGGGGGTCTCGCTGTGCCGGGAGACGGCGCGGACGGCGTGGCCGCGCCCGGCCAGCGCCGCCGCGACGTGGCGGCCGGTCTTGCCGGTGCCGCCGACGACGAGGTGGACGTTGCGCTCGGTTGCGTCGCTGTGCTCGCTGTGGTTTGCCATGTCCTCAGTCAAGCCGCGGCGGGCTGGACGCTCCATGGTTCACAGGCTCGATCGCATACGCGAGCGTCTACCCTGAGGCGTATGGACTCGATTGCCGGACTGCTCGACAGCCCCCGTGCGCACGAGGCGCTGATGCTGCGCGCGCTCGTGGAGCCGCCGTGGTCGGTGCGGGTCGTGGACCGCGCGCCGCTGTCCCTCGTGGCCCTGGCGAGCGGCACGGCCTGGGTGGTGTACGACGGCGCGGAGCCGGTGCGGGTGGGGGAGGGCGAGATCGCGATCATGCGCGGCCCGGACCCGTACGTCTTCGCCGACGACCCGGCCACCGCGCCGCAGGCCGTGATCCACCCGGGCGGGCACTGCGAGACGCCGGACGGGCAGAGCCTCGCCGCGGAGCTGGACGCGGACGTACGGACCTGGGCGCACGGCGGCGGCGGCACGACGCGGATGCTCATCGGCTCGTACGAGAACACCGGCGAGATCGGCGCGCGGCTGCTGTCCGCGCTGCCGCGGCTGGTGGTGGTGACGAAGGAGATGTGCGACTGCCCGGTGCTGCCGGTGCTGGAGCAGGAGATCGCGCGGAACGGGCCGGCGCAGCGGGTGGTGCTGGACCGGCTGCTGGACCTGCTGCTGGTGGCGGCGCTGCGGGCGTGGTTCGCCCGGCCGGAGGCGCGGGCGCCGGGGTGGTACCGGGCGCAGGGCGACCCGGTGGTGGGGCGGGCGCTGAAGCTCCTGCACAACAACCCCGCGCACCCGTGGACGGTGGCGGAGCTGGCGGTGCGGGCGGGGGTGTCGCGGGCGGCGCTGGCGCGGCGGTTCGCGGAGCTGGTGGGGGAGCCGCCGATGGCGTATCTGACGGGGTGGCGGCTGGCGTTGGCGGCGGACCTGCTGCGGGAGCCGGACGCGACGGTGGGCGCGGTGGCGCGGCGGGTGGGGTACGGGAGCCCGTTCGCGCTGAGCACGGCGTTCAAGCGGGTGCACGGGGTGAGCCCGCAGGAGCACCGGCTGGCGGGCGCGGCGGGCTGAGGGAACGTACGGGCGCGGCCCGGGGGCGTACGGGACCGGGGCGTACGGGACCGGGGGCGCGCCGGGGGCGTACGGGACGACCGCCGTCCGGCCGCTCACGATGAGCAGCGGCACCCGCCGTCTGCCAGGGTCGGAACATGACCGTCCGCACGGCTGTCCGGCGCCTCCACTGGTCGGCCGTCGTGCCGGTGGCCGCCGCCGTGGTGCTCGCCCTCACCTGGCAGCGCTCGCTCTCCGGCGCCGTCACCGGCGTCGTCGCGTTCTTCCTCATCGCCGCCGTGCTCGCCGCCGTCCACCACGCGGAGGTGGTCGCCGAGCGGATCGGCCAGCCGTACGGGGCGCTGGTGCTGGCGGTGGCGGTGACGGTCATCGAGGTGGCGCTGATCGTCACGATGATGGCCGACGGCGGCGACAAGTCCAGCGCGCTGGCCCGCGACACCGTCTTCGCCGCCGTGATGATCACCTGCAACGGGATCGTCGGCATCAGCCTGCTGCTGGTCGCGCTGCGCCACGGCGAGGCGTTCTTCAGCGCCGAGGGCACGGGCACGCAGCTGGCGACGGTGGCGACGCTGGCCGGCCTCAGCCTCGTCCTGCCGACGTTCACGACGAGCGAGCCGGGCCCGGTCTTCTCCGCGCCGCAGCTCGCCTTCGCCGCGCTCGCGTCGATCGCGCTGTACGGGATCTTCGTCGCGACCCAGACGGTGCGGCACCGGGAGAAGTTCCTGCCCGTGACCCCCGGCGGCGAGGTGATCGACGACCTGGACGACCCGGCGCACCGCCCGTCGCCGCGCGCGGCCCGGCTCAGCCTCGGGCTGCTGCTGCTCGCGCTGGTCTGCGTGGTGGGGCTGGCGAAGGGCGTACAGCCGGCGATCGAGGACGGCCTCGACGCGGCGAACCTGCCGCGGGCGGCGGTGGGCGCGGCGATCGCGCTGCTGGTGCTGCTGCCGGAGTCGATCGCGGCGATGCGGGCGGCGGGGCGGGACCGGGTGCAGACGAGCCTGAACCTGGCGTACGGCTCGGCGATCGCGAGCATCGGGCTGACGATCCCGACGGTCGCGGTCGCGTCGATCTGGCTGGAGGGGCCGCTGAAGCTGGGGCTGGGCGAGAACCAGCTGGTGCTGCTGACGATGACGGTGGCGGTGGGGACGCTGACGGTGACGCACGGGCGGGCGACGCTCCAGCAGGGCGGGGTGCACCTGGCGCTGTTCGCCGCGTACCTCGTGCTGGCCGTGATGCCGTGACGGGGTAGCGGCCCGCCCGCGAGCGCTGCGCCGTCACGGCGCCTGGTCGTCCGCCCGCAGGTGGTCGAGGACCGTGCCGGCGAGGTCGGCGAACCGGTCCAGCTCCTCGGGCGTGAGGCGGTCGACGAACAGGCGCCGGACCTCCCGGGCGTGGCCGGGCGCGGCCTCCTCCAGGGCGGTACGGCCCTTCTCCGTGATCACCGCGTACATCCCGCGGGAGCCGCAGCGCTCCCGGGCGGCCAGCCCGCGCGTCCCCATCCGGGTCAGCTGGTGGTGCAGGCGGCTCTTCTCCCAGCCGGCCGCCCGGCCGAGCTCGTAGACGCGCAGCCGCCCGCCGGGCGCCTCGGAGAGCAGCGCGAGCACGGTGTAGTCGGCGTTGGAGAGGCCGCTGCTGGCCTGGAGCTGCTGTTCGAGCCGGGTCCGCAGCAGCTCCAGCATCCGGAAGGACGTCCGCCAGGCGCGGAGTTCGCGTTCGGTCAGTGCGTGCGCCGCCATGGGGGCCATCCTACGGGGAGTTGACGAATCAACTCAACGGGCTAGGCTTCGAGGTGACACATCAACTCGATGGAGGAGAGAGCCGCATGACCGGCCGCCGGCACGGACGCCGTACGTTCCTCAGGGCCTCGACGGCCGCCGCCGCCACGGCGGGCACCGGCCTGTTCGCCGCGGGCCCGGCCGCGCCGGCACCGGGCCGCGACCGCGAGGACCGCGGCCACCGGGCGCCGCCCCGGGGCCGCCGGTACGTCATCCGGGGCGGCGCCGTGATGTCGATGGACCCCCGCGTCGGCGACTTCGAGACCGCCGACGTCCTGGTCGAGGGCGAGAAGATCGCCGCCGTCCGGCCCCGCGTCGAGGCCGGCGACGCGGAAGTCGTCGACGCCCGCGGGCGCATCGTCATGCCGGGCTTCGTCGACACGCACCACCACCAGTTCGAGACCGCGCTGCGCGCCTTCCTCCCGAACGGGCTGCTGCTGGACGACGGATCGGGCTCACCCAGCGCCGACCCCTCGTACGTCGCCTACGTCCTGGAGCGCTTCGCGCCCGCCTACCGGCCGCAGGACGTCTACCTCAGCTCCCTCGCCGCGGGCCTGTCCCAGCTCGACGCCGGCGTCACCACCGTGCTCGACGTCTCCCAGATCCACCACTCCCCCGAGCACAGCGACGCCGCGGTCCAGGCGCTCGCCGACACCGGGCGCCGCGCGGCGTTCGGCTTCTTCGAGGGCGACGGGCGCGCCGGAGCCCGCTACCCCGAGGACGCGTACCGCCTCCGGGACCGCTGGTTCTCCTCCGCGGACCAGCTGCTGACCATGGTCATGGGCGGCGAGATCCACCAGCCCGAGGAGGTCTACACCCGCGCCTGGCGCATCGCCCGCGAGCTGGACCTGCCGATCGCCGCGCACGCCGTCTCCAGCGCGGGATACCGGCCGATCATCGACGACCTGGCCCGCGGCACCGGCGGCACCGGCAACGACCTCGGCCTCGGCCCCGACGTCCTGCTCATCCACATGACCGGCATGTCCGACCTCGCCTGGCGCCGCGCCCGCGACGCCGGCGTACGGGTCTCGGTCGCGTTCCCCATCGAGATGTCCATGCGGCACGGCGAACCGCCCATCCTGACGATGCAGCGGCTCGGCATGGAGCCCTCGCTCAGCTCCGACGTCGAGACCACCATGGCCGCCGACCCCTTCACGCTGATGCGCTCCGCGATGACCATGCAGCGGATGCTCGTCAACCAGATGGTCCTCGAACAGGGCGACTTCACGCCCCCGAACGCCTACCCCGTCCCCGCCCCGGGCACCCCGCCGCTGCTCACCGTCCAGGACGTCCTGCGGTACGCGACCGTCAACGGCGCCGCGCACCTGGGGCTGGACCGCCGCACCGGCACCCTCACCCCCGGCAAGGACGCCGACATCGTGCTGCTCGACGCCACCGCCCCCCACGTCGCCCCGCTCAACCACGTGCCGGGCGCGGTGGTCTCGCTCATGGACCGCACCAACGTCGAGACCGTGATCGTCGCCGGCCGGATCCGCAAGTGGCGCGGCCGGCTCCTCGGCACGCACCCCGGCCGGCTGCGCCACGAGCTCGAAGCGTCCCGCGACCGCCTCTTCCGCGCGGTGGGCGTCCACCGGGACCTCTTCGCCTGAGCCGCGGCGCCCCCGCCCGCCGGGTCCGCGCCCGGCGGACCCGGGGCGGGCGGACCGGACGGGCGGCGCCCGGCCCGGTCTCAGTGGTGGAAGCCCGGGCGGGCCGGGGCGCCCGGGCCGCCCTCCAGCCGGGCCAGCGCCGCCCGGACGTCCGCCGCCAGCAGCTCGACCTTGTCGTGGCTGATCCCGTGCCTGACCAGCACCCGCTGGATGACGGTCTCCTGCCGCCGCGGCGGCAGCGGGTACGCCGGCACCTGCCAGCCGCGTACCCGCAGTTGCTCCGTCAGGTCGTACAGCGTGAAGCCCGCGCGCGCCGGGTCCGTCAGCGTCCACGACACCGCCGGCAGCGCGCCGCGGCCGTCGTACAGCAGCGTGAACGGGCCCATGGCGGCGATCTGCCCGCCCAGCCACTCGGCGCTGCCGGCCGCCGCCCGGTAGACGCGGCGGTAGCCCTCGCGGCCGAGGCGCAGCAGGTTGAAGTACTGCGCGACGACCTCGCCGCCGGGCCGGGAGAAGTTGAGCGCGAAGGTGGGCATGTCGCCGCCCAGATAGCTCACGCGGAAGATCAGGTCCTCCGGCAGCAGGTCGGCGGAGCGCCAGACCGCCCAGCCGACCCCGAGGGGCGCCATGCCGTACTTGTGGCCGGAGGCGTTGATCGAGGCCACCCGCGGCACGCGGAAGTCCCACTCCAGCTCGGGGCGGAGGAAGGGCGCGACGAAGCCGCCGCTGGCGGCGTCCACGTGCACGGGCACGTCGAGGCCGGTGTCGGCCTGGATCGCGTCGAGTTCGGCGGCGATCTCCTTCACCGGCTCGTAGTCGCAGGTGTACGTGACGCCGAGGATCGCGACGACGCCGATGGTGTTCTCGTCCACGTATCCGCGCAGCTGGTGCGGGCGCAGCCCGGTGGCGTCCGGCTCCAGCGGCACCTGGCGCAGCTCCACGTCGAAGTAGCGCGCGAACTTCTCCCAGCACACCTGCACCGGGCCGCACACCAGGTTCGGCCGGTCGGCCGGCTTGCCCGCGGCCTCGCGGCGCTTGCGCCAGCGCCACTTGAGCGCCAGGCCGCCGAGCATCGCGGCCTCGCTGGAGCCGGTCGTGGAGCAGCCCATGGTGCTTCCGCCCTGCGGGGAGTGCCACAGGTCGGCGAGGATGTGCACGCAGCGGCTCTCGATGCCGGCGGTCTGCGGGTACTCGTCCTTGTCGACCATGTTCTTGTCGAGGCACTCGTCCATGAGCGTGTGCACCTCGGGCTCGGCCCAGGTGGTGCAGAACGTCGCGAGGTTCTGCGCGGCGTTGCCGTCGAGGGCAAGCTCGTCGTGGATGAGGGCGTAGACGGCGCGCGGGTCGGAGACCCCCTCCGGCATCCGGTACCGGGACAGCGCGTGCTCGCTGATGGGCGTCGCGTAGACGTCGTCGTAGGGCGCGGCGGCGGCGCGGTCGGTCTGGTGCAGGGCCACGGTTCGGCTCCTCTCGCCTCGGCGCCCCCATCGTGGGCGCCGGGCGCGGCGGGGCGCGGACCGACACGCGGGGCTCAGCCCGTACGCGCCCGCGGCAGCCCCGCGAGGGCGGCGAGCGGGAACGCGGGCACGTGGTGCCCGTCGCGGCCGGTCATGGGCCCGGCGGCGGTGAGCACGTTGAGCACGGCCTCCTCGACGGCCTCGACGACGGCGGTGTGGAAGGGGTCGACGCGGCCCCAGGGTATGAAGCGCAGGGTCTCGTACGGCGCGTCGTCGGCGCTGTCCCGGTCCACGCGCGGGGGGAACGTGCTGGTGAGAGCGCCGGGGTTGGCGGTGGAGAAGGCGAGGAAGAGGTCGCCGGAGAAGTGGCTGCCGGTGGTGCCCGTACGGGCGAGGCCCAGCGGCACCCGCCGCGCGAGGGCCTTGCACTGGCCGGGCAGCAGCGGCGCGTCGGTCGCGACGACGGCGATGACGGACCCGGCCCCCGGCGGCACGGGCCGCCCGGCGCCGCCCCCCGGCCCCGGGTCGCCGCGGCGCGCCGCCTCCGCCAGCTCCCGCCCCAGCGGCGCCCCCGCCACCACCAGCTCGCGCCGCGCCCCGAAGTTGGCCTGCACGAACACGCCGACCGTGTACCGCTCGGACCCGTAGCGCACGATCCGGGACGCCGTCCCCGAGCCGCCCTTGTACCCGTAGCACCGCATGCCCGTGCCGCCCCCGACGCCGCCCTCCGCGACCGGGCCGCCGGCCGCCGCGTCGATGGCGGCGCCCGCGTGCGCCGGCGCCACGTGGTCGCCGTGGATGTCGTGCAGATACCCGTCCCACGTCTCGGCGACCACCGGCAGCAGCCACTCCGGCGCCGCGTCCGCGCGGTGCGCGCGCATCCACTCCACGACGCCGCGGTGCACCGGCCCGACCGCGTACGTGTTGGTGAGGAGCACCGGCGTCGCGAGCGCGCCGCTCTCCTCCAGCCACGCCGTGCCGGTCATCTCGCCGTTGCCGTTGAGCGAGTGCCACCCCGCCGCGCACGGCGTGCCGACGCCGTCGCGGCCGCGCGGCAGCAGGGCCGTGACCCCGGTCCGTACGTCCTCGCCCTCGACCAGCGTCACGTACCCGACGTGGACGCCGGGGACGTCCGTGACCGCGTTCCACTCCCCGGGCTCCCCGGCCAGCGGAACGCCCATGTCCCGCGCCCGCCCGCGCTCTTCGCTCATGCGCCCCAGTCTCACACCCGGGACCGACAACGCGGCAGAGCGGGGAAGCGGGCGGGCGAACGGGGCCCGGCGGGCGTCAGCCGCCCCAGGGGACCGTGTCGCCGGGCGCCGGGGTCCTGTTCGGAACCGGCTGGTCGAAGGCGAAGTTCGCCGTGGTCTCCTCGCCGTCGCCCCGCGACGTGGCCTGCACCGGGTACGGCGTGCCCCGGGTGGCGACGGAGACGGTCACGTCCGCCCCGTCGTGCTGCCCGGTGACCTCGATGACGGGCGTGCCGTTGACGGTCGTCTCGGCGCCCTTCTGGAGGTTGTCCGCGGTGGTGGCGTCCTCCACGGCGTCGTCCAGCTCGTCGATGCCGCACAGCTCCGCAATGTCGCCCAGACCCCGGTCCTGGACCGTGCCCTGGAGGTAATTGCCCGCGAGCCGCTGGACGTCCTCCGAACGGCCGGACGGCAGGTTGGTCTCCAGCCAGGCGGCGTCGGGCTTCACCCACACGTCGTTGCCGTGCCGGATCAGCTCCAGGCTCCCGCCACCGGCGGCGTAGTCGACGGTGCCGACGCAGTTCTCCGAGCGGTCGGCCGAGAGGTCGAGGCGGGTCGGGTCGTCGCTCTCCAGGCCCGAGCCCTGCGTTTCCATGGTGAGGTGCATGGACCGGGCGCCGGCGAAGGCGTCCCGGGCCTGGGCGGCTATGTCCGCGGCGCTCTGGTCGGCGACGCCGTTGTCGTCCTGTGCCGGGGCGGCGCCTGCGGTGCCGACCAGGGCGGTCGCGCAGAGCGCGGCGGCGCCCAGGGCGCCGAGGGTCGCTTTCCGCGTACGGGGCATCGGACTTCCTTCCTTGGGAGGAAAGGGCAACGCCAAAATCGTACATTCAGGGCAAAGCACCCGCATGGGCGGAGCAGCGGGCGGCGGTCGGCCCGGCCCCGGGCGGCGCCCACACCCCCGGTCCGGAGGCGGCCCGCGCCACCCGCCACCGCCTACGGGAGGGTCAGATCGGCAGCCACTGCCGGACGAGGGGCTCGTTGTCGCCGATCCAGCTCTCCACCGCGCCGGTCTTGCGCTCCGCGCCGCCGGCCTCCTGGATCGCGGCCTCCAGGCCCTGCAGCTGGTTCGGCGTCACCCGGAAGTTCCGCAGCCACTCCAGGGCCTCGTTGTCGCCCCGGCCGTGGAAG
Organism: Streptomyces sp. MAR4 CNX-425; assembly: GCF_048656465.1. NCBI lineage: Bacteria > Bacillati > Actinomycetota > Actinomycetes > Kitasatosporales > Streptomycetaceae > Streptomyces > Streptomyces sp. MAR4 CNX-425. Next base: position 274,115 of record NZ_JBMDLF010000005.1, on the reverse strand, counting down.
TCCCGGGAGACGATCGTGTGCAGCTTGTCCGGGTCGCCGAAGGCGTCGGCGGGGTCGTCGAGGTAGCGGATGTCGTACTTGGAGAACGCCCAGTGGGGGCGCCACATGCCCACCAGGACGGGGCGCTCCTCGGCGTAGGCGCTGTCCAGGGCCGCCAGCATGGTGCCGGTGTCCTCGGCCTGCTGGCGGTACGTGTCGGCCAGGCCGTACTCCGGGATCACCGACTTGTCGATGGTCCTGGTCAGGCCCGCGGTCGGCTCGATCCCGACGATCGTCCCGTCGAAGAGGTCGGCGTGCTCCGGCAGATCGACCAGGGACTCGACCTCGTCGACGTAGTGGGGCACGGCCAGACCCAGATCGCCGGGCTCGTACCAGGGGCCGATGTCCACGACCGAGCCGCCGTACCGCGCCCACGGCTCGGTGTGGGTGCTCGGCAGCCAGGCGTCCATGAAGACGTCGAACCGGCCCTCGGCCACCCCCCGGAACAGGTCGGGAACGGCGTCCTGCTGGACGGCCTCGACCCGGTACCCCTTGGATTCGAGCAGCTGCTTCCACAGCTCCGTGACCGCGATGTCCTCGTCCCAGGCCACGAAGCCGATGGTGACGGTCCCCCGGTCCTTCTGCGCCGGGGCCTTCGCCAGGCCCGGTGCCTCATCGGCACCGCAGGCGGCCAGGGCGGTGGGCGCCAGCGCCCCCGCGGCCACGGCTCCCAGGAACCTGCGTCGATCCAACGCGCGCGTAACCTCTCCCCCGGTGGACATTTCGTCAGCCTAGTGCCCCTCGGGGTGGAAGCACTACTGTTCCCAACAGCGTTACGGGGCAACGAATTCGAGGGGGAGGGCCGGTGTGGTGACGCCGAGGGGGGCGGGGGCACGTCCGGATCAGATACATCCGCGCAAGTGTCCGCACCGATGAGTGCGGCCGTTCAGACAGTTCCGGAGGAGCGGACCGGGAGGGCGCGGGTCGCGGCCTCCGCCGTGGTGAAGGTCGTCGGGACGGGTACGCCACCCGCCCGGCTGCGGCTGGCGGCACTGGTCATGACCCTGGTGACGGTGCTCTTCGGAGCACTGCTGGCCACGTCCGTGTACGAGCGGCAGACGTCGGCCCGCGAGCTGGCGGAGCGGTCCGCGCCGCTGAGCGCGGACGTGGGGGAGATATACCGCTCGCTGGCGGACGCGGACGCCACCGCCGCGGCGGGCTTCCTGCGGGGCAGCGAGGAGTCCCACGCGGACCGCGTCGCCTACCAGTCGAACATCCGCACCGCCTCCCGGCTGCTCTCCAAGGCGGCGGGACGCACCGGTGACTCCTTCGCCGCGCAGCGGCAGATCACCATCCTGAACAAGGAACTGCCCGGCTACACCGCCCTGGTGGAGGCGGCCCGCTCCGCCAACCGGGAGAACAAGCCGGTCGCCAACTCCTACATGCGCTACGCCTCGGAGCAGATGCGCTCCACCATGCTCCCGGCGGCCGAGGACATGTACCACGCGGAGACCCGGCGGATGGCCGCGATCCGCGCCGACGCCTCCGCGCCGCCCTGGGCCGCCTACGGCGCCGGGCTGCTCGTCCTGGCGGTGATCGGCTTCTACTCGTACCGGCTCTATCTGGCCACCAACCGGCGGCTCAACCTGGGCCTGGTGGCGGCGGCCGCGGCGGTGCTGGTCTCGCTGGTCTGGATGGCGGGGGGACACTCCGTGACCCGTTCCTCGCTGGCGGACTCCGACACCCACGGCTCGGCCTCGGTGCAGCTGCTGACCCAGTCCCGGATCGCCGGTCTGAAGGCCCGTGCGAGCGAGAACATGGCCCTGGTGGCGCGGGGAGAGGGCGCCGCGTACTCCCGGGAGTTCGACTACTGGGCCGGCGCCATGGACGACAAGGACAAGGGCCAGCGGCTCATGCAGCGCTCCAGGGGGCAGGCCGAGGACGCGGCCGGGCAGGATCTGGTGACGGACGCCTGGGCGGAGCTGAAGGACTGGAAGAAGCTGCACGACCAGGTCCGGAGGCAGGACGACCTGGGCCACCACGAGGACGCCGTGACCCGCACCATCGGCGGCGAGTCCGGCGGCGAGACCGTCGAGGACACCACCGAGGCCAGCTTCGCCGCTATGGACGGCAAGCTCGCCGCGGCGGTGGACCACGAGCGGAAGCAGTTCCAGGAGCAGGTCGAGAACGCACGCGGCGCGCTCACCGGGCTGCCCGTCGGCGGCGCGGCGCTCTGCCTGCTCGGGGTGGCCGGCGTGATCCTGGGCGTCGGCAAGCGGCTGGCGGAGTACCGGTGACCGCCGGCGACCGCGTCGGGACGAGGGAGGCGACGGCAGTGGGGAACGCGGTATCAGGGCCCGGCGGTACGGCACCGGGCGCCCCGCCGCCGCGCGACCGGCGCCGCGTGGCCGGGGGCTGGGCCGCGGCGTGGCTGGCCGCCGCGTCGCTGGTGGCCGTCGCCGCGGTCAGCGGCGCCGCACCGCAGCGCGAACCGGCGGCGGGAGCGCCGTCCGCGGCGCAGGCGGGCCTGCCGGCGCAGGCCCCCGGGCAGGCGACGCCCGCCGGGGAGGACTGCGACCTCCAGGTGAGCCCGGACCCGGAGACCGGCAGCCAGAACGGGCCCGCCGTCCAGGAGATCAAGGACCGGGGCAGGCTGATCGCCGGGGTGGCGCAGAACAGCTACCTGTGGAGCCACCGCGACGCCGAGGGCGAGCTGAAGGGCTTCGACATCGACCTGGTCAAGCTGCTGGCCGGTGCCCTGCTCGGCGACCCCGGGGCGGTGGAGTTCCGCACCGTGCCGATCGACCGCCGCCAGCAGGCCCTGGCGGAGGGCGAGGTGGACGTCCTGGTGCAGGCCATGCCGATCACCTGTCAGGCGCTCCAGGGCACCCCGGAGGAGCCCGCCGTGGACTTCTCCAGCCCCTACTTCGAGACCGGGCAGCTCGTCCTGGTCCCCGAGCACTCCGACATCACCGGCTTCAACGACACCCTCAAGGGCAAGACGGTGTGCACCGCCTACGGCTCCAGCGGCTACGAGCTGCTGAGCGGCGCGGGCCAGGAGGAGCACGGCGCCTGGATGCGGGGGCGGACCAACGCCCTGGACTGCCTGATGCTGCTTCAGCTCTCCCGCGCGGACGCGGTCCTGACCGACAGCGGGCTCGCCGCGGGCATGGCCGCCCAGGAGGACGGCACCCGCCTGGTCGGGCAGCAGGTCGGCGAGGTCTCCTACGGCATCGCGGTCAAGGACGGGTCGGACGACCTGCTGCGGGTGGTCAACGCGGCCCTGGAAGAGGCCCGAGGGGGCGCGTGGCAGGAGAGCTACGACCGGTGGCTCAAGGACTGGCTGGGCGCGGCCCAGCCCCCGTCCCCCCAGTACGGCTGACCCCGCCGCACACCCCCGCGACACCCGGCCCCGCCCGGCCCCGTACCCGCGGGCCGTCCCGCCCGCGCTCAAGGACGCCTGCCCGTCCGGTTCCGATGTCCAGGAACTGCCGTACGCCCGCCTCGTGGACCAGGAAGGAGACCGCGCGGGCGAGGAAGGACCGCTGCTGACGGGCGATGGAGGCAATGCTCGGGAACCACAACCTAGTCGATGGGACTCAGGGCACGTCGTTCAATCCAGGTCCGACATGTCGAGCACGAAGCGGTAGCGGACGTCGTTGCGCTCCAGGCGTTCGAGGGCGCTGTTCACCTGGGACGACGGCAGCAGTTCGATGTCCGCGGTGATGTCGTGTTCGGCGCAGAAGCGCAGCATGGCCGCGGTGGAGGGGCGGCCGCCGCTGCCGGCGGAGCTGAGCTTCTTGCGGCCGATGAGCAGGTCCAAGGTGTCCACGGTGACCGGCCCGAGGTGGCCGAGGTGGCTGAGGGTGCCGTCCATGGCGGTCATCCGCAGGTACGGGGCCGGGTCGTGGGGGGCGGAGATGGTGTCGACGACCACGTCGAACCGGTCGCGGTTCGCCTCCGTCTGCTCGGAGTCGGTGGACAGGACGAATTCCTGCGCCCCCAGGCCGCGCGCTTCGCCGGCCTTGTCCGGGGTCCGGCTGATGACGGTGGTCGTGGCGCCGAGCGCGGTCGCCATCTTGACCGCGAGGTGCCCCAGGCCGCCCAGTCCGGCCACGGCGACGGTGCTGCCCGGCCCCACTCCGAGCGCCCGCAACGGTTCCCAGACGGTGACCCCGGCGCAGAGCAGGGGGGCCGCGGCGGCCGCGTCGAGGCCCGCGGGGAGGTGGTGGGCGAACCGATGGCTCACGACGTACTCGCGGGAGTACCCGCCCAGCGTGGTCGTGCCGTCCTGCCGGTCGGCTCCGCCGTAGGTCAGCGTCGGGAAGCTCCGGCAGAAGTTCTCCTGCCCGGCCCGGCACATGCGGCAGACGCCGCACGAGTCGACGATGTTGCCGACGGCCACGGGGGCGCCCGGAGCGAAGCCGGAAACGGCGCTGCCGGCATCGGTGACCACCCCGGTGAACTCGTGCCCGGGGACGAGCACGCCGTTCGCGTCGCTCCGGTGCGCTTGCAGCGCGTGGAGGTCCGTGTGGCAGACGCCGCAGTACTCGACACGTACCGCGATGTCGTCCGGCCGCAGGTCCCGCCGCTCCAGCGGCGCCCGGCGCAGGGTCCGCGTCGCGCTGTCCGCGCGCCATCCGGTCGTAGGGCGCATCACGATCTCCTCAGACAGACTGTTCGGTCTGTTTGACCGTAAGCGCACGGGAGCCGAGAAGCAAACAGACGAGTCGGTCTGTAGGCTTCGGGGCATGCCTGCCCAGCCATCCAGCAGCCGCGGAGCCGCGACGTACCAGCGCATCGTCGACGCCGCCACCCGGGAATTCGCCCAGCACGGCATCGCCGGCGCGCGCATCGAGCGGATCATCGCCGCCGCGCGCACCAACAAGGCGCAGCTCTACGGCTACTTCGGCAACAAGGACGCGCTCTTCGACGCGATCTTCTTCGCCTCACTGGAGCGGATCACCAATGTCGTCCCCATCGACGCCACGGACCTCGCCGACTGGGCGGTGCGCCTCTACGACGAGTACCTCAGCCGTCCGGATCTGATCCGGCTCGCAACCTGGGCCCGCCTGGAGCGGCGCCCGACCGGGAATCTCGTGGCGGACCACGACCGCTACGACGACCACAAACTCCGCGCCATCGCGGAGGCCCAGGCCGCCGGGCGCGTCAGGCAGGGAGACCCCTTCGACGTGATGGCCCTGGTCATCGCCATGTCCATGGCCTGGTCGCCCGTGAGCAACGTCTACGCCGCCTCCGCCGACGAGCCCGCGGACGCGCACGACCGGCGGCGCGCCCTGCTCCACGACTGCGTACGACGTGCCGTCGCTCCGGACCGGGGAGCCTGAGCACACCGAGGCGACCGCGCGCGGCCCGCGAACCCGGGCTGAGGGCCCGCGCCGTACGGCCCCCCGCCTCGGATCCGGCCACCTCCGCGTCCGCGGCCCCCCGCTCACTCCCTCACGGGGCGATGTCGGCGATCAGGCCCTCGACGCGGGTGCGGATCTCGTCGCGGATGGGACGTACGGCCTCGACGCCCTGGCCCGCCGGGTCGTCGAGCTTCCAGTCGAGGTAGGTCTTGCCGGGGAAGACCGGGCAGGCGTCGCCGCAGCCCATGGTGATGACGACGTCGGAGGCTTGCACGGCGTCGACGGTGAGGACCTTGGGCTGCTCGTGGGCGATGTCGATCCCGGCCTCGCGCATCGCCTCGACCACGGCGGGGTTGACGCTGTCGGCGGGGGCGGAGCCCGCGGAGCGGACCTCGACGCGGTCGCCGGCGAGGTGGGTGAGCCAGGCGGCGGCCATCTGGGAGCGGCCGGCGTTGTGGACGCAGACGAACAGGACGGTGGGCTTGTCGGGCATCGCGGTCTCGTCTCCCTCATCGCACGACGGCGGAGCGGGGTGGCATCAGCTTCGCCTGATGTGACAGTATCAGCCCATGCTGACGTCAGTCGATACTGAAGTGATCAGGGCGCTGGCCGACCCCCTCCGGCTCCGGATCGTCGAGCTCCTGGCCGTGGAGACGCTGTGCACCACGCACCTGGTCGAGGAGACGGGCGCGCGGCAGACGAACCTGTCCAACCACCTGCGGGTGCTGCGCGAGGCCGGCGTGGTGGAGACGGAGCCGTGCGGGCGCTTCACGTACTACAAGCTGCGCCCGGAGGTCATCGAAGGCATGGCCGGCGCGTTCACCCGGCTCGCCGCCACCGCGCGCACCACCGCCGCCGCCGACCGGAAGAGGGCCTGCCCGTGACCACCGCCCGAGCCACCGGCCCCGCCGGCGCGCCGTCCCGGGAGGACGGCGCGAGCGTCGTCGCCCGGCTGTCCACCCTGGACCGCTTCCTGGCCGTGTGGATCCTGCTGGCCATGGCCGCCGGCCTCGGGCTGGGCCGGGCGGTTCCCGGGCTGGACGACGCGCTGGCGAAGGTGGAGATCGGCGGCATCTCGCTGCCCATCGCCCTCGGCCTGCTGATCATGATGTACCCGGTGCTGGCCAAGGTCCGCTACGACCGCCTCGACGCCGTCACCGGCGACCGGCGCCTCGTGGTCTCCTCCCTGGTGGTCAACTGGCTCGCCGGCCCGGCGGTGATGTTCGCCCTCGCCTGGATCTTCCTGCCCGACCTGCCCGAGTACCGCACCGGACTGATCATCGTCGGCCTCGCCCGCTGCATCGCGATGGTCATCATCTGGAACGACCTGGCCTGCGGCGACCGCGAGGCCGCCGCCGTCCTGGTCGCCCTCAACTCCCTCTTCCAGGTCCTGGCCTTCGGCCTCCTCGGCTGGTTCTACCTCGACCTCCTCCCCGGCTGGCTCGGCCTCGGCGACGGCGAAAGCCTCGACATCTCGATGTGGAAGATCGCGCTCAACGTCGTCATCTTCCTCGGAGTCCCGCTGCTGGCCGGCTTCCTCACCCGCCGCATCGGCGAGCGGAAGCTGGGGCGGCAGAGCTACGAGTCCCGGTTCCTGCCCCGTATCGGCCCCTGGGCGCTGTACGGGCTGCTCTTCACAATCGTGCTGCTCTTCGCCCTCCAGGGCGAGACGATCACCTCGCAGCCGCTCGACGTCGCCCGCATCGCGCTGCCGCTGCTGGCGTACTTCGCGCTGATGTGGTTCGGCACCTTCGCCCTCGGCAAGTCGATCGGCCTGGCCTACGACCGCACCGCCACCCTCGCCTTCACCGCCGCGGGCAACAACTTCGAACTCGCCATCGCCGTCGCCATCGCCACCTTCGGCGTCACCTCCGGCCAGGCCCTCGCCGGCGTCGTCGGCCCCCTCATCGAAGTCCCCGTCCTCGTCGCCCTGGTCTACGTCTCCCTCGCCTGGCGCCGGAAGTTCACCCCCGCCGCGACGTCCGCGGAGGCCGCACCGCGGGGTACGGCCTGACCGAACGCCCTCGGACCCCGACCGGGCTCGCGGTGAGGGTGAGGAGCGGGCGCACGGGCCCGTGGAGCACAATGGCGTCGGCGGATTCGGCCAGGGGAGGCGGACGATGGAGGAAGGCCCGGAAGCGAGCGGTCCGGTGGACGCGAGCGTGGCGCACAACGCCCGCGTCTGGAACCACTGGCTGAACGGCAAGGACCACTACGCGGTCGACCGCCAGGTGGGCGACCACGTGGCGGGCATGTTCCCCGTCATCCGCGACGTGGCCCGCGCCGACCGGGTGTTCCTCGGCCGCGCGGTGCGATACCTCGCCGGCGAGGCGGGGATACGCCAGTTCCTGGACATCGGCACCGGCCTGCCGACCGCGAACAACACCCACGAGGTCGCCCAGCAGGTAGCGCCGTCGTCCCGGATCGTCTACGTCGACAACGACCCCCTCGTCCTCACCCACGCCCGCGCCCTGCTCACCAGCACCCCGCAGGGGGCCACCGACTACCTCGCCGCCGACGCCCACGAACCCGAGGTGATCCTGCGCGAGGCCGCGCGCACCCTCGACTTCGGTCAGCCGGTGGCGGTCATGATGCTGGGGATCCTCAACTTCATCCTCGACAACGACGACGCGCAAAGAGTCGTACGGGAGCTGGTGGACGCGGCACCGCCCGGCAGCTACCTGGTGCTCACCCATCCCACGGTGGAACTGGGCGGCGAGGGCAACGTGGCGGCGATGAAGTTCTGGAACGAGAACGCCACCCCGCCGATCACCGCCAGGAGCCGCGAAGAGGTCACGCGGTTCTTCGACGGCCTCGACCTGCTGGAGCCGGGGATCGTCTCGTGTGCCCAGTGGCGCCCGGAGCCCAACGCCTTCGGCGAGCCCGCCGTGGTCCCGCAGTTCGGCGCCGTGGCCCGCAAACCGCCGGCGTGACACGCGGGAGCGGCCCGGCCCCTGAGGAGCGGGCACGCGCGGCTGCCGAACGCCATGGTCCGGCGCGGGGGACCCCGCCGCGGCTGGGACGAGGCGGGACGGCCACGGAGGTGTGGAGACCGGTCAGGTCAGGTTCACCCGGGTGACCTGGACGGCCGTGATGGCGCCCATGGGGCCGTTCTCGATCTCGGCGTCGACGGTCTTGGTCTTGCCGGGGCCAAGGTAGGAACGCGAGCTGTACGAAGTACGAGGCGGCATCCGTACAGATCCCATAAAGCTTGCGGCCCCTCGTCGTCATCTGCCCGCCGACCACACCAGCACCCCGAGGCACGCACATGCCGCACCGGGATGAGCGTCAGCGGTGGCTCTAAGATGGGTGGCGCCTCGGCCGTACGGGACTCGCTTGGCCGCCTGTCTCGGACGGCCGAGCGTTTTGCGAACGCGGCTCGCGCCGACCGGAAAACCCACGGGCTGAGCAGACCTCCGGTTCGATACGATGACGGCGGCTTGCAGACCCGTTTCGTCACGGTGTGTGACATCAGTGGGCGATCTGAGTGCTCGCATCGCATCGGCTGCAGCCTCCCGACTTGGGCCCGCCGTGGCACTGTCGCCGGCGCCATACGCACGAAATGGAGCATCCGAGGATGGCTCGACACCTGGTAACCAGCGCGCTTCCCTACATCAACGGGATCAAGCACCTGGGCAACATGGTCGGGTCGATGCTTCCGGCGGATGTGTACTCCCGGTACCTCCGTCAGCGCGGTCATGACGTCCTGTACATCTGCGCCACCGACGAGCACGGCACGCCGGCCGAGCTGGCCGCCAAGGAGGCCGGGCTGTCTGTCGCCGAGTTCTCCGCCCAGGCCCACGACGCGCAGAGGGCCGTGTACGACGGGTTCGAGCTGGCCTTCGACCACTTCGGGCGCAGTTCCTCACAGCAGAACGCCGAGATCACGCAGCACTTCGCGCGCAAGCTGAACGAGAACGGCTTCATCGAGGAGCGCGCGGTGCACCAGGTGTACTCGCCCGTCGACGGCCGTTTCCTGCCGGACCGCTACGTCGAGGGCACCTGCCCGCACTGCGGCTACGACAAGGCCCGCGGCGACCAGTGCGAGAACTGCACCCGTGTGCTCGACCCGACCGATCTGATCAACCCGCACTCGGCGGTCAGCGGCTCCACTGACCTGGAGGTCCGCGAGACCAAGCACCTCTTCCTGCTGCAGTCCAAGCTCCAGCACGAGGTCGAGGAGTGGATCGCCACCGTCAGCGACGCGTGGCCGCATCTGTCCACGTCCATCGCCCGGAAGTGGCTGACCGAGGGCCTGAACGACCGCTCCATCACCCGCGACCTGGACTGGGGCGTGCCCGTCCCGGCCGACACCTGGCCTGGGCTCGCGGCCGAGGGCAAGGTCTTCTACGTCTGGTTCGACGCCCCGATCGAGTACATCGGCGCGACGAAGGAGTGGGCGGACGCCGCGCCGGACGGCGAGATCCGCGACTGGAAGTCCTGGTGGTACGAGGCCGACGACACCGTCCGGTACACGCAGTTCATGGCCAAGGACAACGTCCCGTTCCACACCGTGATGTTCCCGGCCACCGAACTCGGTGTGCGGGAGCCGTGGAAGAAGGTCGACGTCGTCAAGGGCTTCAACTGGCTGACCTACTACGGAGGCAAGTTCTCCACCTCACAGAAGCGCGGCGTCTTCACGGACGCGGCCCTGGAGATCCTGCCCGGTGACTACTGGCGCTACTTCCTGATCGCCAACGCCCCCGAGTCGGATGACTCGTCGTTCACCTGGGAGCACTTCACCGCCACGGTGAACAAGGACCTGGCCGACACCCTCGGCAACTTCGTCAACCGCGTGCTGTCCTTCTCCCGGAAGCGCTTCGGCGACGAGGTCCCGGCCGGTCGCGCCGCCGGCGAGGCGGAGGCGAAGCTGGGCGAGGAGATCGCGCGGCTGCTGGCCGAGTACGAGGAGCAGATGGAGGCGCTCCAGTTCCGGAGGGCCGCTGCCGCCCTGCGTGCCCTGTGGTCCGCGGGCAACTCGTACCTGGAGGAGAAGGCTCCCTGGCTGGAGATCAAGGCAGACGCCGACGGTGCCGCGCTGACCCTGCGCACCGCGATGAACCTGATCCACCTGTACGCGGTCGTCTCCGAGCCGTTCATTCCGGCCACGGCCGCCGCCATGCGCGGGGCCTTCGGCCTGGAGAACGACACCGCGACCTGGGTGACCGCCGAGCAGGCCACGGTACTGGACGCCGTCCCGGCCGGCACCGCGTTCACGGTGCCGCCGGTGCTCTTCACGAAGATCACGGAGGAGGACCTGGAGTCCTACCGTGAGCGCTTCGGCGGAGCTCCGGACGCCTGACCGGACTGCCTGCGATGCCATGATCCCGGCTTTCGCCGCCCCGCCGGGGTGTCGAGGCTGCCCTGGCAGCCGGAGCGGAGAGCACTCGGATCGACGGGCAGGGCGCCACTCGGCCGGGGCCGGTGGTGGTCCCGTCGTTGATCACCAGAGAGCCGGTCACGCCGCCTGGAGCGGGGCGTCCTCGCGCCATTTGAGGATCTTGTCGAAGCTCACCACCGCGCCGCTGCCCGGGCGGTCGCGGATGTCGACGTGGTCGCTCAGCTCGGCGATCAGGAACAGGCCCCGGCCGCCCTCCGCGCCGGTGTCGGTGGGGGGTGGGACCGTGGGGCGGGTGGCGGGGGTTTCGGGGGGTGGGGTGGGGGCGGCGAAGCCGGGGCCGGAGTCGATGACCTCGATGTGGCAGCGGTCGCCGTCGAAGTAGGCGGTGACGCGGTAGTCCTCGCCGGCGGCGGTGCCGCCGTGTTCGACGGCGTTGGCGCACGCCTCGGTGAGGGCCAGGGCGAGGTCGAAGGCGACGTCGGGGTCCACCCCGGCCGTCTCCATCGCGCCGACCAGCAGGCGGCGGGCGAGCGGGACGCTGGCCGCCTCCCGGCGCAGTCGCAGGGACCACCACATGCTCATGCGTTCAGCCTCCTGGCCGCCACCCCGACATACGGTACGTATAACCCTTGTGTCGGCACCGTAAGCACGCGAGTTGCGTGAGAACCCTCATTCGGCGGAGTGGTTTCTTCCGCACCTGGGGGTGGGACATGACAACGCGCGGATGGCGCTTTTCGGCGCCCCCGCCGGGCCGGTGCGGCCCCGCGGTGAGATGATGGCGGCCGCCATGGCTGCCCCTCACGCCTCCGCCGGTACGGAGCTGCGTCTTCTGCGGGCCGCGGTGTTCACCGCGGTCTGCGTCGTGCTGTCCGCCGGGGGGCACCTGCTGGCGTCGGATCAGACGGTGCCGCTGTGGGCGCTCGGGGTCGCGGCGGCGCTGGTGTTCGCGGTGGCCGCGCCGCTGGCCGGGCGGGAGCGGTCGCTGTCCGGGATCGCGGCGCTGCTGGCGGTGGGGCAGACCGGGCTGCACGGGGTCTACGGGCTCGGGCAGCACTGCGCCGCCGGTGCCGCGGGGGCGGTTGCGGGCTCCGGCGCGGGGGTGTCCGGGGGCGGTGGCGGGGGCGGCGACGCCGCCGTCGAGCTGGCCCGCCGGGTGCTGTGCAACGACGCCGCCATGAACCTCACCGAGGGCCGGGCCCGCGAGATCGTCGCCGGCGCCGGCCTCGACCCGGACTCCGGCCTTGCCGGGGGCGCCGGCGCGCACGTCGGGCACGGCGGCGGGATAGGCGAGGGCCTCGGCGCCGCGTTCCACATCTCCACGTACTCCCCGTCGATGATCATCGGGCACTTTCTCGCCGCCCTCCTCGCCGGCTGGCTGCTGCGCCGCGGCGACGCCGCCGTCACCACCCTCCTGCGCCTCGCCGCCGCCACCCGCGTCGGCCTCGCGCCGCTCCGCGCCGCCGTGCGTTACGCGCGCGTGCTCGCCACCGGGCTCGACGACGCCGGCCGCCCGGCCGTGCGCCCAGGGGCGGCGACGGCGTACGACGGGCAGACGGCCCGTACCGTACGCGCCCTGCAGCACGCCGTCGTACGGCGCGGGCCCCCGGCGCTCGCCCTCGCGGCCTGACGCGACGGCACCTCTCCGGTTCCGGTGCACGCCCCGCCACACCCCCCGTACGGACGTCGACACGGGCGGGCGCGGGCGCGGCCCGCCGGTCCCGGATGAGCGGGTGGTCGCGGCACCGCCGCACGCGCCACCCCACCTCATCCATCCAGAGCAACCGGAGTGTGTCACTCATGAAGTCATCCCGTATGCGGCGTATGTCCGTCGGTACGGCCCTCGCCGCCGGCGCCGTCCTCGTCGCCGCCGGACCGGCCGCCGCGCACGTCAGCATCGACCCCGGCGAGGCCGAGCAGGGCGGGTACGCCACCGTCAACTTCAAGGTGCCCAACGAGCGCGACGACGCGTCCACCGTCAAGCTGGAGGTCACCCTCCCGACCGACCACCCGCTGACGTCCGTCATGCCCCAGCCGGTGCCCGGCTGGGACGTGAAGGTGGAGCAGGCCGAGCTGGACACCCCGATCGAGTCGCACGGCGAGAAGATCACCGAGGCGCCCAGCAAGGTCACCTGGTCCGGCGGGAAGGTCGAGCCGGGCACGTTCCAGCAGTTCCCGGTCTCCATGGGCGCCCTCCCCGAGGACGCCGACCGGCTGGTGTTCAAGGCCATCCAGACGTACGACAGCGGCGAGGTCGTGCGCTGGATCGAGGTGCCCGAGGAGGGCGCCGAGGAGCCGGAGAGCCCGGCGCCCGTGCTGGCCCTGGAGCCGGCCGAGGCGGCCGGCGACGCCGGGAACGGCGACGACACCGAGCCCGCCGCCACCGACGCCGACGAGGCCGGCTCCGGCACCGACGACACGGCCGCCGACGACGACGGCTCCTCCGACACGACGGCCCGCACGCTGGCCGTCGTCGGTATCGCGCTCGGCGCCGCCGGCGTCGCGTTCGGCGCGCTGTCGCGGCGGCGCGGCGGCGCGGGCGGTTCGTCCGCGGCGCAGTAGCAGCACCTCCGCACCACCTTCGCGATACGCAGGTGGCCCGGCCGGCGACCCCGGCCGGGCCGCCCGACCCCTCAAGGGACACAGCATGCGCACAACCCGTACCCGCACCGCCTACGCCGCCGCGGCCCTCACCGCCGCCGCGGCCCTCACCCTCACCGCCTGCGGCTCCGACTCCGGCTCCGGCGACGGCGCCGCCAAGTCCGCCTTCGAGGTCTCCGGCGGCAGCTCCAAGCCCGGCGTCGTCCTCGACGTTCCCAAGAAGAAGCCGGAGCTCGTCCTCACCGACACCGAGGGCGAGAAGTTCGACCTCGTCGCCGAGACCGCCGGCCGGCCCACCCTCCTCTTCTTCGGCTACACCAACTGCCCCGACGTCTGCCCCACGACGATGAGCGACCTCGCCATCGCCAAGCAAAAGCTGCCCGAGGCCGAGCAGGAGAAGCTCCGGGTCGTCATGGTCAGCAGCGACCCGAAGCGCGACACCCCGAGCCGGATGCGCAAGTGGCTCGACGCCATGGACAAGGACTTCATCGGCCTCACCGGCGACTACGAGACGATCGCGAAGGCCGCGCGGAGCGTCGGCGTGCACCTGGAGAAGCCCGTCAAGGAGAAGGACGGCAGCATCACCGTCAGCCACGGCGCGTCGGTGCTGGCGTTCTCGCCGAAGGACGACAAGGCGCACGTCGTGTATCTCGCCGGGGTGACGCCCCAGCAGTACACCAAGGACATGCCGAAGCTGGTCAAGGGACAGATCCCGTGAGCAGTACGCGCTCCACGGCACCCGTCGCGGCGGTCGCACTGGCGCTGGCGCTGGGCCTGAGCGCGTGTTCCGCCGGCGACGACTCCGGTTCGCGGTCCGGGGACGGCCCGCGGCTGCGCGCCGAGGGCGGCTTCGTGCCGCGGCCGGTGCTGAAGGACCTCGCCGCGGGCTATCTGACCGTACGCAACGACGGTGCCGCCGACGACCGGCTCACCGCCGTCAGCACCGACCTGGCCGCCGACGTCACCCTGCACACCAGCGAGGGCGAGCGGATGCGCGCCGTCGACGGCCTCGACGTGCCCGCGAGTGGGGGTACCCCCGCCAATGAGGGCGTAGTCGGCGGGGGAGGCGAGCTGACCCTCGCCCGCGGGGGCGCGCATCTGATGCTGGAGAAGCTGGACCGCAGACCGGAGGTGGGCGAGAAGGTGTCCTCCGTGCTGCACTTCGCCACGTCGGAGCCGATCGAGGTCGAGGTTCCGGTGCGGCCGACGACGTACCGCCCCGCGAAGTGAGAGGCGTGTCATGACCCCGTCCCAGCCCCCGTCCCAGCCCTCGTCCCCGTCCCCGTCCGGGCGGGCCCGCGTCGTACGCCGGGCCCGCCGCGGGCGGCTGGCCGGCGTGCTGTGCGCCGCCGTCGCCGCCGTGCTGTGCGTCCTCGTGCCCGGCGCCACCCCCGCCGCGGCGCACGCCGCGCTGACCGGCACCGACCCCGCCGAGGGCTCGGTGGTGCAGGAGGCGCCGGCGGCCGTCTCGCTGACGTTCTCCGAGTCCGTGCAGCTGGCCGACGACGCCATCCGCGTCCTCGACCCGGGCGGCGACAACGTCACCAAGGGCACCGCCGGCCACGTCGACGGCGACGCCGCGACGGCGACGACCGCGCTGCGCTCCGGGCTGCCGGACGGCACGTACACCGTGGTCTGGAAGACCGTCTCGGCCGACAGCCACCCCATCTCCGGCGCGTTCACCTTCTCCGTCGGCAAGCCGTCGAAGACGGCGGTGGAGGTGTCCGAGGCGGGCGAGGACAACGGCAGCGCCCAGGCGCTCTACGACACCGGGCGCTACGTCGCGTACGCGGGCTTCGTGCTGCTCGTCGGCGGCGCCGTTTTCGCGGGCGTGTGCGGCGGGCGCTACCGGGTCGTGCGGCGGGTGGCGAGCGGGGGGTGGGTGCTGCTGTTCGCCGCCACCGTGGCGCTGCTGCTGCTGCGCGGCCCGTACACGGGCGCGGACTTCGGGCTCGACTCGGTGCGCGACGTGCTGGAGACCCGGCCGGGGACGGCGCTGCTGTCGCGCCTTCTGCTGCTGGGGGCGGCGTCGGTGGTGCTGGCGGTGCTGTTCGGGATGTACGGGCGGGAGAGCGAGGCGGCGGCCGGCGCGGAGAGGGCCGGGGAAACGGATACGGGCGCGGACGCGGAATCCGGTACGGACGACGAGCCCGCCGCGGACGACACCGACGACGCCGACACCCCCGACGACACCGGCACCGGCGCCGGTCCCGGCTCCGCCCGCGACCGCGACCTGGCCATCGGCCTCGGGATCGGCGGCGGCGTGGTCGCCGTCGGTCTCGCCGCGACCTGGGGCATGGCCGAACACGCCTCCACCGGCATCCAGCCGTGGCTGGCCGTGCCGATGACGATGGTTCACCTGCTGGCCGTCGCGGTCTGGCTCGGCGGCCTGGCCTCGCTGGCGCTGAGCCTGCGCCTCGGCCCGCGGGTCCCGTCGTACGTCATACGCCGCTTCTCGCGGCTGGCGCTGACGTCGGTGACCGTGCTCGCCGGGACCGGGCTGTACCAGGCGTGGCGCGGGCTCGGCAGCTGGGGCGCGCTGACGGACACGGGATACGGGCAGCTGCTGCTGGTGAAGCTGGGGCTGGTCGCGGTGCTGGTCACCGCGGGGTGGACGTCGCGGCGCTGGACGCAGCAGCTCGCCGGTACGGGCCTGGCGGCGACCGATGACGCCCAGGAGGCCGACGAGGCGGCGAAGGCGCCGCTCGTGCCCGCCGCGGCCGCCGCGGAGGCGGGCGGCGGCGCGGAGGCGGGCGGCGGCGCGGAGGCGGGCGGCGGCGCGGCCGCCGACGACCCGGACCGGGCCGCCCAGCTCGCCCGCCAGCGGGCCGCCGTCGCCGCGAACCGCGCGCGCAAGGAGCGCGACTCCGACCCCGTGCGCCGCGGCCTGCGCCAGTCCGTCCTGGTCGAGACCTTCCTCGCCGTCGTACTGCTCTCCGTGGTCACCCTGCTGACGGGCACCCAGCCCGGCCGGGCCGAGACCGAGCAGGCCGCGGCCGAGCAGGCGCAAGCGCAGCCGGCCGGGCCGGTGAAGGTGCGGATCCCGTACGACACCGGCGGGCAGGGCGGCGCCGGAACCGCGGAGATCACCGTCGACCCGGGGCGGGCGGGCGAGAATCAACTGCACATCTATGTCACCGACGCGAACAATCAGCTTCTGAACGTCCCCGAGTTGAAACTCGCCTTCACCCTCGAAGAGAAGAACCTCGGCCCCCT
Source organism: Streptomyces sp. MAR4 CNX-425 (assembly GCF_048656465.1). Taxonomy (NCBI): domain Bacteria; kingdom Bacillati; phylum Actinomycetota; class Actinomycetes; order Kitasatosporales; family Streptomycetaceae; genus Streptomyces; species Streptomyces sp. MAR4 CNX-425. Next base: position 257,612 of record NZ_JBMDLF010000005.1, on the reverse strand, counting down.
CGACGTCGCCGTCGTCCCCGTCGAGAAGGGGCACTGGGCCGCCACCGCCGTCCAGCTCCCGATGGCCGGGGAGTGGACCGTGCAGCTGACCGTGCGTACGTCGCCCATCGACCAGGTGACGGAAGAGAAGAGAATGACGATCCCGTGAGTTCGACACGCCCCTCCCGTACGAAACCGAACACCGACCCGGACACCGGTCCCCGCACCGGCACGGACACAGACACAGACACCGGCACCGCCGCCCCCCGGTACCCGGTCTCCCGCCGCCGCCTCGTCGGCGCCGCGGGCGCCGCCGGTGCGGCGGGGCTCCTCGCCGGCGGGGCCTCCGGCGCCGCCGGCGCCGAGGCGCTGCGCGACGAGCCGCCCACGCCGCTGACGGCGGTCGGCGTGACCGGGGTGCCGTTCCACGGCCCGCACCAGGCGGGCATCACCACCCCGGTGCAGGCCGCGGGCCACTTCGCCGCCTTCGACCTCGCCCCGGGCGCCGGCCGCAAGGAGGCGGCGGCGCTGCTCAAGCGCTGGTCGGCGACGGCCCGCGCGCTGGCCGAGGGCCGGGACAGGGCGGCGGCGGACGGCACGGGCAGCGCGCTCGACGCCGGGCCGGCGGCGCTGACCGTGACGTTCGGCTTCGGGCGCACGTTCTTCGACCGCACCGGCCTGGCCGCCCTGCGCCCCGCCGGGCTCGACCCGCTGCCGCCGTTCTCCGCCGACGCGCTGGACAAGAGGCGCAGCGACGGCGACCTGTGGCTCCAGATCGGCGCCGACGACGGGCTCGTGGCGTTCGACGCGCTGCGTACGCTCCAGCGCCGGGCCGGCGACGCGGCGGTGCTGCGCTGGCAGATGAGCGGCTTCAACCGCACCCCCGGCGCCACCGACCGGCCCCGTACCGCGCGCAACCTCATGGGACAGGTCGACGGCACCAACAACCCCAAGCCCGGGGACCCGGACTTCGCCGGGCACGTCTTTGCCGCCGCGGACAGTAATCCGGAGTGGCTGGCGGGCGGCTCGTACGCCGTCTTCCGCCGGATCCGGATGCTGCTCGACGCCTGGGACCACCTGTCGCTGGAGCGGCAGGAGCGGGTCATCGGCCGCCGCAAGTCGGACGGCGCCCCGCTGTCGGGCGGGGAGGAGTCGACGCCGGTCGACATGAACAAACAACGCGCGGACGGATCGCTGGCCATCCCCGGGGACGCGCACGTACGGGTGGCGGCGCCGGAGTCGAACGGCGGGGCGACGATGCTGCGCCGCTCGTTCTCGTACCACGACGGCTATCTGGACACCCGGGACGGGCCGGTGCCGGACGCGGGGCTGCTGTTCGTCGCCTGGCAGTCGGATCCGCTGACCGGCTTCGTGCCCGTCCAGCGCAAGCTGGACCGGGGCGACGGGCTGTCGCGCTTCCTGCGGCACGAGGCGAGCGGGCTGTTCGCGGTGCCGGGCGGGGCCGGGGAGGGCGAGTACGTGGGCCAGCGGCTGCTGGAGGGCTGAGCGGGCGGGCCTTCTCCTTAAAGAGAAGGATCCCGTACGGAACGGGTGTGCCCGGTGCTGTCCGTGCGTACGGTGCGGGCCCGCCCCGGTCCGTACCGTACGGGCCTGTCCATGATCGTCCGTAACCCGGACGGGCACCCCGCGCTCCCGTCCCGTGGGTATCGTGGCCGTCCCCCCGACCGTGCACGAGGAGCCGCCGCCATGTCCGCCAGCCGCTTCACCTATCTCGGCCCCGAAGGCACCTTCACCGAGGCCGCGCTGCGCACCCTCCCCGAGGCGGCGACGCGCGAGCTGGTGCCGATGGTCTCGGTGCCCGCGGTGCTGGACTCGGTGCGCGGCGGGGAGGCCGCGGGCGCGCTGGTGCCGATCGAGAACTCCGTCGAGGGCGGCGTCACCGCCACGCTGGACGAGCTGGCGCTGGGCGAGCCGCTGATGATCTACCGCGAGGTGCTGCTGCCGATCGCGTTCGCGCTGCTCGTGCGGCCGGGGACGCGGCTCGCGGACCTCAAGACCGTCACCGGGCACCCGGTGGCGCAGCCGCAGGTGCGGCGCTGGCTGGCCGCGCACCTGCCGGACGCGGTGTGGGAGTCGTCGGCGTCGAACGCCGACGGGGCGCGGCAGGTGCAGGAGGGGCGGGTGGACGGGGCGTTCGCGGGCGAGTTCGCCGCGGCGGTGTACGGGCTGGAGCCGCTGGTCTCGGACATCCACGACGCGGAGAACGCCGAGACCCGGTTCGTGCTCGTCGGCCGCCCGGCGCGGCCGGCGGCGCCGACGGGTGCGGACAAGACGTCGGTCGTCATCTGGCTCGGCGAGGACCACCCGGGCGCGCTGATGGAGCTGTTGCAGGAGTACGCGGTGCGGGGCGTCAACCTGCTGCGCATCGAGTCGCGGCCGACGGGTGAGGGCATCGGGCGGTACTGCTTCTCGGTGGACTGCGAGGGGCACATCACGGACCGCCGGGTGGGCGAGGCGCTGATGGGGCTGAAGCGGGTCTGCCCGCAGGTGCGGTTCCTCGGCTCGTACCCGCGCGCGGGGCTGGCGCAGGCGGACGTGCAGCCGCTGCGGGCGGGGACGTCGGACACGGCCTTCGCGGCGGCCTCGGACTGGCTGACGCGGTGTCTGGACGGCCGCGCCTGACCTGGGGTCTGTGCACAGTTCGCGGAGTTATCCACAGGGCGCGGGCCCTGGCTGTGCATAACTTCGGCGCCCGGACGGGCAATGTCGACAAATCTGTCTAGTGACCGACGGTGACCGATTATCGGCATACAGCAGCTGAGATGGTTACTCGTCACGGCAATTCTCTTGATCCACTCCAAGGCGGTAGGCAATTCCGCTCCAAAGGGTGTGTAGCCGGGGCGACATCGGGGAATTCCTGCGCCAGCACCGGCCGCATGGAACGATCTTCCCCGGCTTCCACAGGCCGCCCTCCCCACCTGTGGATAACTTTGCGGATCCCCGGCCACCTGTGGAAAAGCGTGCCCCAACTGCCCTGCGCGCCACGGACTTAGCCCGGCTTTATGTCCCGATTGCACCATCCCGCACCTTTTCTTCGGTCGCCGGGAAGTGGGGCCCGTAAAACGGTCTATTCGCCGCAAAGCGCCGGGAAATCCACAGCGGTGGAAATCGGCTGCGAGGCGGTCCGCGAACCCCGGTAACCTGGCTCCGTGATTGACCTTCGCCAGCTCCGTGAGGACCCCGACCGAGTGCGCGCGTCGCAGCGCGCCCGTGGAGAGGATGTCGGCCTCGTCGACGCGCTGCTCTCCGCCGACGAGCGGCGCAGGTCGTCCAGTACCCGCTTCGACGAGCTGCGGGCCGAGCAGAAGCAGCTCGGCAAGCTCATCCCGCGCGCGCAGGGCGAGGAGAAGCAGGAGCTGCTGCGGCGCACCGGCGAGCTGTCCGCCGCCGTCAAGGCCGCGGACGCCGAGCAGGACGAGGCCGCGGCCGAGACGCAGCGGCTGCTGCTGCGCCTGGGGAACGTGGTGCACCCCGCCGTGCCCGTCGGCGGCGAGGACGACTTCACGCTGCTGGAGACCGTCGGCGCCCCGCGCGACTTCGCCGCCGAGGGCTTCGAGCCGCGGGACCACCTGGAGCTGGGCCGCATCCTCGGCGCCATCGACACCGAACGCGCCGCCAAGGTCTCCGGCTCGCGCTTCTACTACCTGACGGGCGTCGGCGCCCTGCTGGAGCTGGCGCTGGTGAACGCCGCGATCGCGCAGGCCACGGCCGCAGGCTTCACCCCGATGCTCACCCCCGCGCTGGTCAAGCCGCGCGCCATGGAGGGCACCGGCTTCCTCGGCCAGGCCGCCGAGGACGTGTACTACCTGGAGCGCGACGACTTCTACCTCGTCGGCACCTCCGAGGTCACGCTCGCCGCGTACCACATGGACGAGATCATCGAGGCCGACCGGCTCCCCCTGCGCTACGCCGGGTTCTCGCCCTGCTTCCGCCGCGAGGCCGGCTCGCACGGCAAGGACACCCGCGGCATCATCCGGGTGCACCAGTTCGACAAGGTCGAGATGTTCTCGTATGTCGCCCCCGAGGAAGCGGAGGCGGAGCACGAGCGGCTGCTGGAGTGGGAGAAGCAGTGGCTCTCGGCGCTCGGCCTGGCGTACCGGGTCATCGACGTGGCCTCGGGCGACCTGGGCGCGTCGGCGGCGCGGAAGTACGACTGCGAGGCGTGGATCCCGACCCAGGGCAGGTACCGCGAGCTGACGTCGACGTCGAACTGCGGGGAGTTCCAGGCGCGGCGGCTGTCGGTGCGGATGCGCGACGGGCAGGGCCAGAAGAAGGCGGCCCGCCCGCTGGCCACGCTGAACGGCACGCTGTGCGCGGTGCCGCGGACGATCGTGGCGCTGCTGGAGACGCACCAGCAGCCGGACGGCTCGGTGGCGGTACCGGAGGTGCTGCGGCCGTACCTGGGCGGGCGCGAGGTGCTTCAGCCGGTGGCGAAGTGAGCCGCCCGCTGCCGTACCGGCTCATCGCCACCGACCTCGACGGCACGCTGCTGCGCAGCGACGAGACGGTCTCGCCGCGGACCCGCGCGGCCATCGAGGCGGCGTGCGCCCGGGGCGCGGCCCACATCGTCGTCACCGGCCGCGCCGTGGCCTGGACCCGGCACATCCTCGACGAGCTGGGCTACGCGGGACTGGCCGTCTGCGGCCAGGGCGCGCAGGTGTACCACGCCGGCGAGGACCGGCTGCTGACCTCCGTGACCCTCGACCGGCGCCTCGCCGCCGACGCCGTGGCGAAGCTGGAGGCCGAGGTCGGCGAGGTCGCGGTGGCCGCCAGCACGGACGGGCTCGACGGCGAGGTGCTCTTCGGCCCCGGCTTCCGCGCGGTGGCGGAGCGGGACCTGCCGGTCCGCCGGGTGGCGGACCGGGACGAGCTGCTGGCGCAGCCGGTCGGCAAGCTCTACCTCCAGCACCCCGAGCTGGACGACGACGCGCTCACGGCCGCCGCCCGGGAGACCGCCGGCGACCTCGTCGGGGTGGTCCTCGCCGGCGCCGACACCGTCGAGATGCTGCCGCACGGGCTGACCAAGGCGACGGGGCTGTCGCTCGCGGCGCGCCGGCTCGGGGTCAAGGGGGCCGAGACGATCGCGTTCGGGGACATGCCGAACGACATACCCATGTTCCGCTGGGCCGGGCACGGGGTGGCGATGGCGGGGGCGCACCCGGAGCTGGCCGCGGTGGCGGACGAGGTGACCGGGTCGAACGACGGGGACGGCATCGCGGCGGTGCTGGACCGGGTGTTCGGGTAGGGCCCGTCCGCGGCCGGGCGGGGGTACCGCCGGGCGGGGGTCGGCCGGGCGGGGGTACGGGCCGCGGGGTGACGGGGAATCAACCGGGCGGCGCCACCGGGCAGTCGGTCCCTGAGTAGGATGCGGAACCGCCCTTGTGAAGGGCGGGGGACACCGGGATCCAGCGAGGGGGACGGCGGGATGGACGTGGGCGGGCTCGACCGGATCCTGAGGCCGCTGGGCCCGGAGGACCCGGCGACGGTGGCCGCGTACCGGCTGGCCGGCCGCCTCGGCGCGGGCGGCATGGGCAAGGTCTACCTCTCGTACACCCCCGGCGGCCGACCCGTGGCGATCAAGGTGATCCGGCCGGAGTTCGCCGACGACCCGGAGTTCCGCCGCCGCTTCGCCCAGGAGGTGCACGCGGCGCAGCGCGTCCAGGGCCTCTACACCGCGCCGGTCGTGGACTTCGACACCGAGGGCGAGCAGCCCTGGCTGGCCACGGCGTACGTGACCGGGCCCGCGCTGGCCGACGTGGTGTCGGAGGAGCGGCCGCTGCCGCTGGAGAGCGCGCTGCTGCTCATCGCCGGGGTGGCGGAGGCGCTGACCGCGATCCACGGCGCGGGCGTGGTGCACCGGGACCTCAAGCCGTCGAACGTGCTGCTGGCCGCCGACGGCCCGCGCGTCATCGACTTCGGCATCGCCCGCGCCGCCGACGCCACCGCGCTGACCGGCAGCGGGCTGCTGATCGGCACCCCGGCGTTCATGTCGCCCGAGCAGGCGGCGGGCCGCAAGCTCACCCCGGCCACCGACGTCTTCGCCCTCGGGCAGGTCGCCGTCTTCGCCACCACCGGGCGGCCGGCGCACGGCGAGGGGCCCTCGCACGCGGTGGTCTACCGGATCGTCCACGAGGAGCCCGACCTGACCGGGGTGCCGGACGCGCTGCGGCCGGTGGTGGACCTGTGCCTGGCCAAGGACCCGGCGGAGCGCGGGGCGCTCACGGAGGTCATCAGGGCGTGTGAGGCGGCGGGCAGCCAGACGCAGCTGCGGATCGGGGAGGGTTGGCTGCCGGGGCCGGTCGCGGCGGCGATCACGGAGCGTACGCGCCGGATCTCGGCGCCCCCGCCGCCCGCCGCGGCCCCGCCGCCGGCCACGGCCCCGGCACCGCCGGTCACGGCCCCGGCCCCGGGCACGCCACCGGCCCCGGCAGCGCCGCGCCGCCGCCCGCCCCCGCCGCGCCGCCGACGCCGGCGGCTCCCCGACCCCGGCGGCCCCGGCGGTCCCGCCCGCGCCGAGCACGTCACCGGCACCGGCCACGCCGGCCGCGCCGCCGACGCCGCCCGCCGGTGCGCAGGCGGCGGCCGCCAACCCGCCGTCGCCGCCCGCCGGCCCACCGGCGTCGGGCGGGTCGCCTGCGGCGGCCGCGTCGCCGGCGCCCGCGGCGTCGCCGGAGTCCGGCCCGCCGGCGCCGACCGCCGCCTCATCCGGACCGCCTGAGTCGTCCGTACCGGCGGCGAGTCCGTCCGCCGCGACCACGCCACCCGCGCCGACGGCCCCGGACACGCCCGCTCCGCCGGCCGCGCCGGACCTGTACGCCCGGGCGGACCAGCCGACCCGGCCCGCCGCCGCGGGCCCGTACCACCCGCCCACCGGGGCCGCGGGCCCCGCCGGCGCACCCGCCCCGGCGCAGCCCGGCCCGCCCCGGCCGCACCCCCGGCCGCGGGCGCGCGCACAGGAGCAGCCCGCGCCCCGGCCCCGCAAGCGGCGCACCGGGCTGATCGCCGGGCTGCTGGCCGGCGCGCTGCTGCTGGGCGCCGCCGGGGGCGCGTACCTCGTCAGCACCCTCCAGGACGACGACGGCGACGGCGGTACGGGCCGCCAGGACCGTTCGTCGGGCAGCTCGCCCCAGGCGAAGGGCGACGGCAGGCAGGACAGCAAGCAGGACGACAAGCAGCAGGACACCGGCGACGGGCAGCCCGCCGAGGACCCGCCCACGACCGAGCCGCCGGCGGACCCGGTGCCGGAGACGTACGAGGGCATCGAACTGCCCGCGTCATACCACCTCAACCTCAAGGACGAACCGCCCCGCCCGGAGTCGGACGGCGATGGCGACATCGAGTACGTCAGCGGGCCATATCTGGAAACCGACAACGGCCGGTTCGTCCTTCTCCAGCCCAACGAGGAGCCCACGCTCGGCACCTGCCGCGAGGTCACCCGCTACGCCGAATCGATCTACCTGGAGGATGTCGCAGAGGGGGCGAACATCTGCCTGGAGACCACGGCCGGGCACATCGCCCTGATCACCTACCAGGGAGTCTCGCCGCAGAGCGACCCGAGCAGCTACATCGCCCTCGACATCACCGTCTGGCGGAACGCCACCACCGCGCAGCCGTAACCCGTCAGCTGATGAGCATCGTGAGGGCGGCGGTGGTGCCGACGGCGACGATGATGGTCCGCATCAGGGCCGGCGTGAGCTTGCGGCCCAGGTGGGCGCCGAGGAAGCCGCCGACGGTGGAGCCGGCGGCGATGACGCCGGCCGCGGTCCAGTCGACGTCGGTGACGAGGACGAAGACGATCGAGGCGACGCCGTTGACGAGGGCGGCGAGGACGTTCTTGGCGGCGTTGAGGCGCTGGAGGTCGTCGCGGACGAACGTGCCGAACAGGCCCATGAGGATGACGCCCTGCGCGGCTCCGAAGTAGCCGCCGTAGACGCCCGTGCCGAGGACGCCGACCCACATCGGGGCGCCGCCGTCCGTGTCGCCGTCGTCGTCGCGGGCGGCGAGGCGGCGGCTGAGGACGGGCTGGAGGAGGACCAGGGCGCAGGCGGTGAGGATGAGGACGGGGACCACGGCCTGGAACGTCTCCGCCGGCAGTTGCAGAAGCAGCAGCGCGCCGGTCAGGCCGCCGAGGAGGGAGGCGGTGCCGAAGCGGAGTATGCGGCGGCGCTGGCCGCGCAGCTCGCGGCGGTAGCCGTAGACGGCGCCGGCGACGCCCGGGACGAGGCCGACGGTGTTGGAGACGTTGGCGAGGACCGGGGGGTAGCCGAGGGCGAGGAGGGTGGGGAACGTGATGAGGGTGCCGGAGCCGACGACCGCGTTCATGCCGCCGGCGGCGAGGCCGGCGCCGGCGAGCGCGGCGGCTTCGAGCGGTTCCACGGGGTCCTCCTCGTTGCCTGCGTCGGTGCCGGGCGCGGCGAAGATCGTGGTCATCGTGGGCGCGGCGCTCCGCCCAAGTCAATCCTCGGGTGTTCTTGGGCATTCCCAAGGGCTAGCTTGAGGCGCATGACTCTGGACGACCTGCGGGTGTTCGTCGCCGTGTGCCGGGCGGGGAGCCTGAGCGCGGTGGCGCGGGAGCTGGGCTGTACGCAGTCGGCCGTCAGCCAGCACGTCAAGCGGCTGGAGCGGGAGGTCGGGCTCAGCCTGGTGGAGCGGCATCCGCGCGGCGTCGTCCCCACGCACGCCGGGGAGCTGCTGCGCGCCGCCGCCGCCGAGGGCATCGGCGGCGTGGACCACGCGCTGCGGCGGCTCGGCGACCTGGCGCGCGGGGACGGCGGGTCGGTGCGGGTCACGACGGGGGCGACGACCGTACGGCACTTCATGTCGGCGGCGGTCGTCGCGTTCCGCGAGCGGTATCCGCAGGTGAGCCTGGAGTTCCAGACGGAGAACTCCAGCCGCGGCTGCGTGGCGGCGCTGGCCGCGGGCGGCGCCGACCTGGCGTGGATCACGATCTCCGCGCCGGTGCGGGGCGTGGAGCTGCGGCGCGCGGCGGAGCTGCCGTGGGTGCTGGCGGTACGGGAGGGCGACCCGCTGGCGGCGCGGCCGGCGGTGGGGGCGGCGGACCTGGCGGCGGTGCGGCTCATAGGGCTGCCGGGCAACTCCAGTTCGCGGGCGCATCTGGAGGCGTGGTTCGCGGAGTCGGGGGTGCCGCTGCCGGCGTTCGACACGTCGGTCGCGGACTGGGACACGGCGATCCTCCTCGCGGAGCTGGGGCTCGGCTACGCCGTCGTACCGGAGCTGCCCGGGTGGCGGCACGGGCGGCATCCGGGGGTGCGGCTGGTGCCCGTACCGGAGCTGCCGCCGCTGTGGGCGGGGTGGGCGGTGCGGCGGTGGGCGGCGCTGTCGCCGCTGGCGCGGGCGTTCGCGGACATGGTGGCGGCGGAGGCGGCCGCTTCGTAGCCGCGGTGAACCGGTCGGCTGTTATGGACCGGTGATCTCACCCTTCTTTGGTCCTGCCCAAGGGGCCATCGGTGGGCGAGGGTGGACGGCGTCGGCACCGTTTCCCCACCGTCGGAGGGCTTCCGTGAGCACCGCCTTTCTCCTGACCACGCTCGTCGTGGTCCTCACGCCGGGCACCGGCGTGGTCTACACCCTGGCCGCCGGGCTGTCCCACGGCCGGCGCGCGAGCGTGGTGGCGGCGTTCGGCTGCACGCTCGGCACCGTCCCGCACGCCCTCGCCACCGTCACCGGGCTCGCGGCGCTGCTGCACACCAGCGCGGTGGCGTTCGAGGTGGTCAGGTATCTGGGGGTCGCGTACCTGCTGTACATGGCGTGGTCGACGCTGCGCGACAAGCGGGCCCTGGTGGTCGGCGACGACGGCGCGGCGGCGGACGGGCCGCCGCCGGCGTCGCGGGTGATCCTCTCCGGCGTGCTGCTGAACCTGCTCAACCCGAAGCTGACCATGTTCTTCGTGGCGTTCCTGCCGCAGTTCGTGCCGGCGGGCGACCCGGGGTCGGTGGCGGCGATGCTGCGGCTGAGCGCGGTGTTCACGGGGATGACGTTCGTGGTGTTCGTCGCGTACGGGATGTGCGCGGCGGCCGTACGGGGGCATGTGCTGGGGCGGCCGCGGGTGATGGCGGGGATCCGGCGGGTGTTCGCGGCGTCGTTCGTGGGGCTGGGCGCGAAGCTGGCGGTGGCGTGACGATGCGGTTCGGGCATGCGGAGGAGCTGCGGGCGGAGTTTCCGGAGCTGGTGGCGGGGGTGGTGTACGGGGCCGTGGCCGGCGGGTTCGGGCGTGGTGACGGCGGGGGTGACGGCGCGGGCGTGGGCGTAGGCGCGGGGGACGGCGCGGGCGCGGAGCTGGCGGCGCGGATCGCGGCGTACACGGACATCGCGCGGCGGCGGCTGACGGCGGGCACGGAGGGGGAGTTCCCCGAGGTGCGGGCGTGGCGGCGGACGTACACCCGGCTGGGGCTGCGGCCGACGCAGTACCGGTGCGCGTCGGAGTCGCTGCTGCGGCGGCTGCGGCGGGAGGGGTCGCTGCCGCGGATTCACCCGGTGGTGGACCTGTGCAACGCGGTCTCGGTGGCGTACGCGATCCCGGTCGCGGTGCTGGACGTGGACCGGATCGCGGAGCCGTGGCTTCAGGTGCGGCGCGCCGCCGGCGACGAGACGTACACGGCGTTCGGCGGCGGGACCGAGCACCCGGCGGCGGGGGAGGTGACGTTCGCCGACTCGGCGGGGCGCGCGCACGCGCGGCGCTGGACGAACCGGCAGAGCGGGTATTCGGCGGTGGGGGCCAAGACGCGCAGGGTGCTGGTGGTGGCGGAGGGCGTGCACGAGACGGCCGCGGCGGACGTGGGGGAGCTGACGGCCGCGGTGGAGGGGGAGCTGGCGCGGCTGTGGGGGGTGGCGCCGAAGGCGGCGGTGCTGGCGGGGGCGGGGGCGGAGTTCGTGTTCGGGGAGTGAGGGTGCGGGGGCCGGGGCGGGTGCTGGGGCGTCCGGGGGGCGTTGTCAGTGGCGCGTGCCACGATGGATCCATGAACGGGGTGAAAGAAGGAGACTCTGAGGGGTCCAAAGCGTTCGGGTCGGATTTCCTCCAGCTCGACGTCGGGGAGGCGCCGGCGGGCGGGATGGCGGACTGGCTGGCGTGGCGGCTGCGGGAGGGGATCGCGGACGGGCGGGTGCCGGTGGGCAGCCGCCTGCCGCCGACGCGGGTGCTGGCGGCGGAGCTGCGGGTGTCGCGCGGGGTGGTCACGGAGGCGTACCGGCGGCTGACGGAGGACGGGCACGTCGAGGGGCGGCGGCGCGGGGGGACGGTGGTGGTCGCGGCGCCGGCGGGGGCCGGGACGGCGGGCCCGCGGCGGCCTGGCGCGTCCTCGTCTCCCGCGGCCGCGGGTTCCGCGGGCCCGGGGTCCGGGGCTGCGGGTCCCGGGGGCTCGGACTCCGGGGTCCCGGGCTCCGGGGTCCCGGGCTCCGCCGCCGGTACGGGATCCGCGGCCCCGGGCGCGGCCGCCGCTCCGGGAAACGGGGCCGCCCGGGCCTCCGGCTCCGCCGCGGGGGCGGGGGCTGCCGGGACCGCGGCCGTGTTCTTCCCGGACGCTCCCGGGCCGGGGGCCTTCGACGCCCTGCGCGGCGCCCCCGCCCGGTTCGACCTCACCCCGGGGGTGCCGGACCTCGCCGCGTTCCCCCGCGCCGCCTGGCTCCGCGCCGAGCGGGCCGTCCTCGCCGAGCTGTCCGCCGCCGACCTCGGCTACGGCGAACCGCACGGCGCCCCCGCCCTGCGCCGCGCGGTCGCCGGCTGGCTCGCCCGCAACCGCGGCATCCGCGCCGGCCCCGACGACGTCCTCATCGTCGCCGGCACCGCCCAGGCGCTCACCCTGCTGCACCCCGTGCTGCGCGCCGACGGGGTGGAGGCGGTGGCGCTGGAGGACCCCGGTTCGCTCGGTGCGCGGCAGCATCTGGAGAACGGCGGGCTGGGCATCCTCCCGGTGCCGGTGGACGCCGACGGCATACGTGTCGACGCGCTGCGCGCCACCGGGGCGCGCGCCGTGCTTCTCACCCCGGCGCACCAGTTCCCGACCGGCGCGGTGCTCAGCGGCGAGCGCCGCCGCGAGCTGCTGCGCTGGGCGGAGGACGGCGGCGGCCTCGTGCTGGAGGACGACTACGACGCCGAGCACCGCTACGACCGCCCGCCGGTGCCCGCGCTGCGCGCGATGCTCGCGGAGCGGGTCTGCTACCTGGGCAGCGTGTCGAAGCTGCTGGCGCCGGCGCTGCGGGTGGGGTGGGTGGTGCCGCCGCCCGGGTACCGGGACGCGCTGGTGAACGCCAAGCGGTTCACCGACCTGGGCAACGCGGTGCTGCCGCAGCTCGTGCTGGCGCGGCTGATGGAGTCGGGGGAGCTGGAGCGGCACCTGCGGCTGCTGCGGGGCCGGCACCGGCGGCGGCGGGACGCGATGATCGCGGCGGTCGCGGCGCACCTGCCGGGCGCGGTGGTGCACGGCGCGGCGGCGGGGCTGCACCTGACGGTGACGTTCGGCGACGGGCGCGCCGCCGGTCCGTACGGTGCGGGGCTGGCGGGGGTGACCGACACGGAGTTGGCGGCGGCGGCGCTGAGCTGCGGGGTGAAGGTGCAGCCGCTGTCCTGGCACCGGCTCGGCCCGGGACCGCCGGGCCTGGTCCTCGGGTACGCGGCGAGCCACCCCGACGCGGTGACGGAGGGGGTGCGGCTGCTGGGGCGGGCACTGCGGGGGTGACCCGGGCGGGGGACCCGGCCGGTGGTGCCCCCGCGGGGGCCGAGGCCCGGCGGAGGGGGTGACCCGGCTGGGGGCCTCGCTGCAAGTGATTCGACCGGGGGTGGCGGCACAGACCCGCTGCCGTCCACGCGGGGCGGCCCTCCGCGGCCGGGACCGCGCCCGCCCGGCGGTGCGCACCGCGGGGCCCACGCATCGGGCGTCGGGCCCCGGGGCGTCCCGCCGCGGGCCCTGCCCGCCACGCGCCCCGCCCGGGCCGGGCTCCGCCGCGCGGCTCCGGACCGCCGCCCCAGGTCACGGCCCCGGGGGGGGGCGACCCCCGCACCCCGGTCCGCGGCCTCACGCGTCCCGGCGCCGCAGCGCCGTGCCGCCCACCGCCAGCGCCGCCACGGCCCACACCGCCAGCACGCCCAGCCCCGCCCACGGCCCGATCGGCAACTCCCCCGTGTCCACCGTCGACTGCACCGCGAGACCCGCCGACGCCGGCCCGTACCGCTGGAGCCGCTCCACCCACTCCGGATCCGACAGCATCCCCGCCACCAGCGGCGACGCGTACAGCACCGCCAGGCACGCCGCGACCGACCCGGCCGTGTCGCGCAGCGCCGCGCCCACGCCCAGCGCCAGCAGCGCCACCAGCGCCAGGTACAGCACCGTCCCGAATCCGGCCCGCAGCACCGGCCCCGCCCCCAGGTCGTACGGGGTGAAGCCGGCCGGCACCAGCGCCCGCCCCGCGAGCAGCGCCCCCCACACCCCGGCGCCGCCCGCCACCAGCACCGCCGCGGCCACCACCGCGGCCTTCGCGGCCAGCACCCGCAGCCGCCCGGGCACGGCGGTCAGCGTCGTACGGATCGTGCCCGTGCCGTACTCCGACGTGACCGCCAGCGACGCGAGCACCGCGACCGCCGCCTGCCCGGCCCACACGCCGGTCAGGCTGGTCCGCACCACGTCCTCGCGGCAGCCGGCGGGCGGGCAGTGCGCCGTGGACAGCCCGCTGACCGCGCCCGCCCCGACCGCCGCGGTGACGGCGGCGACGGCGAGGAGGAGCCACCAGGTGCCGGGTACGGTACGCAGCTTGGTCCACTCCGCCCGCGCCGCCCGCCCCGCGGCCCGTACCCCGTCGAAGCCCGCCCCGCGCCCGGCCGGAGGCCCCTTCGCCGCCCCTTCCACACGCTCCTTGCCAAGCCCCTGCCGAAGCCCTTGCGCCGCCCCCTCCGCACGACCCGCCCCGACCGCCGCCGCGCCCCGCCGCTCACGCATCGCGCCGCCGCAGCCGCCACGCCGCCAGCGCCAGCGCCACCGCCGCCCACGCCGCCAGCACCGCAAGCCCCGCCCACGGCCCCTGCGGCATGCACCCGTCCTCCGGCAGGCACACCGTCTCCACCTGCTCATACCGCGGCGTCGTGCTCTGCACCCCGAACCCCGCGACCGGCGTCACCCGGAACAGCCACTCCACCGCCCCCAGCGGCAGCCCTCCGCCCAGCACCAGCGGCAGCACGAACAGCACCACCACGATCGTCACCGCCGCCGCCGTGTGCCGCAGCAGCGCCCCCAGCCCCAGCGCGAACAACGCCACCAGCGCCAGCAGCAGCCCCGTCCCCACCACCGCCCGCAGCGCCGGCCCGTCGGCCAGCGACACCTCGGGGAACTGCGGCGGCCGGTGCCCGGCCGCGCGCAGCGCCCCCTGCCCGACCAGGAACGACACCACCGCGCCCGCCAGCCCCGCCGCGAACGCCACCGCCGCCAGCACCGCCGCCTTCGCCGCCAGCACCCGTCCGCGCCGCGGTGCGGCCGTGAACGTCGTACGGATCATGCCGCGCCGGTACTCGGCGGTGATGAACAGCACGCCCAGCGCCGCGAACGCGATCAGCCCGACCTGCGCCCCCGCCAGGCTCATCCACGTCAGGTCGCCCGCGGGCGGGAGCGGGCCGATGTCGCCGGAGCCGGTGACGGTGAACGTGCCGCCGGCGCGTTCGGCGCCGCCGGCCGGGCCGTTCGCCGCCGCCGGACCGGACGCGGGCCCCACGGCCTCGTCCCGCCACGCCGTACGACGGTCACCGGCGCCGCCGGAACCGGCGCCGCCTTCGAGCCGTACGTGGTCGAAGACCCCCGTCGCCTCGCTCGGCCCCGCCCCGATGCTCAGCGACCCGAACGACCGCTCCACCCGCACCGTCTCCGGCGCCGCCACGAACAGCCCCGCCCGCGCCGTCTCCGGCAGCCCGGCCGCCGGGACGCTCCCGACCTCGTCCCAGCGTTCGCCGTCCGCAGACTCGTAGCCGGTCAGCCGGTCGCCCTCGCGCGTCAGCCGCAGCCACACCGGAGCGTCGCCGGCCACGTCGCGGCCGGCGATGTCGTGCTCGAACCCGTACTGCAACCGCACCCCGTGCTCCGCCGTGCGCATCAGCGCGACGTACGGGCTCCCCGGCTCCGTACCCGCCTTCACGAGCACGCCGGCCTTCGCCCACGGCGCGTCCGTGCCCTGTCCCGTCGTCAGCTCCGTCACGCGCGCCGTGATCGACCCGTCCCCGGCCAGCGGCCGGTGCACGAAGCGGAACGAGTCCGCCACCCGCGCGCCCGCCGCCCCCGCCGCCTCCGCAGCGCCGCCGCCCCCGTCGTCGGACGTCGCCACGCTGCTGCCGCCCGCCGACACCAGCGACACCAGCACCGTCACCACCACCCCCGCCAGCAGCGTCAGCAGCCACCGGCCGACGCTGCGCAGCTTGGTGAACTCGGCGCGCAGCAGCTGCCGGAACCCGTCGCGCGCGGGCGGCAGCTGCGACCGGTACGGGGCCACGCCCCCGCCCTCCGTACCCGTACGCGCCGCCGCCGCGGCACCCGTGCCCGTACCCGTATCCGCGCTCATCGCGGGCCCTCCCCCTCCGCCTCGGCCGCGAACTCCGCCTCGCCGCGCGTCAGCTCCATGTACGCCTCCTCCAGCGACGCCCGGTGCGCCGCCAGCCCCGAGAACGGCACCGCCCCCGCCCCCAGCAGCTCCGCCACCCGCTCCGCCGGCAGCCCCGACACCGTCAGCGACTCCCGCCCCGTCGCCGCCACCGTCGCCCCCGCCGCCGACAGCACCGTCATCGCCCGCTCCCGCGCCCCCGTGTGCAGCGCGACCCGGCTGTCGGACGCGGCGGCCAGCAGCTCCGCCACCGACGTGTCCGCGACGAGCCGGCCGCGGCCGACGACCACCAGGTGATCGGCGGTGTCCTCCAGTTCGCTCATCAGGTGGCTGGAGACGAGCACCGCCCGCCCCTCCGCCGCCAGCCGCCGCAGAAAGCCGCGGATCCAGCGGATGCCCTCCGGGTCGAGGCCGTTGACCGGTTCGTCGAAGAGCAGCACCGGCGGGTCACCGAGGAGCGCGGCGGCGATGCCGAGGCGCTGGCGCATCCCGAGCGAGTAGCCGCCGGCCCGCCGCCGCGCCGCCGCACCGAGGCCGACCTGCTCCAGGAGCTCGTCGACGCGGCGGGCCGGCAGGCCGTGCGAGTGCGCCAGCCACAGCAGGTGGTCGCGCCCGCGCCGGCTCGGGTGCACGGCCGCCGCGTCCAGCGCGGCGCCCACGTGCTGCATCGGGCGGCGCAGCGCCGCGTACGGGAGGCCGCCGACCAGCGCGCTGCCCGCGTCGGGGGCGTCGAGGCCCAGGACGATCCGCATGGTGGTGGACTTGCCGGCCCCGTTCGGGCCGACGAACCCGGTGACCTGCCCCGGGACGACCGTGAACGACAGCCCGTCCACGGCGGCGACCGGCCCGAAGCGCTTGCGCAGCTCCCGGACCTCGATGGTTGCTTCTGACGCTGCCATGACGAGGAGGCTACGAAGCGGGCGGCAGGCGGGTCGTCACGCGGGGGAGGAGTCTTGCGGGCGGGCGAGTAGCTCGTGCGGGGGAGGCGGGTGTCCGGAGCGGGAGGGACGCCGGGAGGGGCGGGCGCGAGGAGAATGGCGGCGTGACGGGAGCACGGAGGGCGCGGGGGGACGGGCCGTACGACGCGGAGACCGCGGCCCGTACGACGAGCACGGGGCGGGACGGACCGTACGACACCGAGAACGCGGCACGTACGACGAGCACGCGGCAGGACCGGCCGCTCGAAAGCACGGCCCGCACGCCGAGCACGGCGCAGGACCGGTCGTACGACACCGAAAGCGCGGCCCGTACGACAAGGGCGCGCGCGGCGCGCCTTGCCGCCTCGCCCGACGGGCCCGTCGTCGCCGCCGCGCTCCTCGCCCTCCTCGCCGCCGTCGACACCGTGCTCCGCGCCGACTCCGGCGACCGCCTCACCGCCGCCCTCCTCCTCGCCTTCGGCGCCACCGCCCCCGTCGCGCTGCTCCGCACCCACCCCGTCCCCGCCGCGGTCCTCGTCACCGCCGCGAACACCCCGCTCCTCGCCCTCCTCGGCGCCCCCGTCGCCGCCGGTGCCGCCGCCCAGGCGCTGCTCCTGCACCGCCTCGCCCGCCACGGCACCCGCCGCGTACGCGCCGTCGCCGTGCTGCTGGTGCTGCCGCTCGCGGGGTACGCCGTCGGCGACCCCGGCACCGCCGACGGCGGCCGGCTCGACGACGCCGGGCGGCTCCTGGCCGTAGCCGCCGCCGTCCTCCTCTCCGCCGCGACCGCCACCGGGCTCGCCCACCGCGCCCGCAGCGCCGCCGCCGCCCACGACGCCACCGAACGCGCCATCGCGCACGCCCTCTACGAACACGCCGCCCGCGGCGAACGCGCCCGCATCGCCCGCGAACTCCACGACGTCGTCGCCCACCACATCTCGATGATCTCCGTGCAGGCCGAAACCGCCCGCCTGACCACCCCCGGCCTCCCCGCCGACGGCGCCCGCCACTTCCGCGACATCGGCGACACCGCCCGCACCGCCCTCACCGAGATGCGCCGCCTCCTCGGCGTCCTGCGCGACGACGCCGGCGCCGCCCCCGCGGCCCGCCGCCCCCCGCCCGGACTCGCCGAGCTGAACGAACTCCTCGACGACGCCCGGGACGCCGCCGGCGCCGCCGTACGCCTCATCGTCAGCGGCTCCGTCCGCCCCCTCGGCACCGGCGTCGAACTCACCGCGTACCGCATCGTGCAGGAAGCCCTCACCAACGCCCGCCGGCACGCCCCCGGCGCCGCCGTGGACGTGGAGGTGCACTATGCCGACACCGCCCTCCTCCTCCGCATCCGCGACAACGGCCCGGGGCCCGCGGCCCCCGTCCGGCCCGGGTCCGGTGGGCACGGGCTGCCGGGCATGCGCGAACGCGCGGCGGCCGTCGGCGGGAGGCTGCGCAGCGGCCCCGCCGTGGGCGGCGGGTTCCTGCTGGAGGCGACCCTGCCCGTGCAGACCCCCGCGAGCCCGGACGCGACCCCGGACCCGAGCGCGGACACGGACCCGAGCGCGTCGGGAACCGCGGCATGACCGCCGACCCGCAGCCCCCCGTGCGCTCCGAGCCCGCCGTCCCCGCCCCCGTGCGGGTCGTCGTCGCCGACGACCACGAGGTCGTACGCGCCGGCTTCGCCGGACTCCTCGCCACCCAGCCCGACTTCGACGTCGTCGGCACCGCCCGCGACGGCGCCGAAGCCGTCCGCGTCTGCCGGGCACGGCGGCCCGACGTCGTCCTCATGGACGTCCGCATGCCCGGCGTCGACGGCATCGAGGCCACCGCCCGGCTCACCGCCGCCGACGCCCCGGCGCCCCGGGTGCTGATCCTCACCACCTTCGACCTCGACGCCTACGTGTACGACGCGCTCGCCGCCGGCGCCAGCGGCTTCCTGCTGAAGGACGTCACCGCGGAGCAGCTCTTCGACGCCGTGCGCGTCGTCGCGGCGGGCGAGGCGCTGCTCGCGCCGGCGGTCACGCGGCGGCTCATCGCCGAGTTCGCGCGGCTGCGCTCGGCGCAGCCGGAGCCGGACGGGGACCGGTCGGCGCCGCTGGCGGCGCTGACGCCGCGCGAGACGGAGGTGCTGCGGCTCCTCGCCGAGGGCCTGTCCAACCCCGAGCTGGCTGCCCGCCTGCACGTCGGCGAGGAGACGGTGAAGACGCACGTCAGCCGCCTCCTCGCCAAGCTGGGGCTGCGGGACCGTACGCAGGCGGTGGTCATGGCGTACGAGACGGGCCTCGTCGTCCCCGGCGCCCGCTGACCGCCCCCGGGCCGTACGGGCACGTGTTCGGTTAGCCTCGTGACCATGCCCGGAGCCATCGAACTCGTCATCTTCGACTGCGACGGAGTCCTCGTCGACTCCGAGCGCATCGCCGCCGCCGCGCAGGTCACCGTCGGGGCGGAGCTCGGCTGGCCGCTCACCGAGGCCGACGCCGTGGAACTGTTCATGGGCAAGTCCCAGGAGTCCGTGGGCGCCATGGTCGTCGAACGCCTCGGCCCGGGCGCGGACGACACCTGGCGCACCCGCTACTACGAGGAGTTCTTCGCCGGCCTCGACCGCCTCGAAGCCGTACCCGGCGTCGTCGAAGCCCTCGACGCCATCGCCGCCGCCGGCCTGCCCACCTGCGTCGCGTCCAGCGGCGGCCACGAGCGGATGCGCCGCACCCTCGGCCGCACCGGGCTGTACGACCGCTTCGCCGGACGCATCTACTCCGCCGCCGACGTCGGCGGGCGGGGCAAACCGGCGCCCGACCTCTTCCTGCACGCGGCGCGCGAGTCGGGCTACGCGCCGCAGGCGTGCGCGGTGGTGGAGGACAGCCGCTACGGCGTCCAGGCGGCGCGCGCCGCGGGCATGCGCGCGTACGGCTTCACCGGCGGGCTGTCACCGGCCGAGTGGCTGGCCGGGCCGGGCACCGTGCTGTTCGACGACATGCGCAAGCTCCCGGAGCTGCTGCGCGCCGACTGACGGCGGGACGGCGGGGCGGGCCCAGGCGGAGGCGTCGGGGGGCGGCGCGGGGCCGCCGACGTTTCGTACGAGCCGAAGACCCCCCTACGCCCCCGGCCCCGCCAGCCACTCCGACGCCAGCACCGACCACACCTCGGTGTCCCGCCGCACCCCCCGGTACAGGTACTCCGCGCGCAGCACGCCGTCCCGGCTCATGCCGAGGCGCTGCGCGACCCTGATGCTCGGCGTGTTCTCCGCGGACACCTGCCACTCGACGCGCTCCACCCCCCGCACGCGCACCGCCCAGTCGACGATCACCCGTACCGCGCGCGTGACCAGCCCGCGGCCCGCCGCCGCGGGCTCCAGCCAGCACCCGGCCTCGCACGTGCGCTGCTCCGCGTCGAAGACGCGGAAGAGGACGCCGCCGACGAGGAGGCCGTCGAGCCAGATGCCGTAGAGGCGGCCGGTGTCCGCGGCGGCCTTGTCGGCGTACGACTGGAGCCAGGCGCGGGCGGAGTCGAGGTCGGCGGCGATGTCGGGGAGGCCGATGTGCCGGCCGATGAAGTCCCGGCCGCGGTCCATGTGGGCGAGGAACTCCTCCGCCTGCCACGGCTCCAGCGGCCGCAGCTCGGCGCCGTCGTCACCCAGGGATATCGCGAACATCCGGCCCTCCTATCGCTCTGCCCGACACCGTGATCCTCGCACGGCGCCGGAAGAACCCCGCAGGTCACCCACGTGCGGGGAGACCGGCCCGGGCCGCGTCCGCCAGCACCGCCACGCACGCCCGCACCGCGGGGCTCTCCGCCCGGGACCGCCACGCGGCCTGCACCGTACGCCGCACCGCCGGCCGCACCGGCACGAACCGCACCCCCGGCGGGCACGGCCGCTGCGCCATCTCCGGTACGAGCGACACGCACAACCCGCCGCGCACGAGCGCCAGCTGCGTGGCGTACTCCGTCACCAGATACCGCACCTCCGGCTCCACACCCACCTCCCGCAACGCCTGCGTCAGCCCCTCGTACGGCTCGGTGCCGACCGGGCAGCTCGCCCACACCGCCGCCCCGGTCGGCCCCGCGGGACCGCCCAGCTCGGCGAGGCCGACGCGGTCCCGGCCGGCGAGCGGATGGCCGTCCGCCACCGCCAGCTGGACGTCCTCCACCACCAGCGTCCGCACCGCCAGCCCCTGCGGCAGCCGGATGGGGCGGCTGCTCCAGCTCTCGATGAGCAACAGGTCCAGCTCGCCGCCGACCAGCCCCGGCACCAGCTCGACGACCTCGCCGTCGACGACCGTGGGGGCCAGCCGCGGATGCGCGGCGGTGAGGGCCGTCAGCGCCTCCGGCAGCAGCGCGCGCAGCGAACTGCCGACGCCACCGAGACGCAACGGGCCGAGGATCTCGTCCTGCAGGTCGGCGAGGTCCGCCTCCGCCTCGGCGACCTGCGCGCACACGCGCGCCGCGTGCGCGGCGAGCACCCGGCCGGCGTGGGTGAGACGGACGCTGCGCCCGTACGGCTCCAGCAGCCGGTGCCCGGACTCGCGCTCCAGCTTGGCGAGCTGCTGCGAGACGCCGGAGGCGGTGACGTGCAGCGACTCGGCGGCGCGGGCGAGGGTGCCGTGGACGGCGACGGCGTCGAGGGCGCGGAGCCTCTCCAGACTGAACATCAAGTGATGCTAATGCTTTCGACTAACGAATCATCGCTTTTTCTTGGGGGAGAGGGCAGGCAGAGTCAGGCAGAGTAAGGGGCATGGGAGTCGACGGGGACGGCCGGAGCGGCGGCGAGGGCAGCGGCATAGGCGCACGGGCGGCCACGTCGGCCGACGCGCCCGGACCGTCCGCCCCGCCCGGGCTGTCCGCCCCGCCCGGGCTGTCCGCCCCGCCCGGGCCACCCGGGTCGTCCCACGGGGAAAACCCCCTGAACCGGCTCGTCACCGGCCCGGTCGCGATGGTCGTCGGCGGCTCGGCCTGCATCTCCCTGTCGGCGATGTTCGTGAAGCTCTCCGACGTGAACGCCGGCACCGCCGCCTTCCTGCGCTGCGCACTCGCGCTGCTGCTGCTCGTCCCCCTCGCCGCCGCCGAACTCCGCCGCCTCGGGCCGCGCGCCCGGCGC
This sequence comes from Streptomyces sp. MAR4 CNX-425, assembly GCF_048656465.1. Lineage (NCBI taxonomy): Bacteria > Bacillati > Actinomycetota > Actinomycetes > Kitasatosporales > Streptomycetaceae > Streptomyces > Streptomyces sp. MAR4 CNX-425. The sequence goes on along the minus strand of NZ_JBMDLF010000005.1, from coordinate 236,018 downwards.
CCGGTGCTCACGGACCTGGCGGCCGGGCTGCTGCTCGGCGTCGACTTCGTCTTCTGGGCGGCCAGCATCCGGGACGTCGGCGCCTCCATCGCCACCGTGCTGCTCAACATCCAGGTGATCGTCTTTCCGCTGCTGGCACGGCTGCTGACCCGCACGCCCCTGCCGCGCGGCTTCTGGCTGACCGCCCCGGTGCTGCTCGCCGGGGTGGCGCTCGCGGGCGGCGCGATCGGCGACCCGGAACCGGGCAGCAGCCCCGTGACCGGCATCCTCTACGGCACCGCCGCCGGCGTCGCCTTCGCCGGCTACCTTTTCCTCACCCGCCTGGGCGGCACCCGCCCCCGCCCCCGGCCCACCACCACCCCGCCCTCCCCGGACCCGCACTTCCCGGGCCCGCCCTCCCCCGGCGCGCCTTCCCCGGGGGCGCCCTCCCTGGGCCCCCACCCCCCTTCCCCCCACCCCTCGCCCCTCCCCACCGCCTCCTCGCCCACCCCACCCCCGCACCGGGCGCACATCGCCGTCCCCGTGTGCACCGCGACGTTCTCCGCCGGCATCGCCTCCGGGGTCCTCGGCGCGCTGTGGACCGGCATCGACGCCACCCCCGAGCCCGCCGCCCTCGGCTGGCTGGCGGCGATGGCCGCGCTCGGCCAGGTCCTCGCCCTGCTCCTCATCACCCCCGCCCTGCCTCGGCTCGCCCCGGCCACCGGGGCGGCGCTGCTCCTGTTGCAGCCGGTGCTCGCCATCGCCACCGCCGTGGCGTTCCTCGGCGAGCGCCCCACGGCGACGCAGTACGCCGGCTGCGCCCTGGTCATCGCCACCGTCTGGTACGCCACGCGCGTCGGCGGCGACCGCGGCGCCAAAACCCCGTCGCCCCGCTCCGCGGCCCGCGGCTAGGCTGCGGCGCATGCCGCCGTATGACGACGCCCTCCTTCCCGCCACCGCCCGCGCGCTGGACCACCGGATCGCCGTCGCGCAGCGCGAGGGCCGTACCCCTTCGCTCGTCGCGGCCGTCGTACGGGACGGGGAGACCGTCTGGTCCGGTGCCCGCTCGATGATCGACGGGCACGCGCCGACGTCCGACACCCAGTACCGCATCGGCTCGATCACCAAGACGTTCGTCGCGGTGCTGGTGCTCCGGCTGCGTGACGAGGGCCTCGTCGACCTCGCCGATCCGCTGGAGAAGCACCTCTCCGGCACTCAGGCCCCCGCGGCGACCCTCGCTCAACTCCTCTCGCACACGTCCGGTATCGGGGCCGAACCCCGCGGTCCCTGGTGGGAGCGGACCCCGGGCACCCTGCGCCCCGACCTCGGCGAACTCTTCGACGGCGACCCCGCCCGCCACCCCGCGGGGCGACGGCACCACTACTCCAACCCCGGCTTCGCCTACCTCGGCGCGCTCGTCGAGGCGCTGCGCGGCGCACCGTGGGGCGAGGTGCTGCGGCGCGAGCTGCTGGACCCGCTGGGGCTGCGGCGTACGACGCTGCTGCCCGAGTCCCCGCACGCCGGCGGCTTCGCCGTCCACCCGTGGGCCGACGTCATGCAGCCCGAGCCGCTGCACGACACCGGCCGGATGGGCCCGGCGGGCCAGTTGTGGTCCACGGCCGGCGACCTGGCCCGGTTCGCGGCGTTCCTCGTACGTGGCGACGACCGGGTGCTGTCCGCCGGCTCGCTGGCGGAGATGCGCACCCCCGCCGTGGCGCCCGAGGCCACGTCCTGGGACGTCGCGTACGGGCTGGGGACCCAGCTCTTCCGCCACGACGGCACGCTGCTCGCCGGCCACACCGGCTCCATGCCCGGGTTCCTCGCCTGCCTCCTCTCCGATGTCGACGAGGGCGTGAGCGCGGTCGCCCTCACGAACGCCACGTCCGGCGTGTCCGTGTCCGGGCTCGCCACCGATCTGATCGGCACCGTCCTGCGGCACGAACCGCGCATCCCCGAGCCGTGGCGCCCGCTGGCCGCGGACGCGGTGGATCCGGAGCTGCTCGCGCTGACGGGGCCGTGGTACTGGGGCGCGAACCCGCACGTGCTGCGGTTGAAGGAGGACCGCTGGCTGGACCTGAGCCCGCTGAACGGCGCGGGCTATGCGTCGCTGCTCCGCCCGGAGGGGGACGGCACGTGGACGGCGGTCGACGGCTACTGCGCCGGCGAGACGCTGCGGGTGGAGCGGACGGCGGACGGCGAGGTCTCGCACCTCGACCTGGGCACCTTCGTCTTCACCCGGGAGCCGTACGACCGGGCCGCCCCGGTACCCGGCGGCACCCGCGGCTGGACGTAGGCCCGTCGTCCGGCGCGGGCGGCTCCTACGCGGGTGGCCCCTGCGCCGACTGCCCTTGCGCCGACGGCCCTTGCCCGGCCGGCGCCTGTCCCGCCAGTTCCTCTTCCGTCAGCTCCTACCCCGTCGGCTACCCCGTCCGCTCTACCCCGTCAGCTCCTTCTCCAGCGGGGTACGGAACCTCGGCGTTATTCGGGCGTCGCCGACCCATGCCGCAAGCCGCTCGGCCTCCGCGGCCACCGCGCGTTCCGCTTCGCCACCCGCGTCCGTCAGCATCCGCCACACCACCTCTCCGTCCTGCCGCTGTGCCCAGCCGCCGACGACTTCCCCGTTCCACCACACCGTCGGTCCCACGTTGCCGCTGCCGTCGAACAGCGCCTTGCGGTACCCGGCGTCGAGATACCAGTCGCGTTCCTTCCAGCCCATCGGTGTCGGGTCGAGCCCCGGCAGCAGCGCCGCCCACGGCTCCGGCGCCGCGACCGGCCCGGTGTCGTCCGGGAGCACGTACCCCGTGCCCTCGTCCAGGTCCACGGCCACCGCGCCGGTCGCGGCCAGCGCCTTGCGCGCGGCGGTCTTGGTCCAGCCGGTCCACCAGACGAGGTCCGCCTCGGTGGCCGGCCCGTACGCGTACAGCCAGCGTCTGGTCAGCTCCGCCTGCGCGACGGCGACGTCCATCCCGCCGAAGTCCTCGCCCGGCGCCCACCGGAACTGGCTCGACGTCCACGAACCGCGCGGGTACCCGCGCCGTATGTGCCCGTCGCAGGCGAGCATCCGCAGCACACGCGTCGCCACGCCCTGCCGCGTCTCCTGCCGGGTGCCGGGGAAGACCGTGATCTTCGTGCGCAGCAGCGGCTCGGCGGCGGATATCTCGCTGCCGGTCGCCTCCCCCTTGTCTGCGAGCACGGCCAGCACGGCGGCCTCGGCGCGCTCCAGCCACGCCTCGTCGAGGCCGTTCCAGTCCTTGAGGTGCTTGAGGAACGTGGCGCGCTCGCGCTCCGCGATGGCGCGCGCCGCCGCCGCGTCCACGGCGGGCGCCAGCTCGCGGCTGACGGCGAAGATCGTGCGCCGCATGGACAGCAGCTTCACCAGCGACACGTCTTCGTACAGCGCGTGCTCGACGGGGGTGACGCCGGGCTCCCGCATGCGCGCGCAGGCGGAGAGATAGACGGTCGCCGCGTCCGTCGCGTGCAGCGCGACGACCGCGTCCGCCGCGTCGACGGGGGAGGCCGCACGGGCGGTCGCCGCGAGGGCGTGCCGCACGCCGATCCGGGCTCGTCGCTGCTCGGTGGTGATCTGCATAGTGGCAGTATGCCGAAGCCCGGGCCGGCCCGCTGAGGCCTGTGGATAACTTCGGACCCGCCCCACCCGCACTCCTGTGACCTGCGGGTATTCAGCGCAAGGGGCGACCGGTTTCCCCCCGGCCCCCGGGCCGCCCGGCTTCTCCGCCGCCGTTACAGCGTGCGCTTGAAGCCCACGTGCGTCGCCGCGAACCCCAGCCGCTCGTAGAAGCGGTGCGCGTCCGTGCGGGTCGCGTCCGAGGTCAGCTGGACGATCGCGCACCCCTGCCGGCGCGCCTCTTCGACCGCCCACTCGATGAGCTGCGTCCCCAGCCCGCCGCCGCGCTCGTCGCGGTGCACGCGCACCGACTCGATGAGCGCGCGGGTCGCGCCCCGCCGCGACAGCCCGGGGATGACGGAGAGTTGCAGGGTGCCGACGACGCGGCCGTCGCGTTCGGCGACGGCGAGGTGGTGGCCGGGGTCGGCGTCGATCCGGGCGAAGGCGTGCGCGTACGGGGCGGGGTCGTCGGGGGTTTCGCGGGTGGCGCCCAGGGGGTCGTCGGCGAGCATCGCCACGACGGCGGGGATGTCGGCGGCCGTCGCGCGCCGGATGTGCAGGTCGCTCATGCCGTCGACCCTACGCGCGCGCCGCGGGCGCGCTCTCATCCCGTACGCGCCCCCTGTCCGCCCGTTGCGCCGCTGCCAGTTGTGCCGCCGCCCGCTGCCCGCTTTGCGCCGCCGCCGGGTCTCCGCCGTCCGTGCGTGCGCTGCTACGTCGTGTACGCCGGCGGGGTCTCCAGCGCCTCCACCGCGGCCACCAGCGGCGCCAGTTCGGGCCGCTTGGCGGCCTCGTCCAGCGCGGCGCGCAGCGCGGTCTCGTAGCCGGGCCTGGCTTCGGCGAGGAGGCGCCGGCCGGCCTCGGTGACCTCGGTGTAGATGCCGCGGCGGTCGTCGGGGCAGAGGTAGCGGCTGAGCAGGCCGCGGTCTTCGAGGCGGGTGACGAGGCGGGTGGTGGCGCTCTGGCTGAGGACGACGGTGTCGGCGAGCTGGTTCATGCGGAGGTGGAAGTCGTCCTGGCGGCTGAGGGCGTCCAGTACGGAGTATTCGCGGGCGCTCAGCCGGTGCGCGCGCTGGAGTGCGCGCTCCACGTGGGTCTCGATCCGGGCGTGCAGGGATGCCAGGGCGGACCAGCCCCGGGCCAGTTCGTCGAGCTGCTCGGCCGTGGCCGCCATGAGCGCCTCCGCGTCCCGTGAGTAGGTGACTTCGAGTTTACTCCCCCACCGCAATAGCCAGCGTTTGCAATGACCAGCGTACGCAATTATTGTGGGCGCTTGTTAAAGCCCCGCACCCCAGGAGTCCCCGCATGCCTCTCGCGCTGCTCGCGCTGGCCATCGGCGCGTTCGGGATCGGCACCACGGAGTTCGTCGTCATGGGCCTGCTGCCCGAGGTCGCCGACGAGTTCTCCGTCTCCGTCCCGGCCGCCGGCTGGCTCACCACCGGCTACGCCCTCGGCGTCTTCGGCGGCGCCCCGCTCCTCACCGCGCTCGGCACCCGCGTCCCGCGCAAACGGATGCTGATGGGCCTCATGGGCCTGTTCGTCATCGGCAACGTCATCTCCGCGCTCGCGCCCGCCTTCGGCATCCTGCTCGTCGGCCGGATCGTCGCGTCGTTCGCGCACGGCGCGTTCTTCGGCATCGGCGCGGTCGTCGCCGCCGGACTGGTCGCCAAGGACAAGCGGGCCGGGGCCATCGCCATGATGTTCACCGGGCTGACCGTGGCCAACGTCGTCGGCGCCCCCGGCGGCACCCTCGTCGGGCAGACCGTGGGCTGGCGGGTCACGTTCCTCGCGGTCGCCGCGATCGGGGTCGTCGGCCTGGCCGGCGTGGCCAGGCTCGTACCGGACCTGCCCCGCGAGCCCCACGCCTCCCCCGACCAGCGGAAACCCTCCGCCGGCACCGACCTGAGGCGCGAACTCGCCGCGCTCCTCCACCCCCAGGTGCTCCTGGCCATGGCCATGACCGTCCTGGGCTTCGGCGGGGTCTTCGCCGCCCTCACCTACATCGCGCCGATGATGACCGACGTCGCCGGCTACGCCGACGGGTCCGTCACCTGGCTCCTCGCCCTCTTCGGCCTCGGCATGGTCGGCGGCAACCTGGTCGGCGGGCGCTTCGCCGACCGCGCGCTCATGCCGCTGCTGTACGTCGCGCTCAGCTCCCTGACCGCGACGCTGGCGCTGTTCACGGTCACCGCGCACAGCAAGCCGGGGGCGGCCGTGAGCATCTTCCTCGTCGGGTTCTTCGGCTTCGCGACCGTGCCGCCGCTCCAGAAGCGGGTGCTGGACCAGGCCGCCGCCGCACCCACCCTTGCCTCCGCCGTCAACGTCGGCGCGTTCAACCTCGGCAACGCCCTCGCCGCCTGGCTCGGCGGCCTGGCCATCTCCGCCGGCCTCGGCTACACCGCCCCCAACTGGATCGGCGCCGCCCTCGCCGCCTCCGGCCTGGCCCTCGCGGTCCTCGCCGCGGCCCTGGAGCGCCGCGCGGGCGCCCGCGGCCCGGGCGCGGCGGCGGGCCCGCGGACGGTGCGGGTGGCGGGCAGCCCCGTACGGACCGAAGGCGGCGGCGTACGGGCCGAAGGCGGCGCCGTACGGGCCGAAGGCGGCGCCGTACGGGCCGTGGACGGCGGCGTACGGGCCGGCCCGGGCGCCTCCGCCGACGTACCGGCCGCCGCCGCACCGCCCCCGGCTACTCCGCCCACGGCAGCGGATGCCGCTGCCCGTCCTCGGTGACGGCGACGCCCCCGGCCTCCATCGCCACCAGCGCCTCCACCGCGCCGGCGCCCTCGGCCGCGGCGAGCCGCCGCGGCACGCCGGGCGGCAGCAGCACGGCCTGCCCGGCCGCGGCGGTCTCGGTGCGGCCGTCGCTGGTCACGGTGAGGGAACCCGCGACGACCAGCCACACCTGCTCGCGGTCGATGGCGTGCACGGGCCCGGACCGGCCGGCTTCCATCCGCACCCGCCAGGTGCTGAGCGCGGTGCTGCCCTGGGAGGGGGTGGCGAGGGACTCCATGGCGGCGTTGGGGGTGGTGACGGTGCGGTCGGGGGAGGGAGTGATGACCTTCATGTGTGTAAAGCTCCTTTACTCGATGGGTTGAGTAAAGGAACTTTACACACTCGTGTCAAGATGTCCCCGTGACCCCCGACGACGACAGCCCGCCGGCCCCCGAGCTGCTCTTCCTGCTCGGCATGGGCTTCCAGCTCGTGCTGGCCGAGTTCAACGAGCGGGTGGCCGCGGCCGGTTACCCCGACCTGCGGCCCGTACACGGCATGGCCTTCCAGATCCTCGGCGCCGAGGGCGCCACCGGCAGCGAACTGGCCGCCCGGCTCGGCATCACCAAACAGGCCGCCGGACAGCTCGTCGACGACCTGGAGCGCCGCGGCTACGTCCGCCGCACCGACCACCCCGCCGGCGGCCGCCGCCGGCTCGTCGTCCTCACCGACGCCGCCCGCCGGCACCTCGACGTCGCCGGACGCGCCCTGCACGACCTCGAAGCCGAACTCGCCCGCCGCACCGGCGCCGACACCGCCCTCCTCCGCACCGAACTCCTCCGCCTCGTCCACGGCCTCGCCGGCGACGACCTCCCTCCGCTACGCCCCGTCTGGTGACCCGGACGGGCCACCCGTCTCCCGTCAGGCCCGGTGGCGTCAAGCCACCCTGACGGGACGCCGGGCGCTGTCCACTCCCGACGCCCAGGAAGCCCGGCCCGGCGCACGCTCACGACCGCCGCGCGCCACGACGAGCTGCACCCGCGCGACGCACTCGGCGGCGGCGACCCGGGCGGCACACCCGGCTGACCCGCCCGGCGAACGCGCGGGCGCGCGGCCGCTCGGGCGAGCCGGATCAGCGCCGCTGCACCGCTTCCACCAGGCGCTCCATCACCTCCGCGTCGCCCTCGACCCTCAGCTCCCCCGCCTCGACCGCGTCCGAGAGCGGGCGCTCGTGGGACAGCACCGACTGCAGCGTGCCGTGGTCGGTCGTCACCGCGACGTCCGGAGACCCCGGCTCATCGCCGCGCCGCACCGCCGCCAGCTCGCCGTCGGCGACCTCCAGCCGGTACACCTCGCGCTCCAGCTCTATGCGGTAGCTCGCGGACCACGCCGCGTGCGGCTGCGGCTGGAAGTAGGCGCGCAGCCCGAGGAGCACGGTGTCGGAGGTCAGCACGCCCTCCAGCGGTATCACCGGCGAGCGCAGCCCCCACCTGCGCAGCGCCGCGAAGACCGGCTCCAGCTCGCTGCCCCACTCGGTCAGCTCGTACACCTTCGCCGAGGCGGGCGGCGGCAGCGTACGGCGCGAGAGCACACCGAACCGCTCCAGGTCGCGCAGGCGTTGCGCCAGCACGCTGGGCCCGATGCCGGGGAGCGCGGCCTGCAGATCGGCGTAACGGCGCGGGCCCAGGCGCAGCTCGCGCACGACGAGCAGCGCCCAGCGCTCCCCGATCATGTCGAGCGCGTGGGCGATCGGGCACGCCTGCCCGTACGTCCGCCTCTCGTCGCCGCTTCCCCTCGCCATCGCCCCTGCTCCTCCCGCTTTCCATTCTCGCTACGAAAAACGTAGCACAAACTTCGGTAAGTGTAGTAGCTTGGGAAAACCGGATGAGGGAGGCGCGTCATGAACGGCACGGCAGAAGTCCAGCCCGCGGCCGAGCGGTTGGTTCGGGTCGGGGACGTCGAGATCTGTACGCAGGCGTTCGGCGCCCCTGCCGATCCACCGATCCTGCTGGTCGGCGGCGCGGAGGCGTCGATGGACTGGTGGGAGGACGGCTTCTGCTCACGCCTCGCCGCGGCCGGGCGGCACGTCGTCCGCTTCGACGCGCGGGACACGGGCCGGTCCACGACGTTCCCGGTCGGGGCGCCGACGTACGGCGGTGAGGCCCTGCTCACCGACGTGGTGGGGCTGCTCGACGCCCTCGGCCTCGACTCCGCGCACCTCGTGGGCGTCTCGATGGGCGGCGGGATCTCCCAGCTCATCGCGGCGCGCTATCCGGGCCGGGTCGCCTCGCTGACCTTGATCGCCACCAGTCCCGCGACCCCGGGCGGCCCCGACCGCCCCGAACTGCCGCCGATGAGCGCGGAGCTGGCGCGGACGTTCGAGGAGCCGCAGCCCGGGCCCGACTGGTCGGACCGCGAGTCGGTCATCGCCCACTTCCTCGCCGGTGAGCGCGCCTTCGCCGGCGCCCTCCCGGTGGACGAGCAGCGTGTACGTCGCATTGCCGGCCGCGCCTTCGACCGCAGCCCCGTCCCCGCCGCGGCCGCCAACCACTGGCTGCTCGGCGACGACAAGGAGCCGGCCGCGCTGTCCCTCGGCGACATCACCGCGCCGGCCCTCGTGCTCCACGGCACCCACGACCCGCTGTTCCCCTACGCCCACGGAGAGGCGCTGGCCCGCGAGATCCCCGGGGCGACCCTCGTGCCGCTGCCCGGGATGGGGCACCAGATGCCGCCGCCCGAGCTGTGGGACACCGTGATATCCGCGCTCGTCACGCACACGGAGGCGGCGGCAGGCTGACCGGCGGACGGCCCGGCCGGGCACGGCCCGGCCACCCGGCGGCTCGGCAGCCCGGTGGCCCGATGGCCCGGGTCGAGGGGTGCGGGCCGGTCAGAGGATGCCCGCGTGGCGGGCGGCGGTCATCCAGCCGGGGAACTGGGAGAGGAGCCGGTCGTAGAGCTGCGGGTCGGGCAGTTCGCTGATGTCGTCCACGGCGAAGAACCCGACGTTGTCGACGCGGCGTCCGGCGAGGGTGTCGAACCGCTCAAGCACCCCGTAGTCGGACTTCCCCAGCCCCACGAACTGCCAGAAGATCGGCTCCTCGACCGCCTGGCGCAGTTCGTTCTCGATCTCGGCGTTGCGGTACACCCCGCCGTCCGAGAAGAACAGCACGAGCGTGGGAACGGGGGCCGGGTTCGCGCGGACGTAGGCGCGGACCTCGGCGATGACCTTCTGCTCCTCGTTCTGGATGCCGACCGTCCGCATGTCGACCTGACCCTCCTCCAGGCCCTTGCGCTTCTTGCGGGGGCGGAAGAGGGCGAGCTGACCGACCCGCACGTGCAGTCGCAGCCACTCGGGGAGATCCCCCAGGTGCAGGTCCGGAAGCCGGGCCGGATGGGAGGCGAACGTCCACGCCTGCATCGCGCCGTCGTCGTCCAGCTGCGTCGCGACGGCGGCCATGCGCTCGACGACATCGGTGACGACGTTTCTCGCGTAGAGGTGGGTCATGGAACCGGACGCGTCCAGGACCAGGATGACGCGGGCGGAGATATCGGCGGCCCCGTGCTTGCGCAGGCTGAGGGCCACCTGCTCCTTGCGCATCGACAGCCGCTTGCGCATGTCGACGGGCAGCCGCTCCTCGCCCTTGACCAGGCGCGGCGCGCCGGACCCCCCGGACGCGGTGGGCGCGGGCGGCGCGGGCGGCGAGGGCGCGGGCGGCGGGGCGGCGGGTACGGGGCCGGGTGCCGGCGCCGCGGGGGCGGGCGGCGGGACGGGCGCGGGCTGGGCCCCCGGCCGGGCGGTGGGCTGGGCAGCGGGCGGGGGCTGTTCGTCCGGGGGCGTGTCGTCGACCGAGATGCCGAAGTCGGTGGCCAGGCCGGCGAGCCCGGAGGCGTAGCCCTGGCCGACCGCGCGGAACTTCCAGCGGCCGTTGCGCAGATACAGCTCGCCGCCGACGAACGCCGTCTCCGTCGTCGCCTCCATGTCGAACCGCGCCAGCTCGCCGCCCGTACCGGCGTCCAGCAGCCGCAGCGTCAGCCCGGGCACCTGGCCGAACGTGCCGCCGTCCGCCGAGGCGCACAGCACGACCCGGTCGACGGCCGGTTCCAGCGAGCCCAGCAGCACCTCGACGGAGTCGGTGAACCGGCCGCCCTCGCTCCGCTTGCCGCGGTGCGTGACCGCCTGGGAGGTGTGCTGCGGCTGGTTGTAGAAGACGAAGTCGCCGTCGTCGCGGACCCGTCCGGCCGCGGTGAGCAGCAGCGCCGAGGCGTCGACGTCGGGGACGCCGGGCCCCTCCGACCAGCTGAGTTCGGCGCGTACCGCGGAGGCGTCCACGGGCAGGTTGGCCCCTTTGCCGAGCGATCCGGTGGCCATGGAATCGGTCCCCCTCCGATGCGGTCGAGCGGCGGCCGCGGCGGAGCGCGGCACACCCTGGTTCCGGGGAGGACTCCCGACGGCCCGTCGTGGTTCCGCGGACGGAGGAGCTCTGCCCTGGTCAGGTACAGGGTGTCATGCCGCGGAGGGAGCGGCGCCGGGCGGCGGGCCAGCCCGTAGACGTACGCCGCTTGCCGCCGCGGGCTGACGCCCCGCACGCCCGCCGCGGGCGAAGCTGCTCACACCCGGGGCACCCGCAGCACCCGGGACGACAGCAGCAAAGGAGACACCACCGTGCGCTACGTACGCAGCAACCGCCTCCGCGTCGCCGCCGCGACGGCCGCCCTGCTCGTGACGGCCACCGCCGGCACCGCCGCCGCCACCGCCGACGGCGACAACGGCGGCGGGTCCGGCAACGGCGGCGGCGCCGTCGCCGACGACCGCGCCGACCGCGACCGCGGCCGGGACGCCGCCGCGCTGACCGGCACCGCGAAGCTCACCCGGTCCCTCGGCGACGACATCACGTTCTCCTTCGACGCCCGGCTCGCCGCCGAGCACAACGACAACCCCCGCAAGGCCACGGGCACCTTCCGCTTCAGCCACTACCTCAACGGCGAGGGCGCCTGGGCCGAGGCCGAGGTCGACTGCCTCGTCACCGGCGGCAAGGTGGCCGTCGTGTCCGGCGTCATCACCGACACCGACCTCCCGGGCGCGAAGGGCCTGCGCGTCGGCGTCACCGTCCACGACAAGGGGCACCGCGACCGCCTCGGCTACAGCTGGGCCGGCACCGGCAGCCCCGTGGAGGACAAGGACCTGGCGCCGTGCGTCAGTTCGGCACCGTTCGAGAAGGTCAAGCGCGGCACCGGCGACTACCGGGTCCTGCCCTGGCGGCCGGAGTTCTGACCGGCGCCCCCGCCCCGCGGCGCGGGGCGGGGTGAGCGTCCGAGCGACGGGCGGCAGCCCGCGCGGGGTCCGGCGGCCGGGCCGCCGGACCACCCGGCCGCCGGGCCGCCCCGGAGCCGCCCCGGAGCCGCCGCCGCGAGCCGGCACCCAGCCCGCCCCCGGGCGCCCGGGTCAGTCCGCCGCCGCCCGCGCGGGCAGCGAGACGTACAGGCGGGTGCCCCCGGGGCGGTAACCGACGCGGGTGTAGACCTGACGGGAGCCCGCACCCGAGTACTCCAGCCACACCGACCCCACTCCGCGGTCGAGCATCGCCCCCGTCAGCGCCGCGGTCACCGCCGCGGCGACGCCCCGGCGCCGGTGCGCCGGGCGGGTGCCGACGCCGGCCAGCTCCGCCGTGTCCTCGGCCGGCGGCGAGCACGTCGCGCCGCCGGCGCACCCGCCGTCCCCGGCCCGTACGAAACGCACCTCCCCGCCGTCCCGTTGCAGCCGCCGCAGCCGCGCCGCGCCCTCCGCCGACGCGGCGAACACGCCGCCGAACGCCTCGGCGAGCGCGGCGTCCAGCGCCCGGAACTCCTCGTCCGTGCCGGGTACCTCCACCCGCGGGCCGTCACCACCGGGCAGCCGGCCGGCGAACGAGCCCGGGGTGCAGACGAGATACTCGTGCACCGCCTCCGTCCCAAACCCCGCCGCCCGCAGCACCGCCGCCACCCCCGGCGCCGCCTCCGGCGCGAACTCCAGCCGCGGCAGCAGCCCCCGCTCCCGGAAGGTGCCGACCAGCGCGGCGACGTCGTTGCCCGTGGGAACGGCGCCGGGCAGCGGGGTGGCGTAGTTGAGGTACGGGCTGTCGGTGCCGGGGGAGAAGCCGGCGACGAAGCCGCCGGTCTCGACCACGTCGGGGCGGCGGCGGAGATGGGCGACGGCGAAGTGCTGAACCCGGTTGTCCATGGAAAGTGCCACGGTGATGTCGACCTCACGAAGTCTCTGGGAGCGCAAACAGGCGAGAGAGCCCACGCGGCACAGCGCGCGCGGGCATCGTGGGGCCGCCGTACGGGACGGGCGGGACCGGCGGTACGAGCCGACGGGACCGCTACGGAAGCGGTCCGGCCACCCGGGGCCGAAGGCGGCCGCTGACGGACGCCGGAATCAAAGGCTTCGTTCCTCACCGTGAATACGCCGGACGCCATCGCCGGCGAGTGCGTTCTGCAAGCCGTCAGAACGCCGCCAACCTCTCACGCCCACCGCCCCCGTGCAACGCGATTCCCCGCCACGCCCGCGAATCACCCGGACCGCGGCCGCCCGCCCGCCGCGAGCCGTTCCACCACGCGGAAGCGCTCCGCGACCACCAGCGTGTCGTCGTCGACCGTGAACCCGGGGTCCCCGAGCACCTCGCGCATCTCGTCGCTGTGGAAGAACGCCTCGTGCCCCGCCCGCCACTGGGCGACGGTCTCGTCGCCCTCGCCCTCGTCCAGCACGTGCCGCAGGTCGACCTCCCGCAGCGGCAGCACGCGCACCTCCGTGACCTCGACGACGGCGACCGGCTCGCCCCGCGAGTCCAGCAACGCCGCCCGGTCCCCCACCTCGGCCAGCACCTCCCCCTCGGCCTCGTACGCCGCGAGCAACCCCGTCGTCGCCGTCTTCGCCCCGGACAGCACCGCGGCAACCAGCGAGTCACGCAACGGCCCCGGAAAGGCCAGCTCGTAAGGAGGCAACTGCTCCGCGGCTTCCGACATGACGCCAGCGTACGCGTGCACCGCTGCCGGCGGGCTCACACGGCGGCGCGGCTCCGGCGCTGCTGGGCGCGCAGGGCAGCCAGTCTCCGGTGGTCGCGGGCCGGGGACCCGCTCGCGTCCAGGGCGAGGAGCGACAGGAGTTGCACGGGACGTCCCGCCGACGCGGCGGCCTCCAGCTTGTGATGGCCGTCGAGCAGGAAGTGCGTGAGCCCCCAGTGCTCGTAGTAGTCGGCCGACCGGTCGTCCGTCGCCGGCTGACACAGGTCCAGGGTCGAGACGGCCACCGCCGTCGGCACCGCCCCCCGCCGCATCTGCCCGGCGTACTCCTCGACCCGGTCACGCTCGTTCCAGGTCGGCGGGACCATCGGCACCACGAACTCGTAGAGGTGCGCCGCGTCGTCGACCGCGGTCTCGAACGTGCGGTAGTACGGGGTGTGCGGGTACTCCGGCAGGCCCCAGAACCCGTCGATGCCCCAGGTGGCCACCTGTTCGTGGCTGAAGTAGTCGCCCTCCTGCCCCGGCACGGTCAGCCTCGGCTCGATCCGCAGAAGAAGGGGCAGATAGTCGCCCTCCGGAAGCAGCGCGGCGAACGCCTCCACGACGGCGCCGTCCGGTTCGGTGAGCCGAAGGGCGAGGCGTTCCCGCACATGGTCCAACGACAGCGTCTGACGGGCGCCCTCAAGTCGCCGGAACAGGAACGGGCAGGTCCCGCACCAGAAGCTGCGCTCGAACGCCGGCTCGTCGTCGACGACGACCAGCCTGAGGCCGGCCCACGCCCCCGGCGGCTTCGCCCCCTCCGCAAACCGGAGCCTCGCCCGGGACTCGGGGACCCCGAGCCTCCGCGGCTCACCGACCAGCACCATCACCCGCACGACCGTACGAGACACCACCACCGCCTGGCACACCGTTTTCCGGTGCCCCCACCGCGATCCCCGCGCGGCCACCGGTCGACGTCGCCGAAGCACCGCCCCCACCCGCGGCATCACTCCGCGCTCGTGCCACTGATCAGCACGGCCCACACACACGTACCGATCCCGCTGCGCTCCACGACGCCCCACCGGTCCGTCAGCTCATCCAAGGGGCTCGTTCCGGTGCGCGTTCGCGCGGGCTGGTCCTTCCTGGCTCGGCGGGGGGGTCAGGGCGCGGCTTCCCCGGGGTGGGGGATGAGAGCGGCCAGTTGCTGTGCGGTCGCGGTCGGGTGGGCGGTGTGGATGAGTTCCGTGCGGTGCACCAGGCGGGGTTCCTCGACCGGGACGGCCGTGACGCCGGGGAACGTGGCCGCCAGGGGCAGGGGGAGGGCGGTGAGGCCGAGGCCGGCGGCGGCGAGGGAGGCGAGGCCGTGCAGGTCGGTTCCCCGGTGGCGGAGGCGGGGGCGGAATCCGTCGGTACGGCAGACGGCGCGCAGCCGGTCCAGGGCGATGGCGGTGTCGGGGGCGTCGATCCACCGGGCCTGCGTCAGGTCGGTGAGCCGGACCGAGCGGCGCCTCGCCAGGGGATGACCGGCGGGGAAGAGCACGGCCAGCGGCTGCTCGGCTGCCGCGCGCGTGGTCGTGGGGCCCAGATCGGGCAGGGGGAGCGGGTCGCTGGGCGCGGCGACGCCGTCGACGAGGCCGAGGTCGGCGCGGGCGGTGAGGACGTCTTCGAGCACCGATTCCCCGGCCAGGAGCCGCACTTCGACGTCCAGGAGGGGGGTGGCCGTGTGCAGCTGGGCGAGGGCCTCCGCGACGCCGGGGGTGAGGGCGGCGGGCGAGCAGGCGAGGGTCAGCCGGGCGGGCCGGGCGTCGGGCAGGCGGGCGATGTCGGCGCGGGCGGCATCGAGCCGCAGGAGCAGGGCGGGGGCGTGCTCCATCAGCCGCGTACCGGCCGGTGTGGGGGCGACGGGGCGGCGTTCGAGCAGTCTGGCGCCCAGGTCGGCTTCGAGTGCGGCGATGTGCTGGGAGACCGCGGACTGGGTGTAGCCCAGGGCCGATGCGGCCTGGGAGAAGGAGCGGTGCTCCAGAACCGCGACGAAGGTGCGCAGCAGATGCGTGTCCATGGCCATCAGCATCACTTATGCGGAGTGCAGGAATCATCGTTGGACGTGATACGGGCCGGCCAGCAGGATGGGCAGCATGAACTCCACGGCACGCATCGCGCTGGTCGGCGACCGCTCCGACGCCGTTCGCTCCCATGCCCGTGTCCCCGGCCTGCTGGAGGCCCTGCGCGTCCGGGAGGGATGGGACCTGGACGCCTACTGGATCGCCACGGAGGACGCCGACGCGACGACGTTGGGCGGCTTCGACGCGGCGTGGGTCCTGCCGGGGAGCCCGTATCGCAGCGAGGCCGGGGTCCTGGCCGCGATCCGCACGGTGCGCGAGAACGGCATCCCCTTCCTGGGGACCTGCGGCGGATTCCAGCACGCCCTGCTTGAGTTCGCGCGCTCCGTCTGCGGCCTGGACCGCGCCGCCCACGCCGAGAACACCCCGGAGGCCGCGGACGAGGACGCCGTGATCGTGCCGCTGGCCTGCTCGCTCGTCGGCCACGAGGGCGTCGTCCGCATCGCGCCCCGCTCACTGGCCTCCGACCTGGTCGGAGCCGACCGTGCCCGGGCCCGCTACCACTGCGCCTACGCGCCCAACCCCCGCCACCTGGACACCCTGCGCGCCCACGGGCTGGCCTTCACCGGCACCGACGAGTCCGGCGAGGTCCGCATCGCCGAACTGCCCGGCCACCCCTTCTTCCTGGCAACGCTCTTCCAGCCCGAACTCGACGGCGACGGCAGCCGGGCCCATCCTCTGATCACCGGCCTGGCCGGGGCCGCCGTCGACCACGCCCGCGCTCGAACCGCCGGATTCAAGCGCGCGCAGGCCCCGGCCGCCGGGTAGCGGCGGCCGGGGCCTTGGCGTGCCGGTGGTTCAGTCCGCGACGGGGAGATAGACGCGGTTGCCGGCGGCGGCGAACTCCTTCGACTTCTCCGTCATGCCCGCCTCGATCTCCTCCTCCGTCGCGCCGTGGGCGCGGCGGATGTCGTGGGAGATCTTCATCGAGCAGAACTTCGGGCCGCACATCGAGCAGAAGTGCGCCGTCTTCGCCGGCTCCGCCGGCAGCGTCTCGTCGTGGAACTCGCGCGCCGTGTCCGGGTCCAGGGCCAGGTTGAACTGGTCCTCCCAGCGGAACTCGAAGCGGGCGTCCGACAGGGCGTCGTCCCAGTCCTGGGCGCCGGGGTGGCCCTTCGCGAGGTCCGCGGCGTGGGCGGCGATCTTGTAGGTGATGACGCCGGTCTTGACGTCGTCGCGGTCGGGCAGGCCGAGGTGTTCCTTGGGGGTGACGTAGCAGAGCATCGCCGTGCCCCACCAGGCGATCATCGCGGCGCCGATGCCGGAGGTGATGTGGTCGTAGGCGGGGGCGATGTCCGTGGCCAGGGGGCCGAGGGTGTAGAACGGGGCCTCTTCGCAGATCTCCTGCTGGAGGTCCACGTTCTCCTTGATCTTGTGCATCGGGACGTGGCCCGGGCCCTCGATCATCGTCTGCACGCCGTGGGACTTCGCGATCCGGTTCAGCTCGCCGAGCGTGCGCAGCTCCGCGAACTGCGCCTCGTCGTTGGCGTCCGCGATCGAGCCGGGGCGCAGCCCGTCGCCGAGGGAGAAGGTCACGTCGTACGAGGCGAGGATCTCGCACAGCTCGTCGAAGTGGGTGTAGAGGAACGACTCCCGGTGGTGGGCCAGGCACCAGGCGGCCATGATGGAGCCGCCGCGGGAGACGATGCCCGTTTTGCGGCGGGCGGTGAGCGGGACGTAGCGCAGCAGGACGCCGGCGTGGACCGTCATGTAGTCGACGCCCTGTTCGCACTGCTCGACGACGGTGTCGCGGTAGACGTCCCAGGTCAGCTCCTCCGCGCGGCCGTCGACCTTCTCCAGCGCCTGGTAGAGCGGGACGGTGCCGATGGGGACGGGGGAGTTGCGGAGGATCCACTCGCGGGTGGTGTGGATGTTGCGGCCGGTGGACAGGTCCATGACGGTGTCGGCGCCCCAGCGGGTGGCCCAGGTCATCTTCTCCACCTCCTCCTCGATGGAGGAGGTGACGGCGGAGTTGCCGATGTTGGCGTTGACCTTCACCAGGAAGTTCTTCCCGATGATCATCGGTTCGGTCTCGGGGTGGTTGACGTTCGCGGGGAGCACGGCGCGGCCGGCCGCGATCTCGTCGCGGACGAAGGCGGGCTCGACGCGCTCGCGCAGCGCGACGAACTCCATCTCCGCGGTGATCTCCCCGCGTCTGGCGTACGCGAGTTGCG
Source organism: Streptomyces sp. MAR4 CNX-425 (assembly GCF_048656465.1). Classification (NCBI taxonomy): domain Bacteria; kingdom Bacillati; phylum Actinomycetota; class Actinomycetes; order Kitasatosporales; family Streptomycetaceae; genus Streptomyces; species Streptomyces sp. MAR4 CNX-425. Next base: position 218,436 of record NZ_JBMDLF010000005.1, on the reverse strand, counting down.
TGACGGCGCCGCCGCGGGCGCGGCGCGGCTGGCGCGGACGGCCGGGGAAGACGGCGTCGAGGTTGCGCAAGCCGCCGCGGGGGGCGGTGTGTTTGAGGCCGTCGTCCTCGGGGCGGGGCGGGCGGCCCGCGTACTCCTCGGTGTCGCCGCGGGCGATGATCCAGTTGTCGCGCAGCGGGGCGATCCCGCGGCGGACGTCGGTGTCGATGGTCGGGTCGGTGTACGGCCCGGACGTGTCGTACAGCGTCACGTCCCGGCCGTTCGTGAGGTGCACGCGCCGCACGGGGACCCGGATGTCGGGCCTGGCGGGGTGTTCCACGTGGTCCTTGTGCCAGCCGGCCGCGGTCTTCGCGGAGTCCGCGGTGGCGGGCGTACGTGCATCCGAAACGGTCATGGAGACCCACTCCCTACGCCGGCATTACCCGGTAACAGGTTCGGCGGTCGGCGCAGCTGTGATCCGGATGCGGATCCGTCAGCGCCCTCTCAGCCCGGTGCTCCGAGCTCCCGCGGTGTGCAGTTCGCGGACCACGCTAACCGGTGTGCGCGCCGGTGGGGAAGAGGGCCCTTGGGCGCTCCTGCGATGATCTGGCGGTGACGCATTCGCACGGGCACGACCACGGTGCCCCCGCCCCGCCCGCCTCGCACCGGCTGCGTACCGTGATCGCGGCCGTGCTCGTCCCGTTCGCGCTGGCGGTGTTCGCCGGGCTGATCGCGCTGTGGCCGGGGGACGAGCCGGCGGGCGAGCGCAGCGGCATCGGCTTCGACCAGGAGCGGCAGCGGGCGAAGGTCACGAAGGTCGAGGAGGTGAAGTGCGCCGACGTGGGCGCGCGGATCCAGGAGCCGGGGCAGCCGGGCGGCGGCGGGGACGAGCCGCGGCTCGACGAGGACGCGGTGTGCGAGCAGGCGACGATCGAGGTGACGTCGGGCGAGCACGCGGGGCGCACCTTCACCGAGGTCGTCGCGCCGGACGCGTCGCGCCGGTACGACGTCGGGCAGGAGCTCGTCGTCTCCTACTCGCCGAAGGCGCCGCGGGAGTTGCAGTACGCCGTCTCCGACGTGGTGCGCAGCGTGCCGATGGCGGCGCTGGCGCTGGTGTTCGCGGTCGCGGTGGTCGTCGTCGGGCGGCTGCGCGGGGTGGCGGCGCTCGCGGCGCTGGCGGTGAGCTTCGCGATCCTGATCCTGTTCATCCTGCCGGCGATCCTTGACGGGTCGAATCCGCTGGTGGTGGCGGTGGTCGGCGGGAGCGCGATCATGCTGATCGCGCTGTACCTGTGTCACGGGTTCAACGTGCGCACCTCGGTGGCGGCGCTCGGCACGCTGGCGTCGCTGCTGCTGATCGGGCTGCTGGGGTCGCTGTTCGTCGGCTGGTCGAGGCTGACGGGGAACACCGACGACTTCACCGGGCTGATCCACACCCAGTACCCGGACATCGACATGAGCGGGCTGCTGCTGGCGGGGGTGCTGATCGGCTCCCTCGGGGTGCTCGACGACGTGACGGTGACGCAGGCGTCGGCGGTGTGGGAGCTGCGGCGGGCCGACCCGTCGGCGCCGTGGCGGAAGCTGTACGCGTCGGCGATGCGGATCGGGCGGGATCACATCGCGTCGGTGGTGAACACGCTGGTCCTCGCGTACGCGGGGGCGGCGCTGCCGTTGCTGCTGCTGTTCACGATCGCCGACCAGAGCGTCGGCTCGGTGGCGACGAGCGAGTTCGTCGCCCAGGAGATCGTACGGACCCTCGTGGGCAGCGTTGGGCTGGTCGCCTCGGTGCCGCTGACGACGGGGCTCGCGGCGCTCGTCGTCTCGGCCGACCGCCGCCCGGCGGGGGCGGAGGGCCGGGCGGGTACGGGCTCCGGCGCTGCCGCGGCTCCCGGCGAGGGCGGCGCCCGCCGCCGGGGCGGCGGCGGTCGGCGGCGCCGGACGTAGCGCCGGAGGCGCGGAGGTGCGGCAGCGGCGTGCGGTGCGCAGTGCGCGGCGAGCGGCGTGCGGTGCGGCGGCGGGTTACCAGTCGTTCTTCGACGACGACGCGGTCATGAACTTCCGCACCAGGAAGATCGCACCCGCGATCAGCGCGGCGGCCAGCAGCACCTTGAACAGCAGGCCGATGATGACCCCGACCACCCACATGATCATGCTGCCGAAGACCACCAGCACGATCGCCGGGATCAGCACCCACGTCACCCACCACGGCAGTCCCGCGGTGATCTCTTTCACGGACACTGTCATTCCTCCTCCGGTACGCCGGGGTTGTCCCGGTGCCTACGATGCTAGGTCGCCGGGCGGCCGGACGGGAGTGCCCCCGGCCCCGGTCCGCCCCGGAACGAACCCTGAGGCATCCCTGAGGGACTGATTCACGCCTCGGGTGGAGAGAAGACCACCAGCACCCGGAGATCCTCGGTGATGTGGTGGAAACGATGCGGGACACCCGCCGGTACGTAGACGACGCAGCCCCTGCCGACCTGCTGGGTCTCGTCGCCGACGGTGACGGAGCCGCGGCCGCTCATGATCACGTAGACCTCGTCCTGGCGATGGGGCTGCTGCGGATCGGGGGCGCCGGCGTCCAGCGCGTACAAGCCGACCGACATGTTCCGCTCGCGCAGGAACTGGAGGTACGCTCCGTCGTTCGCGCGGCGCTCCGCCTCCAGCTCGTCCAGCCGGAATGCCTTCATCGTGCTTCATCCTCCGCGTCCATGGTGCTCCCGACTACCTCTGGAACGATCGCACCCATGAAGACCTTCATCATCAAGACCCTGGCCAACGCCGCAGCCCTCGCGGTCGCCGTCTGGCTGATCCCCGACATCGGCCTGACCGGCGACGACAACGCCGACAAGGCCGTCACGCTGCTGCTGGTCGCGTTGATCTTCGGGGTCGTGAACTTCGTCGTCAAGCCCCTCGTGCAGCTGCTGTCGCTGCCGTTGCTGCTGCTGACCCTCGGGCTGTTCACGCTCGTGATCAACGCGTTGATGCTGATGCTCACCTCCTGGATCGCCGACGAGGCGGACCTGAGCTTCCACGTGGAGGGGTTCTGGACGGCGGTCCTCGGCGGGCTGGTGATCAGCATCGTCTCGTGGGCGACGAGCATGGCCCTGGACCGGGACTGAATCGGGTACGGAACGTGGCCGCCGGCACCGGGCGCCGGCGCCCGGGCTGAGGCAGGATGGAGCGCATGGGAACGAGCGAACGCCCCCGCCCCGCGCCCTTCCGCGTCTGCTTCGTCTGCACCGGCAACATCTGCCGCTCGCCGATGGCCGAGGCCGTCTTCCGCGCCCGGGTCGCGGAGGCGGGGCTCGACGGCGTGATCGAGGTGGACAGCGCCGGCACCGACGGCTGGCACGTCGGCGAGGCCGCCGACCCGCGCGCCGCCGCCGTGCTCACGCAGCACGGCTACGAGCTGAAGCACACCGCCCGGCAGTTCACGCCCGACTGGTTCGCCGGACGGGACCTCGTCCTCGGCCTGGACAGCGGGCACGTGCGCCGGCTGCTCAAGATCGCGCCGACTCCCGTCGACGCCGAGAAGGTGCGGCTGCTGCTCTCCTTCGCGCCCGACCTCGACCTGACCGACGTCGAGGACCCGTACTACGGCGGCACCGGCGGCTTCGAGGAGGCTCTGGACCTGATCGAGACCGCCGCGGACGGGCTGCTCCAGGCCGTACGCGACGAACTCGCCGCCCGTCCGTGACCGGCCCGGCGGCCGGCCCGCCCCCGCGATACGGCGGCCCCCGCACCGTGGAGGAGCGCGCCGCCGCGCTCACCGGCGCCCCCGTACGGGCCGCGCGCCGCGTCGGCGGCGGGGACATCTCCGCCGCGCACCGCCTCGAACTCGGCGACGGCCGCCGCGTCTTCGCCAAGACCCGGGACCGCGCCCCCGCCGACTTCTTCGCCGCCGAGGCGCACGGCCTGCGCCTGCTGGCGGGCACCGGCACCGCCCCCGTCCCCGCCGTCCTCGGCGAGGAGCCCGGGCTGATCCTGCTGGAGTGGATCGAGCCCGGCCCGGCGACCCCCGCGCAGGCCGAGCGGCTGGGCCGCGACCTCGCCGCGCTGCACGCGACCCCCGCCGCCGCCTACGGCACCCCCTGGCCCGCCTACATCGGCTCGCTGCCGCTGCCGTCCCCGCAGACCGCCCCGGCCGCCCCCGCGCCCGCGGAACCACCGCCCGAGCACGCCGCACATACGCCCGCCTCCCCCGATGACTGGCCCGGCTTCTACGCCGAGCACCGGCTGCTTCCCTTTCTACGCCTCGCCACTGACAACGCCGCCCTCACGCCCGCCGACACCCGCGCCGTCGAACGCCTCTGCGCCGTGATCGACCAGGTCACCGGCCCGCCGCAGCCGCCCGCCGTCATCCACGGCGACCTGTGGTCGGGCAACGTGCAGTGGGCCGCCGGCGGCCGCGCGCACCTCATCGACCCCGCCGCGCAGGGCGGCCACCCCGAGGTGGACCTCGCGTTCCTGGAGCTGTTCGGCTGCCCGCAGCTCGGGCGGCTGCTCGGGGCGTACAAGGAGGTGCGGCCGCTGCCCGGCCGCCGCGGCCGGGTGCCGCTGTACCAGCTGCACCATCTGCTCGTGCACGCCGCGCTGTTCGGCGCCGGCTACGGCGCGCAGTGCGGCGCCGCGGCGCGCGCGGCCCTGGAAGGAGCCGACCGATGACGTACGAGGACACCCCGTCCGACGCCGCGGACGACGCTCCCGGGACCCCGCCCCCCGCCGACGCCACCCGCGTGGTGCGCGCCGGCCTCCCCGACCCCGAGCCGTACGAACCCGCCCTCCCCGGCCCCGTCTTCGCCGCCCACTACCACCTCCCCGGCGACGTCGCCGGCGCCCCCTACGACTACGGCCGCGACGCCAACCCCACCTGGACCCGCCTCGAAGCCGCCCTCGCCGAGCTGGAGTCGCCCGGCGCCCCCGCCGAGGCGGTGGCCTTCGCCTCCGGCATGGCCGCGATCACCGCCGTGCTCATGACCGCCCCGGGCACCCGGGGCCCCGGCGCCGGCCACGTCGTCCTCCCCGCCGACGGCTACAACCTCGTCCCCGGCGGCCTCCGCGCCCTCCTCGAAGAGCACGGCACCGACGTACGCACCGCCCCCACCGCCGGCGACGCCCAGGGCGAACTCCTCGACGGCGCCCGCCTCCTCTGGCTGGAGACCCCGTCCAACCCCGGCCTCGACGTGTGCGACATCCGCCGCCTCGCCGCCGCGGCCCACGCCGCCGGCGCGCTCGTCGCCGTCGACAACACCCTGCCCACCCCCCTCGGCCAGCGCCCCCTGGAGCTCGGCGCCGACCTCTCCGTCGCCAGCGGCACCAAGGCGCTCACCGGCCACGGCGACGTCCTCCTCGGCTACGCCGTCACCCGCGACGCCGCGCTCGCCCGCCGGCTGCGCACCTGGCGCAAGACCGCCGGCGCGATCCCCGGGCCGATGGAGGCGTGGCTCGCGCACCGTTCGCTGGCCACCCTGGAGCTGCGCACCGCCCGCCAGGCGACGAACGCCCGCGCCGTCGCCGAGGCGCTGAGCGCCACGCCGGGGGTACGGGACGTACGCCACCCCGGCCTGCCGTCCGACCCGGCGCACGCGCTCGCCGCGCGCCAGATGCGGGCCGGGCGCTACGGCTGCGTGGTGGCGTTCACGCTGCCGGACCGGGCGGCGGCGGAGCGGTTCCTCGGCGCGGCGCGGCTGGTCGACGAGGCGACGAGCTTCGGCGGCGTGCGCTCGACGGCGGAGCGGCGCGGGCGGTGGGGCGGGGACGCGGTGCCGGAGGGCTTCGTCAGGTTCTCGGCGGGCGTCGAGGACACCGCCGACCTGGTCGCTGACCTGCGTGAAGCGCTCGCGTACGCCCTCACCCGCTGAGCCGCCGCAAGTCGGGCAAAAGCCGTAAAACTCGCGTAAAGCGTCGATGCGTGGGTTCATGGTGTGTGGGGGAGCCGCGGGCACGCGGGTCGAGAGCCGCGTTCTTCACGCCCGTCGGCACGGCTCTCAAGGGAGATCACACCATGCGTAAGATCGCCGCAACACTGGGCGCGGCCGCGATACTCGCCTTGGCCCCCCTGACCGGCGCGAGCGCGCAGACCGCCGCCGTCCCGGCGGACAGCCCCCAGAGCACGGTCCAGCAGGAGCAGGGCCCGCGCGGCCCGAAGGGCGACAGCGCGAGCAACTGGGGCTGGCTGGGCCTCGCCGGCCTGCTCGGCCTCGCCGGGCTGGCGAAGAAGTCCGGGAAGGCCGACACCAGGACCACCCGCAACGACGTCACCAACCGCGCCGCCCAGACCACCGGCACGCGCCGCGACTACGGAACGGACCGCGGCCGCGGCACCCACGCGAGCGGCACCGGCGACGACATGCGCGGCGCGGGCGGCGGCAAGCACCACATGCCGGGCGGCAAGCACGACATGCCCGGCGGCACCTCCGGCACGTCGGGCGGCGCGTCCGGCGCCTCCGGTTCGTCCGGCATGAAGGGCGGCACCTCCGGCACCTCCGGCGGTACGTCCGCGTCCCGTACGTCCGGCACCGCCGACGACCGCACCGGCCGCACCGGTCACACCGATCACACCGGCCACAGCGACATCACCGGCGGCACCGCGCACGAGAGCATGCCCGGCACCGACCGCAGCGGCACCACCCACCGCGTCTACGACACGGACGACCCCGCGCACCGCGCCGACCGCGGCGACGACGGCAAGCGCCGCTGACGGAAGGCGCCGGTGACGCCGCGCGCCCCCGCCCCTCCCGCCCGTCCCGCCGCACCGCCGCGCACGTGGCGCGCGCCCGGCGCGGCGGGACGGGGGTGCTCCCGCGGCACGCGCCTCCCCGCGGGTTTCGGCCGCCGTCCCGCGTGCCACATACATCCCATGACCGTGTCCCACCGGCCGGTGGTCAAGCGCACCGCCCGCGCCGTCCTCCTCGACGGCGACGAGATGCTGCTCATCAAACGCACCAAACCGGGCCACGAGCCCTACTGGATCACCCCCGGCGGCGGCGTGGAGCCCGGCGACGCCTCCGTCGTCGCCGCGCTGCACCGCGAGGTCGACGAGGAGCTGGGCGCCCGCGTCACGCGGGTCGTGCCGGTCTTCGTCGACACCGTCCCCGAGAAGCCCGAGGACCGTGCGGCCCCCGAGGACCCGGACGCCCCCGGCACCCCCGCCGGCGAACACGGCGTCAAGGTCCAGCACTTCTTCGCCTGCCGCCTGGTGTCCATGGACCTCACCCGCCGGCACGGCCCCGAGGTCGACGAGCCCCGCGGCGAGTACGAGACCGTGCGCGTCCCCTTCACCCGCGAGGGCGTCGACTCCGTCGACGTCGTCCCGCCGAGCCTGCGCGCGTTTCTCGTCAAGAACATCGAGGGCGTCCTCGCCGTCCTCGCGGACGACTTCGGTTAGCTCCCCGCTCGTCTACGCGTCAGCGCGTACGCCTCGCGCAGGTCCCGCCCGCTGTACGCGTCCGAGGCCAGCCCGCTCACGTGGTGGTCGGCGTTCACGGCGACCGACCGCGGCACCACGGCGAACAGGTCGGTGTCCGACATCGAGTCCCCGTACGCCACGCAGTCCGCCCGCGTCAGCCCGTACCGCGCGCAGAGCACATCCGTGATCCGCACCTTGTCCGACGGCCCCAGGATGCCCGCCATGTCCACCGGCTCGCGGAACGGCAGCGCCGGGAAGCGCGAACCGTGCGCCGCGTGCACCCCCCACTCCAGCAGCCGCTCGACGAAGAACCCGGGCGCCAGCGAGATCACCGCGCAGTGCTCCCCGCGCGCGGTGATGTCGGCCCACACCTCGCGTATCCCCGCGAGCCAGGGCGCGCCCGCGAACGCGCGGGCCAGGATCTCGGGCGTGAGGCTGCTCCACATGCCGTGCGCGCGCTCGGCGTAGTCGTACGTGTCGATCTCGCCGGAGCTGAACGCGGCGTCCAGCGCGCGGAACTCCGCGACCAGGTCCAGCTGCCGCGCCATCTCGATGTTCGCGGAGGAGCCGTGCAGCAGGGTGCCGTCCATGTCGAAGATGTGCAGCCGGGACATGGCGTGAGGCTAGGACGTGCGCGGGGCCGGGGACAAACGATTACTTGCCACGCTCCACGCGCGCGTGGAGCGTCAGTCCGGGTCGTGCTCGGGGCCGCCGTAGTCGGGGCTGGTGAAGTCCGGGCTGGAGTAGCCCGGTCCGTCGTTCGCCGACGTCCCCTCGTCGGGGCTGGAGAACGCCGGGCGGGAGTAGCCGAGGCGCGGGGTGCGGGTGCCGGCCGGGTCCGTACGCACCGCGGGGAACGCCCCGCCGGAGCCGCCGACCTCGCCGCCGGCGAGGGCCTCCTCCAGGAAGGGCTGGATGCCGCGTTCGAGCAGCGCCGTGCGCCACTCCTCGCGGGCTTCGTCGACCTGGTCGGTCAACTCCCGGCTGGCCGCGGCCCTGATGGACGTCGCGCCGTTGCGCAGCGCCGCCAGCAGCAGCGCGATCATCGCGATGACGATGGCGGCGACCGCGAGGAGGGCGAAGATCCAGCCCGCCTGGCGCATCGAGGACGCCACGGACGGCTCGGGGTCCATCATGCTCAGCAGGTAGCCGACGAGCAGGAAGATCAGCGCCGCCGTGCCGGCGAGCACCGGCACCAGCACCGCCGCCGCCGCGGCCACCCCCGCGCTGGAGCCGCCCTGGCCGCCGCCCCTCGCGCCGGTGAGGCGGATGCCCTCGCCGCCGGCCGAGGGCCGGCGCAGCTCCATTCGCAGCCGTACGTAACGGTCGTATTCGGCCGACGCGCACGCCGAAATCGCCGTCATGGCGCCGAGGGCCATGGTGCGCAGCTGCTCGGGGTTGAGCGGCCGCCCGCGGCCGGCGCCGACGGTGTACTCGGCGCTGTGCAGCGCGGAGTCGAGGAGCCGCTCGAAGTCCGGGCGGTCCTCCGTCAGCAGATGCGACGCACTGGTCATGTGCTTGTGCTCCCCCGGATGGGCAGGCAACAAGGCAAGCGGGGACGGAGCGTGCCTGCGGCGCTAGGCCCTGAGCGGACAGAGCCTATAACCGATGGTAGAGCGCTTCACGTATGGCGGATAAGTGTCTTTTCAGAAAAGGAGGTTCCGTATTAGAGCATGCCAGACGGAAGTCCGCTAGCGTCCGACCAGCGGAAGTCGCACGACAAGCAGTTTTCCGGCCATGGTGACCCCGCCGTCCATGGCGATGGCGAGATCGTCCGCGTAGATGTGCGGGCCCTGGACCGCCGCGCCGCGCTCCTCGCCGTCGGTGTCCTCGCTGGGCACCTCGCCGAGCAGATACGGGATCGGGCTGTGCCCGTGCACCAGCCGCCCGCCGCCGTACCGGGCGAGCAGCTCCCGCACGGCCGGCGGGCCCGTCTCCTCGTCGCGGAAGGCGAAGCGCTTGGTGAACTTGCGGAACAGGTCCCAGACCTCGTCCGCGTCGGAGCGGGCGAGGATGTCGTGGATGGTGTCGTTGACGCCCTCGATGGACTCGCCGTAGTCGAGGTACGCGGTGGTGTCGGAGTGCACCAGGAGGTGGTCGTCCTCCTCGTGGATGGCGTCGAGCCGCGCCATCCACTGAAGGTGGACGTCCTCCAGCCGCTCCATGTCGGTGCGCTGGCCGCCGTTGAGCAGCCAGGCGGCCTGGAAGGAGGCGGTGCCGGCGCCGGAGTTGACCGGCGTGTCGCCGAAGCGCTTGGCGCCGAGCAGCAGCAGCTCGTGGTTTCCCATCAGCGCCTTGCAGTAGCCGCCGGCGGCGGCGGCCTCGGCGGACAGCCGCATGACGAGGTCGATGACGCCGATGCCGTCGGGGCCGCGGTCGGTGAAGTCGCCGAGGAACCAGACGCGGGTGTTGCCGGCGATCCAGCGGTCGGACTCGTCGACGATGCCCTGGGCGCGCAGGGCGGCGCGCAGCTCGTCGAGGTAGCCGTGGACGTCACCGACGACGTACAGCGGGCCGTAGCCGCCGCTCTCGCCGGGCCTGATCACCGGCAGGTCGGCCTGGGTCGGGGTGTACCCGTCGTCGCCGTAGGCCGCCGCGCCGCCGCCGGCGGCCGGTGCCGCGGGGACGGGGGGCGCCGTCCCGGCGGGCACCCCTGCCGTGGTCCGCAGCCCCGGCGTCTGACCGGCCCCCTGTTGCATCGAACCCCTCCACCGCCTCGCCGTTCTCCCACCGGGACACGACCGGGCCGCCATGGGGCCAGGTGCCGCTCCCCCCGCACAGGTGGAGGAGATCCGCGGTGTGCGTGCGCCCATCATAGAAATGCCTGTCGCAGCTTGTGCGGTACCAGGGGCCGCCAATTGGCTCCGGCTGCGGAAGAGAGCTCCCGGCGCACCACCAGAACCGGGCAAACGGGGCACGGAAGGCGGGGGTGACGGGCGGGGGCCGCGGGCGGGCGCGGGCACGGGACGGCCCGGGGGCCGCGGCCCCGCCCGCTACGCCGGCCGGCGCGGGGCGCTGACGACGGTACGCGGCGGGCGGCGCTGCGAGGACGCCCGCACGATCAGGTCCGTCGGTATGACCTGTTCGATGGGCCGCCCGGCGTCCACGCCCTCGATGGCGTCGATCAGTAATTGCACGACGGCCGTGCCGATGCGGCGCGGCTTCAGCGACAGCGTGGTGATCGGCGGGTCGGTAGAGGCGTAGCCCGGGGACTCGCTGCAGCAGACGAGCATCAGGTCGTCGGGCACCCGCAGCCCGTAGCGGCGGGTGGCGGCGAGCAGGTCGGTGCCGTTGGGGTCGAAGAGGCCGTAGACGGCGTCCGGGCGGTCGGGGCGGGCGAGCAGCCGGTCGGCGGCGACGGCGCCCGCGCGCGGGTCGTGGGCGGGGTAGGACTCGTAGACCGGGTCCTGGCCGACGCGCTCGCACCAGGTGAGGTACGCGGTGGTGGACAGCCGGGTGTACGTGTCCGTGCTGGTGCCGGTGAGCAGGCCGATGCGGCGGGCGCCGGCGTCGGCGAGGTGGTCGAGCAGGCCGATGACGGCGGCCTGGTGGTCGTTGTCGACCCAGGCGGTCACGGGCAGGGAGCCGCCGGGGCGGCCGTCGCTGACGACGGGGATGCCCTGCCGGACGATCTCGCTGACGACGGGGTCGCCCTCGGCCGGGTCGATGACGACGGTGCCGTCGAGGGCGACGTTGGACCAGACGTCGTGCCGCGAGGTCGCGGGGAGGATCACCAGCGCGTAGCCGCGGGCGAGCGCGGCGGAGGTGGCGGCGCGGGCCATCTCGGCGAAGTACGCGAACTCGGTGAAGGTGAACGGTTCTTCGCCGTACGTCGTCACCGTTAATCCGATGAGCCCCGACCTGCCGGTACGCAGGGCGCGGGCGGCCGCCGACGGCCGGTAGCCGAGGCGGTCGGCGACCTCGCGGACGTGCCGGCGGGTCGCTTCCGGCAGCCTGCCCTTCCCGTTGAGCGCGTCGGAGACGGTGGTGATCGAGACGCCCGCTGCGGCGGCGACATCCCGGATTCCCGCCCGCGCCAGCTTGCGGCTGGGCGGCCGGCTCACTTGCGGTTGGATCGAGCCGGTCATGCGCCTTCTTTCTTCAAGCCCGTACGTGGTCCCCCGTGCAAGCCGCAATAGTCAGGCTTGTCATCGCGAGCTGATAGTAGGGCTCGGATGGCTCGATTGCGGGAGAATCCGAACCGTAACTGACAGGCACGATTCTGCAGGAGCGAAACCGTCAAACGACCATGGAACGACACGCGGTTGCCCCACGGCCGACCCCAGGTCCATGGCGCAAGGTCCTTGGTACCTGGCATGGTACGAAGGTCTCGAAGAGGTTTCAGTCACCTTCACGGGTGATGCGCGCCATGGCGCCCGCCACCCGTGCGCGCCAGGGTGGACGCGCCCCCTACGTACGCGGCGGGTGCGGCGCCCGGGTACGGGTGTCCACAGGCTACGGGCTCGGTCGAGGAGGACCGCGGTGACGAACGACAGAACTCCGACTCCCAGGACTTCCAGCACCCCCGCGGCGCCCAGGCTGCGGGCGGCGCTGGAGGGCATCCCCACGTACAAGCCCGGCAAGCCGGCCGCGGCGCCGGGCTCCGGCGCCGCGGCGTACAAGCTCTCGTCCAACGAGAACCCCTACCCGCCGCTGCCCGGCGTGCTGGACGCGGCGGTGGCGGCGGCCGGCGGCTTCAACCGCTACCCCGACATGGCGTGCGCCGCCCTGACCGCCGAGATCGCCGAGAGCCTGGGCGTGCCGCCGGAGCACGTCGCCACGGGCACGGGGTCGGTGGGCGTGGCGCAGCAGCTGCTCCAGGCGACGGCCGGGCCGGGCGACGAGGTGATCTACGCCTGGCGGTCGTTCGAGGCGTACCCGATCATCACCCAGATCTCGGGCGCCCGGTCGGTGCGGGTGCCGCTCACCGCGGACGAGCGGCACGACCTGGACGCGATGGCGGGCGCGGTGACCGGCGCCACCCGGCTGATCTTCGTCTGCACCCCCAACAACCCGACCGGCACGGCGGTGCGGCGCGGGGAGCTGGAGCGGTTCCTCGACCGGGTGCCGGAGGACGTGCTGGTGGTGCTGGACGAGGCGTACTGCCAGTTCGTCCGGGACGACGGCGTGGACGGCGGGATTCCGGACGGCCTCGACGTCTACCGGGACCGGCCGAACGTCTGCGTGCTGCGCACCTTCAGCAAGGCGTACGGGCTGGCGGGCCTGCGGGTCGGCTTCGCGGTGGCGCACGAGCCGGTGGCGGCGGCGCTGCGGAAGACGGCGGTGCCGTTCGGGGTGAGCCAGATCGCGCAGGAGGCGGCGATCGCGTCGCTGCGGAGCGAGCCGGCGCTGCTGGAGCGGGTGGCGGCGCTGGTCGCGGAGCGCACGCGGGTGCGGGACGGGCTGCTGGCGCAGGGCTGGACGGTGCCGGAGACGCACGCGAACTTCGTCTGGCTGCGGCTGGGGGAGCGGAGCGTGGACTTCGCGGCGGCGTGCGAGGCGGCGGGTGTGGTGGTGCGGCCGTTCGCGGGCGAGGGGGTGCGGGCGTCGGTGGGCGAGCCGGAGGCGAACGACATCCTGCTGGCGGTGGCGGAGGAGTTCCGCAAGAAGCTGTAGGAGCGCGGGACGAAGCGGGGCGGAAGAGAGCGGGGAGCGGCGGTCGCGGTGGCGGCCGCCGCTTCCGTTTCCGTACCCGTACCCACACCCGGGCGAGAGCGTTGCTCTCGGTGTGGAGCGCCGCTCTCCCGACGGCCCGTTACCCGCCCCCACCGGGGCAGATCCAGACGTAGGGGACCCCTGGGACAGACCCGGAATCGGGTGTGTCAGACTAGCTCTTGTGAATGTGAACTCATTCACGAGCGGTGCTGTTCGTGGGCTTTTACGCCCGTATGCCATGCCGCCACGGCCCGACCGGGCCGACCGGCGCGTGGATCATCGTCAGTGCCGTGTCCGTGCTCGCGGAGAGGAGCCCACGTGGATCAGGCACTCGCCCCGGAGACCCTGGCGCGCTGGCAGTTCGGGATCACCACCGTCTACCACTTCCTCTTCGTCCCCCTGACGATCTCCCTCGCCTCCCTCGTCGCCGGGCTGCAGACCGCCTGGGTGCGCACGGGCAAGGAGAAGTACCTCAGGGCGACGAAGTTCTGGGGCAAACTCTTCCTGATCAACATCGCCATGGGCGTGGTGACCGGCATCCTCCAGGAGTTCCAGTTCGGCATGAACTGGTCGGACTACTCCCGCTTCGTCGGCGACGTCTTCGGCGCGCCCCTCGCCTTCGAGGCGCTGATCGCCTTCTTCTTCGAGTCCACCTTCATCGGGCTGTGGATCTTCGGCTGGGACCGGCTGCCGCAGAAGATCCACCTGGCCTGCATCTGGATGGTCGCGGCGGGCACCGTGCTCTCCGCGTACTTCATCCTCGCCGCCAACTCCTGGATGCAGCACCCCGTCGGCTACCGCATCAACGAGAAGTCCGGCCGCGCCGAGCTGACCGACTTCTGGCACGTCCTCACCCAGAACACCGCCCTCGCGCAGTTCGCCCACACCATCACCGCGGCCTTCCTCACCGGCGGCGCGTTCGTCGTGGGCATCGCCGCGTACCACCTGATGCGCCGCCGGCGACCTCGTGATATCGCAGTCATGCGCAGCTCGCTGCGGCTGGGGCTGCTGACGCTGGTCGTCGCCGGGCTGCTGACCGCGTTCACCGGCGACCGGCTCGGCAAGATCATGTACGAGCAGCAGCCGATGAAGATGGCGTCCGCCGAGGCCCTGTGGGAGACCGAAGGGCCGGCGCCCTTCTCCCTCTTCGCCATCGGCGACGTCGACAAGGGCCACAACAGGGTCGCCATAGAGGTCCCCGGCGTGCTGTCCTTCCTCGCGCACGACAACTTCTCCGAAGAGGTCCCCGGCATCAACCCCACCAACGAGGCGATGAAGGAGAAGTACGACGAGAAGTTCGGCCTCGGCGACTACCGGCCCAACATCCCGCTCGCGTACTGGAGCTTCCGCTGGATGATCGGCTTCGGGATGACGTCCCTGGGCCTCGGCGTCCTCGGCCTCTGGCTCACCCGCCGCCGCTTCTGGCTCGCCGACCGGCTCCGTACCGGCGAGGACGACGTCCCCCGACTCGCCCTCACCCGCGACCGCGAACTCGGCGAGCGCCTCGGCGGCTGGTACTGGCGCCTCGCCCTGCTCACCCTCCTCTTCCCGCTGATCGCCAACGCCTGGGGCTGGATCTTCACCGAGACGGGCCGCCAGCCCTGGGTCGTCTACGGCGTCCTGCCCACCTCCTCCGCCGTCTCCCCCGGCGTCTCGCAGGCCGAGGTCATCACGTCGCTGAGCGTCTACACCCTGCTGTACGCGGCCCTCGCCGTCATCGAGGCGAAGCTGATGATCAAGTACGTCAAGGCGGGGCCGCCCGAACTCACCGAGTCCGACCGCAACCCGCCGACGAAGATCGGCGGCCACGACCGCGAAGACTCCGACCGGCCCATGGCCTTCTCTTACTGAGAACGGAGATCACGCCATGGAACTGCACACCGTCTGGTTCGTCCTCATCGCCGTCCTGTGGACCGGCTACTTCTTCCTGGAGGGCTTCGACTTCGGCGTCGGCGTCCTCACCCGGGTGCTGGCCCGCGACCGCGCCGAGCGGCGCGTGCTCATCAACACCATCGGCCCGGTCTGGGACGGCAACGAGGTCTGGCTCCTCACCGCGGGCGGCGCGACCTTCGCGGCCTTCCCCGACTGGTACGCCACCCTGTTCTCCGGCTTCTACCTGCCGCTGCTGCTCATCCTCGTCTGCCTGATCATCCGCGGCGTGGCCTTCGAGTACCGGGCCAAGCGGCCGGAGGAGCACTGGCAGCGCAACTGGGAACTCGCCATCTTCTGGGCCTCGCTGCTGCCCGCGTTCCTGTGGGGCGTCGCCTTCGCCAACATCGTGCGCGGGGTGAAGATCGGCCCCGACAAGGAGTACGTGGGCGACGTCTTCGACCTGCTCAACCCGTTCGCGCTGCTGGGCGGGCTGGTGACGCTCTTCCTCTTCACCTTCCACGGCGCGGTGTTCACGGCGCTGAAGACCGTGGGCGACATCCGGATGCGGGCGCGCCGGCTGGCGGCCGTGCTCGGTACGGCGACGGTGGCGCTGGCGCTCGGCTTCCTGCTGTGGCTCCAGTCGGACACGGGCGACGGCCGGAGCCTGGTGACGCTCGTCGTCGCGGTGGCCGCGCTGTTCTGCGCCGTGGGCGCGGTGGCGGCGGGCCGGGAGGGATGGTCGTTCGTCTACTCCGGGGTGACCATCGTCGCCACGGTCGCGACGTTCTTCCTGGCGCTGTACCCGGACGTGATGCCGTCGTCGCTGGACCCGGAGTGGAGCCTGACGGCGGAGAACGCGTCGTCGACGCCGTACACGCTGAAGATCATGACCTGGTGCGCGGGGATCGCGACGCCCGTGGTGCTGCTGTACCAGGGGTGGACGTACTGGGTGTTCAGCAAGCGCATCGGGACGCAGCACCTCGCGCCGGAGGCGCACACGGCGGCGGCCGCCGCGGGCGGTGGGGACGCCGCGGGTGACGCGGGCGGCGCGGGCGGCGACGGGGCCGGGGGCGCGGACGGGACGGGGCGGTGACATGAAGCCCGTCGATCCGCGGCTGCTCCGGTACGCCCGCGCCGCCCGGCTGTTCCTGGCCGCCACGGTCGCGCTGGGCGCGGCCGGGGCGGGGCTGGTCATCGCGCAGGCGGTGCTGATGGCGGAGATCGTCGTCGGCGCCTTCGAGGACGGCCTGTCGGCGGCCGGTCTGCGTACGCCGCTGCTGCTGCTGGCGGCGGTGGCGGTGGGGCGGGCCGTGGTCAGCTGGCTGACGGAGCTGGCGGCACACCGGTCGAGCGCGGCGGTCAAGTCGGAGCTGCGGATGCGGCTGCTGACGGAGGCGGTACGGGTCGGGGACGGAGCCGGGAGCACGGGCGGGGCCGTGGGCGAGGGCGAGGTCGCGGGCGGCGCCGCCGCGGGCGCGGACGGGTCCGGCGGGCCGGCCGGTGGGGGCACGGCGGGCGTGGGTGCCCGGGAGGCGAGCGGGGAGGAGGAGTGGCGCACCGGGGAGCTGGCGGCGCTCGCCACCCGCGGCATCGACGCCCTCGACGCCTACTTCGCCCGCTACCTGCCCCAGCTCGGCCTCGCCGTCGTCGTCCCGGCGGCGGTGCTGGCGCGCATCGTCACCGACGACTGGGTCTCCGCGGCGATCATCGCCGGCACGCTGCCGCTGATCCCGGTCTTCATGGTCCTCATCGGCTGGGCCACTCAGACGGCCACCAACCGCCAGTGGCGCACCCTGTCCCGGCTGTCCGCCCACTTCCTCGACGTGGTGTCCGGCCTGCCGACGCTCAAGGTCTTCGGCCGCGCGAAGGCGCAGGCCGACAACATCCGCACCATCACCGCCGACTACCGGCGGGCGACGATGCGCACGCTGCGGATCGCGTTCCTGTCGTCCTTCGCGCTGGAACTGCTGGCGACGATCTCGGTCGCGCTGGTCGCGGTCACGATCGGCATGCGGCTGGTCCACGGCGAACTGGACCTCTACACGGGGCTCGTGGTCCTCATCCTGGCGCCGGAGGCGTACCTGCCGCTGCGCCAGGTCGGCACCCACTACCACGCCGCGGCGGAGGGCCTGGCGGCGGCGGACCGGGTGTTCGCCGTCCTGGAAGCCGGGAAGACCCGGGAGACCCCGCACTCCCGCCCCAGGGTAGGCCGCCCCACTGACAGCTCGGAGGGCTCGGACAGCTCGGAGGGCTCGGAGACCACTGCGGACGCCGCCCACCCACCAGCCCCGCACTCCCACCCCAGGGTAGGCGCCCCCGCTGACAGCCCGGACGGCTCCGGCGCCGCCTGCCCCGACGCCCGCCGCGCCGACCTCGTCCTCGACGGCCTCGTCGTACGGCACGCGGGCCGGACCGCGGACTCCCTCCCGCGTACGGACCTCACCGTCCGCCCCGGCGAGACCGTGGCGCTGACCGGTCCCTCCGGCGCCGGCAAGTCGACGCTGCTCGCCGCCCTCCTCGGCCTCGTACGGCCCGCCGCCGGCCGGGTCCTCATAGGAGGGCGCGACCTCGCCGCCCTCGACCCGGCGACCTGGCACGCGCAGGTCGCCTGGGTGCCGCAGCGGCCCGCGCTGTTCGCCGGCACGATCGCCGACAACGTCCGCCTCCCACGCCCCGGTGCCACCGACGCCGAGGTCACGCGGGCCCTCCGCGACGCCGCCGCCGGCGACCTCGACCCCGCCGCCGAACTCGGCGAGGCGGGCGCCGGCCTCTCCGCCGGCCAGCGGCAGCGGGTCGCCCTCGCACGCGCGTTCCTCGCCGACCGGCCCGTCGTCCTCCTCGACGAGCCCACCGCCGCCCTCGACGGCGACACCGAGGCAGCCGTCACCGCCGCCGTCGCCCGGCTGGCCCGGGGCCGCACCGTGCTGCTCGTGGCGCACCGGCCGGCGCTGCTGGCGGTGGCGGACCGGGTGGTACGGCTGGCGGGAGGCCGTACCGGAACAACCCCGGCCCCGGCCCGCTCCGCGGACCCCGCCCCGGACCTGGCCACGGACCCGGCCCCGGCACCCCCGCGGCCGTCGCCGTACGGGACGAGGGCGCCGCCGGCGGCGACCCGCCCGGCCCCGGCCCGTACGGACCCGGCCGCGGCCCCCGCCGCAGCGTCCTCCACCGCACCACCGCCCGCGGCCGCCTCGCGCTCGCCGCGCTGCTCGGCGCGCTCGCCCTCGCCTGCGCGGTCGGGCTCATGGGCGTCTCCGGGTGGCTCATCTCGCGCGCCTCCCAGCAACCCCCGGTGCTGTATCTCATGGTCGCCGTCACCGCCACCCGCGCCTTCGGCATCGGCCGCGCCGTCTTCCGCTACGCCGAGCGCCTCGTCTCCCACGACGCCGTGCTACGGATCCTCGCCGGCCTCCGCGTCGCGGTGTACACCCGGCTCGAACGCCTCGCCCCCGTCGGCCTCGCCCCGCACCGCCGCGGCGACCTCCTCACCCGGCTCGTCGCCGACACCGACACCCTCCAGGACCGCTACCTGCGCTGGCTGCTGCCCGTCTCCGCCGCCGCCCTCGTCGGCTCCGCGTCCGTGGTGGCCGCCGCCGTCCTGCTGCCCGAGGCCGGCGCCGTGCTCGCCGCCGGGCTGCTGACCGCGGGGGTGGGGGTGCCGCTGCTGGCGGCCGCCACCGCCCGGCGCACCGAGGCGCGGCTCGCGCCGGCGCGGGCGGCGCTCGCCACGCAGGTCGTCGACGTCCTCACCGGTACGGCGGAGCTCGCCGTCGCCGGTGCCCTGCCGCGCCGTCTCGCCGCGCTGCGCGACGCCGACCGCCGGCTGACCCGTATCGCCGCCCGCAGCGCCGCCGCGCTCGCGCTCGGCGCCGGGCTGTCTGCGCTGGTCTGCGGGCTGACGGTGGCGGGGGCGGCGGCGGCCGGGGCGCAGGCCGTGGCCGACGGGCGGCTGCCCGGGGTCTGGCTGGGGACGGTGGTGCTGGGGACGCTCGCGGCGTTCGAGGCGGTGAACGGGATGCCGCTGGCGTTGCAGCAGCGTGCCCGGGTGCGGCGCAGCGCGGCGCGGATCGACGAGATCCTCGCCGCGCCGCCGCCGGTCCGGGAGGGGACGGGGCGGCCGCCGGCCGATCCGTTCCCGGTGGCGCTGACGGGGGTGTCGGCGCGGTATCCGGGGCAGGCCGGGCTTGCGCTGGACGGCGTCGACCTGCGGCTGACGCGGGGGCGGCGGGTCGCGGTGGTGGGTGCGTCGGGGTCGGGGAAGACGACGCTGGCGCACGTGCTGCTGCGGTTTCTGGATCCGGTGGCGGGTACGTACGGGCTGCGGGGAACGGACGCCCTCGGCCACGACCCCGACGCGGTACGCCGCCTCGTCGGCCTCTGCGCCCAGGACGCCCACCTCTTCGACAGCACCCTCCGCGAGAACCTCCGCCTGGCCGCCACCGGCGCCACCGACGCCGAGCTCCGCGCCGCCCTCGCCGGCGCCCGCCTCCTCGACTGGGTCGACACCCTGCCCCGGGGCCTCGACACCCCGGTCGGCGAACACGGCGCCCGGCTCTCCGGCGGCCAGCGCCAGCGCCTCGCGCTGGCCCGCGCGCTGCTCGCCGACTTCCCCGTGCTCGTCCTCGACGAGCCCGCCGAGCACCTCGACCTCCCCACCGCCGACGCCCTGACCGCCGACCTGCTCGCCGCCACCGAGGGCCGGACGACGGTGCTGATCACGCACCGGCTGGCGGGGCTGGCCGCGGTGGACGAGATCGTGGTGCTCCGGCGGGGGCGGGTGGTGCAGCGCGGCTCGTACGCGGAGCTGGCGGAGGCGGAGGGTCCGTTCCGGCGCACGCTGCTGCGGGAGCGGGCGGCGGAGCCGGGTGCCGGCGCGGAGCGGGGGGCATGGCCCGTAGAGAATATTTCCGACTTTCCCGAACGAGAGCCGCTTATTACCCTCAGGACATGACCGCCGCCGACTCCATGGACGCCGCCGCCCGCGCCACCCGCGGGCTCCAGGGCGCCTCCAGTGAGCTGACCGAGCGCGTGACCCAGCTGCTCGCCGCCATGCGCTCCATCGGCACCGGCTTCCAGCTGCACCCCACCCTCGACGTGATCGCGGAGACGGCGGCGGAGCTGGCGGGGGCGCGGTACGCGTCGATCGTGGTGATCGACGAGCAGAGCGGGGACCTGGACGAGTTCGCGTCGTACGGCGTGGACGAGGTGGACCGGGCCCGTATCGACGAGATCCCGGACGCGCCGGGTACGACGCTCACGGTGCCGATCGACGTCGACGGACGGTACTTCGGGGACCTCGTCCTGTCGGAGAAGCGCGGCGGCGGCCGGTTCCAGGACTCCGACCTGCACCTCGTACGGGTCATCGCGACCGAGGCCGGGATCGCGATCGGCAACGCCCGGCTGCACCGGGAGACGCGGCAGCGGGAGCGGTGGATCGACGGGGCGCACGCGGTCACGACCGCACTGCTGTCGGGCGCGGACGCGCGGGGCGCGCTGGGGGTGATCGCGGAGCAGGCGCGGGCGCTCGCGGACGCGATGGCGGGGGTGGTGATGCTGCCGCGGACGCCGGGCGGCGGCAGCCGGGAGCGCGGGGGGCGCGGCGTGCGCGGGGCGCAGTGGCTGGAGGTCTCGGCGGTCGCCGGGGAGGGGGTGGGGGACCTGGTGGGGATGGTGCTGCCGTCGTACAGCCCGACCGTGCGGTCGCTCCTGGCGGGCAAGGAGGTGTTCCTCGACGACGCCGCCGCCGACCCGCGGGTGGTGAGCGAGGTCGCGGAGCGGTTCGGGCCGTGCATGCTGCTGCCGCTGCGGAGCGGGAAGCGTGTGGTCGGCGCGCTGTCGCTGCCGCGGGCGCCGGGCGGGCGGCTGTACACGGAGGCGGAGAAGCAGTCGGCGACGCAGTTCGCGGGGCAGGCGGCGCTGGCGCTGGTGCTGTCGGAGGCGCAGCGGGACCGGGAGCGGCTGGCGGTGTACGAGGACCGCGACCGGATCGCCCGGGACCTGCACGACCTGGTGATCCAGCGGCTGTTCGCGACCGGGATGCAGTTGCAGGGCGCGAAGCGGCTGGAGCGGGCGCCGGAGGTGCGGGAGCGGATCGACGCGGCGGTCGACGCGCTGGAGACGACGATCGAGGAGATCCGCGCCACGATCTACGCGTTGCAGCAGGAGCCCGAGCAGGCGCCGACGGGGCTGCGGGCGCTGGTGCTGCGCGAGGTCGCGACGGCGGCGGCGCCGCTGGGGTTCCAGCCGTCGACGAGCTTCGTGGGCGCGGTGGACGAGCGGGTGGTGGACGAGCGGGTGCTGCGGAACCTGCTGGCGGCGCTGCGCGAGGGGCTGTCGAACGCGTCGCGGCACGCGGGGGCGGGACAGGTGGGGGTGGTGGTCGACGCGACGGCGGAGCTGCCGGACGGGCGGGACGCGGTGCGGCTGACGGTGGCGGACGACGGGCGGGGGCTGGCGCCGGACGGGCGGCGGAGCGGGCTGCGGAACATCGAGCGGCGGGCGGAGGAGCTGGGCGGGCAGGCGTCGTACGGGCCGGGGCTGGGGGACTGCGGCGGGGGGACGTCGCTGTTCTGGGAGGTGCCGCTGGAGCCGGCGGGCGGCGAGCCGGCGGCGGCGTAAGAAGGCAGGGGTACGGGTACGGGGACGGCCCGGCGCGTCACGCTCCGTGCAGCAGCTGCTCGATGACCGCCGCCACCCCGTCCTCCTCGTTGGCCGCCGTGCGGTCCGTCGTCGCCGCCAGGACCTCCGGGTGCGCGTTGGCCATCGCGTACGACGTACCGGCCCAGGTCAGCATCTCGATGTCGTTCGGCATGTCGCCGAAGGCGACGACCTCCGCCGCCGACACCCCGCGCGCCCCGCAGTAGCGCGCCAGCGTGCTCGCCTTGCTCACGCCCCGCCCGCTCACCTCCAGCAGCGCGCTCGGCGTCGACCGCGTGAACTCCCCGTACGCCCCCGCCCCCGCCCGCGCCGCGCCCAGGAACTCGTCCGCCCCGCGGCTCGGGTGGAACGCCAGCAGCTTCAGCAGCGGGTCCCCCGCCCGCTCCGCGTCGTCCGCGAGCAGCTTCTCCACCGGGGCGACCTCCCCCTGCTCCCGGTGCATCGAGTAGCCCTTCTCGCGGCCGAAGCCGCCGGTGTGCTCGACCGCGAACGCCGTCCCCGGCGCCGCGCCGCGCAGGAACGCGACCACCGCGAGGGCGTCGGGGACCGGCAGCGGGCGGACCTCGGACAGCGCACCGCCGCGGTGCAGGTCGACGACCGCGGCGCCGTTGGCGCAGATGGCCATCCCGTGCCCGTGCACGTGCTCGGCGACCGCGTCCATCCAGCGGGCCGGCCGTCCCGTGACGAACACCACGGCCAGCCCCGCCGCCTCCGCGGCGGCGAGCGCGGCGACCGTGCGGGCGGAGACGGTCTTGTCGTCCCGCAGGAGGGTGCCGTCGAGGTCGGTGGCGATGAGCCGGGGGCGGGGGCGGGCGTCGGCGGCGGGCGGGAAGAAGGAGGCGGTCACCCGGCCATCATCGCGTACGCCCGCCGAAGGCC
Organism: Streptomyces sp. MAR4 CNX-425; assembly: GCF_048656465.1. NCBI lineage: Bacteria > Bacillati > Actinomycetota > Actinomycetes > Kitasatosporales > Streptomycetaceae > Streptomyces > Streptomyces sp. MAR4 CNX-425. Next base: position 195,986 of record NZ_JBMDLF010000005.1, on the reverse strand, counting down.
GCCGCACAGGTGTACGGGACGGCGGGCGCGGGAGTACGCGCGCGTGGGAGTGCGGGAGCGCGTGGACCCGGGCGCGGGGAGCGCCGGCGCGGGCGCGAGTACGGGCACGGGCACGGGCCGGGCGCGTACCCGTACGCCCCCTCACCCCACCGCCGCCAGCACCTCCCGCACCACCGGCCCCGCGTCCCCCGACCCGCTCTCCGCGTCCTCCACCACGCACGCCACCGCCACCCCGTCGCGGTACGCCACCAGCCACCCGTTGTTCGGCCCGGTCGCCGTCACCTCCGCCGTCCCGGTCTTCGCCCCCACGTCCCCCGGCAGCCCCGCGAGCACCTGGGCGCTGCCCTCGGTCACCGTGTCCCGCATCAGCGCCCGCAGCTGTTCGACCACCCCGTCCGGCAGCGGCTCGGCCGTGGCCGTCGGCTCCTGCCCCGCCACGATCACCGGCTGCCGGAACGTCCCCGTCGCCGCCGTCGCCGTCACCGACGCCATCACCAGCGGGTTCGCCCGCAGCCGCCCCTGCCCGAAGAGCGCCGCCGCCTTCTCCGTCTCGTCCCGCGGCACCGGCACCTCGCCGTCGAAGGACGGCACGCCGGTCTGCCACACCTCGCCGATGCCGAAGTACCGGCGCGCGAACTCCGTCATCTCCTCGTCGCCGAGGGAGTCGCGCAGCGCGACGAAGGCGGTGTTGCAGGAGTGGATGAAGTCCTCGCGGAAGGTCGCGCCGGGGATCTCGGAGGTCTCCACGTTGTGGAACCGCTTGCCGACCGTCAGGTACCTGGGGCAGTCCACCGTCGTCCCGGGGCTGACCGCACCCTTGTTCAGCAGCGCGGCGGTCGTGACGACCTTCCAGGTGGAGCCGGGGGCGTACGTGCCCTGGAAGGCCCGGTTGAAGCCGGTGGCCGGCGAGTTGGCCGCGGCGAGCACCTCGCCGCTGTCCATGTCCAGCGCGACGAGCCCCGCGTTGCGCCCGTCGGCGTGCCGCGCCAGCGCCTCCTCGGCGGCGCCCTGGAGCTCCGCGTCCACCGTCGTACGCACCGGCCCGTCCCCCGCGCCGCGCCGCGGCCCGAAGCGCGCCTCCGTGCTCCGCACCTCGCCGGTGTGCCGGTCGACGACCTGCACCGCGCCCTGTGGCCGCCCGCCGCCGAGGCCGAGCACGCCGGCCATCGACGGGTGGTCGGCGGCGGACACGGCGGCGCCGTCGCGGTCGACGGCGTCCAGCTCCGCCGACTCCTCCCGTACCAGCCGGAACTTCTCCGTCTCCGTCAGCTTCGGGTGCACCGCCGCCAGCTCCCACCGCACCCGCCAGGCGTCGCCGTCGCCGGCGCGGGCCAGCGGCAGGGTCGCGTCGTACGTCCAGGTGCCGAGGCCGCGCACGGGCATCTTCGCGGTGTACGTCACCTCCGCCCCGTCGTCGCCGTCGGCCCGCGCCTCGCCCGCGGTCAGCTTCGGGTCCTCGATCTCCAGGCCCTCGGTGAAGCTGGCGAGGATCCGCTCGGCCTCGGCCGGGGAGTCCGTCAGCCGGGCCGCCGCGCCCAGCCGTCCCGCGGCCCAGCCGTCGAGGAACCGCTCGGCCGTGCGCCGCGCCCCCGGGTCCGCGGCCCCGCCGCCGTCTTCGCCGCCGTCCGCGCCCCAGGCCCAGTACCCGCCGCCGGCCAGCACCAGCGCCACCGCCGCCAGCACGGGCCCGCGCCGCCGCCTGCGCCGCGCGCGCGGGCGCGGACGCCGATCGCGTACGCCGCCGTAGACGACGCCCTCGCCGTACCCCACCCCATGTCCTGTCATGCCGGACAGCAGATCAGCCGCCACCGCCGCCAGTCCAAGACCAATATGCTCATCAATCCGATAGCCGATTGACTATCCTCACTGTTCATGGACCTTCTCCGGCATCTGCGCTACTTCAGGGCGGTCGCCGAGGAAGGGCACTTCGGCCGCGCCGCGGAGCGGCTGCGCATCGCGCAGCCGTCGCTGTCCCAGCGCATCCGCCGGCTGGAGCGCGAGCTGGGCGTGCGGCTCTTCGACCGCGGCAGCCAGGGCACGGCGCTCACCCCCGCCGGCCGGCTCGTGCTGACGGAGGCCGACCAGGTGCTCGCCGCCGCGGACCGGCTCACCGCGGCCGTGGCCCGGATCGGCAGCGGCGCCGCCGGTACGCTCCGCGCCGCCGTGCCGCCGCACCTGGGGCCGGCGGCCGTCGCCGCGCTCATCACCGGCTACCGCGCGCGGTCCCCGGGCGGCGAGCTGGAGCTGCGCGAGCTGACGACGACCGCGCAGGCGCGCGAGCTGGCCGCCGGCACGCTCGACGCGGGCGTCGTACGGCACCCCTGCCCCGCCCCCGGGCTCGCCTTCGGGCCCGTACTCCACCAGCCGCTCGGCGCGCTCCTCGCCGCCGCCGACCCGCTCGCCCTCGCCACGGCGGACGGCGGGCGGCTCACCGCGGCCGACCTGAGCGGACGCGCGCTCGTCCTCACCCCGCGGGCCGACGACCCCGCGCTGCACGACGAGGTGCTCACCGCCTGCGCCCGGCACGGCTGCACCCCGGCCGCCGTCCACGAGGCGCCCGGCGGCGACTTCACGCGCGCGCTCGTCCTCTCCGGCGCGGCCGGGGAGCGCGGTGGCGCACCCGGCGCCGTCGCCCTGCTGCCGCGTACGGCCCCGGGACCCGGTACGGTGTGGCGCCCGCTGGCCGGCGACCCGATCGGCTGGCGTACGTCCGCGGCGTGGCCGGCCGACGGGCACAACCCGGCCGTCGCCCGCTTCGCGGAGGCCGCGCGCGAGGCGATGCGGGACCACGCGGGCATGCGCCCCGCCCGCGCCGCGGCCGTCCACCCCCGCCCCGCATCGGAGTTCCCGCTGTGACCCCGCCCCCGTCCCAGCCGCCGCCCCGGCCGGCGCCCGGCCCCGAGCAGCCCGGCGAGCAGCCTGGAGAGCGGCCCGCGGAGGACCGGGCGGCCGCGGCCCACCGCGTCCCCAGGTCCCGCATCCGGCGGGCGTTCGCCGACGCCGGAGTCACCGGCCGGCTGCACGCGCGCGACATCGACACCGGCGCCGAGGTCGCCGTGGCCGCCGACACCCCGGTCAGCACGGCCAGCGTGCACAAGGTGTGCCTCCTCGCCACCCTCTACCGCCAGGCCGAACACGGCCGCCTCGACCTCACCACCGCCGTCGACATCCCCGCCGCCGGCCGCACCTCCGGCCCGACCGGGCTCGGCGCCATGCGCGACGCCGCCCGCCTCTCGCTGCGCGACCTGGCCGTGCTCGCGGTCTCCGTCAGCGACAACGCGGCCGCCGACGTGCTGTGGGACACCGTCGGCATCGAGGCCGTCAACCGCACCATGGCCGGGCTCGGGCTGACCCGTACCACCGCCGTGCAGAAGGTACGCGACCTCCACGCCGCACTCGCCGAGGACGCCGGCGACGACGGCGCCGCCGCCCTCCTCGACCCCGCCGGCGTCGCCCGCCTCAGCGCCCTCGACCCGGCCCGTACGAACCGCTCCACCCCGCGCGAACTCACCGCCCTCCTCGCCGCCGTCTGGCGCGACGAGGTGTGCACCGGCGCGTACGCCGCCGAGCTGCGCCGCACGCTGGGCACCCAGACCTGGGGGCACCGGCTGGCCTCCGGCTTCCCCTTCGACGACGTGCGCGTCAGCGGCAAGACCGGCACGCTGCCGACGCTGCGCCACGAGATCGGCGTCGTCGAGTACCCGGACGGCGGCCGGTACGCGGTCGCCGTCTGCACCCGCGCCGCCGCCACCGCCGTCACCCTCCCGGCGGCCGACGCGGTGATCGGCACCACGGCCCGCCTGGCCGTGGACGCGCTCCGTACCGGCTAGGCGCCCAGCTGCGCCGGGGCCTCGGTGGCGATGCGCTCGAAGACGCGCTCGTCGGCGGCGAAGACGGAGTCCGGGATGGGCCAGTGCAGCACGATCTCGGTGAAGCCGAGGGCGGCGTGCCTGCCGGCGAAGTCGACGAAGGCGTCGAGCGACTCCAGCGGCCGGTCCGGGGTGAAGCCGGCGAGCAGCACCTTCTCCATCGCCGCGGTGTCCCGGCCCACCGCGGCCCCGGCCTCGGCGAGGCGGTCGGCCTGGACGCGGAGGGCGGCGAGGGAGTCGGCGGCGGTGCCGGTCGCGGAGGTCTTCGGGTCGCCGGTCGTCACCCAGGCCTGGCCGTACCGCGCGGCCAGCCGCATCCCGCGCGGCCCGGTGGCGGCGACGGCGAACGGCAGCCGCGGCCGCTGCACGCAGCCGGGGATCATCCGCACCTCGTGCGCCGAGTAGTAGGTGCCCGCGTAGGAGGTGGTGTCCTGCGTCAGCAGGGTGTCCAGCAGCGGTACGAACTCCCCGAACCGCTCCGTCCGCTCCCGCACCGGCCACGGCTGCTGCCCGAGCGCCGTCGCGTCGAATCCCGAGCCGCCCGCACCGATGCCCAGCGTCATCCGGCCGCCGGACACGTCGTCCAGCGTGATCAGCTCCTTGGCGAGGGTGACCGGATGCCGGAAGTTCGGCGAGGTCACGAGGGTGCCGAGGCGCAGCCGCTCGGTGGCGGTGGCGGCGGCCGTCAGCGTCGGCAGGGCGCCGAACCAGGGGCCGTCGCGGAACGTGCGCCAGGAGAGGTGGTCGTAGGTGTACGCGGTGGAGAAGCCCAGCTCCTCCGCCCGCTGCCATTGCGCACGGCCGCCGGAGTGCCACCGCCGGATGGGCAGGATGAGGGTGCTCAGTCGCATACGGCGACCCTACGGCCTGCCCCCGCGGGCGGCGGCCCCGTCACCCGGCCCCGGCGCCGCACTCGTAGGCGACCAGATCGTTGACAGCGAGAGAGACCCGCTCGCTGCTCATCGTGTCGACAAGGTCGCGGACCTTCGCCACCGGCGTCAACTTGCTCGCCGACTTGTCGATCGACCTGCGCACCGTGCCGAAGGACCCGGCGATGTCCGGCGGCACGCCGGCCTCCATCCCGTCGCCCATGGTCTCCAGGGCGGCGGCCCGCCGCCTCAGGTCCCCGATGTCCAGCGGCTCGCCCCGGAGCGACCTGGTCACGTCGGCCTGGAAGGCGACGACACTGACCTTGTAGGGATCCAGGTCACGGCAGAAGGCCGAGACGGGGGTGGCGCGCGGCTTCGCGGCCGGGGAACCGGGCGCCGGGGAGCTGGACGAGGCCCGAGCGGATTTCGAGGCTTCGTCGTCCGGCGCGCTCGAACAGCCCGCCACCGCCAGCGCGGCAACCGTCGCGAAGATCCATCCGCGGTACGCAGTCATGGGCGGAGAGTAGCCGCCGGATCCAGGGAGGGGGCCCGAGTGCTCCGCCCGGGAGGCGTTCGCCGGCAACTACCGGGAGACCACGGCTCCGGACTCGGGGGCCGGCGCTACGCAGCGGGGTCCTCGCCGCCGTCCACGTACCGCAGCACCCCCCACATCGCGTCCTCGCCCGCGTCCTGCGGCGAGTGCCCGCGGCAGGCGTCGAGCTCCTCGCGTACGGCGTCCGCGTCGATCCCCGAACCGATCAGCACCAGCCGCGTGGCCCGCTCCTCGCCGCGGCCCCAGGGGGCGGGCCGGAAGCGCAGGAAGCGGCCGACCGCGTGCAGCCCGTACTTCTGCGGGTGGCCGGGGACGCCGAAGTGGACGAAGCCCTTGACGCGGTAGAGGCCGGCGGGGCGGGTGTCGAGGAAGTCCAGGAGCCGGCGGGGGCTGACGGGCCGGTCGGTGGTGAACTCGACGCTCTCGTAGGACGCGTGGAGATGGGCGCGGTGGTCGTCGGCGGTGCCGCCCTCCGGGGCCAGGTCGGCGAAGGAGAGCTGGCGGGCGCGGGGCGCGGCGGCCGGGCCGGGGCCGTCGCCGCCGCTCACCGGGTCGAAGAACAGCTCCGGGGCCACCCGCCCGTACGCCGTCGCCACCACCGGCGTACCGGGGCTCAGCTCCCCGACCGCCTCCCGGACCCGGCGGAGTTCGCCGTCGTCGGTCCGGTCGGTCTTGTTGAGCACGACGAGGTCGGCGACGGCGAGATGGCGGTCGATCTCCGGGTGCCGCTCCCGGGTCGCGGCGAACTCGGCGCCGTCCACCACCTCGACCAGCCCCCCGTACACGATGCGGTCGTTCTCGCTGGCCAGCACCATGCGCACGAGTTCCTGCGGCTCGGCAAGCCCGCTGGCCTCGATGACGATGACGTCGATCCGGCCGGTGCCGGCGAGCCGGTCGAGGTAGGTGTCCAGCTCGGCGGTGTCCACGGCGCAGCACAGGCAGCCGTTGCCGAGGGAGACCATCGAGTCGACCTGGCCGGCGACGGCCATGGCGTCGACCTCGATGCTGCCGAAGTCGTTGACGACGGCGCCGATCCGGGTCCGCGAGCGCCCGTGCAGCAGCCCGTTGAGGAGGGTGGTCTTGCCGGAGCCCAGAAACCCCGCGAGTACGACGACGGGAATCCGTCCGCTGCCCACCGGCCACCCTCCACACCGTCCGTTTCCGCCGGCGTCCAGCGTAGAGGGCGGGACCGTCAGGCGTCGTAGCGCTCGATCCGCGCCTGGGCGGGCGGGAACGGGGCCGTCGCGGTGGTGCCCGCCGACCAGAACCCGGCCGTGCCGGGTATGGGGGCGAGCGCGGACATCAGGGGGGTGACGCCCTCCGCCGCGGCCGGGCCGCGCTCGCTCCGCCAGCGCTCGCCGTCCCAGCGGAGGTAGTGGGCGCTGGTGCCGTCCCAGAAGTCCCAGCCGGCGATGAGGGCGGGGCGCCCGGCGGCGTCGGCGGCGATGGCGCCGAGCGACCCGACGGTGAAGGGAGCCTCGACGTCGGTCCACGCCGCGCCGTCGTAGTGGCGCAGGACGACGGACGGGGGCTTGCCGGGCGGGCCGCCGGCGCCGTAGTCGTGGCCGGTGAGCCAGATGTCGTCCGGGGCGGTGGGGAGCAGGTCGGTGACGGACAGGCGCAGGCCGAAGAGCCCGGGCAGGACGTCCCAGGAGCGGTCGTCGTAGCGGGCGACGACGAGGCCGCCGGAGACCCACGTGTCACCGGCGCCGTCGACGTGGACGTTCCACAGGCTAGGGGCGCTGTCGTCGGCCGTCGGCAGCGCGGGGGACCAGCTCCAGCGGGTGCCGGCGGCGTTTTCGGAGCGCAGGACGCGGGAGCCGTCCCCGCGGGTTCCGGTGATGCGGAGGGTGCCGTCGGGGGCGACGGCGACGGCCCACAGCTCGACGCCGGACTGGCCGACCCCGGGGAAGTCGTGCTCACGCCAGGTGGAGCCGTCCCAGGCGAGGAGGTGGTCGCCGCCCGCGCGGTCGTAGCCGACGGCCCAGGCGGCGACCGCGCCGTCGGCGTCGCCGGTGCCGAGCGGGGTGGCGGCGACGCTGCGGATGCTGCCGGCGAACGCGAGGTGCGAGACGTCCGTGGCCCGCCAGGCGGAGCCGTCCCAGGTACGGGCCAGGGGCCGCCCCGAGATGGAGCCGTCGCGCGCCTCCTCGCCCACGGCCCAGGCGAGGTCGGGCCCGGCGGCGGCGACGGCGCTGAGCAGGGCGGCGGGTTCACCGGCCGGTACGGGCACCTCCCGCCACCCGGCACCGCGGGCCCGCACGGCCCCGCCGGGTACGGCGGCTCCGGCGGATCCGGCGGTGGGCACGGCGGCGGGAGCGGGGGCGGCGGCGGAACCGTTGCCGGCCGCGGTGAGACCGAGCCCGGTGGCGGCGGTCGTGACCGTTAACCCTCGGACAAAGCTGCGTCTGCGCATGGGTGTTCTCCTCCCGGTTGCGGCTGGGCCAGCGTGACCCGCGGGTAACGAAGGGTCAAGAGACCGCGGCTCCCCCCGCGACGTCCCGCTCCGCGCCGCGGCCCTCCGCCAGGGAGTCCATGCGGCGCTTGTGGACCTCCCGTTCCGCCGCCGAGGCGACGAACTCCGCGGTCGCCGCCGGGCCCACCAGCTCGCGGACCGCCGCCACCGTGGCCGCCGGCAGGCCCACCGGCACCGTCGCCGGTGCGGCGGCGGCAGCGGCCGCCGGCGCGGGCGGGCCGGAGAGGTGCTCGTCGAGCTGGCGCGTGGCCAGGGTGCGCATCGCCCGGGCCAGCTCCACGTCCATCGTCTGCTGCGCCAGCGGGCGCAGCCGGCGCACGAGCCCCGCGGCCTCGGTCGCCTCCGCCTCCGACGGGGGGTGGTCGAGATAGCGCTGGAAGACGTGCTCGGCGGTGAAGTCGAGCAGGCCCGCGGCTATCTCCTCCACCCGCAGCCGCAGCTCGCGCAGCTGGCCGGTGATCGCGGCGAACGGCACCCCCGCGGCGTGCAGTTCGGCGGCGACCGTGAGCTGCTGCGGGCTGGGCACGAGGAACACCTCCGGGTCCCCCGGCACCCGCTCCAGCACCCCCAGCTCGACGGCCTCCTCGACGGCTGCCTCGTCCGCCGCCCCGCCGAACAGCTCCGCCAGCTCCGCCCGGGTCAGCCGCCCGGACTCCTCGTCGCTCCACGGCCCCTGCACCTCGGCGACCAGGCCCAGCACCCCGCCCAGCCCGCGTCCCGCGTCCCACGCCTCCAGCAGCTCCTTGATCGACGCCAGGGTGTAGCCGCGGTCGAGGAGCCCGGCTATCTGGCCCAGCCGGGCGAGGTGTTCGTCGCCGTAGACGTTCGTCCGGCCGCGCCGCTCGGGCCGCGGCAGCAGCCCGCGGTCGGCGTACGCGCGGATGCTCCGCACGGTCGTGCCGCTGGCGTGCGCCAGATCCTCGATCCGGTACTCGCCGTCCGGCCGCCGCTCCGGTCGGCCGGACAGTGCCGGGCGTGGCGTTCTCGCGTCGTGCTCCGCGTCGGGGAGGGGGGTTTCGGTGCTCACGGTGGGGCTCCTGGAAGGCGGGGTGGTTCCGGTCGCGTACGGAGGGGGCGGCGGGCCCGTAGGCCCCGGGGGGAACGAGGGACGGGGGACGAGGGCCGGGGGCCGGGGGATGGGGGACAGGGCGAGCGGGGAAGGGACCGGCTGCCGGCTGCCGACTGCCGACTGCCGACTGCCGGCTGCCGGCTGCCGGCTGCCGGCTGCCGGCTAAAGCTTCGGCTCCACCCTGGCTATCGCCCGCAGCGCGCGCGGCGCGAACCTGGCCAGCAGCCGCGACCCCCGCGCCTCCGGCGTGACCGGCACCACCGCCTGGTTGCGCACGACCGCCCGCAGCACCGCGTCGGCGACCTTCTCCGCCGGGTAGTCGCGCTGCCCGTACCGGCGGTGGGCGCTCTTCTGCCGTCGCTTCTCCTCCTCGTCCGAGACCCCGGTGAACCTGGTGGTGGCGGCGATGCCGGTGTGCACGAAGCCGGGGCAGACGGCCGAGACCCGTATGCCCCGTCCGGCCAGCTCCGCGCGCAGGCACTCGGAGAGCATCAGCACCGCGGCCTTCGACGTCGAGTACGCCGGGAGGACCCGGGACGGCGCGTACGCGGCGGCCGAGGCGGTGTTGACGATGTGCCCGCCCTGGCCGCGCTCGGCCATCTGTCTGCCGAAGAGCCGGCAGCCGTGGATGACACCCCACAGGTTGACGTCCAGCACGCGGCGCCAGTCCGCCACCGAGGTGTCGAGGAACGGGCCCGACACCCCGATCCCGGCGTTGTTCACCAGCACGTCCACCACCCCGTACGACGCGGCCACCCGCTTCGCGAACTCTTCCATCGCCCCCTCGTCCGCGACGTCCACCGTCTCCGCCCACGCCTCCGGCGCGCCGATCATCCGGCACAGCTCGGCGGTCGTGGCCGCGCCCTCGGCGTCGATGTCCGCCGCCACCACCCGCGCCCCGGCCTCCGCGAAGGCGAAGGCCGTCGCCCGGCCGATGCCGCTGCCCGCGCCGGTGATCAGCACCAGCCGCCCGCCGAACCGGTCGGCGTACGGTCCGTCCGGCACGATCTCGGCCGTCGGCCCGCCGTCCTCGTGCGCCCGCACGAACTCGCCGATCCACTCGGCGAGCTGGTCGGGCCGGGTGCGCGGGGCCCAGTGCCGGGCGTCGATGGTGCGCCGGAGCAGCCGCGGCACCCAGCGGTCGAGGTCGTCGTAGAGGCTCGGGGAGAGGAAGAAGTCGCCGGCGGGGGTGATGAGCTGCACCGGCGCGTGCGCGTAGGCGTCGGTGCGGGGTCGGCGCAGCCGGGCCCGGACGTTGTCGCGGTAGAGCCAGGCGCCGTGCGCCGCGTCGTCGCCCAGCGAGGACGTCGGATAGCCGTCGTGGGGAACCTTCTCCAGCCGCCGCAGGATCGCCGGCCAGCGCGCGCCGAGCGGGCCGCGCCAGGCCAGCTCGGGCAGCACGGGGGTGTGCAGCAGGTACACGTACCAGGACTTGGCGGTCTGGCCGAGCAGCTGGCCCGCCCGCCGCGGCGTGGGGCGGCGCAGCCGGGCGTTGATCCAGTGCCCGAAGTGGTCGAGGGACGGGCCGGAGAGGGAGGTGAACGACGCGATGCGGCCCTCGGTGCGCGGGACCGTGGTGAACTCCCAGCCCTGCACCGAGCCCCAGTCGTGCCCCACGACGTGCACCGGGCGGTCCGGGCTGACGGCGTCGGCGACGGCGAGGAAGTCGTCCGTGAGCTTCTCCAGCGTGAACCCGCCCTTCAGCGGCTTCGGCGCGGTGGAGCGGCCGTGGCCCCGGACGTCGTACAGCACGACGTGGAACCGCTCGGCGAGCCGGGACGCGGCCTTGGACCACACCTCCTTGCTGTCCGGATAGCCGTGCAGCAGCACGACCGTCGGCTGTCCGGCGTCCCCCAGCTCCGCCACGCACAGCTCGACCCCGCCCGTGCTGACCCACCGCTCCCGCACGGCGGCGCCGCCCGTCCCGCTCATGCCACCCACCCCTTCTCCGACGTCTCCTTCTCCGGCGTCCGGTTCTCCGGCGTCCGGTTCTCCGGCGTCTCCTTGCCCGGCGTCTCCGGCTCCCGGTCCGCGTCGGCCTCCGCCCACCGCCGCACATGCGGCAGGTCGTCGTCCAGCCAGAAGGCGCTCTCCTGCGCGTCCCGCGAGTCGGTGACGACCAGCAGCTCCTCGAACTTCGCCCCCGTGCCCCGGAAGCCCAGGTGCGGCTCGACCGCCCACAGGCCCGGCCGCGGCGGGTGGTCCGAGAACCGGTACGGGCTCCAGAGCGGCGACCAGCCCTCGCGGTGCCCGCGCAGGGCGTCCTTGGCCAGCCCCTTGAGGCTCTGCGTGCCGAACCCGAACACGTGCGGCGCGAAGCGCCGCTCCCGCACCTGGTCGACCTTGTGCGCGATGACGCCGAACGGATACGCGCGGTGCCGGTTGTGATAGCCCTGGCGGACCATCAGCCGCTCCACGTCCTCGTAGATCTCCCGCAGCGGGCGGCGCTCGCGGACCTCGCGCAGGATCAGCTCGCGGTGCACCCGCAGGTCGCGCGTCAGCCGGTCGTGCACGGGGTTGGGCCCGAGGCAGCCGGAATAGCCCACGTCGGCCGTATATCCGCCGGACACCGGCGCGAGGTCGAGGATGAACGGCATGCCCGGCGCCAGCTCCCGGTTGGTCGGGAAGAACTGGAGCGGCACCCGGAAGCCGGCGAACGCCGTCCGGTCGCCGAACCAGGCGAACGGCAGGTGGAACCAGTCCCGCACGCCGCGCCCGCGCAGCCACTCCCGCTGCATCCGCGCCGCCTCCCGCTCCGTCACCCCCGGCCGGAGCTGCGCCGCCACCGCCTCCGCGCACTCGTACGCCAGGCGCTGCACGCTTCTGAATCCCTGCAACCCCGGCAACCGCCGCAACCCCTGCGCCCCCTGCGGCCCCGCCGGGGACCCGCTGCGTGTCATGAGTCCGCCCCTCCCGCTTCCGGTCCTGCTCCCGCCCCACAAAGCTGACACCAATGACTGTGACATCGCCCCCTGGCTCCGTCAATGCCCGCCGTCGCCCTGTGGATACCCTCGGTAACCTCAGGGTTCCGGGCCCTCTCCCCCTACGGGTCCGTCACTCCCCGGTCGTACCCGCCAACCATCGCCAGGGCTGACGCCCGCCCCGCCCCGCACCACTACCGTCGTGCAGCGTGACAGTCATCGCCACCGAGAATCTGAGCAAACGGTTCCCCCGGGTCACCGCGCTCGACGGGCTCACCCTCGACATCGGCTCCGGGGTCACGGGCCTCGTCGGCGCCAACGGCGCCGGCAAGTCCACGCTGATCAAGATCCTGCTCGGGCTGTCGCCCGCCTCCGAGGGCTCCGCGGCCGTGCTCGGCCTCGACGTGGCCGCCGGCAGCGCCACCGCCGCCACCATCCGCGAGCGCGTCGGCTACATGCCCGAACACGACTGCCTGCCGCCCGACGTCTCCGCCACGGAGTTCGTCGTCCACATGGCGCGCATGTCCGGCCTGCCCGCCACCGCCGCCCGCGAGCGCACCGCCGACACCCTGCGCCACGTCGGCCTGTACGAGGAGCGCTACCGCCCCATCGGCGGCTACTCGACCGGCATGAAGCAGCGCGTCAAGCTCGCCCAGGCCCTCGTGCACGACCCCCAGCTGGTCTTCCTCGACGAGCCGACCAACGGCCTCGACCCCGTCGGCCGCGACGACATGCTCGGCCTCATCCGCCGCGTCCACACCGACTTCGGCATCTCCGTCCTCGTCACCTCGCACCTCCTCGGCGAGCTGGAGCGCACCTGCGACCACGTCGTCGTCATCGACGGCGGCCGGCTGCTGCGCTCCAGCTCCACCAGCGACTTCACGCAAACCACCGCCACCCTCGCGGTCGAGGTGACCGACACGGACGCCCACCCCGACGGCACCGCCACCCTGCGCAAGGCGCTCGCCGGCGCGGGCGTCGGGGCCACCGCGGACGGACGGCTGCTGTACGTCGACGCCGCGGACGAGGGCACGTACGACGTCGTACGGGACGCGGTGGCCGGGCTCGGGCTCGGGCTGGTGCGCATGGAGCAGCGCCGGCACCGCATCGCGGAGATCTTCGCCGACGACGACGCCGACCCGGCGAGCGCGCCCCACGGCACCGCCGCCACCGAGCCCCCCGGCGACACCGCCCCCGACACCGCGACCGAGCCCGCGACCGAGCCCGCGACCGAGCCCGCGACCGACACCGCAGGAAGTCCTCATGCCCACTGACGCGCCCGCGCCCGGCACCGGCGCACCCCCGGCGGCCACCGACGTCATCCACGACATCGGCTACCGCCACTACGACGGCCCCCGCCTCGGCCGCGGCTACGCCCGCCGCTCCCTGTTCACCCAGTCCCTGCGCGCCGCCTACGGCCTCGGCCGCTCCGCCAAGTCCAAGGTGCCGCCCGCGCTCCTCTTCGGCATCATGGCGCTGGTCGCGCTCATCGTCGTCGCGGTCGCCATCGGTACGAACATGGACGAACTCCCGCTGGAGTACACCGACTACGCGATCTTCCTCCAGCCCGTCATCTTCCTCTTCATCGCCGCCCAGGCCCCCGTGGCCGTCTCCCGCGACCTGCGGTTCCGGACCGTCCCGCTGTACTTCTCGCGCCCCATCGAGCGCGTCGACTACGTCGCCGCCAAGTACGGGGCGATGGCCTCCGCGCTCTTCATCCTCACCGCCACCCCCCTGGTGGTCCTCTACATCGGCGCGCTCCTCGGGAAGTTCGACTTCACCGACCAGACCAAGGGCTTCGCCCAGGCGCTCGTCTCCGTCGCCCTGCTGTCGCTGCTCTTCGCCGGCATCGGGCTGGCCATCGCCGCCCTCACCCCGCGCCGCGGCTTCGGCGTCGCCGCCGTCATCGCCGCGTTCACCGTGCCGTTCGGCGCCGTGAGCGCGCTGCAGGGCATCGCCTGGGAGCAGGACAACCTCGACGCGATCGGCTGGTTCGCGCTCTTCTCCCCCATCGGCCTCGTCGACAACGTCCAGTCGACGTTCCTCGGCGCCACCCCCGCCACCGCCGCCCCCGAACCCGTCGACCCGTCCACCGCGGCCGGGACGGCCGCGCTGCTGCTCGCGCTCGCCGTCACCGCCGGCTGCTACCTGCTCCTGCTGCGCCGCTACCGAAAGGCCGGGCTGTGACCACCATCCGGATCGACAGCGTCTCCCGCTGGTTCGGCAACGTCGTCGCCGTCAACGACGTCACCATGGCCATCGGCCCGGGCGTCACCGGCCTCCTCGGCCCCAACGGCGCCGGCAAGTCGACCCTCATCAACATGATGGCCGGCTTCCTCGCCCCCTCCACCGGCGCGGTCACCCTCGACGGCGTCCGCATCTGGCGCAACGAACAGGTCTACAAGCACATCGGTCTCGTCCCCGAGCGGGAGGCGATGTACGACTTCCTCACCGGCCGCGAGTTCGTCCTCGCCAACGCCGAGCTGCACGGCCTCGGCGCCGACGCCGCCCGGAAGGCGCTGGCCACGGTCGAGATGGAGTACGCGCAGAACCGCCGCATCGGCACGTACAGCAAGGGCATGCGGCAGCGCGTGAAGATGGCCTCCGCGCTCGTCCACGAGCCCGACGTGCTGCTCCTCGACGAGCCGTTCAACGGCATGGACCCGCGCCAGCGCATGCACCTCATGGATCTCCTCAGGAGAATGGGCGCCGCCGGCCGTACCGTGCTGTTCTCCTCGCACATCCTGGAGGAGGTCGAGCAGCTCGCCGCGCACATCGAGGTGATCGTCGCCGGCCGGCACGCCGCCTCCGGCGACTTCCGCAAGATCCGCCGGCTGATGACCGACCGCCCGCACCACTACGCCGTACGCTCCAGCGACGACCGCGCGCTCGCCTCCGCGCTCATCGCCGACCCGTCCACCGCCGGCCTCGAACTCGACCAGCGCGACGGCATACTGCACGTCCAGGCCGTCGACTTCGCCCGCTTCACCGAACTGCTGCCGCGCGTCGCCAGGGACCACGGCATCCGCCTCTACGAGGTCTCGCCGTCCGACGAGTCCCTGGAATCCGTCTTCTCGTACCTGGTCGCGGCCTGAGAAGGAGCGAAGAACGCGATGCTGTACCACCCCACCGTCGCCCGGCTCACCTGGCGGGCCGTACTCGGCCGCCGCCGGGCGCTCATCCTGCTCCTGCTGCCCGCGCTGCTCGTCGTCATCGCGATCGTTGTACGCGCCCTCGTCGGCGCCGACGACGAGGTCACCGCCGGCGTGCTCGGCGGCTTCGCGCTGGCGACGATGGTGCCGCTGATCGGCGTCATCGCCGGCACCGGCGCCATCGGCCCGGAGATCGACGACAGTTCGATCGTCTACCTCCTCGCGAAGCCCGTGCCGCGACCGACGATCATCCTCACCAAGCTGACCGTCGCCATCGGCATCACCGCCGCCTTCTCGGCGGTCCCCACGCTGGTCGCCGGGTTCATCCTCGGCGGCAACGGCAGCCGCCTGGCGGTCGCGTACGCGCTGGCGGCGGCGGTCGCGTCCGTGGCGTACGCGGCGTTCTTCCTGATGCTCGGCACGGTCTCGCGGCACGCGGTGGTCTTCGGACTGGTCTACGCGCTGGTGTGGGAGGCCCTGCTCGGCAGCCTCGTCGAGGGCGTGCAGACGCTGAGCATCCAGCAGTGGGCGCTGGCGGTGGGCGAGAAGATCGGCCAGGGCGGCCACCTGGTGTCGGACGTGGCGCTGCCGGTGGCGACGGTGCTGCTGGCGGTGGTCACGGCGGGCGCGACGTGGTTCGCGGCCCAGCGGCTGCGGTCCCTGACGCTGGCGGGCGAGGAGTAACGGGCGGCGGCGGCGCCGGTCGCGCGGCGGCACGAGGCGGCCGGCGCCGTCAGCCGGAGGCGTCGCCGCCGCACGGCGGTCCCGTCCCGTCCCCCGAGGCAGGTGTCCCGCCCGGCCGGCCCGGCAATCCGGCCCCTGGCCCCTAGCCCAGCCACACCAGCAGGGCGTCACCCTCGCGTGCCGCCGACTGGAAGAACGACACGAGAGCCCCGTAGCGGCCTTGTACGAAGTCGAACCATTCGCCGTCCTCCCCCGCGCTCCACGGATAGACCTCCGCTCGTACCAGGTCCGCCGGGGTCACGCCGCGCACCAGCCGGCCGAAGTCGGTCGCCGCGAGTTCCCGTGCGGCTGTCCGCACCTGCTCGACCGTCAGATAGCGCGGTGGCCCGTACCCCCAGTCCTCGGCCCCGGGTATGGGCTCCTCGCCGTGGACGACGTTCACCGGGAAGTCGACGCGGCGGAGCAGGTAGCCGAGGGTGTCCCAGGCCTTGTCCGTGTCCAGAAAGCGCGCCGCGCCCAAGCCGTCGGGCTCCGCCTCGCTCCCGGCTTCGTCCTCGGCCTCCATGAGGTCGAAGACCAAGCTCTCTCCCCAGTCGGGGTCGCGGACGACCCGATCGAGCTCGGCCGGCGTGACCCGCGCGTACTCTCCGATCATGCTCATAGCCGGATCGTAGGGGCGGGCTCTGACAACAGCCGCCGATCAGCCCTGCGCGCCCGCTACCGGTGCGTGGTGAGGACGGCGGCGCTCAGGTCCGCGTCGCGCCGGCCGGCGCCGGTCGGGTAGGCCCCGGTGCACCGGGACGTGAAGCCGCACAACGCCATCCTGGCGCCGGGGCGGAACGCACATGCCGGCGAACCGGTCCCGGGCGGGGGAAAAGCGCCGGGTGACCGGGGCGAGAACCGGAACCGGGCCAGGTTCAGCAGGTGGGCGCGCTCGGCGTCATCGAGCTGGAGCGCGCGGGCGACGGCTTCCAGGACGGACGGGGAGACCCCGGCGAGGTTGCCCCGGCCAGAGCCACCACGACGAGTGGACGATCAGGCGGGAGTTCGCCCCACTGCGCTGTCCTCGAATGCGGGCCTGCGGCCCTGGAGGATCTCGCGGCTCATGTCATAGGGCATCGCGCTGACCAGCGGGTTCTCGGGCTGTCTCACGCCGTGTCCGCCTGCGCCTGTCTCAGGACGGGTGGCATTTCCTCATGGCCCGGGTCAGAAGTCACGACGGCCGGGCTGTGATCTCCCGACGGGCGGCGCCCCAGATCTCCTCGAACTGGTCGAAGGCCAGCTCCTCGGGGTCGTGGCCTTCCCATTCCGAGACGGGCAGTTCAGCTGTGATCCCGAACCTGTTGTCGTACTCATCGAGGCGGCCTGCATCCTGAGCCTGCTGCCATTCACTGAGGGAGGCCGCTGCGATCGGGGTCAGTGCAGGGCCCTGGAGCTCGATCTGCCGGGTCACCCAACCCTCGGCGTCGACCTCGAAGTAGAACCAGATGTCCTCCTCGTCCCAGTGGCAGCGCATCCATGTCGTCACCAGGCCATGATGGCGGAGTCTTCGGTCTGCTCACCGGGTCGATGTCAGAGCCGTGCTGGAGGATCACGCCATGCTGATGGCAACTGATGAGGCGGGCCGCGTGGTGAAGAGGCCCTCGAAGCCGGCGATAGGCAGGATGCTGGCCAACCTCCAGCACGGAAACGCGCATCTGATCCTGGAACGCGCGGAGGAGGACATGAGGGGCAGTTGGTATGTCCAGGTGCTGCTTCGTGACGACAACACGTACCAACTCGAATTCCGGGACGGCGTCGCGGCCGAGCACTATCAGACGAGGACCATCTCCCAGGAGAAGGTCCTGGTCGCCATGCTCGGCTGGGCGGCCGGCCAGGCGGACTGGAAGGACGGCTTCATGTGGAACAACATCGGCTGGCAGTTCAAGGCCGATGACGCTCACCATCAGGGCTGACACGACCTGGTGCCTGCGGCTGCCCACCCTCGCGAGCAGATGCCTGAGCTTGGAACCAAGTAGCCCGAGAGAGTGAACGCGCCGACCTACTTGTCTCACGTCCGCTTCATGAGTGCAGTCGATATGCAGTCAGACGTGAGCCTGTGCAGCGAAATCTGGGACCCTACAGGCCCTGCGGTCAGGTCTGGGCCATGTCCACGAAGCGGGAGTAGTGGCCCTGGAACGCCACCGTGATCGTCGCCGTGGGGCCGTTGCGGTGCTTCGCCACGATGAGGTCCGCCTCACCCGCGCGCGGGGACTCCTTCTCGTACGCGTCCTCCCGGTGCAGCAGGATGACCATGTCCGCGTCCTGTTCGATCGATCCACTTTCGCGCAGGTCGGAGACCATCGGCTTCTTGTCCGTGCGCTGTTCGGGGCCGCGGTTGAGCTGGGACAGGGCGATCACCGGGACCTCCAGTTCCTTGGCGAGGAGCTTGAGGTTGCGGGACATCTCGGAGACCTCCTGCTGGCGGCTCTCCGGGCGGCGGGAGCCGCCCGTCTGCATCAGCTGGAGGTAGTCGATGACGATCATCTGGAGGTCGTTGCGCTGTTTCAGGCGGCGGCACTTGGCCCGGATCTCCATCATCGACAGGTTCGGCGAGTCGTCGATGTACAGCGGGGCGCCGGTCACCTCCGGCATGCGGCGGGCGAGGCGGGTCCAGTCGTCGTCCGTCATGCTGCCGGAGCGCATGTGGTGCAGCGCCACGCGGGCCTCCGCGGAGAGCAGGCGCATCGCGATCTCGTTGCGGCCCATTTCCAGCGAGAAGATGACGCTGGGCAGGTTGTTCTTGATCGAGCAGGCGCGGGCGAAGTCCAGGGCGAGGGTGCTGTTGTGCGTCGGCACCATCGACCGGGAGGCCAGGTACAGGTGGTCGGGGTGCTCGACCTGGACGCAGCGGACCGGGACGGCGGGCACCTCGCGTACGTCCGTGACGAAGCGGTGGCGCGGGCGGGCGGGCTTCCGGCGCGTCGCGTGGGCGCGGCGGGCGGGCTCCAGCCGGAAGACGTCGTCGGGGGTGGTGAAGCTGACGGTGTGGGTCCCCGGGGGCTCGTCGGGGTGGTGTGTGCGGCAGCGGTGGCCGAGGCTCGTCAGCAGCTCGCGGACGTCCTCGGCGAGTGCCCTGCCGGTCGTCGTGAAGCGGACCGAGCCGGTGCGGGTGACCGTGCCGGCGGTGTCGAGCAGGCCGGCGAGCAGCTGCCTGCGCTGGTCGGCGGAGGCGCGCAGGTAGTCCTGGGGGATGCGGGCGTCGCCCGGGTCGTCCGCGAGACGGGTGCCGAGGGCGTACGGGTCCGCCGGGAGGGGGCGTGCGGGGAGGGCCAGGGGGGCGGTGAGCGGGATGGAGTGGTTGAGGCGGTGGTCCGCCAGGTTCGCGCAGCGGAGGGTTTCCGCGATCTCCTTGGTCGTCCGGACGGCGGCCGGGGTGCGGCGGGAGCGGCGGGACGCCCGGGTGTCCGTCACCCACTGGTGGTCCGCGTCGGCGACGATCGCGGTGCCGTCGTCGAACGTGACCTCGTAGCACGGGCGGCCCGTCATGACCTCCGTGGCGGCGACCACGCGGGTCGGGGAGCCGTCGGCGGCGAGGAGGAGGTCGCCGGGGCGGACCTCGCCCATCGTCGTCCAGCCCGTAGGGGTGGGCAGCGGGGTGTCGAGGGCCAGGGCCTTGCCCATCGCGGGGCGGGCGGCGACGACGATCATCTGGCCGGGGTGCAGCCCGTTCGTCAGGGAGTCGAGGTCGGTGAAGCCCGTGGGGACGCCGGACATCTGGCCGCTGCGGGAGCCGATGGCCTCGATCTCGTCGAGGGCCCCCTCCATGATCTCGCCGAGGGGGAGGTAGTCCTCGGCGGTGCGCTGCTCGGTGACGGCGTAGATCTCGGCCTGGGCGGAGTTGACGATGTCGTCGACCTCGCCGTCGGCGGCGTATCCCATCTGGGTGATGCGCGTGCCGGCCTCGACCAGGCGGCGGAGGATGGCGCGCTGGTGGACGATCTCGGCGTAGTACTCCGCGTTGGCGGCGGTGGGGACGGACTGGACGAGGGTGTGGAGGTACGACGCGCCGCCCACGCGGGCGAGCTCGCCGCGCTTGGTCAGCTCGGCGGAGACGGTGATGGGGTCGGCCGGCTCGCCGCGGGCGTAGAGGTCGAGGATCGCGGTGTAGACGGTTTCGTGGGCCGGGCGGTAGAAGTCGTGGCCCTTGAGGACCTCGACGACGTCGGCGATGGCGTCCTTGGAGAGCAGCATGCCGCCGAGGACGGACTGCTCGGCGTCCAGGTCCTGCGGCGGTACGCGCTCGAAGGCGGCGGGGGCGCCGGGGCCCCAGGGGTCCTCGGGGACCTGCTGGTCCGCCTCGCCGCGCGGTGGACGGGCGTCCCCGGGCATGGTGTCCACATAGTTCTGGTGCTCGGACACGGCCGCCCCACCTCCTCCCACCCGCCTCGCGGCGGACCTCTCAGGGCGCCCCTCTTTCTTACGGCACGCCGCTGACAATTCGTCCGCGGCGTTCCGCTTACGGCGCGTCGGCCGCCCCCCGGTCCGCGGTGCGGGGGCGCCGCCGTCGGCAGGGGGAGGGTCCACCGTAGGTCCGCGGCGGGCTCCGGCCAATTGCGCTATCCACAGGGGGTGTGGAAAGCGTTCGCCAACCTGTGGATTACTTGGGGAAAGCTGTGTACGAGCCGGGGGACAGTGCTGTGGACAAGCACACGATCAGTCCGCGATCACTCGTTTGACCTGCCGCTTCTCCGTCCACCGCCGGTGGAGGAGAAAAACTTCCCGCTCCGGGCCACGGGCGTGGCGGGCGACGGTGATGATCATCCCGTACGCGTCGGGTTGTAAGAGTCGAAAGACTATTGCGTCTGTTACCTGTGGACTATTAGATTTGCTGCATGCACGACGCCCCCGCGCCCGCCGCCGCCGAGCCCGGCACGCCCGCCGAGCAGCGGCGCCGCACCCGCCGGCGGCACGACCGCGAGATCGTCGCCCTCGCCGTCCCGGCCTTCGGCGCCCTCGTCGCCGAGCCGCTCTTCGTGCTCGCCGACAGCGCCATCGTCGGCCACCTCGGCACCCCGCAGCTCGCCGGCCTCGGGGTGGCCGCGGCGCTCCTCACCACCGCGGTGAGCGTCTTCGTCTTCCTCGCGTACGCCACCACCGCGGCCGTCGCCCGCCGCGTCGGCGCCGGCGACCTGCGCGCCGCCATCCGGCAGGGCGTCGACGGCATCTGGCTCGCCGCCCTGCTCGGCGCCGTGCTCGTGGCCGGCACCGTGCCGGCGGCGCCCGCCCTCGTCGACCTCTTCGGCGCCTCCGCCACCGCCGCCCCGCACGCGACCACGTATCTGCGCGTCAGCGCCTTCGGCATCCCGGCCATGCTCGTCGTCTTCGCCGCCACCGGCGTGCTGCGCGGGCTGCAGGACACCCGCACGCCGCTGTACGTCGCGATCGGCGGGTTCACCGCCAACGCCGTGCTGAACGTCGCGCTCGTCTACGGCGCCGGGCTCGGCATCGCCGGCTCCGCCTGGGGCACCGTGTTCGCGCAGTGGGGGATGGCGGCGGTGTACCTGGCCGTCGTCGTACGCGGCGCCCGGCGGCACGGCGCCGGACTGCGGCCGCACCCGGCCGGCATCCGGGCCTCCGCGCGGGCCGGGGTGCCGCTGCTGATCCGGACGCTGTCGCTGCGCGCCGTGCTGCTCATCGCGACGGCGGTGGCGGCGGGGCTCGGGGACGAGTCGGTCGCGGCGCACCAGGTGGTGCTGAGCATCTGGTCGCTGCTGGCGTTCGCGCTGGACGCGATAGCGATCGCCGGGCAGGCGATCATCGGCCGCTACCTGGGCGCGGGGGACGTGGACGGGGCGCGGGAGGCGTGCCGGCGGATGGTGTGGTGGGGGGTGGCGACCGGCGCGGTGCTGGGGGCGCTGGTGGTGGCCGCCCGGCCGCTGATCCTGCCGCTGTTCACGGACGACGCCGGGGTGCACGGCGTGCTGCTGCCGGCGCTGCTGGTCGTCGCGGTGACGCAGCCGCTGGCGGGGGTGGTGTTCGTGCTCGACGGGGTGCTCATGGGCGCGGGCGACGGGCCGTACCTGGCCTGGGCGATGCTGCTGACCCTGGCGGTCTTCGCGCCGGTGGCGCTGGCGGTGCCGGCGCTGGGCGGGGGGCTGACGGCGCTGTGGTGGTCGATGGGGCTGATGATGCTGACCCGGCTGGCGACGCTGTGGCTGCGCGCGCGGTCGGGGCGGTGGCTGGTCACGGGCGCCGTGCGGGCGTAGGCCGGGGCGCGTGGGACGGGGCGCGGAGCCCGGGGCGCGGGGCGCGGGCCGGGCGCCGGCCCGTACGGACCCGCCGCGGGCCCGGGTGCCGTACGTCCCCGTACGCGGCGCGCTCCCGTACGCGGCACGCTCCCGTACGCGCCACGCTCCCGTACACGCCACGCTCCCGTACGCCGACGGGCCGCACCCCCGCGAGGGTGCGGCCCGTCGGGCGTCGGCTTCAGCGCGTCAGTCGGCCACGACCTCGACGCCGACCTTGGCGTCGACCTCGGGGTGCAGCCGCACGGACACCTGGTGGGCGCCGAGGCTCTTGATCGGCGCGGACAGCTCGATGCGCCGCTTGTCGACGTCCGGGCCGCCGGCCTTCTTGATCGCCGTGGCGATGTCGGCCGGGGTGACGGCGCCGAAGAGCCGGCCGCTGGCGCCGGCGCGCGTGGCCAGGCGTACCCGTACGCCCTCCAGCTCCGCCTTGACGGCGTTGGCCTGCTCGACCGAGGCGATCTCGCGCAGCTTGCGGCCGCGGCGGATCTGCTCGACGTCCTTCTCGCCGCCGCGGGTCCAGCGGATGGCCAGCCCGCCCGGGATCAGGTAGTTGCGGGCGTACCCGTCCTTGACCTCGACGACGTCGCCGGCGGCGCCGAGGCCGGTGACCTCGCCCTTGAGGATGATCTTCATGCTTCGCTCACCCTCCCTGTCAGCGCGCGGTCGAGGTGTAGGGCAGCAGCGCCATCTCACGGCTGTTCTTCACGGCCGTGGCGACGTCGCGCTGGTGCTGGGTGCAGTTGCCGGTGACCCGGCGGGCACGGATCTTGCCGCGGTCGGAGATGAACTTCCGCAGCAGGTTCGTGTCCTTGTAGTCGACGTAGGAGATCTTCTCCTTGCAGAAGACGCAAACCTTCTTCTTCGGCTTGCGCGGAGGCGGCTTCGCCATGATGTCTTTGCTCCAGTGTGATCAAGAAGTGTGGTGTCCGAGCACGCCCGCCACACCCCGGGGATCCCGGGGTCAGAACGGGGGCTCGTCCGAGTAACCGCCGCCCTGGCCGCCCTGGCCGCCGCCGGAGTTGCCACCCCAGCTGTTGCCCTGGCCGCCCTGCTGACCGCCGCCGGACGTCGCCCAGGGGTCGCCCTGCGGGCCGCCGCCCGGGCCGCCCTGGCCACCGCCGGGGTTGCCGCCCCAGCTGTTGCCGCCCTGGCCGCCCTGCTGGCCACCGCCGCCGAAGCCGCCGCCCTGGCCGCCCCTGCCGGTGGTCTTGGTGACCTTGGCGGTGGCGTACCGGAGCGCGGGGCCGATCTCGTCGACCTCCAGCTCCACCACGGTCCGCTTCTCGCCCTGCTGGGTCTCGTACGAACGCTGGCGGAGCCGGCCCTGGGCGACCACACGCGTGCCGCGCGTCAGCGACTCGGCGACGTTCTCCGCCGCCTGACGCCAGATCGAGGCGCGGAGGAACAGCGGGTCGCCGTCCTTCCACTCGTTCGTCTGGCGGTCGAACATCCGGGGCGTCGACGCGATCGTGAAGTTCGCGACGGCCGCGCCGGACGGCGTGAAGCGCAGCTCGGGGTCATCGGTCAGGTTTCCGACGACGGTGATGACGGTCTCGCCTGCCATGTCTTGACCTCTCGCGGTTGCTGCCGGGTGGTGCGGTTGCTCGTTACTCGGTCTGCTCGTCGGTGGTCGTCAGTGGATCGCGGGGCGCAGGACCTTGGTCCGCAGCACCGACTCGTTGAGGTTCATCTGCCGGTCGAGCTCCTTGACGACATCGGCCTCGGCCTGGATGTCGATGACCGAGTAGATGCCCTCGGGCTTCTTCTTGATCTCGTAAGCGAGACGACGACGGCCCCAGGTGTCGACCTTCTCCACCTTGCCCTTGGCCTCACGGATCACGGACAGGAAGGACTCGATCAAGGGGGAGACTGCACGCTCCTCAAGATCGGGGTCGAGGATGACCATCACCTCGTAGTGACGCATTGTGGAACCCACCTCCTCTGGACTCGGCGGCCACGGTCTCTCCGTGGCAGGAGGTTCTTCATTGCGTCGCAACGGTAGCGCCCGGCACTGACAACCCGGGGCCGCGGCGCCGGGACCGGCGCCGGAGCGGGGGGATGGCCTGGGCGGACTCCGCTACAGACCGTACACAGTACCCGCAGCGGCCCTTCCGGTTGAAATCCGGCCTCGATTCCCGGCAATCTGTACACATCGGGTGTGAGCGGCGTCACGTACGACTCTGGAGCCCGCGCCGCCATACGGGCATGGAGGTGCCCTATGCCTCAGGCAGTACAGCCCCCGCAGCGCAACATCGGCCTCTTCGCCAGCGACGGCGAACGTCATGTCGCTCAGGACACTCTTCTCGCCATCACGCTCGTGGTGGGCGCCCTCTCCCTCGTCCTGGCGCAGTGGGACGGCCTGCACGTGCCGGCGACGTGGGCCGGGCTGATCGGGATCGTCACCGGGGGGTGGGGCCAGATGATCTCCGCGACCACCCGCGAGCGGTTCCCGATGCTCCTCGGGCTGGGGGCGGCCGGGCTCGGCTTCTTCCTGGCGATGGCGAACGGGGGCTTCTCGCTCTAGCACGTCGGGACGGTACGTACGGGCTCGTACGCCCGCCGCGTCCACGCCCCTACGCGCGGCGCGGCGGCTTGCGGCCTTCCCGGGCCTTCCCCCCTGGGGGCGAGCGCGCCCGCAGTAGGCTTCACCCGCGAGAAGCCTGCCGCAGTCGGCAACCCGCCGCAGCACGAGGAGCGCCGCCATGAGCCTGACCCTGCAGCCCATCAGCCGCGAGCAGCATCTGGCGTACGTCCGCAGTCTGCCGGCCGCGAGCCACTGCCAGGTGCCGGCGTGGGCGGATGTGAAGTCCGAGTGGCGCGCGGAGAACCTGGGCTGGTTCGACGCCGACGGCCGGCAGGTGGGCGCGGGCCTGGTGCTGTACCGGCAGCTGCCCAAGGTGAAGCGGTATCTGGCGTATCTGCCGGAGGGCCCGGTCATCGACTGGCACGCGCCGAACCTCGACGCCTGGCTGCACCCGATGCTGGCGCACCTGAAGCGGCAGGGCGCCTTCTCGGTGAAGATGGGCCCGCCGGTGATCATCCGCCGCTGGGAGGCGCAGACGATCAAGGCGGGCATCGCCGACCCGGACGTCAAGCGGCTGCGCGACGTGAACGCCGACGTCGTCGAGCCGCAGGCGTTCGAGGTCGCCGAGCGGCTGCGGCGGATGGGCTGGCAGCAGGGCGAGGACGGCGGCGCGGGCTTCGGGGACGTACAGCCGCGCTACGTCTTCCAGGTGCCGCTGGCGGGGCGGTCCCTGGACGACGTCTTCAAGGGCTTCAACCAGCTGTGGCGGCGCAACGTCAAGAAGGCCGAGAAGGCGGGCGTCGAGGTGGTGCAGGGGGGCCTGGAGCACTTCGGCGAGTGGCAGCGGCTGTACGAGATCACCGCCGAGCGCGACAAGTTCCGGCCGCGCCCGCAGGGCTACTTCGAGCGCATGTGGAAGGTGCTCAACGCCGAGGAGCCGGGCCGGATGCGGCTCTACTTCGCGCTCCACCAGGGCGAGTGCCTCGCCGCGACGACGATGCTGACGGTGGGCGGCCATGTGTGGTACTCGTACGGTGCCTCCGCCAACCACGGGCGCGAGGTGCGGCCGTCGAACGCCATCCAGTGGCAGATGATGAAGGACGCGCACGCCGCCGGCGCGCACGTCTACGACCTGCGCGGCATCGGCGACGCGCTCGTCGACAGCGACCACCTCTTCGGGCTGATCCAGTTCAAGGTGGGCACGGGGGGGCAGGCTGCCGAGTATCTGGGCGAGTGGGACTACCCACTGAATAAGCTGCTCCACAAGGCTCTCGACATCTACATGTCCCGCCGCTGACCACGGCGGACTTGCGCGTGAAGCTGCGGACTCGCGCGCGAAGGACAGGGCCCCCGACACCGCGAAGGAAGGTACACCGACCGCCATGCCGCTCACGCTCTACGTCGATTCCGCGCGCTGGCGCGCACACCAGCAGCATGTTCTGGAGCAGTTCCCCGGTCTCGTCCCCGTCTGCAAGGGCAACGGCTACGGCTTCGGCCTTGAGCGCCTGGCCGCCGAGGCCGCCCGGCTGGGGGCGGGTCCGCTGGCGGTGGGCACGGTGTACGAGGCGGCGCGCGCGCGCGACTTCGCCAGCGGCGACCTGCTGGTCCTCACCCCGTACCAGCTGACCGAGGAGCCTGTGCCGCTGCCGACCCGGGTGATCCGTACCGTCGCGTCGGTGGACGCGGTGGGGCGGCTGGTCGGGGCCCGGGTCGTCATCGAGGTGATGAGCTCGATGCGGCGGCACGGGGTGACGGAGGAGGACCTTCCCAAGGTCGCGTCGCTACTGTCGGACGTGACCCTGGAGGGCTTCGCGATCCACCTGCCGCTGGACCGCACGGACGGCACCAGCGCGGTGGACGAGGTCATCGCGTGGATGGACCGGCTGCGCGCGGCGCGGCTGCCGCTGCACACGATGTACGTCAGCCATCTGCGGCCGGACGAGTTCGAGCAGTTGCAGCGGCAGTTCCCGCAGACGCGTTTCCGCGCGCGTATCGGCACCCGGCTGTGGCTGGGGGACCACGAGGCGACGGAGTACCGCGGCACGGTGCTGGACGTCACGCGGGTGGCGAAGGGCGACCGCTTCGGCTACCGGCAGCAGCGGGTCTCGGGCGACGGTCACCTGGTGGTGGTCGCGGGCGGTACGTCGCAGGGCGTGGGGCTGGAGGCGCCGAAGGCGATGCACGGGCTGACGCCGCGGGCGAAGGGCGTGGCGCGGGCGGGGCTGGCGACGGTGAACCGCAACCTGTCGCCGTTCGTCTGGGAGGGCAAGCAGCGCTGGTTCGCGGAGCCGCCGCACATGCAGGTGTCGATCCTGTTCCTGCCGGCGGAGTCGTCGGCGCCTACGCAGGGCGACGAGATGGTCGCGCACCTGCGGCACACGACGACGCAGCCGGACCGGGTGGTGGAGCGCTAACGCGCCCGTTCCGCTCCCCACCGCACCCTCAGCGCCCCCGGCGGCGCCCCGGAAGCCCCCGGCGCGCCCGGCGCTCCCCGCGCCCCCACAGGCCCCGGTACGCCCGCCGCGTGCCGCCCGTGCCCCGCCTCGGCGAGCACCCGCACGTCCGGCGCCCGGTCCAGGACGCCGCCGCCGGGGTCGTCGTCGCCGAGGCGGCGTACGGGATCGCGGTCCGGCATGACGATGTCGCGGACGACGACCGCGCACAGGTACAGCGTGCCGAGCAGGTGCACGGCGATGGCCACGTGGTAGCCGTCCGGGGGCAGGCCCTTGGCGTCCTCGCCGCCGTTGGTGTAGGCGAGGTAGAGCCAGATGCCCAGGTAGTACGCGACCTCGCAGAACTGCCAGACGAGGAAGTCCCGCCAGCGCGGCCGGGCGAGGGCGGCGAGCGGGATGAGCCACAGGACGTACTGCGGCGAGTAGACCTTGTTGGTGACGATGAACAGCGCCACGACCAGGAACGCCAGCTGCGCGAAGCGCGGGCGGCGCGGCGCGGTGAGCGCGAGCGCGCCGATCCCGAGGCAGCCGAGGGCCATGAGGGCGATGGCGTAGATGTTGGCGTCGTCCAGGGGCTCGCCGGAGCGCTGGGAGATGATCAGCCAGAACGAGCCGAAGTCGACCCCCCGCTCCTGGCTGAACGTGTAGAACTTCGCCCAGCCGTCCGGCGCCCCGATCATCACGGGCAGGTTGACGACGAGCCAGGCGCCGGCGGTGGCGGCGGCCGTGCCGCCGAACTGCCGCAGTCGTCCGGCGCGCAGGCAGAGCAGCAGCAGGGGCCACAGCAGTAGGGCCGGGTACAGCTTCGCGGCGGTGGCGAGGCCGAGGAGCACCCCGGCGGCCACCGGTCTGCCGCGGGACCAGGCGAGCATCGCGGCGGCGGTGAGGGCGACGGCGAGCAGGTCCCAGTTGATCGTCGCGGTGAGCGCGAGCGCGGGCGCGAGGGCGACGAGGAGGCCGTCCCAGGGCCGCCGGCGGTGCGTACGGGCGACGCAGACGGCGACGACCGCGGCGCAGGCCATCAGCATGCCGGCGTTGACGAGCCAGTAGACCTGCTCGCGGTGCACGAGGTCGTCGCCGCCCGGCGTGAACAAGGCGGCGACCTGCATGAACAGCCCGGTCAGGACCGGATACTCCAGGTACTCCATCCCGCCCGAGACCTCGGGCGGGATCTTGTCGAAGTACGGGGTGAGGCCGTCGGCGAAGCCGCGGCCCTGGTAGAGGTGCGGGATGTCGGAGTAGCAGGCGCGGGTGTACTGGGCGTTGGCGCCGGAGAACCAGGCGCCGTCGTAGCAGGGGTACTTCTGCACCATCCCCAGCGCGAACATGCCGATCGCCACGAGCGCGACGACCCGTACGGGAGTCCACCAGGAGGCGCCGAACAGCACCCGGCGGCCGAGCGGACCGCCGAGGACCTCGCTGCCGCGCGCGGCGATCTCGTCGTGCCGGGTCGGCGCCACGGGCGGCCCGTCCGGCGCCCCGGCGGCGGCCGGCCGCCGGGCCGGGTCGTGGTCCACGCTCGTCATGGGGCCATCCTGCCGTACGGGAGCGGGGCGCCGGCGGGCGTCAGGGCACGCCGTACGGGGCCGGGGGCGCGGCGTACGGGGCACGGGGCGGGGCGGCGGACGTCATGGGATCACTCCGCCGCCGTCCTCGCCGTCGGTGCTCCCGTTGCCGTTGCCGCCGTTGTTCCAGCCGCCGTCGCTGGACGTGTCCCCGGTCGTCTCGCCGGTACTCGTCTCCCCCGTCGTCTCCCCGCCGGTGTCGGTCTCGCCGGTCGTCTCGCCGCTGCCGTTCTGGCCGCCGTCCGTCGCACCTCCGGTCTGGCACTCGTAGTCCCACGGCGCGCACGTCTGGCTGGGCGGCGGCGACGTCGACGGCGGGGGGCTGCTGGTCGGGTCGTCCGGCTCCTCGGTGGGCTCGGTCTGCGACGGCTCGGGGTCGACCTCCTCGGTCGGGGAGGGGTCGGGCACGCCGCCGCCGTCGACGATCTCGCCGAGCGGCGCGGGCTCCGGGAACTGCTCCACGTCCTCGCCCTTGAGGGCGGCCTTCATGTAGTTGGTCCAGATCTCCGTCGGGATCGCACCACCGTGGATGGAGTCGAACCCGCCGGTCCCGTTCATGGAGAGCAGTTTCTGGCTCTCGCTCCGCGGGTCGGTGCGGAAGAGGGTGACGGCCGTCGACAGCTGCGGGGTGTAGCCCACCCACCAGGCCGACTTGTTCTCGTCGGTAGTACCGGTCTTCCCGGCTGCCGGACGCCCCAGATCCTGTGCGGCGGCGCCTGTGCCCTCGCCCAGCTCCCCGTAGTTGCCGTTCACCACCTGCTCGTTGAGAATCTTGGTGACGTTGTCGGCGACGTTGGCGTCCATGCCGCGCTCCGTGGAGTGCTCGTCGTACCCCGACAGCTCCTTGCCCCCCTTGATCACCTTTGTCACCGAGTACGGCTCGATGTGCTCGCCGGAGGCGGCAAAGGTCGCGTAGGCGCTGGCCATGCGAATGGCGCTGGGGGTCGAGGTACCGAGCGAGAACGACGCGTCGAGATCCTCGGGCTTCGGCATCGACTCTTCGAGGATGCCCGCCGACGTCGCCACGTCGTGCACGTTCGAGAGGCCGGTATCGATGCCCAGCTGGACGAAGGGGGTGTTGATGGACAACCCCATCGCCTTCTCCAGCGTGACGTAGCCGTAGGGGTAATCGCTCTCGTTGACCTGCCGGAAGTCCTCACCGTCCGGCCCGGGCATCGGGTCGCCGTTCTGGTTCCGGATGATGATGTTGTTGTTGCCGTTGTACTTGCTCTCCGGCGAGATCGGCCGGCCGTCGCTCAGGTACGTGCCGTTCTCGAAGGCGGACGCGAGGACGAACGGCTTCCAGGTGGAGCCGACGGGCACGCCGAGGGTGTCGGCGTTGTTGGTGAAGTGGTCCTTGTCGAAGCCCGCGCCGCCGTACAGGGCGACGATCTTCCCCGTCTCCGGTTCGACCGAGGCGCCGCCGAACTGGACGTGCTTGTCGTGGTCCCGCTCCTTCGGGTCGAGGTACTCCTTGCGGGCGTCGTCGACCGACTTCGCCATCTCCGCGACCTTCTTCTTGTCGAAGGTCGTGTAGATCCGGTAGCCGCCGCGGGACAGCTGCTCCTTGGTGATATCGGAGGTCTTCATGACGTATCTGTTGGCCGTCTCGACGAGATAGCCCTTCTGACCCGTCAGGCCCGAGCTGGGGTTGTACTTCTCGATCTTGGGGAACGTGTCGTACTTGGCCCGCTCGGCGGGCGTCATCATCTTCTTGCCGTCCAGCTCGACCTCGGTCTGCCGGTCGAGGATCCACGCCCACCGCTCCTCGGCGCGCGCGCGGTTGGCCTCCGGCGTGGCGCCGGGGACGGAGCCGCCCTGCGGGTCGTAGAGGTCGGGGCCCTTGAGGACGGCGGCGAGGAAGGCGGACTGGTCGGGCTTGAGGTTCTCGGCGTCGACGCGGAAGTACGCCTGGGCGGCGGCCTGGATGCCGTAGGCGCCGCGGCCGTAGTACGCGGTGTTGAGATAGCCGGCGAGGATCTCGTTCTTGTCGACCTTCGCGCCCACCTTGATGGAGACGAACAGCTCCTTGACCTTGCGCGAGAGCGTCTGCGACTGGTCGTTGAGCATGGCGTTCTTCACGTACTGCTGGGTGATGGTCGAGCCGCTCTGGGTGGAGCCGCCGCCCGCCATGTTGAGGATGGCGCGGGTGATGCCCTTGGGGTCGATGCCCGGGTCGGAGTAGAAGGTGGCGTTCTCCGCGGCGATGACCGCGTTCTGCATCTCCCGGGGGATGTCCTCCAGGTCGACGATCTGGCGGTTCCGCTCGCCGCCGTACGTGGCCATCTGGGTGCCGTCGGACCAGTAGTAGACGTTGTTCTGCGCCTTGGCGGCGGCGGCGACGTCGGGCACGTTCACCAGCATGTAGCCGAGGAAGAACAGGCCGACGAGCAGGCCGAAGCCGGCCACGCACAGCCCCGTGACCTGCTTCCAGGAGGGGAGCCAGCGGCGCAGGCCGGTGTGGTTCGAGCGGGGGTAGTCGATGAACCGCTTGCGCGGCGGCTCGGGGCGGCGCCTGCGGCGCGGGCCGTCGTAGCCGCCGGCGGCGGAGTAGCTGCGGCCGGCGCCGTCGCTGCCGCCGTGGGCGGCTCCTGTCCCGGCGCCCGCGCCCGCGTTGCCGCCGGGGGCGCGGCGGCGGCCGCCGCCGCCGGCGCGGTGGCCGCCTCCGTAGCCCCCGTCCGCGCCCGGTGCCCCGTGCCGGCCGGAGTGCGCGCCGTGACGGCCTCCTCCGCGGCCGCTGTTCGGCGGCTTGCGTCGGTGCTCGCTCATGAAGGGACTACTCCTCGAACAGGTGGCATCGCCTGTGGGCGCGTACTGTCAGCCGGTCCCCCCGACGCACGACCGGTCCTCTGTCCTCTGGCAACCAGCCGCACTGTACCGAGGACGAAGACGTCCGCACGCCGCTCCCGGTTCCCGTCAGACAGCATGCGGAACAGAGTACGCACCGCCGCTGACCGCTTTGCGCCGGGTATTACGCGCTATACCGGACACTTCGGCGCCCCCTGACCCGTCGATGTGACGCCGTTCACACCACCCCCGCTTGCCGCTGCCCGAGGGCCGTTCTATCGTCGGGATGTATCGGGTCGATACATCATCACGACACATCGGTACGACACATCGATGGGACACACGGCTCGGTACCACCACGCGGGACATCCGCGGCACGGGAGGAGGCGGCGATGGGCAGGCGTTCCGACGTCCTGGAATTCGCCGTCCTCGGCCTGCTCCGCGAGTCCCCCATGCACGGCTACGAGCTGCGCAAGCGGCTCAACAGCTCGCTGGGGGTGTTCCGCGCGTTCAGCTACGGCAGCCTCTACCCCTGTCTGAAGACTCTCGTCGCACAGGGATGGCTGACGGAGGAGACCGCCCCTGCGCCGCAGGACGGTCCCGCCGGACCGCTGGCGGGCCGGCGCGCCAAGATCGTCTACCGGCTGACGGCCGAGGGCAAGGAGCACTTCGAGGAGCTGCTCGCCCAGACCGGGCCCGAGGCGTGGGAGGACGAGCACTTCGGCGTCCGCTTCGCCTTCTTCGGCCAGACGTCGCGGGACGTACGGGTCCGGGTGCTCGAAGGCCGGCGCAGCCGGCTGGAGGAGCGGCTGGACAAGATGCGCACGTCACTGGCGCGCACGCGCGAGCGGCTCGACGACTACACCCTGGAACTTCAGCGGCATGGGATGGAGTCCGTCGAGCGCGAGGTGCGCTGGCTGACCGAGCTGATCGAGAGCGAACGGGCGGGGCGCGACGAGCGCCCTTCGGGGGACGCCGGTTCACGAGAGACGGGCGGCCTGCCCCGTGACCGGGACAGCACCCGGCCGGATCCGTCCGACGACACCGCCAACTGAGGCCCTGCTCCGGCACGGCCTCAACGAACAACAGGGAGCAACCGTCAATGGGTTCGGTTCGCGTAGCCATCGTCGGCGTGGGCAACTGCGCCGCGTCTCTGGTGCAGGGCGTCGAGTTCTACAAGGACGCCGACCCGGCCAGCCGGGTGCCCGGGCTGATGCACGTCCAGTTCGGCGACTACCACATCCGTGACATCGAGTTCGTCGCGGCGTTCGACGTCGACGCCAAGAAGGTGGGCCTCGACCTCGCCGACGCCATCGGGGCGAGCGAGAACAACACCATCAAGATCTGCGACGTGCCGAACAGCGGCGTGACCGTGCAGCGCGGCCACACGCACGACGGCCTCGGGCGCTACTACCGCGAGACGATCGAGGAGTCCGCCGAGGAGCCGGTCGACGTCGTGCAGGTGCTGCGGGACCGCCGGGTCGACGTGCTGGTCTGCTACCTGCCGGTGGGCTCCGAGGACGCCGCGAAGTTCTACGCGCAGTGCGCCATCGACGCCGGCGTGGGCTTCGTCAACGCCCTGCCGGTGTTCATCGCGGGCACCAAGGAGTGGGCGGACAAGTTCACCGAGGCGGGCGTGCCGATCGTCGGCGACGACATCAAGTCGCAGGTCGGCGCCACCATCACGCACCGCGTCATGGCGAAGCTCTTCGAGGACCGGGGCGTCATCCTGGACCGCACGATGCAGCTGAACGTCGGCGGCAACATGGACTTCAAGAACATGCTGGAGCGCGACCGGCTGGAGTCCAAGAAGATCTCCAAGACCCAGGCCGTCACCTCCCAGATCCCGGACCGCGAGCTGGGCGAGCACAACGTGCACATCGGCCCCTCCGACTACGTCGCGTGGCTGGACGACCGCAAGTGGGCGTACGTGCGCCTGGAGGGCCGCGCCTTCGGCGAGGTGCCGCTCAACCTGGAGTACAAGCTGGAGGTCTGGGACTCGCCGAACTCCGCGGGCATCATCATCGACGCGCTGCGCGCCGCGAAGATCGCCAAGGACCGGGGCGTCGGCGGCCCGGTGCTCTCGGCGTCCTCGTACTTCATGAAGTCCCCGCCGGTGCAGTACTTCGACGACGAGGCGCGGGAGAACGTGGAGAAGTTCATCCGCGGCGAGGTCGAGCGCTAAGCACCACCACCGGCCACCACCACCGGCCACCGTCGGCGGGACTCGCCGTCCCAGGGGCCCCGGGCTGCAGCCCGGGGCCCCTGGGCATGTGATGCTGAACGCCATGCCCGTTGTCCGCGACCTCCGCAGCCTGCTGCGGCTGCCCGGCTTCCGCCGGCTGCTGACCGTACGGCTGCTCTCCCAGGGCGCCGACGGCGTCTACCAGGTGGCGCTCGCCGCCTACGTCGTCTTCTCCCCGGAGCGGCAGACCTCCCCCACGGCCATCGCCTCCGCGATGGCCGTGCTGCTCCTGCCGTACTCCGTGATCGGCCCCTTCGCCGGCGTGCTGCTGGACCGCTGGCGGCGCCGGCAGGTGCTGCTGTACGGGAACCTGCTGCGCGCCGGGTTCGCCGCGGGCACCGCCGCGCTGCTGCTGGCCGGGGTGCCGGACTGGCTGTTCTATCTGTCCGCGCTCTCCGTCACCGCCGTCAACCGCTTCGTGCTGTCGGGGCTCTCCGCCGCGCTGCCGCGCGTGGTGGATACCCAGGAGCAGCTGGTGGTCGGAAACTCGCTGTCGCCCACCGCGGGCACGCTGGCCGCGACCGCCGGCGGCGGCGTCGCCTTCCTCGTCGGGCTGGCCGGGCCCGACGGGAGCACGGCGGACGCGGCGACCGTGCTGGTCGGCACGGGGCTGTATCTCGGCGCGGGGCTGTCGGCGCTGCGGATGGCGCCGGGGTCGCTGGGGCCGGACCCGGAGCTGGTGCTGCCGCGGATCGCCGCGGCGGTCGCGAGCACCGCGCGGGGCCTGGCCGCGGGCGTACGCCATCTGGGCGAGCGGCGCGACGCGGCGCGGGCGCTGTCGGCGATGGCGCTGATGCGCTTCTGCTTCGGGGCGCTGACCGTGATGCTGCTGATGCTGTGCCGCTACGCCTGGAGCGACGACGAGGACGAGGGCATGGCCCTGCTCGGGGTGGCCGTCGGCCTGTCGGGGCTGGGGTTCTTCGTCGCGGCGGTGCTCACGCCGTGGCTGGTGACGCGGCTGGGCCGGACCGGCTGGATGACGCTGTGCGCGGCGCTGGCGGCGGTGCTGACGCCGACGCTGGGGCTGTCGTTCGCACCGGCGCCGCTGCTGGTCGCCGCGTTCGTCCTCGGGGTCACCACCCAGGGCGTGAAGATCACAACGGACACGGTGGTGCAGTCGTCGGTGGACGACGCCTACCGCGGCCGGGTCTTCTCCCTCTACGACATGCTCTTCAATATCGCCTTCGTGGGCGCCGCGGCGGCCGCGGCGGTGCTGCTGCCCGCGGACGGGCGCTCGACGGTGCTCGTGGCGGGCGTCGCGATGATCTACGCGGGCGTCGCCTTGTCGATGTTTCACGTGAAACCGGCCCCCGCGGAGGAGGGAACCGGGGGACGCCCCGCCCCCCTGGACGGCGGCGCCGAGCCTCATGTTTCACGTGAAACATGAGCGCGCGGGGGCGTCGCCGGGAGTCATCCCGCCGGAGCCCCGTCCCGCCGGGGGCCAGCCCACCGGCGGCTAGCCCGCCGGGTTCTGCTCCGCCCACCACGCCCGCAGCGCCTCGACCGCGGCCTCGCGCCCCATCGGCCCGTGCTCCAGCCGCAGCTCCAGCAGGTGCCGGTACGCACCGCCGACCGCCGGCCCGGGACCGATACCGAGGATCTCCATGATCTCGTTGCCGTCGAGCTCCGGCCGGATCGCGTCCAGCTCCTCCTGCGCCTGTAGCCGGGCGATGCGCTCCTCCAGCCCGTCGTAGGCGCGCTGAAGGGCCAGCGCCTTGCGCTTGTTGCGGGTGGTGCAGTCGGAGCGGGTCAGCTTGTGCAGCCGGTCGAGCAGCGGCCCGGCGTCGCGCACGTAGCGGCGCACCGCGGAGTCCGTCCACTCGCCGGTGCCGTACCCGTGGAACCGCAGATGCAGCTCGACCAGCCGGGAGACGTCCTTGATCTGGTCGCCCGAGTACTTCAGCTTCGTCATCCGGGCCCTGGTCATCTTGGCGCCCACGACCTCGTGGTGGTGGAAGGAGACCCGGCCGTCCTTCTCGAAGCGGCGCGTGCGCGGCTTGCCGATGTCGTGGAGCAGCGCCGCGAGCCGCAGGACCAGGTCGGGCCCGTTCTCCTCCAGCGCGATGGCCTGCTCCAGCACGATCAGGGAGTGCTCGTAGACGTCCTTGTGCCGGTGGTGCTCGTCGCGCTCCAGGCGCAGCGCCGGCAGCTCCGGCAGCACGTGGGCGGCCAGGCCGGTGTCGACGAGCAGTTGCAGGCCCAGGCGCGGGCGGGGGGAGAGGAGCAGCTTGTTCAGCTCGTCCCTCACCCGCTCGGCGGACACGATCTCGATCCGCCCGGCCATGTCCGTCATCGCCGCGACGACCTCCGGCGCCACCTCGAAGCCCAGCTGCGCGGCGAACCGCGCGGCCCGCAGCATCCGCAGCGGGTCGTCGCCGAAGGACTCCTGCGGGGTGCCCGGGGTGCGCAGCACCCGGTCCGCCAGGTCGTCCAGCCCGCCGTGCGGGTCGACGAACTCCTTCTCGGGCAGCCCCACAGCCATCGCGTTGACCGTGAAGTCCCGGCGGACGAGGTCCTCCTCGATGGAGTCGCCGTACGACACCTCCGGCTTCCGGGACGTCCGGTCGTACGCCTCGGAGCGGTACGTGGTGATCTCGATCTGCAGGTCGCCCTTGCGGCAGCCGATCGTGCCGAACGCGATGCCGACCTCCCACACCGCGTCGGCCCAGGGGCGCACGATGTCGAGCACCCGCTCCGGCCTGGCGTCGGTGGTGAAGTCGAGGTCGTTCCCGAGCCGGCCGAGCAGCGCGTCCCGGACGGAGCCGCCCACCAGCGCCAGCCGGGCGCCGGCGGCCCGGAAGCGGTGCGCCAGGTCGTCGGCGACGGGGGAGACGCGCAGGAGTTCGCTGACGGCGCTGCGCTGGGCACGGCTGAGCGTGGCCTGCTGGGCTCGGTGGTCTTCGCGGGCATTCGGCACAACAGAACAGAGTACGGCCCGCGCGCCGCGGGACCGTCACTGCCCACCCTCCGCGGCGCCTCCGTCCTGCCCGGGTGCCGATCGGGTGCACGGGCACCGGGGGGTTGACGCGGTCCCCGCCACCGGGCGCCCCGCACCTCGTTACCATCGGGGTCCAAGGCAGGCGGCACAAGGCCGCGGGCCGGGCACGAGGACAACGAGGACGGGCGAACGCGTGGCCGAGCTGGCACATTCCACCGGGTCCCCGGGCGGCTCCCGGGTCCGTCCCCGGGCCCACCGGCGGCTGCCGGCCGCCCTGCTGTTCGTGGCGCTGCTGCTGCCGGCCGCGCTCGTCCAGCTGCCGGCGGCCGGCGAGGCGCGGGCGCAGCCGTCCGGCTCCCGCTCGGTGAACGTGTCCGTGGACTACCTGGACCCCTCCGTCCCCTCCGGCGGCGACGACCTCACGGTCTCCGGGACGGTCACCAACAGGACCGACGCCCGGATCGCCGACCCGCACGTCGCACTGCGCCTCAGCGGGCCGCTGACCAGCCGCAGCGCGGTCACCGCCGCCGCCCGGAAGACAGGCTGGGACCCGGCGTACGACGGGGCGGAGATCGACGGCCCCGGCACCCGCGAGCTGAAGAACCTCGCGCCCGGCATGACCCGCGACTTCAGCCTGACGATCCCCGTGGACCGGCTGCCGCTGGACGCCCCCGGCGTGTACCAGCTCGCCGTCTCCTTCAGCGGGACCTCCGCGGACGCCGGCTACGAGCAGGTGCTCGGCATCGAGCACACCTTCCTGCCCTGGCAGCCGGACAACCTGGCCACGAAGACCCGGCTCACCTTCGTCTGGCCCCTCGTCGCCACCCCCCAGCTGACCGCGCGCACCGAGGCGGACGAGGAGCAGACCCCGGTGCTCGCCGGCGACGGCCTGCTGGAGCAGATGGAGCCCGGCGGGCGGTTGCAGCAGATGGTCGCGCTCGGCGAGGAGCTGCCCGTGACCTGGGTGATCGACCCGGACCTGCTGGTCACGGCGGCCGCGATGGCGGAGCCGTACAACGTGACCACCGCGGACGGCGAGACCGTCCCCGGCAAGGGCCAGGAGACCGCCCGGCAGTGGCTGGCCGACCTCCAGCAGGCCGTCAAGGGCCGCGAGGTCGTCGCGCTGCCCTTCGGCGACCCCGACCTGGCCGCCATCGCCCACCGCGGCCGCAAGGTCTCCGGCACCCTCGACCAGCTCGGCGACGCCACCGCCCTGGCCCGTACGACCGTCGAGTCGGTCCTGAACACCGAGCCGGAGACCGACGTCGCCTGGCCCGCGGAGGGCGCGATCGACCGGCGCGTCGTCGGCGTCGCGGGCGCGGCCGGGGCGCAGTGGATCCTCGCCCGCAGCGACAGCATGGGCGAGAACGGCCTGCCGTACACCCCGACCGCGGCCCGCCCCATCGGCGGCGGCCAGACCGCCGTGGTGGCCGACGCACAGCTCTCCCGGGCCTTCGAGGGCGACATGAGCCGGGCGGAGACGTTCTCCCTGGCGATCCAGGAGTTCCTCGCCCAGACGCTCGTGACGACCCAGCAGCAGCCGAACATGCAGCGGAGCCTCGTCGTCGCGCCGCAGCGCACGCCCACGCTCGGCCAGGCGCAGGCGATGGCGGAGGCGATCAGCGACCTCGACACCAGTACGTGGATGACGCCGCTGAACCTCAGCAGCGCCGCCGTGGAGCCGCCGGACCCGGCCGCCAACCGGACGGTGCCGGGCACCGGCGCGTACCCGAAGCGGCTGCGGAAGCAGGAGATCCCGCGCGAGGCGTTCGAGCGGATCCGCGACACCGGGCAGCAGCTCGACATGTTCTCCGACATCCTCGACGACAGCCGGCGGGTGACCGTGCCGTTCGGCAACGCGCTGCGGCGCGAGATGTCCACGCAGTGGCGCGGCCGCAAGGCGGAGGCGGAGGCGTTCCGCCGCGAGGTGCAGGACTATCTGGCGGACATCACGTCCGAGGTGCAGCTCATCGACAAGTCCGACCTCACGCTCTCCGGCAACAGCGGCACGATCCCGGTGACCGTGCAGAACAACCTCGTGCAGAACGTCCGCGGGCTGGAGCTGCGGCTGACGTCGGAGGCACCCAGCCGGCTGCGGATCGAGGAGGAGACGCAGTCCATCGAGGTGGCGGGCGGCCACAGCACGTCGGTGAAGTTCGAGGCCTCCGCGCGGGCCAGCGGCCCGGTGACCATCACCGCCCAGCTCTTCACCGAGGACGGCAAGCCGTTCGGCGGCAAGAAGACCTTCCAGGTGGACGTGACGTCGATCACCTCCACGGTGCTGCTCGTCATCGGCGCCGGGATCCTGCTGCTCGTCCTCGCCGGGGTGCGGATGTACACGCAGCGCAAGCGCGCCGACCGGCGGGCGGAGGCGAACGGCGGCGACGGCGGCGACGGGGACGGCGGGGGCGACGGGAGCCCGGGCGACGGAGGCCCGGGCGACGCGGAAACCGGTAGCGACGGCGATACCGGGGAAGCCGAGAAGGAGGCATCCGGTACGCACCTCACCGGCGGCGGGCGCGCCGGCGACACCGACACGGAAAGCGGTGCCCGGTCGGGTGCCAGTGAGAGAGTGGAGCGGTGAGAGCGACCAGGCCGTTTCCAGGCCGGCCATGACCCTTGTGGGGTGTCGATGAACGCGCCGTACGACGGTGACCGCAGTCCGGGCACCGGCGATCCCGCGAGCCCGCCGCCCGCCGGCCCGCCACCCCCTCCTGCCCAGCAGCAGCCCCCGGCCGACCCGCGGTACGCCGCCGACCCGTACGCCGCCGATCAGTACGCGCCCGACCCGTACGCCCCCGACCCGTACGCCGGTCAGTACACGCCCGACCCGTACCCGTACGCGGCCGGGGCCCAGGACCCGTACGCGACGTACACCCGCGGGTTCTACCTGCCGCCGCCCGCCGACCCGTACCCGCAGGGCGACCCCGGCCACTACGGCCACCCCGCCGCTCCCGACCCGTACGCACAGCCGGGGCAGCAGGGGCACCAGCAGCAGGGCCACCAGCAGTACTACGGGCAGCAGGAGGGCCAGTACGCGCCCGACCCGTACGGGCGTCCCGCCCAGCCGGGCCCGGACCCGTACGCGCAGCCCGCGCCCGCCGACCCGTACGCCGCCGGCCCGCAGGCGCCGCACGACCCGCGGTCCCCGTACCCCCCGCGCGACCCCCGCGCCCCGCACCACCCGCAGCAGCCGCAGCAGCCGCAGGGCCACCAGCAGCAGGGTCACCAGCAGCACCCGTACGGCCACCCCGCCCAGGCCGCGGGCGCCCCGTCGCCGCCCCACGCCCAGGACCCGTACCTCCAGGACGCCTACGCCCCCGACCCCTACCAGCAGCGCACCGACCCCCTCGGCGACGCGCTGTACGACCACGCCGCCCACCCCCCGCCGCCCCCGGGCAGCCAGCCCCCAGCGCAGCCGCCGTACCAGCAGCCGCCCTCGCCGCACTACCGCCCGGACCCCCGCGTGTGGGCGGACCCGCCCGCGCCCGAGCCCGACGGCCCCACGCGGCACCTCCGCTACGGCGACCACGGCGCGCAGTTCGTCGGCGTCGACGACCTCGTCACCCACGCCGGCGAGCCCGCGCAGCCCGAGCCGGACGCCTTCGCCCACCTCTTCCGCGACCAGCGCGCCCCGCAGCCGCCCCCGGCGGGCGCCCGGCCGCGGCCCGCCGAGCCCGCGCCCGTGCCGCCGCAGCGCGCCCGCGGGGGCCGCGTCGCGAGCCTCGCCCGGTCCAGCGCCGTCATGGCCGCCGGCACCCTCGTCTCGCGCATCACCGGGTTCCTGCGCACGCTGGTGATCTCCGCGGCCCTGGGCGTCGCGGTGCTCGGCGACACCTACACCGTCGCGTACACGCTGCCGACGATGATCTACATCCTCACCATCGGCGGCGGCCTCAACTCCGTCTTCGTCCCGCAGCTCGTGCGCGCGATGAAGAACGACCCCGACGGCGGCACCGCCTACGCGAACCGGCTGCTGACCCTCGTCTCGGTCCTCCTCGGCGGCATGGTCCTGGTCGCCGTGTTCGCCGCCCCGATGCTCATCCGCGCGATGTCGGTGAAGATCGCCGACAACCCGGAGTCCAACGAGGTCGCCGTCACCTTCGCGCAGTACTGCCTGCCCACCATCTTCTTCATGGGCATCCACGTGGTGATGGGGCAGATCCTCAACGCCCGCGGCAGCTTCGGCCCGATGATGTGGACCCCGGTCCTCAACAACGTCGTCATCATCGCCACCTTCGGCCTCTTCCTCTGGGTCTACGGCACGCACAACTCCTCGACGATGGGCGTCGACACCATCCCGGCGGAGGGCGTGCGGCTGCTGGGCGTCGGCACCCTGCTGGGCCTGGTGGTGCAGTCGCTGGCGATGATCCCGTACCTGCGGCAGGCGGGCTTCAAGATCCGGCCGCGCTTCGACTGGAAGGGCCACGGCCTCGGCAAGGCGGCCACGCTCGCCAAGTGGACGTTCCTCTTCGTCCTCGCCAACCAGGCCGGCATGCTCGTCGTCACGCAGCTCGCCACCTGGGCCGGCGAGTCCGCCTCCGAGGAGGGCCACGCGGGCACCGGCATCATGGCCTTCCAGAACGCGCTGCTGATCTGGCAGATGCCGCAGGCGATCATCACGGTGTCGGTGATGGCCGCGATGCTGCCGCGCATCTCCCGTGCCGCCGCCGACGGCGACCCCACGGCGGTGCGCGACGACATCTCGCACGGCCTGCGCACCTCGGCCGTCGCCATCGTGCCGATCGCCTTCGGGCTCGTCGCGCTCGGCATCCCGATGTGCACCCTGCTGTTCGCCGCGGTCGGCACCGACGCCGCCACGTCGATCGGGTACGTCCTGATGGCCTTCGGCCTCGGGCTGATCCCCTTCTCCGTGCAGTACGTCGTGCT
Organism: Streptomyces sp. MAR4 CNX-425; assembly: GCF_048656465.1. Lineage (NCBI taxonomy): Bacteria > Bacillati > Actinomycetota > Actinomycetes > Kitasatosporales > Streptomycetaceae > Streptomyces > Streptomyces sp. MAR4 CNX-425. Next base: position 154,701 of record NZ_JBMDLF010000005.1, on the reverse strand, counting down.
GCGCGGCTTCTACGCCTATGAGGACACCCGCACGCCGTTCTACAACACGCTGATCGTCGCCGCGGTCTTCGCGTCCGGCTCGGCGATGTGCTTCCTCGTGCTGCCCGACCGGCACGCGGTCATCGGCTTCGCCGCCTCCTACGGCATCGCGTACACGGTCGGCGTCGGCGTCGCCTGGCGGCGGCTGAAACAGCGCATGGGCACCAACGACCTGGACGGCGCCCACGTCGTGCGCACGTACGCCCGGCTCGTGGGCGCCAGCATCCCGGCGGCGCTGGCCGGCGGCGCCACCGCGTATGCCGTCACGGACAGGCTCGGGCAGGGCGTCGCCGGGTCCCTCTCGGCCATCGTCGGCGGCGCGCTCGTGCTGGGCGCGGTGTTCTACGTGGCGGCCCGGCGGATGCGGATCCAGGAGCTGAACGCGATGATGGGGATGGTCCGCGGCCGCCTCGGCCGGTAACCGGGGGCACAACCTTCCGTCATCGCCACGTGTCGTGGATGACGGGAGCCTGTGAGCACAATTGTCTGGCGCGGCTGCACGACAAGAGAGTTGGGGAGGCAGGAACGGCGGTGGCGGAACGGAGCACGGCAGCCGTCGACGGCTCGGCGGCCGACCGCAGCGATGCGGCCGAGAAGACGAACGCGGCGGACCCGGAAGAGCAGGCCGGCGCCGCGGAGGCCCCGGCCACCGAGGACCCGGCCACCGGGACACCCGCCACCGGGACACCGGTCGCGGAGGACCCGGCGGCCGACGACCCCGCCGCCGAACCCCCGGCAGCCACCGCCCCGGCCGAGGAAACCCCGCCCGCCGCGCCGGCCCCGACACCGGCCGTCGACATGCACAGCGGCCACAAACTCGCCCGGCGTTACCGCCTGGAGGAGTGCGTCACCCGCCTCGACGGCTTCAGCAGCTGGCGCGCGGTCGACGAGAAGCTGCGCCGCGCCGTCGGCGTGCACGTCCTGGCCGCCGGGCACGCCCACGCCGCCGCCGTGCTCGACGCCGCGCGCGCCGCGGCCCTCATCGGCGACCCGCGCTTCGTCCAGGTCCTCGACGCCGTCGAGGAGGACGGCGTCGTCTACGTGGTCCACGAATGGCTCCCCGACGCCACCGAGTTGTCGACGCTGCTCGTCGGCGGCGCCCCGCTGGAGCCGCACGAGGCGTACGAACTCGTCACGCAGGTCTCCCAGGCGCTGGCCGCCGCCCACCGCAAGGACCTCGCGCACCTCAGGCTGACGCCGTCCGCCGTGCTGCGCACCGGCAGCGGGCAGTGGCGCATCCGCGGGCTGTCCGTGCACGCCGCGCTGTACGGGACCGAGTCGGACGACCCGCAGGGCGCGGACACCGAGGCCATCGGCGCCCTGCTGTACGCCGCGCTGACGGGCCGCTGGCCGTACGAGGGCGATGCCTACGGGCTGGCGGGCCTGCCCAAGCACGTCGGCCTCATCGCCCCGGACCAGGTGCGTGCGGGGGTGCACCGCGGGCTGTCGGAGCTGGCCATGCGCGCGCTCGCGGCCGGCTCCCCCGCCGCCGCGGCGCACGTCCGGCCGTGTACGACGCCCGCCGAGCTGAGCACCGCGGCCGCCGAGCTGCCCCGCATCCGCCCGCCGGAGCCGCAGTACCCGCGGCCCGCGGCGTACCAGCAGACGGCGTATCAGCAGGGCTACGCGCAGAGCGGCGGCCGCCCGGGCGGGCCCGTCGCGGCCGCCGGCGCCGCCGCCCGGCCGCCCGCCCCGCCGACGCTGCCGGGGCGTACCGGGAAGGCCGTGAAGTGGTGCGTGTCCGTGCTGCTGATCGTCGCGCTGGCCCTGGGCAGCTGGCAGCTCGCCGACGCCCTGATCAACCACGACGGCCGCGGCGGCGACTCCGGCAACGCGGCGGCGGAGCCCGGGGGCGGCGGCACCGGCGGCGGCGCCGGGCGTCAGGCGGGCGGCAAGCCGGTGGCGATCGAGGGCGCCCGGGACTTCGACCCGTACGGCACCGGCAGCGAGAGCCCGAGCAGCGTCCCCGCGGCCTACGACTCCGACCCGCAGAGCTACTGGGAGACCAAGTGGTACACCAGCGAGGTCTTCGGGAACCTCAAGGAGGGCGTCGGGCTGATCCTGGACCTCGGTGAGGCCAAGCGCGTCGGCAGCGTCCAGGTGTCCCTCATCGGCGACACCGACGTGACCGCCATGGCCACCCCGCGGGACACCGGGACGATGCCGACGGAGCTCGCCGGTTTCGAGGAGTTCGACGCCGCGGACGGCACCAATCTGACGCTCAAGCCCACCAAGCCGGTCGTCACCCAGTACGTTCTGCTGTGGCTCACGGAGATTCCGCCCTCCGCCGAGGGGAACTTCCGTGGCAAGATCTCCGACATCAAGATTCGGAGCTGACCACGCGGCACACGACCAGGGGAGGGGTTGGCGTTGGAAGACGCCGACGGCGGCGACGTCGATGACCGCACGCTCCTCGCCCGCCATGTCGCCGGGGAGGACCCGCAGGCCTTCGCCGAGATCGTCAGACGCCACCGGGACCGCCTCTGGGCCGTGGCGATCCGCACCCTCGGCGACCGCGAGGAGGCCGCGGACGCCGTCCAGGACGCGCTGCTGTCGGCGTTCCGCGCGGCGCACACCTTCCGCGGCCAGTCCGCCGTCACCACCTGGCTGCACCGCATCACCGTGAACGCCTGCCTGGACCGGGCCCGCAAGGCCGCCAGCCGCCGCGCGGCACCGGTCGCGGACACCGAGCACTTCGAGCAGCTGCTGGAGCCGGAGGAGTCCGCCGAGGCGCCCGCGGAGCGGCAGGACACCGGGCGGGAGCTCCACCGGGCGCTGGCGACCCTGCCCGCGGAGCAGCGGGCCGCCCTGGTCCTCGTGGACATGGAGGGCTACCCCGTGGCGGAAGCCGCCGACATCCTCGGCGTGCCCGCGGGTACCGTGAAGAGTCGCTGCGCCCGCGGGCGCGCCCGCCTCCTTCCTCTCGTACGTCATCTGCGGCTGTCCACCGCCGGCTCCGGACCGGGCGGACGGAACCCGGCGCCGGGGACATCCGTCCCACCGACGGCAGAGCAGAACGACGTACGCGCGGCGAAGGGCGGAGGTGAGGAAGCGTGACGCAGACCCCGCGGCCCTCCGGCGCCGACGACGGGCACCCGGAGGTCGACGAGCTGGCCGACCTCGCCGAGGGCCTGACGTCGCCCGCCGGCAGCCAGAAGCTCCACCGCCACCTCGACGAGTGCCCCGCCTGCCGCGAGACCCTCGACGCGCTCGACGGCGTACGCGGACTCCTCGGCGGCCTCCCCGACCCCGCCCCGATGCCGGCCGAGATCGCGGAACGTATCGACGCCGCACTGGCGGCCGAGACAGGCGGCGCCGACGCTACGTCGGCCGCCGCCCTCGCCGGCGCCGCCGATGTTTCACGTGAAACCGCGACGCCGGACCCCGCCGTACCCGCGCCGCGCGAGTCTGTTTCACGTGAAACACGGCCGAGCCGCTCGCACCGTCGCCCCGCCGGCCACCGCGCGGACCCCACCGGCCCCGGCCGACGGGCACGACGCTGGCCGCGCGTCCTCCTCGGCACCGCCGGGGCGGCCGCGCTCGTCACGTTGAGCGTCCTGCTCATCCAGCTCCCGGAGAGCGGCGGGGACGCGGGCGGCAAGAACGAGGTGTCCGCCTCCCAGCAGGACACCCGCAAGGGCGCCCCGGAGGCCGCCCCGGGCGGCGGCCAGGCGCCGCTGCGGGCGGACTCCCTCGAATCCCACGTCCTCGGCATGCTCCAGCAGCCCCAGGTCCGGGAGAGCGACGACGCCGGCGAGGGCGCGGACGGCAGCGAGGACGAGAGCTTCATGCTCAAGGAAGACCCTCGCCGGCTGCCCGAGTGCGTACGGGCCGCAATCAGCCGCTCGGAGGCCCCGCTCGCGGCCAAGACCGACACGTACGAGGGAACTGCCGCGTACGTCGTCGTGCTACCGCACCGCGGCGACCCACAGCGAGTGGACGCCTACGTGGTGGATTCCTCCTGCACCGCCTCCCCGGACCGGCCGGGCGAGCTCCTGCGGCGCGACACCTTCCGACGCCCCTGAGCCGCGCCCATCCCGCCTCGGGAATGTCCGACCCTTAGGATCCGTTGGGTGGGGTGTGAGGGACAGGACGTCACCGGTCCCCGCTCCTTCAGGCAGCCGGTCGTAGACAAGGAAGAGTCCGTGAGCGACGTTCGCAACGTGATCATCATCGGCTCGGGGCCGGCGGGGTACACCGCCGCGCTGTACACCGCCCGCGCCGCGCTGCAGCCGCTGGTCTTCGAAGGCGCCGTCACCGCCGGTGGCGCCCTCATGAACACCACGGACGTGGAGAACTACCCGGGATACCGCGACGGGATCATGGGGCCGGACCTCATGGACAACATGCGGGCCCAGGCGGAGCGCTTCGGCGCCGAGCTCGTACCCGACGACGTGGTGTCCGTCGACCTCACCGGCGACATCAAGACCGTCACGGACACGGCGGGCACCGTGCACCGCGCCCGCACCGTGATCGTCTCCACGGGGTCGCAGCACCGCAAGCTGGGGCTGCCGCGGGAGGACGAGCTGTCGGGCCGGGGCATCTCGTGGTGTGCCACGTGCGACGGCTTCTTCTTCCGCGAGCAGGACATCGTGGTCGTCGGCGGCGGCGACACCGCGATGGAAGAGGCGACGTTCCTCTCCCGCTTCGCCCGCAGCGTCACGGTGGTCCACCGCCGGGACAGCCTGCGAGCCAGCAAGGCGATGCAGGAGCGGGCCTTCGCCGACCCGAAGATCTCGTTCATCTGGGACAACGAGGTCGCCGCCATCCACGGCGGGGACAAGCTCTCCGGTCTGACCCTGCGGAACACCCGGACCGGCGAGGAGTCCGAGATCGCGGTCACGGGTCTGTTCATCGCCATCGGACACGACCCGCGCACGGAGCTGTTCAAGGGACAGCTGGAGCTCGACGGGGAGGGCTACCTCACGGTCGACGCCCCCTCCACGCGCACCAACCTCGCCGGGGTCTTCGCGTCGGGCGACGTCGTCGACCACACCTACCGGCAGGCGGTCACCGCGGCCGGCACGGGCTGCGCCTCGGCGCTGGACGCCGAGCGCTACCTCGCCGCGATCGCCGACCAGGAGAAGACGGCGGAGCCGGAGAAGGTCGCAGACGCCGTCTGAGGCCGAGCAGCCATCAACGCACAACGACGTAAGGAGTACGCCATGGCCGGTGCCACGGTGACCGCAACCGATGCGGACTTCGAGGAGAAGGTCCTCAAGAGCGAGAAGCCTGTACTGGTCGACTTCTGGGCCGCCTGGTGCGGTCCGTGCCGCCAGATCGCCCCGTCGCTGGAGGCCATCGCCGAGGAGAACCCCGAGAAGATCACCATCGTCAAGCTCAACATCGACGAGAACCCGGCAACGGCCGCGAAGTACGGCATCATGTCGATCCCGACGATGAACGTCTACCAGGGCGGCGAGGTCGTGAAGACCATCGTCGGCGCCAAGCCGAAGACCGCTCTGGAGCGCGACCTGAACGAGTTCCTCGCCTGAGAAGCGCCCCCGTTTCACGTGAAACATCGGCGTGAGCGCGGAGCGTCCACCGCAGACGCGGACATACGAAGGGCCCGTCCCCGAGGGGAGGGGCCCTTCGTCGTGCGGCCCCGCGACCGGCCCGCCCGTATCAGAGCGGGCGCAGCACCGGATCCTTCTGCACGGCACCGAGGAGCTTGTCGAGCGCCAGCTCCACGTCCTCCTTCCAGGAGATCGCGGAGCGCAGCTCCAGCCGCATCCGGGGATAGCGGGGGTGCGGCCGTACGGTCTTGAAGCCGACCGACACCAGCAGGTCCGCCGGCAGCACACACGCCGGTTCCTTCCAGGCCGCGTCCCCGAAGGCTTCGACGGCCTTCACACCCCGGCGCAGCAGATCCTTCGCGACGGTCTGGACGATGGTCCGGCCGATCCCCTGCCCCTGGTATCCCGGGTTCAGCCACGCGGTCATCAGCTGGACGGCGTCCGCCGACACCGGACTTGTCGGGAAGGCGAGCGAGCGGGGCACATAGGCGGGCGGGGCGTACATCACGAACCCGGCCGGCACGTCGTCGACGTAGACGACCCGGCCGCAGGATCCCCACTCCAGCAGCACGGAGGAGATCCAGGCTTCCTTCTCCAGCTCGGGTCGGCCGGACTTGACGGCCGCCTCACCGCTGACAGGGTCCAGCTCCCAGAAGACACACGAGCGGCAGCGCTTGGGGACGTCCGGGAGGTTGTCCAGGGTGAGCGGTACGAACCTGCGCCCCATGGAGCCCGATCCCCTCCTTCACCGGCATCCCGCTCGATACCCGTATGCATCGTATCCGGAGACGACAAAACAGGCCGCGGATTCACTCCGCGGCCTGTCTCGTCGGGGTCGGTGAGGCGAGTGGCTACTCGTCCTCGTCGGCTTCCTCGTCGGTCAGCTTCTTCTCCAGCACCCGGCCCTCTCCGGGGGCCATCGAGCCGAGGATCCGCTCCAGATCCTCTATCGAGGCGAACTCGACGACGATCTTCCCCTTCTTCTGGCCGAGGTCGACCTTCACCCGGGTCTCGAAGCGGTCGGAGAGCCGGGACGCCAGATCGGTCAGCGCCGGAGACATCCGGTTCCCGGCCCGCGGCGCCTTCGGGCGGCGCCCGCTCTTGGGCTCCGACCCCATCAGGGTCACGATCTCCTCGACGGCCCGCACCGACAGCCCCTCGGCCACGATGCGGTGTGCCAGCCGGTCCTGCTCGCCCGCGTCCTCCACGGACAGCAGCGCCCGCGCATGGCCCGCGGAGATCACCCCGGCCGCCACCCGCCGCTGCACCGGCGGGGAGAGCCGCAGCAGCCGCAGCGTGTTGGAGACCTGGGGACGTGACCGGCCGATCCGGTCGGCCAGCTGGTCGTGCGTGCACTCGAAGTCACGCAGCAGCTGGTCGTAGGCGGCCGCCTCTTCCAGCGGGTTGAGCTGTGCCCGATGCAGGTTCTCCAGCAGGGCGTCCAGGAGGAGCTTCTCGTCGTCCGTGGCTCGGACGATCGCGGGGATCCGCTCCATGCCGGCCTCGCGGCAGGCACGCCAGCGGCGCTCACCCATGACCAGCTCATAGCGGTCCGGGCCCAGCAGGCGGACGACGACCGGCTGGAGGAGCCCGACCTCCTGGATGGAGGTGACGAGCTCGGCGAGGGAGTCCTCGTCGAACACCTCGCGCGGCTGCCGCGGGTTCGGCGTGATGGCGTCCAGCGGAACCTCGGCGAAGTGCGCACCGGCCACTTCGCCGCTGTCCACGGAAGCCTCGACGGCCGGCGGCGCCGGCGCCTCGTAGGCGGTCTCCGGCGGCGGCTGCTGCTCCTCGTAGTCCGGGGTCTCGGGCTCGGCCGCCCGCTCCGACACTATGACCGGCACCGCTCCCGGCGACATGGTGGCGCCGCCGACCAGCGGTCCCGAGTCATCGGCGGGAGCGGGTGCGGCGGGGATCAGCGCCCCCAGACCGCGGCCCAGTCCTCTGCGTCGTTCCGTCACTGAGCCCCTCCGTCGTGCTGCTCGTGATGAGCGTCGCCCTGCCCGGGCATGCCGCGCAGGGCCATCTCACGGGCCGCCTCCAGATAGGAGAGCGAGCCGCTCGACCCCGGATCGTACGTGAGGACCGTCTGCCCGTAGCTCGGTGCCTCGGAGATACGCACCGAGCGCGGGATGCTGGTCCTCAGCACCTCGGCGCCGAAGTGGCCGCGGACCTCGTCCGCCACCTGGGAGGCCAGCCGCGTCCTCCCGTCGTACATCGTGAGGAGGATCGTCGACACGTGGAGCCGCCGGTTGAGGTGCCCGCGCACCAGGTCGACGTTGTGCAGCAGCTGGCCCAGCCCTTCCAGCGCGTAGTACTCGCACTGGATCGGGATGAGCACCTCGTTGCCCGCCACCATGGCGTTGACGGTCAGCAGGCCGAGCGAGGGCGGGCAGTCGATGAAGATGTAGTCCAACGGCTGCTCGTAGGCGTCGATCGACCGCTTCAGCCGGCTCTCCCGCGCCACCAGCGAGACCAGCTCGATCTCCGCGCCCGCGAGATCGATCGTGGCCGGCGCGCAGAACAGCCCCTCGACATCGGGGACCGGCTGCACGACCTCGGCCAGCGGCTTGGCCTCCACCAGCACGTCGTAGACCGACGGCACCTCGGCGTGATGGTCCACGCCCAGCGCGGTCGACGCGTTGCCCTGCGGATCGAGGTCGATGACCAGCACCCGGGACCCGTGCAGGGCCAGCGATGCCGCCAGGTTGACCGTGGTGGTGGTCTTGCCGACCCCACCCTTCTGGTTGGCGACGACCATCACGCGGGTCTGCTCAGGGCGTGGCAGACCCTGACCGGCCCGCCCGAGCGCCTCTACGGCGAGCTGAGCGGCACGGCCGATCGGAGTGTCGTCCATCGGAGGCGGTGTTTCACGTGAAACATCCGCCGATTCGGAGCGGGGACCGGGGACCGGATCGGCCATCGGTCCCGCGACATTGGCGTCGGACCGCAAGGATTCACTCTCCTCGACTTCAGACTCGCACTGCACAGAGCCTGCCATGCTTTCGGGGTCGCGAACCAGCGAGGCCCGTTCTCCTGTGGATGATTCCTTGTTATCCACAGCCGAGTTGCGGGCCTCCGCGGCACCGCGTCCTCGGCTGAGGATCCCGGGGAGCAACGAACGATGTTTCACGTGAAACACGATGCACAGCCCCGGGGGCACCATCGCAGCGACACTCCGGTGTATGTACGGTAGGCGGCTTTAATGGACCGATCGGCCCTCTTTCGGATACGAGCAGACTAACGGCGCCGGCCGCGCCCGCCGCGCCCGCCCTTGCGAGCGGCCCGTGCCCGCTTGGCGGCGAAGCGCACACCCCCGGGGCTCTCGCCCACCACGGCCCGTACCACGGTCGCCGGCGGGTCCACCACCTCGCCCCCGACCTGCACGATCTCCGTCTCCGTGACGCCCAGCTTGTGCAGCGCGGCCTTCGAGGCGCGCAGCTCGTCCTCGGCGCTCTCGCCCTTCAGCGCCAGCATCTCCCCGTACGGGCGCAGCAGCGGGACACCCCAGCCGGCCAGCCGTTCCAGCGGGGCCACCGCACGGGCGGTGACCACATGGACGGGCTCCAGCGTGCCGAGGACCTCCTCGGCCCGGCCGCGGACGACCGTCACCTGCTGCTCCAGCCCGAGCAGCTCGGTGACCTCCTGCAGAAAGCGGGTCCGCCGCAGCAGCGGCTCCAGCAGCGTGATCCGCAGGTCGGGGCGGACCAGCGCCAGCGGAATCCCCGGCAGCCCCGCGCCCGAGCCGACGTCGCAGACCGCGACGCCTTCGGGCACCACTTCACCGAGCACCGCGCAGTTCAGCAGGTGCCGCTCCCACAGCCGGGGCACCTCCCGCGGGCCGATCAGCCCGCGGGTCACCGCCGTGTCGGCCAGCAGCTCGGCGTAGCGCACCGCGTCCGGAAGGGCACCGGCGAAGACCTTGTCGGCGGCTTCCGGTACCGGCGGGGGTTCCGCAACATCGGACACGGGGACGTCCTCTCGCTGGAGCGACGGCAGGTGACGGGGGAGCGGTCCGGGCCGGCCGGATCAGCCGACCGGCCCGGGGTGGAACACGTACGACCAGATCAGGCCGGGAGCACGACGACGCGCCGCTCGGGCTCCTCGCCCTCCGACTCGCTGCGCAGCCCGGCGGCCTTCACCGCGTCGTGCACCACCTTGCGCTCGAACGGGGACATCGGCCGCAGCTTCTCCGGCTCGCCGCTCTCCTTCACCCGCGCCACGGCGTCGGTGCCCAGCTCGGTGAGCTCCGCCCGCTTACGGGCCCGGAAGCCCGCGATGTCCAGCATCAGCCGGCTGCGGTCGCCCGTCTCCCGGTGCACGGCGAGCCGGGTCAGCTCCTGGAGCGCCTCCAGGACCTCGCCGTCGCGCCCCACCAGCTTCTGCAGATGGCGGTCCGACGACCCTTCGCCGATGATCGACACCGAGGCCCGGCCGCCCTCGACGTCCATGTCGATGTCGCCGTCGAGGTCCGCGATGTCGAGCAGCTCCTCCAGGTAGTCGGCGGCGATCTCGCCTTCCTGCTCCAGCCGCGTCAGGACGTCCTCGGCCGTGGCCTCGGTCTGCTCGGGCTGGGCCTCGATCTCCGAACCGGCCTCGCCGGTCGCGGAAGCGGTGTCCGTCACGTGGGGGCTCCTTCTTACTTCTTCGACGGGTGCTTGGGCCGCTGCGGCCCCTTGCGCTGACCGGACTTCGCGTTGCGGGCGTTCCCGCCCGACCCCGAACCTCCGCTGCCGGAGGATCCGCCCGTCTTCTTCTTCGCGGCGTTCGACGCGGGCTTCTTGTCCGCAGGCTTGGTGTCCGCGGGCTTCTTGTCCGCGGGCTCCGCGTCACCGCCGTCACCGTCCTGCCGCTGGCCCGCGCCGCCCGAGGCGTGGGTGCGGCGCCGGGACTTCGACTGGCGCTTAGGCTGCTGCCGCCGGCCGGGCTCGCCGCCGCCCGGCTTGGCGTCCGCGAGCGGCGTCTCGCTCTTGACCACCGTGCCGTCCGCCTGGGGCAGGAGGTCGTGCTTGGCCAGCGCGGAGACGAACTTCTTCTCGTCGTCGTTGCGGTCCTTGCCCTTGGCCACCAGCTGCTTGATGACGTAGCGGTCGCGGCGGCCGCGGACGCCGGAGTGGGCGATGAGGTGCTTCTGCATGCGCTCCAGCAGGTGCGCGTAGGACTTGCTGCCGGGGGTGGGGTTCCGCTTGATCACGTACATCTGCTGGCCCATGGACCACACGTTGGTGGTCAGCCAGTAGATCAGGACGCCGACGGGGAAGTTGATGCCGAAGACGGCGAACATGATCGGGAAGATGTACATCAGCATCTTCTGCTGCTGCATGAACGGCGTCTTGACCGTCAGGTCGACGTTCTTCGTCATCAGCTGGCGCTGCGTGTAGAACTGCGACCCCGACATCAGAATGATCATGATGACGGTGACGACGCGCACGTCGGCGAGCGTGGAGCCGAGGCTCTCCACCTTGCTCGCGCTGTCCATGAACTTCGCGGCGATCGGCGCGCCGAAGACGTGGGCCTCACGGGCCTGCTCGACCTGGGTGGCGTTGAGGACGCCGACCTCGTTGTTGCCGGCGATCTTGTTCAGCACCTGGAAGAGCGCCAGGAAGAAGGGGGACTGGGCGAGGATCGGAAGACAGCTCGAGAGCGGGTTGGTACCCGTCTCCCGGTACAGCTTCATCATCTCCTCGGACTGGCGCTGCTTGTCGTTCTTGTAGCGCTCCTGGATCGCCTTCATCTTCGGCTGGAGCACCTGCATGTTCCGGGTCGCCTTGATCTGCTTCACGAACAGCGGGATCAGCGCGATCCGGATCACGACCACGAGCGCCACGATGGACAGCCCCCACGCCCAGCCGCTGGCCTCGTCGAAGACCAGGCTGAACAGTGAGTGGAACTGGACGATGATCCAGGAAACGGCGATATAGAGAGGCTCGAGGATCGTGTCCACGAATCAGGCTCCTTGGGCGTTGGGCTGCGTCTTGCCCAGCCGGCTGCGCAGCCGCTGGTGCCAGACCGGATGCTTGCGGGGCGGAACATGATCGACCCCGCCGAGCGACCACGGGTTGCAGCGCAGGATGCGCCAGGCGGTCAGGCCCGTGCCCTTGACCGCGCCGTGCAGCCGGATCGCCTCATAGCCGTAGTGCGAGCACGACGGGTAGTACTTGCAGACCGGCCCCAGCAGCGGGCTGATGGTCCACTGGTACAACTTGATCAACCAAAGCAGCGGATACTTCATCGCGGCGCCCTTCCCAGCAACCGCCCCAGCGCTGCGTCCAGGTCATCGCGCAGCCGGTCGAAGCCGGCCTCCGCGGCGCCAGGCAGCGCCCGTACGACCACCAGGCTACCTGTGGGCAGCTGATCCAACCGATCGCGTATGAGATGACGCAGGCGACGCTTGACGAGGTTGCGTGCGACCGCCGGTCCGACGGCCCTGCTGACGACGAAACCCGCACGCGGCGGGGAGGCGTCCTCCCCGGCGGCATGCGGGTCACCGCCGCCCTTCAGGTGCACGACGAGCAGCGGGCGCCCAGCCCGCCGCCCGCGGCGTACCGCTCGGGCGAAGTCCTCGCGCCGCCGCAGCCGGTGCTCAGCGGGCAGCACGAGCACACCAGCGGGTCAGGCGGACAGGCGTGCGCGACCCTTGTTGCGACGGGCCGTGACGATGGCACGGCCGGCGCGGGTACGCATACGCAGCCGGAAGCCGTGCGTCTTGGCACGCTTGCGGTTGTTCGGCTGGAAAGTGCGCTTGCTCACTCGGGGGCTCCAGGAGAGTTGTCTCGGGTGGATAGGCGCCGAACGGCTGCCACCGTGCGCCCTCGAGCCGCTCGTCATCGCCCGACACGTGACATGATCACTGTCGCGGCCTGAGACTGATCGGAGGCAGGCGGCAGCAGCCGTCGACATCTCGACCTCGACACGGTACGCGGGCGGGCGCCATGCGGTCAAACCGGCCCCGGGCGCCCGACACGCCCCAGGACACTGTGCACAGCCTGTGGACAACGACTTGAATGGTGCAGCTCGGCGTGACTACCGTGGCTGGACTTCCGACCCTTGCGCGGATCCGTCCCACCCGTCCCGAGATCACACCTTCGTGACCTGCCATGACCTGAAAGAGCGTGCCCCGTGGCCGACCTGCCTGCCGATCTCGCCGCAGTCTGGCCACGCGTGCTCGACCGGCTGCTCGCCGACGACCAGGGCATCGAGGCCAAGGACCACCGCTGGCTCCGGGACTGCCAGCCGCTCGTCCTCGTCGCCGGCACCGCGGTGCTGGCCGTCCCCAACGAGTACGCCAAGGGCGTCTTCGAGGGCCGCCTCTCCTCCAAGATCACCGAGGCCCTGAGCCACGCCTGCCGCCAGCCCATCGGCCTGGCCGTGACCGTCAGCCCGGGCGAGCCGGAGCCGGCCCAGCCGCAGCAGATGCAGCCGCAGCCCGCCCAGCCGCAGCAGCCGCATCCGCGGCAGGCGCAGTCCGCGCCCCAGCAGCAGCCGGGCCCCGAGCCCGCCGGCCACGCGTCCCACGCGCACCAGGCTCCCCACGCCCCCCAGGGGGCGCAGCCGCAGAATCCGCAGCCGCCGGCCCACGAGCAGGCCGCGCACTCCGCCCCACACCTTCCCCTGCCCCACACCGCCGCCCCCCAGCAGCCCGCGCACCAGACGCACCAGCCCCACGGCAGTCCGCTGCCCGAGCCGTCGTACGACGCGTACAGCCGCCCGGCCCCCGCGGACGACCACCTGCCCACGGCCGCGCCGACGTACCCCGAGTACGCCCAGCCGCGCCCGGCGCCGGCCGCCTGGCCCCGCGCCGACCACCACCCGGGCCCGCCCGGGGCCCAGCCGGACGCCGTCGGCGGCGCCGACGGCACGGACTACTACGCGGCCCACGACCAGCTCGCGCAGCAGCCCGCCCACGACCGGTACGCCCATCCCGGGAGCCACCCCGGTGGCCACCCGGGCGGGCACCCCGGCGGGCCGGGCCCCTCCGGCGCCCCGATCCCGCCCCCGCTCGTGCAGGCCATGGGCAACGTCGAGCTGCCCGCGCCCAGCGGCGCGCCCGGCCCGCTCGCCGCCCAGCCCGCCCCGGCCACCGGCCCCGGCGAGCCGACGGCGCGGCTGAATCCGAAGTACCTCTTCGACACCTTCGTCATCGGCGCCTCGAACCGCTTCGCGCACGCCGCCGCGGTCGCCGTCGCCGAGGCCCCGGCCAAGGCGTACAACCCGCTGTTCATCTACGGCGAGTCCGGCCTGGGCAAGACGCACCTGCTGCACGCCATCGGGCACTACGCCCGCAGCCTCTACCCCGGCACCCGGGTGCGCTACGTGAGCTCCGAGGAGTTCACCAACGAGTTCATCAACTCCATCCGCGACGGCAAGGCGGACACGTTCCGCAAGCGCTACCGCGACATGGACATCCTCCTGGTCGACGACGTCCAGTTCCTCGCGAGCAAGGAGTCGACGCAGGAGGAGTTCTTCCACACCTTCAACACGCTGCACAACGCCAACAAGCAGATCGTGCTCTCCAGCGACCGGCCGCCCAAGCAGCTGATCACCCTGGAGGACCGGCTCCGCAACCGCTTCGAGTGGGGCCTGATCACCGACGTGCAGCCGCCGGAGCTGGAGACCCGGATCGCGATCCTGCGCAAGAAGGCGGTCCAGGAGCAGCTGAACGCGCCGCCCGAGGTGCTGGAGTTCATCGCGTCCCGGATCTCCCGCAACATCCGCGAGCTGGAGGGCGCCCTGATCCGGGTCACGGCCTTCGCCTCGCTCAACCGGCAGCCGGTCGACCTCGGGCTCACCGAGATCGTGCTGAAGGACCTCATCCCCGGCGGGGAGGACGCGGCCCCGGAGATCACCGCGGCCGCGATCATGGCCGCCACCGCCGACTACTTCGGCCTGACGGTGGAGGACCTCTGCGGCTCCTCGCGCAGCCGCGTGCTGGTCACCGCGCGCCAGATCGCCATGTACCTGTGCCGGGAGCTGACGGACCTGTCCCTGCCGAAGATCGGCGCCCAGTTCGGCAACCGGGACCACACCACCGTCATGCACGCGGACCGCAAGATCCGGGCGCTGATGGCCGAGCGGCGCTCCATCTACAACCAGGTCACCGAGCTGACCAACCGCATCAAGAACAGCTGAGCGGCCCCGCCGCCGCTCCCGCAGCCGTTCCGGCCGCTCTCCCGTCCCACGGCTCGGCCCTCTCCCGCCCCGCCTCCCGGCGGATCCCTGGTTTCTGCTGCCTTCCCACGGCGCGCGGCGCCCACGCGTCCGGCCCCCGCGGACGGACCCGAACGGCCGAGCCCTTGCCCGCTGTTCGATTCCCGGGTCTGAACAGGCACTTCTCCACAAGGAGGCGCTCCGTCGGCCGTCCACACCCTGGGGACCGCCGAGTTACCCACCGGGGGGTGTGGACGCGATCTGAACAACTCGGGTCCGCCCAGCTCACCCGCGTGTGGATTTGTGGGCGCCGGTCGCCCACAGGCTGTGGACGTCGACGGCCGCCGAAAACGGCGCCGAGCGCTGTCCACCGCCGAGGACCACTCACCCACAGAAAACCCCGCTCTGTACACAGCCTGTCCACAACGTTGTCCACTGTTCGGCAACGCAACGCGCCCGTTCACCGGACCGAGTGAAAGCCGTCACATCGAGGGGCAGGATTGGCTGTGCAGAAACCGGGGTAACTCTGGGGACGGACCTGTGGCTAAGTGGCCCCTCCCTGTGAACGGCCTGTGCACAGCCGGCCGCCGTCCACAGGAACCACGGGTTTTCCACTTCTCGTCCCCAACCCGCCTGTGGGCAAAAAATGCGGGCTGACCTGCGCGGACGGGCTTATCCACCGTATCCACAGGCCCTACTACTACCTCTACACGTATCTAGCTCGGAATCCGCTTCGAAGCGGGTGCTGTGCACAACTCGGCCCGACCGCCTCCCGAGCCGGCTGCGACGAGTTGACCCCGACCCGCCCCTCGTGTCGGTGGTGTGCGTCAGACTGGTCCCCCACACCAACCGAGTCGGCAAGGGCCGAGAGCACCAGGAGGCGGTCTCCGTGAAGATCCGGGTGGAGCGCGACGTACTCGCGGAGGCGGTGGCCTGGGCTGCGCGCAGCCTCCCGGCCCGGCCGCCCGCGCCGGTCCTCGCCGGACTGCTGCTGAAGGCGGACGCGGCGGACGGCGGGACGCTCAGCCTCTCCGGCTTCGACTACGAGGTCTCCGCCCGCGTCTCCGTGGCGGCGGACGTGGAGGAGGACGGCACGGTCCTGGTCTCCGGCCGGCTGCTCGCCGACATCTCCCGCGCGCTTCCCAACCGGCCTGTGGAGATCTCCACCGACGGCGTCCGCGTGACCGTGGTCTGCGGCTCCTCGCGGTTCACACTCCACACCCTGCCTGTGGAGGAGTATCCGGCGCTGCCGGAGATGCCCACCGCGACCGGCACGGTCTCCGGCGAGGTCTTCGCCTCCGCCGTCGCGCAGGTCGCCATCGCCGCCGGCCGGGACGACACCCTGCCGGTGCTCACCGGGGTGCGGATCGAGATCGAGGGCGACACGGTCACGCTGGCGTCGACGGACCGGTACCGCTTCGCGGTCCGCGAGTTCCTGTGGAAGCCGGAGACCGCCGACGCCTCCTCGGTGGCGCTCGTCCCCGCCAAGACGCTGCTGGACACGGCCAAGTCGCTGACCAGCGGCGACGTCGTCACCCTCGCGCTGTCGGGCGCCGGCGCGGGCGAGGGCCTGATCGGCTTCGAGGGCGCCGGGCGGCGGACCACGACGCGGCTGATCGAGGGCGACCTGCCGAAGTACCGCACGCTGTTCCCCACCGAGTTCAACTCGGTGGCGGTCATCGAGACCGCGCCGTTCGTCGAGGCCGTCAAGCGCGTGGCGCTGGTGGCCGAGCGGAACACCCCGGTGCGGCTGAGCTTCGAGCAGGGCGTGCTGACGCTGGAGGCCGGGTCCAGCGATGACGCACAGGCTGTGGAAAGGGTCGACGCGCAGCTGGAGGGCGACGACATCTCGATCGCCTTCAACCCGGTGTTCCTGCTCGACGGGCTGAGCGCCATCGACTCGCCCGCGGCGCAGCTGTCGTTCACGACGGCGACGAAGCCGGCGCTGCTCAGCGGCAAGCCGGCGCTCGACGCCGAGGCGGACGAGGCGTACAAGTACCTGATCATGCCCGTGCGGCTGAGCGGCTGACGTCCCGGCGTAGGCTCGGAGCGGATATGACGCACAGCTGGACGAAGGGGCAGTGATGGAGCTCGGTCTTGTGGGTCTCGGCCGGATGGGCGGGAACATGCGCGAGCGCATCCGGCGCGCGGGGCACACCGTCGTCGGGTACGACCGCAACCCGGATATCGCCGATGTCCACAGCCTGCGGGCCCTTGTGGACGCCCTGCCCGCCCCGCGCGTGGTGTGGGTGATGGTCCCGGCGGGCGCCGCCACCCAGTCGACCGTGGACGAGCTGGCCGAGCTGCTCGAACCCGGCGACGTCCTCGTGGACGGCGGAAACTCGCGCTGGACGGACGACGAGAAGCACGCCGCGGAGCTGGGCGCGAAGGGCATCGGCTTCGTCGACTGCGGCGTCTCCGGCGGCGTGTGGGGCCTGGAGAACGGCTACGCGCTGATGTACGGCGGCGACGCCGGGCACGTGGCCCGGGTGCAGCCGGTGTTCGACGCGCTGAAGCCGCCCGGCGAGTACGGCGCCGTGCACGCCGGCAAGGTCGGCGCGGGGCACTTCGCGAAGATGGTCCACAACGGCATCGAGTACGCGATGATGCAGGCGTTCGCCGAGGGCTGGGAGCTGCTGGAGGCCGCGGACTCGGTCACCGACGTGCGCGAGGTGTTCCGCTCCTGGCAGGAGGGCACCGTGATCCGCTCCTGGCTGCTGGACCTGGCGGTCCGGGCGCTCGACGACGACGAGCACCTGCACAAGCTCCGCGGGTACGCGGCGGACTCCGGCGAGGGCCGGTGGACGGTGGAGGCGGCGATCGACCACGCGGTGCCGCTGCCGGCGATCACGGCGTCGCTGTTCGCCCGCTTCGCGTCCCGCCAGGACGACTCCCCGCAGATGAAGATGATCGCCGCGCTGCGGAACCAGTTCGGTGGCCACGCGGTCAAGGAGGAGAAGTAGCCTGCGGACGGCCGGCGAAGGCGCCGGCCGGGTGTTCGCCGGGCCGGTGAGGGCCCGGCCCTAGGTGCCTGGGGAGGTCGGCGTCGGGCCATGCACGTGTCTCATCTCTCGCTGGCCGACTTCCGTTCGTACGAGCGGGCGGAGGTGGCCCTCGACCCGGGGGTGACGGCCTTCGTCGGGCCGAACGGCCAGGGCAAGACGAACCTGGTCGAGGCCGTCGGCTACCTCGCCACGCTGAGCAGCCACCGGGTGTCCGCGGACGCGCCGCTGGTGCGCGTGGGCGCGCCGCGGGCGGTGGTGCGGGCCGCGGTGACGCAGGACGGCCGGCAGCAGCTGGTGGAGCTGGAGCTGAACCCGGGCAGGGCGAACCGGGCGCGGCTGAACCGTTCCTCCCAGGTGCGCCCGCGCGACGTGCTGGGCGTGCTGCGTTCCGTCCTGTTCGCGCCCGAGGACCTGGCGCTGGTCAAGGGCGACCCGGACCAGCGCCGCCGCTTCCTCGACGACCTGATCACGGCGCGCGCGCCGCGGCTCGCGGGGGTGCGCAGCGACTACGACCGGGTGCTCAAGCAGCGCAACACCCTGCTGAAGACGGCCGCGATGGCGCGGCGGCACGGCGGCCGGCAGCTCGATCTGTCGACGCTGGACGTGTGGGACCAGCATCTGGCCCGGGCCGGGGCGGAGTTGCTGGCGCACCGGCTGGAGCTGATCGCGGTGTTGCAGCCGCTGGTGGACAAGGCGTACGAGCAGCTGGCGCCGGGCGGCGGTCCCGCGGCCTTCGAGTACCGGTCGCCGGCGGACGGGCGGTTCGCGGAGGCGCGGACGCGGGAGGAGTTCGCCGGGCTGCTGCTGGAGGCGATGGCGGAGGCGCGCAAGCAGGAGATCGAGCGGGGCGTGACGCTGGTGGGCCCGCACCGCGACGACCTGGTGCTGAAGCTGGGCGAGCTGCCCGCCAAGGGCTACGCGTCGCACGGGGAGTCGTGGTCGTACGCGCTGGCGCTGCGGCTCGCGTCGTACGACCTGCTGCGCGGCGAGGGCGGCGGGGAGCCGGTGCTGGTGCTGGACGACGTCTTCGCGGAGCTGGACGTACGGCGGCGGGAGCGGCTGGCGGAGCTGGTGGCGCCCGGCGAGCAGGTGCTGGTGACGGCGGCGGTGGCCGAGGACGTGCCGGAGGTGCTGGCGGGGGCGCGGTTCACGGTGGCCGAGGGGCGGGTGGAGCGGGCGTGAGCGAGGAGCCGGTACGTCCCGGGCGGCCCGGAGGCGGCGAGCGGCCCGGCCCGCCCGCGGACCCCGAGGCCCCCGCGGCTCCCGGGGCCCCTGATTCCGCCGCGCCCGAGCCCTCCGGCGTCGACCTGGCGCGCGTCGCCCTGCGCGCGGCGCGCGCGGAGGCTCGCGCGCGGGGCGCGGCCGCGCAGCAGCGCCGGCAGGCCCGCCGCGGCGGCGGCCTGCGCTCGGGTGCCCGCGCCGACGGCCGCGATCCGCTGCCGCTGGGCGCCGCGGTGAGCCGGCTGATCACCGAGCGCGGCTGGGAGGCGCCGGCGGCCGTGGGCGGGGTGATGGGCCGCTGGCCGCAGCTCGTCGGCCCCGAGGTGGCGCAGCACTGCGCGCCCGAGCGGTACGACGAGCAGGAGCGGGTACTCGTGGTGGCGTGCGACTCGACGGCGTGGGCGACGCAGCTGCGGCTGCTGGCGCCGCAGTTGGTGGCGCGGCTCAACGAGGAGCTGGGCCACGGCACCGTCAAGCTGATCAAAGTGGTGGGTCCGGGCGGCGGCGGGCGGCGCTTCGGGCCGCTGCGCGCGCCCGGCAGCCGGGGCCCCGGGGACACGTACGGGTAGGCACGTACGTTCTGAGGAACCCCCGCGATAAACCTGTGATGGAGTGAGGTCGGTCACAGTAGCTCATGGTTGACGCGCCAAAGCGCTGAGTGGCGCTCAGAGCCACCACAGGCCCCGGTGTGTGCAGCCCCCCTCGGTGGGCAGATGTTCAGGGCGCCACATGCGGGTTCAGGCACCGGCAAACCGCCATTCTGTCGTGGGCTACCGGTAGACTGAGAGCAACCCGCCCACTTGCGGAACACGCCGACCAACAACGACGCGGCCGCTCCCGCTCAGCCAGGAGAGTGGCCCGTGCTGTGCCAGAAAGGGCGCTTCGTGGCCGATTCCGGCAACCCCAACGACAACATCCCTGCCAGCGAGAACGTGCCTCCCGGCGCCGACGGCGCCGCGGAGGCGGCCGCTGCGGCCGCCGAACGGGCCCGCGCCCGCGCGGAGGCGGAGTCCGTCGAGGACGCGGCGTACGACGCGAATGCCATCACGGTCCTGGAGGGCCTCGACGCCGTACGCAAGCGCCCGGGCATGTATATCGGCTCGACCGGCGAGCGCGGCCTGCACCACCTGGTCCAGGAGGTCGTGGACAACTCGGTGGACGAGGCGATGGCGGGCCACGCGGACACGATCGTGGTGACGCTGCTCGCGGACGGCGGGGTGCGCGTCGTCGACAACGGCCGCGGCATCCCGGTGGGGATCGTGCCCTCGGAGAACAAGCCGGCGGTCGAGGTCGTGCTGACGGTGCTGCACGCGGGCGGCAAGTTCGGCGGCGGCGGGTACGCGGTCTCCGGCGGGCTGCACGGCGTCGGCGTCTCCGTCGTCAACGCGCTGTCGACGCGGCTGGCGGTGGAGATCAAGACCGAGGGCCACCGCTGGACGCAGGACTACAAGCTGGGCGTGCCGACCGAGCCGCTGGCGAAGGGCGAGAAGACGGACGAGACCGGCACGACGGTCACGTTCTGGGCGGACCCCGACGTCTTCGAGACCACGGACTACTCGTTCGAGACGCTCTCCCGCCGCTTTCAGGAGATGGCGTTCCTGAACAAGGGCCTGTCGATCACGCTGACCGACGAGCGGGCGGCGGCCAAGCAGACCTCCGGCGCGGACACCGCCGGCGACGCCGACGAGGACACGGCGCGCAGCGTCACGTACCACTACGAGGGCGGCATCTCCGACTTCGTACGCCACCTGAACTCGCGCAAGGGCGAGCCGGTGCACCCGTCGGTGATCGACTTCGAGGCCGAGGACACCGAGCGCAAGCTCTCCGTCGAGATCGCCATGCAGTGGAACACGCAGTACAGCGAGGGCGTGTACTCCTTCGCCAACACGATCCACACGCACGAGGGCGGCACCCACGAGGAGGGCTTCCGGGCGGCGCTCACCGGCCTGGTCAACCGGTACGCGCGCGACCGCCGGCTGCTGCGCGAGAAGGACGACAACCTCACCGGCGAGGACATCCGCGAGGGCCTGACCGCGATCATCTCGGTCAAGCTGGGCGAGCCGCAGTTCGAGGGCCAGACGAAGACCAAGCTGGGCAACACGGAGGCGAAGACCTTCGTGCAGAAGGTCACCCACGAGCAGCTGGTGGACTGGCTCGACCGGAACCCGAACGAGGCCGCGGACATCGTCCGCAAGTCCATCCAGGCGGCCACGGCCCGCGTGGCGGCCCGCAAGGCCCGCGACCTGACGCGGCGCAAGGGGCTGCTGGAGACGGCGTCGCTGCCGGGCAAGCTGAGCGACTGCCAGTCGAACGACCCGTCCAAGTGCGAGATCTTCATCGTCGAGGGCGACTCCGCCGGCGGCTCGGCGAAGTCCGGCCGCAACCCGCGGTACCAGGCGATCCTCCCGATCCGCGGCAAGATCCTCAACGTGGAGAAGGCGCGCATCGACAGGGTGCTGCAGAACCAGGAGGTGCAGGCGCTGATCTCGGCGTTCGGCACCGGCATCCACGAGGACTTCGACCTCGACAAGCTGCGCTACCACAAGATCGTGCTGATGGCCGACGCGGACGTCGACGGCCAGCACATCCAGACGCTGCTGCTGACGCTGCTGTTCCGCTTCATGCGCCCGCTGATCGAGGGCGGGCACGTGTTCCTGGCCCAGCCCCCGCTGTACAAGATCAAGTGGACCCGGGACGAGTTCGAGTACGCGTACTCCGACCGCGAGCGGGACCAGCTGATCGAGCTGGGCCGCTCGCAGGGCAAGCGGATCCGGGACGACTCGATCCAGCGCTTCAAGGGTCTGGGCGAGATGAACGCGGAGGAGCTGCGGGTCACCACCATGGACCCCGCGCACCGCGTGCTGCGCCAGGTGACGCTCGACGACGCCGCCGCGGCCGACGACCTGTTCTCGGTCCTCATGGGCGAGGACGTCGAGGCGCGCCGGTCGTTCATCCAGCGCAACGCCAAGGACGTCCGCTTCCTCGACATCTGAGCCGGCCGGAGCCCGGGTGGTCCCGCCCGGGAGCGCGACCGACCTCCTTCGAGCCCTCTACGCAAAGGTAGAAAAGACCCGCAATGGCCGACGAGCTCACTCCCCAGACTCCCGACCCGCAGCCGGACGGCGAGGGCGACGACGGCGGCACCGTGCTGCGCGTGGACGCCGTCTCGCTTGAGACGGAGATGCAGCGCAGCTATCTCGACTACGCGATGAGCGTGATCGTCTCGCGTGCGCTGCCCGACATCCGCGACGGCCTCAAGCCCGTGCACCGCCGCGTGCTGTACTCGATGTACGAGGGCGGCTACCGCCCCGAGCGCGGCTACTTCAAGTGCGCGCGCGTCGTCGGCGACGTGATGGGCAACTACCACCCGCACGGCGACTCCGCGATCTACGACGCGCTGGTCCGGCTGGCCCAGCCGTGGTCGATGCGCATGCCGCTGGTCGACGGCAACGGCAACTTCGGCTCCCCCGGCAACGACCCGGCCGCGGCCATGCGGTACACCGAGTGCCGGATGGCGCCGCTGGCCATGGAGATGCTCCGCGACATCGACGAGGAGACCGTCGACTTCGGGGACAACTACGACGGCCGCTCCCAGGAGCCCACCGTCCTGCCCGCCCGCTTCCCGAACCTGCTGATCAACGGCTCGGCGGGGATCGCGGTCGGTATGGCGACGAACATCCCGCCGCACAACCTGCGCGAGGTCGCCGAGGGGGTGCAGTGGTACCTGGAGCACCCCGGGGCGTCGAACGACGAGCTGCTCGAAGCGCTCCTGGCGCGCATCAAGGGCCCCGACTTCCCCAGCGGCGCGCTGATCGTCGGCCGCAAGGGCATCGAGGAGGCGTACCGCACCGGCCGCGGCTCGATCCCGATGCGCGCGGTCGTCGAGGTCGAGGAGATCCAGGACCGGCAGTGCCTGGTGGTCACCGAGCTGCCGTACCAGGTCAACCCGGACAACCTCGCGCAGAAGATCGCCGACGGCGTGAAGGACGGCCGGCTGACGGGCATCGCCGACGTCCGGGACGAGACCTCGTCGCGTACGGGCCAGCGGCTGGTCATCGTGCTGCGCCGGGACGCCGTCGCGAAGGTCGTGCTCAACAACCTCTACAAGCACACCGACCTGCAGACGAACTTCGGCGCCAACATGCTGGCGCTCGTCGACGGCGTGCCGCGCACCCTCTCGCTGGACGCCTTCATCCGCCACTGGGTCGACCACCAGATCGACGTCATCGTCCGCCGCACCACCTTCCGGCTGCGCAAGGCCGAGGAGCGCGCGCACATCCTGCGCGGCCTGCTGAAGGCCCTCGACGCCATCGACGAGGTCATCGCGCTGATCCGCGCCTCGCAGACGGTCGACGTGGCGCGCACCGGCCTGATGGACCTGCTCCAGATCGACGAGATCCAGGCGAACGCGATCCTGGAGATGCAGCTGCGCCGGCTGGCCGCCCTGGAGCGGCAGAAGATCACCGCGGAGCACGACGACCTCCAGGCGAAGATCAACGACTACAACGCCATCCTCGCCTCCCCCGAGCGGCAGCGGCAGATCATCAGCGACGAGCTGGCGGCGCTCGTCGCCAAGTTCGGCAACGACCGGCGCACCCAGCTCGTGCCCTTCGACGGCGACGTGTCCATCGAGGACCTCATCGCCGAGGAGGACATCGTCGTCACGATCACCCGCGGCGGCTACGTGAAGCGGACGAAGTCCACCGACTACCGCGCCCAGAAGCGCGGCGGCAAGGGCGTACGCGGCACACGGCTGCGCGAGGACGACATCGTCGACCACTTCTTCGTCTCCACCACCCACCACTGGCTGCTGTTCTTCACGAACAAGGGCCGGGTCTACCGCGCCAAGGCGTACGAGCTGCCGGACGCCGGCCGCGACGCCAAGGGCCAGCACGTCGCGAACCTGCTGGCGTTCCAGCCCGACGAGCACATCGCCGAGATCCTGGCGATCCGGGACTACGCGGCCGCCCCGTACCTGGTGCTCGCCACCAAGGCCGGGCTGGTCAAGAAGACCGTCCTCAAGGACTACGACTCGCCCCGGCAGGGCGGCGTGATCGCGATCAACCTGCGCGAGATGCCCGACGGCTCGCCGGACGAGGTCATCGGCGCCGAGCTGGTCTCGTCCGAGGACGACCTGCTGCTCGTCAGCAGGAAGGCCCAATCGATCCGGTTCACCGCAACGGACGAGGCGCTGCGCCCGATGGGCCGCGCCACCTCCGGTGTGAAGGGCATGAGCTTCCGAGAGGGGGACGAACTCCTCTCGATGAATGTCGTGCGGCCCGGTACGTTCGTGTTCACCGCCACCGACGGCGGGTACGCGAAGCGTACAAACGTGGACGACTACCGCGTTCAGGGACGAGGTGGGCTCGGCATCAAGGCGGCGAAGCTGGTGGAGGACCGGGGCTCGCTGGTGGGCGCGCTGGTGGTGGAGGAGCCGGACGAGATCCTCGCCATCACGCTCGGCGGCGGCGTGATTCGTACGCGGGTCGACGAGGTCCGCGAGACGGGCCGTGACACCATGGGCGTCCAGCTGATCAACCTGGGGAAGCGGGACGCGGTGGTCGGCATCGCGCGGAACGCCGAAGCCGGCCGGGAGGCGGAAGAGGTCGAGGAGGCCGCCGACGCCGCCGAAGCAGCGGACGCCGCCGACGCAGCCGGGAGCACGGCCGCCGGGGTCACGGGCCCCACCGCGGACGGTGAAGGCGAGGAGTAGGTCGTGAGTGGAGCCACGGGCGCCGGTGCCGGTCCGGCAGGGGCCGAGGGGTACGCGCAGCCGGACCCCCCGCCCGGTCCGGACGGCACCGGCGCCGGCGCCGGCGGGCGCGGCGGCCGGCGCGGACGCAGACGCGGCGCCACCGGCTCCGCGGGCCCCGGGGGCCCCGAGGCGGACCCCCAGCGCCACGCGTACACGTACGACAGCGCCCCCGAAGGCCCGATGCCCCCGCCGACCGCCGCCCCCACCGCCCCGCCGACGCCCCACCACCCGCCGCAGGCGTACACCCCGCCGCCCGGCACGGCCCCCGGCGCCGCCGGGGCGCCCACGGCCGTGCACGGCGGCCAGGCGTACGAGCAGCAGGGCCAGGGCCCCCCGCCGGGCAACGGCCAGCCGCAGGCGCACCAGACGGCCGCCGGCGTACGCAGGTCGCGCACCGGCGCCCGTACGGTGCCCCGCACCCGCAAGGCGCGGCTGCGGATCGCGAAGGCCGACCCGTGGTCGGTGATGAAGGTCAGCTTCCTGCTCTCCATCGCGCTCGGCATCTGCACGATCGTGGCGGTGACGGTGCTGTGGATGGTGCTGGACGCGATGGGCGTCTTCAGCACGGTCGGCGGCACGATCAGCGAGGCCACCGGCTCGGACGAGTCGGCCGGCTTCGACCTGGAGTCGTTCCTCTCGCTGCCCCGGGTGGTCGCCTTCACGGCGGTGGTGGCGCTGATCGACGTGGTCCTCGCCACGGCGCTGGCGACGCTGGGCGCGTTCATCTACAACCTCTCCGCGGGCTTCGTCGGCGGCATCGAGGTCACGCTGGCGGAGGACGAGTAGCGCCGCTCGCGGACGGCCCCCGGCGATTTGGGCCCGGGCTCCGCGGTGGGGTAATCTCTGTGCAGCGCGCGGCTATAGCTCAGTCGGTTAGAGCGCATCCCTGATAAGGATGAGGCCCCAGGTTCAAGTCCTGGTAGCCGCACCGGAAACGTCGAAGGGCGCCTCCTCGTTGCGAGGGGCGCCCTTCGGGTTTTCCGCCGGGGTTCCTAGGCGGGTGCGCGCCCGCTGGTGGCGCGGCGTGCCCGGGGGAGGAGCGGGACCAGGAGCATCGACGCGGCGGTGATGAGGCCGGCGGCCAGGAAGGCGCGGGCGTAGCCGTCCTCCGGGGTGCCGTGGTCGGCGGCGGAGGCGGCGACCGTGCCCAGGATCGACAGGCCCAGCACCGCGCCGATCTGCCGGGAGGTGTTGACCAGGCCGGAGACGCCGCCGGCGTCCTGCTCGCCGACGCCCGAGGTGGAGACGTCGGTCAGCAGCGCCATGAGGATCGCGATGCCCGCCGCCATCGGCAGCGCCGGGCCGAGGATCGCGGACGTGAACGTGCCGTCCGCGTCGAGCACCGCCGACTGCCACACGAAGCCTCCGCCCGTGAGCAGCCCGCCCGCCACCGTCATCGTGCGGCTGCCGAAGCGGGCCGTGAGCCGGGGCGCGAGCTGGGAGGCGAGGACCAGGGCGGCGGTGTGCGGGAGGAAGGCCAGGCCGGTGCGGATGGCGCTGTAGTCGAGGACGGTCTGCATGTAGAGGGTGAGGAAGTACCACATGGCGAACGCGCCGACCATGCTGACGAGCGTCACGACGTTGCCGACGGCCACCGCGCGGATCCGGAACAGCCGCAGCGGC
Organism: Streptomyces sp. MAR4 CNX-425; assembly: GCF_048656465.1. Classification (NCBI taxonomy): domain Bacteria; kingdom Bacillati; phylum Actinomycetota; class Actinomycetes; order Kitasatosporales; family Streptomycetaceae; genus Streptomyces; species Streptomyces sp. MAR4 CNX-425. The sequence goes on along the minus strand of NZ_JBMDLF010000005.1, from coordinate 128,395 downwards.
ATCAGCGGCTGCGCCGTCCGCGCCTCCACGGCGACGAAGCCCGCCAGCGCGGCGAGCCCGGCCAGCAGCGGCAGCAGCGCGGAGCCGGAGGACCAGCCCGCGGACTCGGTCTCGGTGATGCCGTACGCCACCGCGCCGACACCGCCGGTGACGAGGACGGCGCCGGGGAGGTCGAGGGCGGGGCGGTCGGCGTCGCGGTGGGTGTCGCGCAGCCACAGCAGGACGACGGCGCCGACGGCGACGCCGACCGGCACGTTGATCAGCAGCACCCAGCGCCACGACGCCAGGTCGGTGAGCACGCCGCCGATGAGCCCGCCGGTGGCGCCGCCCGCGGCGCCGACCGCGGTCCAGGCGGCGATCGCGCGGGTGCGGGCGGCGCCCTCGGGGAGGGCGCGGGTGAGCAGGGAGAGGGTGACGGGCGCGAGGAACGCGGCGCCGATGCCCTGGGCGGCGCGGGCGGAGATGAGGACGGCGTCGCTCTGCGCCAGCCCGCCGGCGAGGCTGGCGCCCGCGAAGAGGGTGAGGCCGGCGAGGTAGACGCGCTTGTGGCCGAAGAGGTCGGAGAGCCGGCCGCCGAGCAGCAGGAAGCCGGCGAAGGTGAGGGCGTAGCCGTTGACGACCCACTGCAGGGCGCCGCCGCTGAGGTGGAGGCCGTCGCGCATGCTGGGCAGGGCGACGTTGACGACGGAGACGTCGAGGACGACGAGGAACTGCCCGATGTACGAGGCCAGCAGCACGGGCCACAGGCGGGACGGCGGCGCGGCGCCGGCGGGTGCGGCGGTGGTACGGGTGGGTGGGGCGGGGGTGCCGCCGGTCTTGTCGGTGGTGTCGGTCGTCGTCATGACCGTCATCGTGCGCGCGGGGCGGCCCGCCGCGGATCGGGCGCCGGACGGAACCCGGCCGGGGACCTTGGTCCTAGTGCGCGGGTCCGGTTCGAGGGCGGCTCCGGTGTCGTACGTGCTGTGTATCATCGGGCTTCGTAGTCCATGTTTCCGGAAGGACGAGGTAGCGCGGTGAAGAAGCTGTTCCTGATCGCATTGGCCGCTCTGGGCGGGCTTCTCGTGTACCGCCAGATCCAGGCGGATCGTGCCGAGCAAGACCTGTGGACGGAGGCGACCGACTCGGTGCCCTCCTCCTCGGGCGTCTGAGACGCGAGAGACCCGATCGGGGCCGCCCGTGCGCCGGGCCGGCCCCGGGCCCTGCCCCGGCCCCGCCGTGAACGCGGCGGTGCGGCTGGGGCTTCGGCATGACCGGGGCGCTGTGGCCCGACCGTGACGCAGACCCTCTGTTATTTGCTGCTGCACACGCTTTGCGGTGCATGAGCACATGGCGGAGAACGCGGGGGCCATGCCAGGGGGACCGTGCCCACCGGTGCGACCCGCGGCGCTCGCCGACCGCACGACGCCCGTCTCGCCATCCCCGTCGAGGAGCTGGACCGGGCCCGCATCCAGGAAGCCGTAGCAGATGTGAAGCCGAAGGGCACCACCCCCGTCGGCTCCTCCCGCTGGGCGGCAGGATCGCGGGGGGCGTGCTGCTCCCCGGCGCGGGGTCCGCTTTCGTGGTCGTACGGAACCGCGGGCGGGCCGCCGCGATACCGGAGACGGGGGCAACGGCATGAGGGGTGGATGGTGAGGACGCGAACGAGCGCGGTGCCGGCCGTGGCGGTGGCGGTGGGTGCGCTGGCCGCGCTCCTGCCCGGAGCGGCGGCTGCGTCGGCCGCGCCGGCGAACTCGCCGGTCGACGCCGGCCAGTACCGGATCGCGGCGGACGCCGAGCCCGTCGAGGGCTCCGCGAGCAGCGCGAACGGCGGGCGGCTGGCGGCCGGAAAGACGTACACGGACGCCATCGGCCCGGAGGAGCAGCTCTACTACAGCGTCACGCTCGACGCGAAGTCGACCGCCTGGGTCTCGGCGGTCGCCGTCCCCCGCCCCGGCACCAAGGTGGACGGCAACGACGGCATCGAACTCGCCCTCGCGGCCAAGGACGGCACGCCGTGCGGCATGACGTCCCGGGTCGAGTTCGACGAGGACAACGCCGCGCGCCCCATCGCCAACCACGTCCGGCGGCTGATCCAGCCCGACGGCGAGTGCCAGCAGGCCGGGGTCTACGACTTCACCGTCACGCGCGAGGGCGAGGCCACCGGGGGCCCCGAGGACTGGGTGCTCGAACTGCGCTTCATGGAGGAACCGCCGCTGGCGAAGGCCGCCTCCACCACCCCGCCGGAGCCCGAGTCCCTCCCCACCGAGCAGCCGCCCCCGCCGACGGCGAAGGCCGAGCCGCGCACGGGCGGCACCGGCTTCAACGACGCGGTGGGCATCGACCAGGGCGTGTGGTCCGACCGGATCAAGCCGGGCGACACGCACTTCTACCGGGTACCGCTCGACTGGGGCCAGCAGCTCTTCCTCACCGCCGAGTTCGGCACCACCCGGGTCACCGACCCCTCCGACTACGCCTCCCGGGGCGTGGGCCTCGACTTCTACGACCCGGCCCGCGGGCACGTCGGCTCGTACGCCCAGAGCTACTACGGCGACGAGCCGGCCGCGGCTCCGCTCGGGGCCCCGCCCATCGCGTACGAGAACCGCTACCAGAGGTACCTGCCCGGCATCGGCAACACCGGCGTCGCCGGGTGGTACTACCTCGCGGTGACCGTGACCGACGAGGTCGGCGAGTTCACCGCCGGGGGCGGCGTGCCGGTGGTGCTGCGCACCACGGTCACGGGCGAGCCGAAGGAGGGCCCGGTCTACGACGGGGACGCCGCGGCGGCCGGGTTCGGCGTCACCGACGAGGACCGGGACACGGCCGCGGCGGGCAGGCCGGCCGACGAGGACGGGGACGGCGACGGCGCCGGGAGGACGATCCTGGCGATCGCCGGGATCGGCGCGGGCGTGGTGCTGCTGGCGGGCCTGGGCCTGTGGACGCTGCTGGCGCGGCGCCGGGCGGCGCCGGGCGCGGGTCCCGGGCCGGGATCGGGTGCGGGGCCGGGTGCGGGGCCGCGGGTGGCCGGCGAGGACACGCGGACGGCGCCCGGGGTGTACCCGGACGGGCCGCCGCAGCCGGGCGGGCCGTACGGCGCCCCGCAGGGCGGGCAGCCGTACGGGGAGGGGTACCCGCCGCCCGGGCCGCAGCAGAACTGGCGGCGCTAGCGGGGGCGTCAGCCCGTGGCCAGCGCCCAGACGCCGGCCGCGATCAGCAGCACGGCGAGCACGGCCACCGGGACCGCCACCTTTGCCGGCGGCCCCGGTCGCCGCGGCGCCCCGCCGACGCCCGGCGGGTGGGCCGGGTGCGGCGGGTGGAGGTGCGGCTGGGGATGCGGCTGGGCGGTTGTGTACGGAGCGGTGGGGGTCGGCGTCGGCGGCTGCGCCGCCGCGGGCGGTGCGATGCCGTAGCTGGTCGCCTCGGCGGGTCCCTGCGGGGGCGGCGGCTCGGTGCCGGGCCCCGCGGGCGCGGGTACGTGCCCGGTGGTGCCTGTGACGCCGGGGGCGCCGGGGGCGTACGCCGGGCCGGGCGCGCCGGCGCCCGCGAGGCCGGGCGCGCCCGCGGGCCCCGCCGGGGCGGGTGTTGCGGCGGGATCCGTACCACCGGCAGAAGCCGCGTCCGGGCCCGGACTTGCGTCGAGACCTGGACCTGCGGCAGGGCCCGGGCCTGCGCCGAGACCCGGGTCTGTGCCCGGTATCGGACTTGCGCCGAGACCTGGACCTGCGCCCGATACCGGACCCGCGCCGGGGCCCGGACTCGCGCCGAGACCTGGACCCGCGGCCGGTACCGGACCCGCGCCGAGACCTGGACCTGTGCCCGGTACAGGATTCGCGCCGAGACCCGGACCTGCGCCCGGTACCGGACCCGCGCCGAGACCCGGACCCGCGCCCGATACCGGACCTACGCCCGGTACCTGACCCGCGCCCGGCCGATCCTCGCCGCCGTACCCCTCCGCCCCGTCCGGCCGTTCCGGCCGCTGAGGCCGCTCCGGGCCCGTCGGCCCGAAGCCCGCCGGTAGCGGTCCCAGCTGGTCGAACACCTCCACCGGCTCCTCCGCCGGATCCAGCTCCGGCAGCAGCTCCGCCGCCTCCGCCAGCGCCTTCCGCGTTCCCGTCGCCGTCTTGAACCGCGCGTCCGGGTCCGGCTGGAGCAGGCTCGCGAGCACCTGCCACAGCGGATCCGGCACCCCCGCCGGGGCCGGCGGCACACCGTGGTTCAGGAACGTCTTCACCAGCGCTTCGCTGTCCGGACGCTCCCCGGACAGCAGGTACAGCGCGAGCAGCCCCACCGCGAACAGGTCCGCGGGGAAGTCGGGTTCCGCGCCGAGCATCTGTTCCGGCGCGAAGTAGCCGGGGGTGCCGACGACGAAGTTGGTGTCCGTCAGCCGTGGCTCGCCTTTGCGCATGGAGATGCCGAAGTCCGAGAGCCGGAGGTGCGGCCGGGCGGTGCCGGTCGCCTCCAGCAGCACGTTCGCCGGTTTGATGTCGCGGTGCACGACGCCTTCGCCGTGCACCGCGGCCAGCCCCGCCAGCAGCTGGTCGAGCAGCAGGCAGACGAACCGCGGCGGGAGCGGTCCGTAGTCGCCGATCAGGTGGGCCAGTGAGCCGCCGCGCACCAGGTCCATCGTGAACAGCACTTTGTCGTCGTCCGCCGCCCAGCTGGCGGGCGCCAGCACGTGCGGGTGGTCGACGCGTACCGCCTGCTCGCGGACGAAGCGCAGCAGCGTGTGCGCGTCGCTCTGCTGCAGCACCTTGGCCGCCACATAGCGCCGCCGCCGGTGATCCCAGGCGCGCCAGACCGCGCCCACCCCGCCCCGGCCGATCGGATCGATCAGCTCGTACCGCCCAGCGAAGACCTCACCCATGCTGCCGTGCCCGCCCCTTTTACGACTGGTGCGCTTCGTAATGTGCCACCGCGTCGGCGGTGCGGCCGGCGCCGTACACCCGGAGGAACTCCGCCAGTTCCGGATGGGTCGGCCCGAGCCGGTCCGCCGCGTCGATGATGTCACCGGCCGCCGCCACCGAGCGCAGCAGCGACTGGATCTCCCGTACGACCCGGCGGACCGTCGTCGACCCCGTCGACGACTGCGTCTGGGCGGTGCCCAGCACCGCCCCTCCCGCGCTCTTGCGGATGCCCTCCATCCGTTCCGCCGCCTCCGCGGCGGAGACGCTGCCGCTCGACACCTCCGCCGCCAGCTCCTGCAGTGCCTGTACGCGCTGCACTACCGACGGGTTGCCGATCTTCGCCCGCTGTCCGCTCATGAGCTGCGACAGCATCGGCGCCGAGATACCGAGCACGGCGGCCAGCCGTGCCTGGTTGAGACCGAGATCGTCGATCAGTCGCCGGAACAGCACGCCCAGCGGTTCGCCGTACCAGCTTCGCTGTAGCTCTCGTGCGCGTTCGCTGGTGTCCTGCCGTGGAGCTCCCATGCCGTGCGGCCTCCCCAGATGTCCCCGAGTCCAGATTCGCGCTTGCGAACTGCATCCTACGGAGCGGGACCGCGCCCAGACAGACCTCGGGGCGGTGAGATAAGCGGGACGCGTTCCTCCATGTCCGCGCGGGTCTACGCGTGCCACTCGCGGGGGCCGTACGGGGGCGTGTCCGGCGCGTTCAGGAGAGCTCGGGCGGCGGGGTGCGCTGCTCGTCGACGCGCTCCACGCGCTCCAGCTCGCCCCACACGATGTAGCGGTGCTGGGAGGTGTACATCGGGGTGCACGTGGTGAGGGTGATGTACCGGCCGGGCTCGGTCTTCCCGGATTCCTCGGGGATCTTGTTCAGCACGCCGGTGTTGTACTTCGAGGTCTCGGAGAGGATCGCGTACGTCTTGTAGACGTACCAGCGGTCCTTCGTCTCGAAGACGATCGGGTCGCCCTCGTCGATGTCGTGGATGTCGTGGAACTTGGCGCCGTGGCCGTCGCGGTGCGCGGCGAGCGAGAAGTTGCCGCGGCGGTCCCAGGGCATGGCCGACTTCACGGGCTCGGTGTAGTAACCGGCGACGCCCCTGTTGAGGTCGTCGGTCGCCGTGCCCTTCCGTACGAGGATGTTCTCCTCCATCGCGGGGACGTGCAGGAAGCCGATGCCGCCCTTGAGGTCGCCGATGGTCACCGGGCGGGGCTTGCCGTCGTCCGGGGTCTGCTCCCAGGAGTCGCGGAGGTCGTCGGACATGCGCCCGGCCTCGCGGTTGGCCTGGATGTTCGTCCAGTACAGGGAGTAGACGACGAAGAGCGCCATGAGGACGCCGACGGTGATCAGGACCTCGCCGAAGAGGCTGACGACGGTAGCGGCGAGGCCGCGCCGCCCGGCGGCGCGGCGGCCGGCCGGCGGCGCGGCCGGCGGCGCGGCCGCGGGCGCGGCCTCGTCGCCACCGGTCTCCGCCGCGGGCCCGCCGGGCACGTCCCGCTCGTCGTCCGTCGCTGCCACCGCATCCCCGTTCGTTCCGTCCCGCTGTACCGCCGTCCCGCTCAGTCGACGAGCGCGTCCGGCTTGCCCTCGCTGCGCGGACGCTCCTCGACCATCTTGCCCCAGACGATAAGCCGGTACTTGGACGTGTACTCAGGCGTACAGGTCGTCAGTGTGACGTAGCGGCCCGGCTCGGTGAACCCCGAGCCCTCGGGCACGGGATTGATCACGTCGGTGTTCGACGGCGACGTCGACGGGAGCGTGTTGGCCACCTCGTATATGTAGTAGGTGTCCTTGGTCTCGACGACGATCTCCTCGCCCGGCTCCAGCTTGTTGATGTAGCGGAAGGGCTCGCCGTGGGTGTTGCGGTGCCCGGCGACCGCGAAGTTCCCCTTCTCGTCCCACGGCATCGCGGTCTTGAGGTCGCCCTCCGCGTAGTGGCCGAGGAGGCCGCGGTCCAGGACCTTCTCCTTGTCGATGCCCTGCGCCACCGGGCGGTTCACGTCCAGGGACGGGATGTGCATGATGGCGAAGCCCTCGCCCGCCTCGAACGCCCCCGGGTCGCGGGCGTCCTCCTTGCCCGGCCCCTCGCCGCGGCTCCACTGCTCCTCCAGCTGCTGCGCCTCCTGCCGGGACTCGCGGTTGGCGAGTACGTTCGTCCACCACAGCTGGTAGACGACGAAGAGCAGCATCAGCACACCGAGGGTGATGAACGCCTCGCCGGTGATCCGGCTGATCAGCACGGTGCGCTGCTGCTTCGCGGCGCGGGCGGCCTTGCGGGCGGACATGCGGGTGCCGAGGGCGCGGGCGACGTTCAGGGACATCGTCTGAACGGTGCGGTCCTCGCGGTCGCCGCGGCCTTCGGCGCGGTCGTCGCCGGGTATGCCGCGGCGGCGGGTGGTGGGGGCGGTGCCCCAGGTGAGGCGCTGGTCGGCGTCGGGGTCGGCTGCCGGGCCGGGGGCCGGGTCGGCCGTCCGGTCGGGGTGCCGGGGCGGCGCGGGGTCGGCCGTCGCGGGGCCGCCCGGTCCGGGGCCGGCCGTTGCGTGGGCCGCGGCGGAGAGGTCGCCCCACGGGGACGGGTCGCGGTGGCCGGCGGCGGGGCCGGGGGAGGGGTCGGCCGGGGCGGGGTGCGCGGGCGGCGGGGTCGCGGCGGTGCCGCCGGCGTGGCGGCCGTGGGTCGGCGCGGGGTACGGCCGCTGCTCCTCGACGGCGGGCCGGCCGGCGTGCCGGCGCGGGGCGGAGGCGGGCGCGGACGTGGCGCCGGGGAGCGGGTCGGTGAGTGGGTCGGTGAGGGGGTCCCCGGCGGGGGGCGTACGGTCGCCGCGCGGTGCCGGGGCGGCGCCGAGGGGGTCGGTCAGCGGGTCGGTGAGGGGATCGCCGAGCGGGTCGGTCAGCGGGTCGCCGGTCGCCGCGGGGCGCGGGGCGCCCAGGGGGTCGGCGGGGGCCTGGTCGTAGCCGAGGATCCCGGGGGCGTACGAGGCCGGCTGCTGGTCGTACGCCGGGGTGGTCTCCCCGTACGCGGCCGCCGGCGGCGCCTCCGCGTACGGCGACGGCTGCGGGCCGCCCTCGTAGGTCGACGCGGGGTACTGCGCCGAGGTCCCCTCCCGCGGCACCATCGCCGCCCGGCCGGGGGCCCCGGGCCCGGCTCCGGGATCCGGCGCGGGCGGGCCGGGGCGACCGGGGGCCGGTGCCGGGTCGTTCCGCGGGGCAGGGCTCCGGGCGGCGTACCCGGAGGGCGTGCGGCCGTCCGCGGCGGCAGCCGCGCCGGGGGCGCCGGGGGCGCCGTGGTCGCCGTCGGGGCGGTAGAGGTGCGGGCCGCCGTCCGGGGGCGCGTGGTCGCCGGGCGCGGTACCGCCGCCGGGGGTGTCCGGCGGGGTGTGCGGACGGAACCAGCGGGACACCGCGGAGGTCGGGGAGGCCGGTGAGTCGGGGCGGGGCTCCAGCGGGCGCGGGCGCAGGTCGTCCGCGTGCGCGGGCTCCTGCCGCGGGACGTGCGTCTGCGGGCTGTGCGGACCCTGCGGGCTGTGCATGTTCTGCGGGTGCTGCGGGTGCTGCGGGTGCTGCGTGTTTGGCGGGTAACCGGCGCCCGGCGGCGGGGCCTGGCCCCGCGGGTCGTACTGCTGCTCCGCCCGCGGCTCCGCGCCGCCGGTCCGCTGCGGCGGCAGGGGGTCGCCGCGGAGCGGGTTGCGGTGGGCGTACTCCGGCAGGTGGCCCTGCTCCAGCGGGTCCGGCCCGCCCGTACCGGCGCCGTAGCGGGCGCCCTCCGGGGCGTGGCCGCCGGGCCCCGCGCCGTAACCGCCGGTCCGGGCGTCCGGCGCTCCGGGCCCTCCGGGTGCCCCGGTCGTCCCCGCCGCCCCCGGTTCGTACGCCCCGAAGCCGTCCCCCGGCCCGCTGCCGCCGCCCGCCGCACCCGCTCCGCGGCCGCCCGCCTCGCGGCGCGGCAGCGGCGGGCGGCCGCCGCCGGAGTGCGGGTCGGCGGCGTCCGGTGGCTGGACGGGGGCGCTCGGGTCGGGGTAGCCGCGGTGACGCGCTTCGCGCCCCGGCGCGCGCTCCTCCGCGCGCTCCGGGGCGCCGCCGCCCGGCCGGGTGTCGGTCACCCCGGGGTCCCGGCCGACCCGCCGCCCGCCGGCGCCAACCGCCCCGCCGGCGCCGGCCCGCCCGTCACCGGCGCCAGCCCGGTGGACCGTGCGACCGCCCCGGCGTCGCCGCACTCCACGAGCCAGTTCGCCAGCATCCGGTGGCCCCACTCCGTCAGCACCGACTCCGGGTGGAACTGCACGCCCTCCACCGGCAGGTCCCGGTGCCGCAGGCCCATCACGAGCCCGGTGTCCGTCTCCGCCGTGACCGCCAGCTCGTCCGGCAGCGTCTCCCGCTCGACGGCGAGCGAGTGGTACCGCGTCGCCGTGAACGGCGACGGCAGCCCGGCGAACACTCCCGCGCCGCCGTGCGTCACCGGCGAGGTCTTGCCGTGCAGCAGCTCCGGCGCCCGGCCGACGACGCCGCCGTACGCGACCGCCATCGACTGCACCCCGAGGCAGACCCCGAAGACCGGCAGCCCGCGCTCCGCGCAGTGCCGCACCATCTCGACGCACACCCCGGCCTGCTCGGGCGTCCCGGGGCCCGGCGAGAGCAGCACGCCGTCGAAGCCGTCGTCCGCGTGCCGCGGCGTCACCTCGTCGTTGCGCAGCACCTCGCAGTCGGCGTCGAGCTGGCACAGGTACTGGACCAGGTTGAAGACGAAGCTGTCGTAGTTGTCCACGACCAGAATGCGCGCGCTCATCGCGGGGCGGCTCCCTCGTCGACGGTGACGTCGTTGAACGGCAGCAGCGGCTCGGCCCAGGGGAACACGTACTGGAAGAGCAGGAAGACGATGCCGAGCACGAGGACGAGCGAGATGACTGCCCGCACCAGCGCGTTGCCCGGCAGATGCCGCCAGATCCAGCCGTACATGCGTCCCTCTTCGCCGATCTTCGCCGTTGTCCGTATGTGCCCGTGCTCGCTGTCGAATTCGTCCGTACGAGTCACCAGACTAACGACCCGCGCCTCCCGAGGCGGTGGGCTTCCCACGTGCCACCGGTCACGGTGTCTCCCCGGCGGGCGGCCGGCTCACTCCACGGGGCGGGCGTGGTGCAGGTCGGTGGTGCCGGCGTAGCCGGGGAGCCGCACCGAGTCGTGCGGGTCGACCTCGTAGCCGAGGCCGTACGCCTCCACGTAGCGCTTGTAGTTCTGCACGGCGGGCTCGGCGTCCAGGGCGGCCTGGAGGTCCTGGCGGTCGCCGACGGCGGTGATCTTGTACGGGGGCGAGTACACCCGGCCCTGGAGGATCAGGGTGTTGCCGACGCAGCGCACCGCGCTGGTGGAGATCAGCCGCTGGTCCATGACCCGGATGCCCTCCGCGCCGCCCGCCCACAGGGCGTTCACGACGGCCTGGAGGTCCTGCTGGTGCACGACGAGGGTGTCCGGCGTCGGCTCCGGCACGCCGGGGATGAGCGCCGTGGCGTCCGGCGGGGCGTCGGTGAGCGTCACGGTGAGCCCGGCGCCGCTGACCGGGGTGGCCCCGGCGGCCCGCTTCACCTCGCGCAGCCGCTTGCCGGGGGCGGTGCCGGCGCCGTGGTCGCGCTCGGCGAGGGCGTCGACCTCCTCGCGGAGGGAGGCGTTGTCGCCGTCGAGGCGCTGGTTGGCGCGGTCGCGCTCGTGGATGAGGTCGGTGAGGCGGAGCATGGAGGCGTCGGTGCGCAGGTTGGTGCCCTGCGCGGTGTTGAAGCTGGTCCAGAAGATCAGCCCGGCGAGCCCGAAGGCGGCGAAGGTGAACAGCCGCGCGGGCCTGATACGGAGCCGCATACGGGGCCGCTGTGCGGAATTGGTCACCGTACCCTTGTCTCCTTACCCCCGGTGGAAGGACTACGCTAACGGACACGCCCGGGGAAGGAGCCGCCCCCGCGGCTCGGGGCCTCCCCGACAGGCCCGAAACCGCAGCGTCGACAGGAGAGTCCCTCGTGCCGAAGTCACGGATCCGCAAGAAGGCCGATTACACCCCGCCGCCGCCGAAGTCGGGTGAGTTCAAGCTGTCCGGCTCGGGCCGGAGCTGGGTGGCGCCCCTGATGCTGGCGTTGTTCGTCATCGGACTCGCCTGGATCGTCGTGTTCTACGTCACGACCGGGGACCTGCCGCTGGACGCCATCGGCAACTGGAACATCGTCGTCGGCTTCGGCTTCATCCTGGCCGGGTTCGTCGTCTCGACGCAGTGGAAGTAGCGCCGCCGGCACGCTCGGCGGCCCGCCGTGGACAGAGTTATCCACAGGTCATCCACAGCTGTGCAGAAAGCAGAAGATCTGTGGATAACCTCAGCGCGGTTGACGCCGGTCTGACCGCGGTACACCGTCCGGACCAGCGGTGATCCCCCGTCCTGCCAAGGAAAACGCAGACGTGTTCGATATCGAACGGCTGTCCCCACGGTACGCACAGGATCGCTGACTACCTGTGGACAACTTCGGGCGTGGCTGCTTGCCCACCCTCTCAACGCGCCCGCGGCCCGCGGGTTACGCCGATCGTCAGGTCAGCTGCACGGTGCGGATCACGACCACCGCGACGACCGCCAGCAGCGCCCCCGCCGCCACCGCCCGCTGCACCAGCAGCCGCCGCTCGCGGGGCGCGTGCACGAACCCGTACGCGACCGCCGTGCCGATCACCAGCCCGCCGATGTGGCCCTCCCAGGCGATGCCCGACCAGGTGAAGGTGAAGACCAGGTTGATCGCCAGCAGCACCAGCACGGGCCGCATGTCGTAGTTCATCCGGCGCATCAGCACCGCGGTGGCGCCGAAGAGGCCGAAGATGGCGCCGGAGGCGCCGAGGGCGGCGTCGTTGGGCGCGGCGATCAGATAGAACAGCGCGCTGCCGCCGAGGCCGGAGAGCAGGTAGAGCGTGACGAACCGCAGCCGGCCGAGGGCGGCCTCCAGCGGCGGCCCCAGGAACCACAGCGCCAGCATGTTCAGCGCGATGTGGGCGACCGCCTCGTGCAGGAAGACGGAGCTGAGCAGCCGGTAGTAGTCGCCCTCCGCGACGCCTTCGAGCGAGCCGTCGTAGGTGAAGAACGCCTTCCCGACGAGGATCAGCGGGTCGGTGACCCGGTCGCCGCCGGAGAGCACGGCGAGGAAGACCGCGAGGTTGAGACCCAGGATGATCTTCGTGATCAGCCGCGGGTCGGCCGAGGTGACGCCGCCCGCGAGCGTACGGGGCGCGCTGGCGTCCGGCGCGTGGCCCGTACCGGAGCCGCCGCGGACGCAGTCGGGGCACTGGAAGCCGACCGACGCGCTTATCATGCACTCCGGGCAGATGGGCCGGTCGCAGCGCGTGCAGCGCACGCCGGTCTCGCGGTCCGGGTGCCGGTAGCAGCCGGGCAGCCCGCTCTCCCCGGCCGGCTTCCCCACGCCGTCTCCCGGTGCCTGGTCCATCAGCTACCCGCGTCCCCTCTGTTCTCCGCCCGCCCCGTCCCGCCCCGCCGCGGCGCTCCGCCCGCCGTGCCCCCTGCCGGTGGTACGACGGGCGGAGCGCTCAGGTTCCCTCGGCTCGGCTCGGCTCAGCGCCGCGTGACCGTGACCGACTCGATGACCACGTCCGTCTTCGGGCGGTCCCGCTCCGTCGGCACCGCCACGATCGTGTCGACGACCTTCTTGCCCGCCTCGTCGGTGACCTCGCCGAAGATGGTGTGCTTGCCCGTCAGCCAGGCGGTGGGCGCCACGGTGATGAAGAACTGCGAGCCGTTGGTGCCGGGGCCCGCGTTCGCCATCGCCAGCAGGTACGGCCGGTCGAACGACAGGTCCGGGTGGATCTCGTCGCCGAACTCGTAGCCGGGGCCGCCGGTCCCGTTGCCCAGCGGGTCACCGCCCTGGATCATGAAGCCACTGATGACGCGGTGGAACACGGTGCCGTCGTACAGCTTGTCGCGGGACACCGCGCCCGTCGCCGGATGGGTCCACTCGCGCTCGCCGGTGGCGAGCTCCACGAAGTTCTTCACCGTCTTCGGCGCGTGGTCCGGCAGGAGCCGCACCTCGATGTCCCCGTGGTTCGTCTTCAGGGTGGCGTAAAGCTGCTCAGCCACGATGTGCCTTCCTTACGGAATCATTTGCGTCCCCCGATCCTCGCACGCCCGCGCGCGCGATCTGCCGCATCCCGGCAAGTCAGGGATGTAGCAGAACATGCCGAGTCGGGCGAAGCCGGGCATGATCTGTACTCAGGTGGACAGGCGAACAGTGCCACCGTTTCGCGAGGAGGTAAGTTCCGTGACCCGCAAGAACGGCACGCGCCCGGCCACTGGCACGGCGAAGCACAGCGTGCAGCACGCGGCCGGGGTGGTGGCCCCGTACGCCGCCTCCGCCCGGGACCAGTACACGCAGCTGGCCCACGAGGCCCGTGAACGCCTCGGCCCGAAGGTCTCCGACCTGGCCGAGAGCGCCCAGGTGGCGTACGGCGCCCACGTCGCACCCCGGATGAAGAAGGTGCGCCGGGCGATGCCCGACGAACTCGACCGGACCGCCGGCGACGCCGCGCGCCGCGCGCGCGAGGCGGCGGCGTACGCCACCCCGCGCATCGTCGGCGCCGCCGCGGCGACGAAGGCCGCCGCGGCGGCCACGAAGGCCGCCGCCGCGCCCGCGACCCGCGAGGCCGCCGCCCGCGGCACGGCCGCGCTGTCGGCGCTGAAGGGCGAGGTGAGCCCGGAGGAGATCGGCGAGCTGGCGCGCAAGCGGCACCGCCGCGAGGTCGTCGGCCGTACGGCCAAGGGCACCGTCGTCGTCGGCGCGCTTGGCGCCGGGGCGGTCGTCGCCTGGCGCTGGTGGGACCGCCAGGTGAACCCGGACTGGATGGTCGAACCCGACGACGCCACCGAACCCGACGCCGACGCCTCCACCACCCGCATCGTCGACGACACCGAGTACCTGGACCGCGAGACCCGCATCGACCGCGCCGACGCCGGCCCCGACCCGGACGCCCAGGCCCGCCAGGCGGCGGCGGACATGGACGCCGAGGGCGGCGGCACGGCCCGCTCGGAGGCGGGCGACCCGACGGACACGAGCCGCGCCTACTACGAGCGCGAAGACGACCTCTGAGCCGGGCGCCCTCCGCCGTACGCGAACGCGGAAGCCCCGCAGGGCCCGGGACGGGGCCCTGCGGGGCGCTGCCGGACGGCGGGCTACGGACGGGCGGGGGCGGTCCAGCGCTGGGTGGCGGAACCGTCGCACGTCCGGATGACCAGCCGGGTGCCGTCCGCGGTGGCGCCGTTCTCGGTGTCGAGGCACTTGCCGGTGGCGGGGTTGACCAGCGCGCCGTTCTCCGCCCGCCACTGCTGGTTGGCGCGGGCGTGGCAGTCCCAGCTGATCACCCGCGTGCCGTCGGCGGTGCCGGCGCCGTCGATGTCGAGGCAGGAGAAGTCCTTGGCGCGGATCGCGCCGTCCTGGGACATCACCCACGCCTGGTTGCCGCCCCCGTGACAGCTCCAGAGGACCACCGATCCGTCGGACGCGACGTCGGCGCACTTGTCCGCGGCGCCGGTGATCGGCCCCATCACCGAGTTGCCGATGCCCAGCGTGTGCCGGGCACCGGAGCCCGCCGCGGTGACCGCGGCGCCGTCATCGGGGAAACCGGGGCAGGTGTTGGCCTTGGTGCCGGACAGCCGTGCGGTCACCGTCCCGTCGTTGCCCGTCGGGGCGTCGAACCGGGCGCGTGAGTAGGGCTCGGTCTGGCACGAGGACCGGGAGTCGCTCCAGCGGTAGTACTCCACCCAGCTCACCGAGGACGGGCTCATCCGGTCGGAGCCGACCCGGATGCTGCCGAGCTTGAACGAGGAGCCGGTGGCGGTGTCGGTGACGGTCATCCCCCACCAGCCGGACCCCTCGGCGCGGTAGTGGAAGCGGTAGGTGTGCCCCGGCGTCCACTTGTGCCACATCCGGCAGCTCATCCCTTCGCCCTCGCCGCCGAACCGCAGGCACCAGCTGCCCTCCGAACCGGGCCGGGCCTCGGACGTGTCCCAGACGGAGAACAGGAACAGGTTGGAGTCGGCCCGGGCGTTGGTCTGCATGCCCGCGTAGCCGCCGGGCCCGTCGACCCAGCTCACCTGGTTCGACCAGTAGATCTGGCTCTGCTGCCCGGGATGCTGCTCGACCGTCACCCCGTACGCGACGTCGGACAGCCCGGTCGTCCCGTCGAAGTTCCAGTGCGAGTAGGTCCCCGGTGTCTCGCCGGCCTGCGCGGGGGGCGCGGCCACCGTGAGCGCGAACGCGATCATGGCGACGAACACCGCGACCCGCCTCATTGCCCTGAACATGTTCCTCCTCGTGGGGTGGGAATTGCATGAACATGACATTTCCTGGGCGAAGGTGCCGCCCGTCCTGCGGCAGCTGCCGGTCAGCACTCATACCAGCGGACTCCGGCCGCACTGTCCATGGACTTTCGCCACCCACGGCGCGGACTCCACGGGAACGCCGATCACGAAGGCCCCCGGGAATCAGTCCCGAGGGGTCCCCGTCCTTAGCTCCGCCCGCGGCGGGTGACGGGCCGGGCGCGAGCGATGACGCGGTGCGCCTCCGCGCCGTACACCGCGGACTCGCGCGTAGGCGGGCACCGTGTACGTCGCCGGCCGCGGCGGCCACCATCGCCCGCCGGCAAGCCCAAGAAGGGCTGAAGCGCTCACTCCGGATAGGGCCGACCGGCCCATACCTGACACACCTGACACCCCCGTAATGTCCCGACGCTCACCACCATCAGGGGGGATCACCACATGACGCACCCGCAGCAGCCCGGACAGCCGAACCAGCCGAGCTACGGCTACCCGCAGCAGCCCACGCAGCCGTACGGCCAGCAGCCCTACCCGCCGCAGGGCTACTACACCCCGCC
This sequence comes from Streptomyces sp. MAR4 CNX-425, assembly GCF_048656465.1. Lineage (NCBI taxonomy): Bacteria > Bacillati > Actinomycetota > Actinomycetes > Kitasatosporales > Streptomycetaceae > Streptomyces > Streptomyces sp. MAR4 CNX-425. The sequence goes on along the minus strand of NZ_JBMDLF010000005.1, from coordinate 112,633 downwards.
GCCGCCACCGAAGCGCGACAAGGGGAAGATCATCGGTTTCTCCGTCATCGGCGTCATCGCGGTCATCGTCGTCATCAGCGTCATCGGCGCGGCCGTCGGCGGCGGGAGCGACGAGGACAACGGCACCTCCGACACCGCCAACAACGCGCCCGCCGACCCGAAGCAGGAGCAGCCGGGCGGCAAGGCCGAGGACAAGCCGGAGCCGGCCGAGGACAAGCCGGAGCCGAAGGAGGAGCCCGAGCCCGCGGACGACACCGCGGTGTTCAAGGTCTGGGGCGAGGCACCGGACGGCGTGAACGTCACGTACGGCAGCGACAGCGACACCCGCGACGGTACGTGGAAGGGCAAGTTCGAGGCTGAGCTGCCGGTCAACGGGGACGACGACATGTTCTTCAACGTCTTCGCCCAGCTCAACGGAAGCGGCGACATCTACTGCTCAGTGACGATCGGCGGCGAGACCGACGAGGCACACGCCTCCGGCAGCTACAACATCTGCGATGCCCAGCTCAGCTCCGACTTCACCGGCGGCTGGACCGGCTGACCTGCCGCGCCACGCCCCGCGGGCCGCCCGCTGCACTCCCGCGCCCGGGGGCCGGACGGCGACGTGGACTCCGATCATGGGAACGCCCCCCGGAAGATCCCTTCCGGGGGGCGTTCTACGCCGCTCACCTGCTACGCAGCTCTGTGGAGCCTAGGAGAGTCGAACTCCTGACATCTGCCATGCAAAGACAGCGCTCTACCAACTGAGCTAAGGCCCCGAAGCGGCACCCAGCCTACCCGTTCGGCGGGGGCGCTCGCATCGCGGTGATCTACGGGCCCCCGCCCCCGGCCTAGTCGCCGCCCGGGCGCGTGGCCAACGTCACGGTGTCGCCCGCCGTGACCGGCTGGCCGGCCGGCGGGTTGTGCGCGAACACGATCGCCTCGTCGTCCGTCGGGGAGCCGGGGACGAACTCGACGACCAGGCCCATGGACTGCAACTGGGCGCGCGCGTCCGCGACCGACTTGTTGACCAGGTCGGACGGCATCGTGAGCTGCTGCTCCGCCGGCTCGATGGCCACCGTCAGGGTGACCGTGTCGCCCTCCGAGGCCGCGGTGCCGGCCTCCGGGGTCTGGGTGAGGACCGTCTCCGGGGCGGCGTCGGCGGTCTCCTGGTCCGTGCGCTGGACGGCGAAGCCCTGGCCCTCCAGGGTCGCCTTGGCGTCCTCGTACGACAGGCCGTCGACCTTCGGGACGTTGATCACCGCCGGCTCGGTCTCCTCCGGGGCGACCGCGACGGTGAGGGTGACCGTCGAGCCCTGCGGGGCCTTGGTGTCGCCCGCCGGGTCCTGGTCCAGGACCTCGTCCTCCGGTTCGCTGGACTCCTGCTCCTCCTGCTCGACGTCGAAGCCCTCGTCGCGCAGGGTGTCCTCGGCCTCGTCGGCGCTGAGGCCCTCCACGCCCGGGACGGTGACCTTCTCGACGCCGGAGCCCTTGGAGACGATCGCCTCGACGGTCGAGCCCCGCTCGACCTCCTCACCGGCCGGCGGGTTGGTGCTGCACACCGCGCCCTTGGGCTGGTCGCAGCGCTCCTCGCCGCTCTTCTCAAGGGTGAGCTTGAGGTTGCTCATGTCGCTCTTGGCGTCCGCGAACTTCTCGCCGACGACGTCCGGTACCTCGACCGCGTTGTCCGACTTCTCGCCGAAGAGGGACTTGCCGATGAAGATGGCGCCGACGAGGACCAGGATGCCGGCCAGGATCAGCAGCACCGTCGACGTCGCGCCGCTGCGCTTCTGCTGCCGGCGGCGGCCCGGGCCGCGCTCCTCGTAGCCCATGCCGCCGTCGTCGTCGCGGGCGGGCGGCAGCATCGTGGTGCCGTAGCCGTTCTGCGGGGCCATGGCGGTGGTGGGGGTGTCGCCGGGGAAGCCGGCGGCGCCCATCGCGGCGGTGGCGGCGACCGGCAGGCCCTCCAGGGAGGCGTCGATGTCGGCGCGCATCTCGTCGGCGCTCTGGTAGCGGTAGTCCGGGTCCTTGACGAGCGCCTTCATCACGATGGCGTCCATCTCCGGGGTGACCTCGGGGTCGAACGCGCTGGGCGGCTGCGCCTCCTCGCGCACGTGCTGGTACGCGACGGCCACCGGGGAGTCGCCGACGAACGGCGGCCGGCCGGTCAGCAGCTCGTACAGCAGGCAGCCCGTCGAGTACAGGTCGGAGCGGGCGTCGACCTGCTCGCCCTTGGCCTGCTCCGGGGAGAGGTATTGCGCGGTGCCGATGACCGCGGCGGTCTGCGTCATCGTCATGCCGGAGTCGCCCATCGCGCGGGCGATGCCGAAGTCCATGACCTTGACCTGGCCGGTGCGCGTCAGCATGACGTTCGCCGGTTTGATGTCGCGGTGGACGATGCCGCTGCGGTGCGAGTACTCCAGCGCCTGGAGGATGCCGGTGCACATCTCCAGCGAGCGCTCGGGCAGCAGCTTGCGTCCGGAGTGCAGCAGCTCGCGCAGCGTGGAGCCGTCCACGTACTCCATGACGATGTACGGGATGGAGACGCCGTCGATGTAGTCCTCGCCGGTGTCGTACACGGCGACGATCGCGGGGTGGTTCAGGGAGGCGGCGGACTGGGCCTCGCGGCGGAAGCGGGCCTGGAACGAGGGGTCGCGGGCCATGTCGGCGCGCAGCGTCTTGACCGCGACCGTCCGGCCGAGGCGGGTGTCGTGGGCGAGGTACACCTCGGCCATGCCGCCGCGGCCGAGCACCTGGCCCAGCTCGTACCGCCCGCCGAGGCGACGCGGCTCTTCCATAGCTTCTCCCAGCCCTCTTCCGTTCCTGCTCCCGCGCCGAAGTGGAGCGTCGGCACGGGGTGTCCGGCTCGTGCTGCTCGGCATACCGTACCGGGCGCGGATGACACCCTTCCGGCGAGACCGTCAGCCGATACGCGACCGGTATCCCGGCCGCTCTCCGGGGACGCCGGGGACCCGCCCCGCGGTTCCCCTCCCGGGGTCACGTTCCCGGCACTTTCCCCGCACGTTCCCGGCACCCCCCGGGTGACACTCCCCGCCTTCCGTGTTCCTCACCCCTTCGTTCCCCGCCGGCCGCCGGGGCTCACCGCCCCAGGCCGGCCTCCATGACGCTCTTGGCGATCGGCGCCGCGATGCCGCCGCCGGAGATGTCGTCGCGGTCGGCGCTGGCGTCCTCGACGACGACCGCGACGGCGATCTGCTCGCCGCTGTCGGGGTCCTTGGCGTACGAGATGAACCAGGCGTACGGCAGGTCCCGGTTGTCGATGCCGTGCTGCGCGGTACCGGTCTTGCCGCCGACGGTGAGGCCGTCGATCCGGGCGTTGGAGCCCGTGCCCTCCTCGACGACGGTCTCCATCATCTGCTGGAGCTTCTGCGCGTTCTCGCCGGAGACCGGCTCGCTGAGGGTCTCGGGCTGCGTGACCTCGATGTCGTTGAGGTTCGGCGCGACGAGCTTCTCGACCATGTACGGCTTCATCAGCTCGCCGTCGTTGGCGACGGCCGCGGCGACCATCGCCATCTGGAGCGGGGTGGCCCGGTTGGACGCCTGGCCGATGCCGCCCATGGCGTTCTGCGGGCGGTCCATCTCCGGATAGACGCTCTCGGCGGCGCGGACCGGGGTGTCCAGCTCGGGGTTGCCGAAGCCGAACTCCTCGGACATCTCGATCATGGCCTCGTTGCCGAGCTTGTCGCTGATCATCGCGTAGACCGAGTTGCAGGACCACTGCAGTGCCACGCGCAGGGTGGCGTCCTTGCAGACGCCCTGGACCTCGTTGCCGAGGGTGCTGTCGGTGGTCAGCGGCAGCTTGTAGACCTCGGGGGCGCCGGTCGGCTCGTCCATGTCGTACTCGCCGCTCTCCAGCGCCGCCGCGGCGGTGACGACCTTGTAGGTGGAGCCGGGCGGGTACGTCTCGCGCAGCGCCCGGTTGAGCATCGGCTTGTCCTCGTCCTCGTTCAGGGAGGTCCAGTTCTTGGAGTCCTCGTTGGAGTTGCCCGCGAACGAGGACGGGTCGTAGCTGGGGCTCGTCGCCAGGCCGAGGATCGCGCCGGTCTCCGGGTCCAGGGCGGCGACGGCGCCCTTGCGGTCGCCCAGCCCTTCGAACGCGGCCTTCTGCACCTTCGGGTCGAGGGTGGTGACGACGTTGCCGCCCTTCTTGTCCTTGCCGGTGATCATGTCGATCGTCCGGTTGAAGAACAGCCGGTCGTCGTTGCCGGTGAGGATGCCGTCGTAGAGCTTCTCCAGCTGGTTGGCGCCGAACGCCTGGGAGGCGTAGCCGGTGACGGGGGCCCACAGCGGGCCGTCCTTGTAGGTGCGCTTGTACTTGAAGTCGCTGCCCGAGGTCTCGGTCGATCCGGTGACGGCCTTGTCACCGACGATGATGTTGCCGCGGGGGTGGGCGTAGCGCTCGATGGCCACGCGCCGGTTGTCCGGGTGCGTGCGCAGCTCGTCCGCCTCGACGAACTGCACCCAGTTGACCCGGACGAGGAGGGCCATCACGAGCAGCCCGCAGAAGACGGCGACGCGGCGGAGTGGTTTGTTCATGTGCGGACCACCTGGGTCATCTCGGCGTCGGGTGAGGGCGCGGGGGCCGGCGCGGGTCTGCGCGCCGTGTCGCTGATCCGCAGCAGGATCGCGACCAGCGCCCAGTTGGCGATGACCGAGGAGCCTCCCTGGGCGAGGAACGGCATCGTCATGCCGGTCAGCGGGATGAGGGCCGTGACGCCGCCGGCGACGACGAAGCACTGCAGCGCGAACGCGCCGGACAGGCCGACCGCGAGGAGCTTGCCGAACGGGTCGCGGGCGGCGAGCGCGGTGCGCATGCCGCGCTCGATGAGGAGCCCGTAGAGGACGATGATCGCCATGAGGCCGGTCAGGCCCAGCTCCTCGCCGACGGTGGCGAGGATGTAGTCGCTCTTGGTGGCGATGCCGCCGATGAGGCGGGAGTAGCCCTGGCCGAGGCCGGCGCCGAAGAGGCCGCCGGAGCCGAAGGAGTACATCGCCTGGGCGGTCTCGGTCACGCCGTCGTTGACGGGGCTGCGCGCGAGCGGGTCCAGCCAGTTGTCGACGCGGTCGCCGATGTGGCTGTTGACGGAGGCCACGCTGACCGCGCCGAGCGCGGACAGCAGCAGGCCGAAGACGATCCAGCTGGTGCGCTCGGTGGCCACGTACAGCATGACCACGAAGAGGCCGAAGAACAGCAGCGAGGTGCCGAGGTCGGTCTCGAAGACCAGGATCATCAGGCTGAGGCCCCAGATGACCAGGATGGGGCCGAGGTCGCGGCCGCGCGGCAGGTACAGGCCCATGAAGCGGCGGCTGGCCAGCGCCAGCGCGTCCCGCTTGACCATCAGGTAGCCGGCGAAGAAGACCGCGATGACGATCTTGGCGAACTCACCGGGCTGCAACGAGCCGAGGCCCGGGATGCTGACCCAGATGCGCGCGCCGTTCACCTCGGCGCCCAGGCCCGGCACCATCGGCATGATCAGCAGGACCAGCGCGGCGGCCATCGAGATGTACGTGTACCGCTGGAGGACCCGGTGGTCCTTGAGGAAGAGCAGCACGGCGACGAAGAGGCCGACGCCGACCGCCGACCACATCAGCTGGCCGGGCGCCATCGGGCCGCCGAGCGCGTCCGTGGTCAGGCTGGGCTCCTGGTCCAGACGCCAGATCAGCACCAGGCCGAGGCCGTTGAGGAGGGTCGCGATGGGCAGCAGCAGCGGGTCGGAGTACGGGGCGAACTTCCGTACCACCAGGTGCGCCACGGCGGCCAGGCAGCCGAGGCCGGCGGCGTATCCGAGGACGCCGGCGGGGACCGAGTCGTCCTTGGCCAGCCCCACGTTGACGTAGGCGAAGACCGGGATCAGCACGGCGAAGACGAGCATCGCCAGCTCGGTGTTGCGCCGGCTGGGCGCCGCCACCGAGCTGATCGTGCTGGTGTGGCTGCTCACGAGCGGTCGGCCCCCCCACGGGTTATTGCTTCGGGCACTGCTTCGCCAGTTTCTGCTCTGCCTCGGACAACGAGGCACCCGGCGCCCGGGTCTCGGACTTGTCGTCGCCCGGCCGGTCCCCGTCGCTCCCGGGCTCGCCCTGCTTGTCGGGGTTCTGCTCGTTCTGCGCGTTCTGCTCGTCGGGGTTCTGCTTCTGCTGCTCCTGCTGGCGCCGCTCCGCCTCCTGCTCGCGGGCGGCGGCGGCCCTGTCCTCGGCGACGGTGCGGCACACCTCGGCCTGCTGTTGCAGGTCCGCCACCTTGGCCCGGGCGTCGTCGAGGTTCTCCTCGGCGATGTTCTCCTCGACCTGGTTCTGCTGGTACGTGGGGAGGTACTTCAGCTCGATGTCGGGGTGGTCCTCGTGGACGGAGGACAGGCTCATCCAGGCGAGCTTCTGGTCGATGCCCTGGTAGACGGCGACGTGGTCGTCCTTTGTGCCGACGTAGTACTGGGACTGCGTCCAGTCGTACGCCTTGTAGCCGCCGAACCCCAGGCCGCCGAGGACCACGGCGAGCAGCAGCCCGCGCTTGAGCCACTTGAAGCGCGGCGGCGCCTTGACGAAGTCCTCGTCGTTGTACGACAGGCCGTACGGGTCGCCGCCCTCCTCGGCCGGGCCGAAGCCGCCCGCCTGCGGCGGCGCGGGGCGGCCGAGGCCGGCGGCGCGGGCGGCGGGGGTCTGCATGCCGGCGGTGTCGATCTGGTGCTGGTTCTCGGCGACGGCGCCGACGACCAGGGGCGCGTCGTTGAGCCGGCCGGCCATCGTGTCGTCGTCGGTGGCGTCGAGGACGTCGGCGATGATCACGGTGATGTTGTCCGGGCCGCCGCCGCGCAGCGCCAGCTCGATGAGCTCCTGCACGGTCTCCTGCGGCCCGGCGTAGCCGGCGAGGGTGTTCTCCATCGTCTCGTGGCTGACCACGGACGACAGGCCGTCGGAGCAGACCAGGTAGCGGTCGCCGGCGCGCACCTCGCGGATGGACAGGTCGGGCTCGACCTGGTCGCCGCTGCCCAGCGCGCGCATCAGCAGCGAGCGCTGCGGGTGGGTGGTGGCCTCCTCCTCGGTGATGCGGTTCTCGTCGACGAGCCGCTGCACCCAGGTGTGGTCCTTGGTGATCTGCGTCAGCGCGCCGTCGCGCAGGAGGTACGCGCGGGAGTCGCCGACGTGCACCAGGCCGAGGCGCTGGCCCGTCCACAGCAGGGCGGTGAGCGTGGTGCCCATGCCCTCCAGGCGCTGGTCGTCCTCGACCATGCGGCGCAGCCGCTCGTTGGCGTGCTCCACGGTGCCGCCGAGCGCGGTGAGCAGGTCGGAGCCGGGGACGTCCTCGTCCAGGGCGACCATCACGGAGATGACCTCGGAGCTGGCGACCTCGCCGGCGGCCTGGCCGCCCATGCCGTCGGCGATGGCGAGGAGCCGGGGGCCGGCGTAGCCGGAGTCCTCGTTGTGGTCACGGATCATGCCCTCGTGCGACCCGGCGGCGAAGCGCAGAGAGAGGCTCATGCGCACCTCGCCGGTCGGCTCCGGGTACATCCGCATGGTGCCCGCCCTCCGGTCATGGTCTTCTACTTCCGCAGCTCGATGACGGTCTTGCCGATCCGGATCGGTGCGCCGGGCGGGATCGGCACCGGCGAGACGAGCCGGGTCCGGTCGAGGTACGTGCCGTTGGTGGAACCCAGGTCCTCCACGATCCAACGCCCGTCACGGTCCGGATAGATCCTGGCATGCCGCGAGGAGGCGTAGTCGTCGTCCAGCACGATTGTCGAATCGTGCGCCCGACCCAGGGTGATGGTCTGCCCCTGGAGGGTGACGGTGGTGCCGGTGAGCGACCCCTCGGTGACGACGAGTTTGGTCGGCGCCCCGCGCTGCCCCCGGCGCCCGCCGCGGCCGCCCCGGGCGTCCTGCGGGGGCGCCTGCGGCCGCGGCGGCGGGCGGTCCTGGGCGGCCGCCGCCCGCCGGGTGACCCGGGTGCCGAACAGGTCGCTGCGGATGACCTGTACGGCGACGATGACGAACAGCCACAGTACGGCGAGGAAACCCAGCCGCATGACCGTCAGGGTCAGCTCTGACATCGGCCCCGCTTCACCCTTCGGCTTGCCGGTAGAGGACGTTGGTGCTGCCCACGCGGATGCGTGAGCCGTCGCGGAGCGTAGCGCGCTGGGTGTGCTGGTCGTCCACCACGATGCCGTTCGTGGACCCGAGGTCCTGCACCATCGCGCCGCCGTCGAAGGCGCGGATCTCGCAGTGCCGGCGGGAGACGCCGGGGTCGTCGATCCGGACGTCGGCCTCCGTGCTGCGCCCGAGGACCAGCGACTGCCCGGTCATCTGGTGCCGCACCCCGTTGATCTCCAGCCAGTGCCGCAGCCGGCGCGGGCCCCCGGGCGGCGGGCCGGCGGGCGGGCCGCCGGCGGGCGCCCCCGGCGGCGGGGCCGCGGGCATCGGCGGCGGCCGGTGGGGCTGCGGCGGGCGGCCGTAGGCGGCGTAGTCGGTCGGCTGCGACCCGTAGCCGCCGGGCCCGGCGGGGCCGGGCGGCGGCGCCGGCGCCGCGGGCGGGGCGCCGGCGGCGGGCCGGCGGCCCGCGGGCGCCTGGGAGTGGCTGCCCGCCAGGGTGCGGCTGCGGATGCGGTAGAGGCCGGTGTCGAGGTCCTCCGCCTTCTCCAGGTGCACCTTTATCGGGCCCATGAAGGTGTAGCGCTGCTGCTGCGCGTAGTCGCGCACCATGGCGGCCAGCTCGTCGCCGAGCTGGCCGGAGTACGGCGCGAGCCGGTCGTAGTCGGGGGCGCTCAGCTCCACGATGAAGTCGTTGGGCACGACCGTCCGCTCACGGTTCCAGATCGTGGCGTTGTTGTCGCACTCGCGCTGCAGGGCGCCGGCGATCTCCACCGGCTGCACCTCGGACTTGAACACCTTGGCGAAGGTGCCGTTGACGAGACCCTCCAGACGCTGCTCGAAGCGCTTGAGTACTCCCACGGGGCACCTCCCTTCCTCCGGGCCTTCCCGCCGGGCCCTCGAACATGCTGCTCGTACTGCACGCTGATCGTATCCACGCGCGGGGGAATGGACTGGTTCCCGGTCCCCGCCGCCGGTACGCGGTGTCCTCTCTCACACCTGCCTCGCACCTGTCCGGCCGACTGTCCGGCCGGGCTTCTCCACCGTCCGCCCAGGCGTCCACTGGGGATGGTACGGGCGGCTCCTCCCAGTGTCCCGCACCGCGGGCCCCGAGCGGTCGCGGTGCGGGCAAAACGGATGTGATCCGGGTCCGAACAGCGTGCTAGGCTTCCTCGTGTCAGCACGACGCCGGGCGGCCCAGCGGGTCGCGTACGGCACACCCTTTGCGCGGGTGGCGGAATAGGCAGACGCGCTGGATTCAGGTTCCAGTGTCCGAAAGGACGTGGGGGTTCAACTCCCCCCTCGCGCACACAGCGGGCAAGTAAGTGTCATTGCCCCGACGAGATCGACCAGACCCCTGCTTCGGAGAGATCCGACGCGGGGGTTTGTCGTTGTGGGCGAAAAGCGCCCGTCCCGGCGGTGGCGGGCGGCGGCTCCGGGCCCAGGGCCGCGCGGGGGATCGCGCAGGTGGGGGCGGTGTCCGTACGGGATCGTGCGCCGCCCGGGCGGCCTCCGTACGCCGGCGTGCACGCCCCTTCCGGCGCGCCGTGCCGCGCGCCGGAACGACGTCTCGATTGTCCCTTTCCGGGGCGGTCGACTACCAAACGTAATTGATTGACAGCGTGAGACGAGGTCGCGCAGACTCGTGCTCGATTTCACTGACGACGTCTCAAACGGGGTGGCGGCCACGCGGGTTGGCCGCTGGGAGGAGTGAAATGACGGGGCAAGAGTCGCGGGCGGCCACGGAGCTGCCGGCGGTGCTGAACGGCTTCGATCTCACCGATCAGGCGCTGTTCACCGACGGCTTCCCGCACGAGGTGTTCGTCCGCCTCCGCGACGAGGCGCCCGTGCTGTGGCACCCGCCGGGGACCACGGTCGACGGCGAGGGCTTCTGGGTCCTGTCCCGGCACGCGGACCTGAAGGCCGCGGCCGAGGACCCGGTGTTCTCCTCCAAGGGCGGCGGCGGCCGCGAGGGCGGCGGGACGCACATCGACGACCTCAAGCCCGGCGTCCACGCCGGCAGCCTGATCAACATGCAGGACGACCCGCGGCACCAGCTGTTCAAGGACCTGGTCAGCCCGCCCGTGGCGCGTCAGGCCGTCGAGGCGCGGTTACCGGAGTGGCGCGAGGTGGCCGCCCGGCTCGTCGGGCAGGCCCTCGCCAAGGGCCGGGTGAACTTCCAGCCGGCCGTCACCGCCCCGTACACCATCGAGTGCGTGGGGAAGGTGCTGGGCGCGCCCGAGGCGGACATGCCGCAGCTCCTGGAGTGGGGCGAGACCCTCGCCGGGTTCGAGGAGCGGCTCTCGGGCACGGTCAACAAGACCGCGACCGAGACCCAGTACGCGATGTACGAGTACAGCAAGAAGCTGATCGCGCGGAAGCGCGCGGAGGCCGGCCCGCCGGCGAACGACCTGATGTCCGTGCTCGCGCACGGCGACATCCCCGGGGACCGCGGGGTGGACCCGCTCTCGGAGTACGAGCGCGAGGCGTTCTTCTGCCTGGTGCTCATCGCCGGCAGCGAGCCGCCGCGGAACGCGCTGGCGACCGGCATCCTCGCCCTCGCCCAGCACCCCGAGCAGTGGCAGGCGCTCCGCGCCGACCGCTCCCTGCTGCCCGGCGCCATCGACGAGATGCTGCGCTGGTCCACCCCCACCCCGTACAACCGGCGGACCGCCACCCGCGACACCGTCTTCCGCGGCACCGAGATCAAGGCGGGCGAGAAGGTCACCTTCTGGTGGGCCTCGGGCAACCGGGACGGCGACGTCTTCGACGACCCGACGGCCTTCGACATCCGCCGCTCCCCCAATCCGCACCTGGCGTTCGCCCACGGCACGCACTCCTGCCTCGGCGAGCAGCTGGCGCGGATCGAGATGCGGGTGCTCCTGGAGGAGCTCCTCGACCGGGTCGCGGAGATCAGGATCGACGGCGAGGTGACCTGGGCGCCGAGCAACAAGCACACCGTCATCCTGCGCATGCCCGTCGAGCTGGTTCCGGCCCGTACGGACTGACCCCCCACCACCGCACAACGGCACATCACCACCACAACGGGGAGCAATCGAGTCATGCCGGAAACACCAGCCCACGAGGAACAGGCGGGCGCCCAGGACGCGGAGGACGCGGGCATCGACCCGGCGATCCTCACCCAGCTGCTGCCCTTCGACCCCTTCGACCCGGCCTTCCACGCCGACCCGTACGCCGTCTACCGCAAGATCCGCGAGCAGGGCCCGGTGACCCGTACGCCGCTCGGGCTGGTCGTCGTCCCGGGGCACGCCGGGATCTCCGCGGTGCTGCGCGACAACCGGTTCGGCTGGGGCGACGGCGCCACCGTCGCCGAGCACTTCAGCCAGGGGCCCGACGGCACCACCGTGCGCCCGTTCATCTTCATGGACCCGCCCGACCACACCCGCATCCGCGGGCTCGTCGGCCAGGCGTTCTCCGCCCGCCGCGTCGACGCCCTGCGCGAGCGGGCCGGCGAGGTGGTCGCCGAGCTGGTTGAGTCGGCCGTCGCCGAGGCCGACGGCGGCACCGTCGACCTCATATCCGCGGTCGCCCTGCCGCTGCCCGCGATCCTCCTGGGCGAGCTGCTCGGCGTGCCGCCGGAGAAGCATGCGCGCTTCCAGGCGCTCTCCGCCGACATCGCCCACGGCCTCGACCCGAGCCTCTTCCTCACCCCCGACGAGGTCGCCCGCCGCGACAGCGCCCGGGCCGAGCTGTACGAGTACTTCGGCCAGCTCGCCGACGAGCGCCGCGCCGCGCCCACCGGCGACCTGATCAGCGAACTGGTCGCCGCCGAGGACACCGAAGGCAAGCTCACCGGCCACGAGCTCGTCGTCACCCTCACCCTGCTGCTGTCCGCCGGGTTCGCGCTCACCGTGAACCTGATCGGCAACGGCATGCTCGCCCTGCTCCAGCACCCCGAGCAGCTGGCGTGGCTGCGCGCGCACCCGGACGAGGTGCCCGCCGCCGTCGAGGAGATGCTGCGCTACGACCCGCCCGGCCAGATGATCTCCCGCGTCGCGCTGGCGGACGCCGAGGTCGCGGGCGAGCCGATCGCCGCCGGCGAGCAGGTGATGCTGCTGATCGGGGCCGCCAGCCGCGACCCCGAGGTGTACGAGGACCCCGACGCGCTGGTGCTGTCCCGGCCGGCCGGCCGCAACCTCGGCTTCGGGCTCGGCGTGCACTTCTGCGTCGGCGCGCCCATCGCGCGGCTCGCCGCCCAGGTCGCGTTCGCCACGCTGGCCGGGCTGGACCTGGAGCTGGAGACGACGTCGCCGCCCCGGGCGCCGTACATCATCACGCGCGGGCTGAAGGAGCTGCCCGTGCGCGTCGCCCCGGCGCGCTGAACGGACTTTTCGGCCACCGGGCACCACGCACTACGCGCCACGCAGCAGGCGGCGCGGCGGCGCGGCGGCGAGCCACGGCCGGGCACGGAGCGGCGACGCCCCGCGCCCGCGGCGCACCCGCGCGCACCCGCCGGATCGTACGGGGGAGTCATGAGCGAGAGAAGAGGTAGTGGAGGCGTCCCGGCCGACGGCCGGATCGCCGTGGTGGGCATGGCCTGCCGCGTACCCGGGGCGGCGGACCCCGGGGCCTTCTGGCGGCTGCTCCGCGACGGCGTCGACGCGATCACGCCGCCGCCCGCCGGACGCGGCCTGCCCGCCGGCGCCCACGGCGGCTTCCTCGACGACGTCGACGCGTTCGACGCCGCGTTCTTCGGCATGTCGCCGCGCGAGGCCGCCGCCGTCGACCCGCAGCAGCGCCTCGCGCTCGAACTGTCCTGGGAGGCGCTGGAGAGCGCGGGGTTACGGCCCGGACGGCTGCGCGGCAGCCGCACCGGCGTGTTCGTCGGCTCGATGGCCGACGACTACGCCCGCCTCCAGCACGCCGCCGGCACCCTCACCGCGCACAGCACCACCGGCCTCAGCCGCGCCGCCACCGCCAACCGCCTGTCGCACCTCCTCGGCCTCGCCGGCCCCAGCCTCGCCGTGGACACCGCCCAGTCCTCCGGCCTGGCCGCCGTGCACCTGGCGGTACGGAGCCTCCTCGCCGGCGAGTCGGCCCTCGCCCTCGCCGGCGGCGTGCACCTCAACCTCCTCCCCGAAGGCTTCGCCGCCGCCGAACTCTTCGGCGCCCTGTCCCCGGACGCCGCCGACGCCCGCTGCCGCGTCTTCGACGCCCGCGCCAACGGCTACGTACGCGGCGAGGGCGGCGGCATCGTCGTCCTCAAGCCGCTGGCCGCCGCCCTCGCCGACGGCGACCCGGTGCACGGCGTCATCCTCGGCAGCGCCCTCGGCCACGGCACCGGCCGCACCCCGAGCGCCCCCGACCCCGCGGCGCAGGAGCGCGTCATCCGGGCCGCGTACGCCGACGCCGGCGTCGACCCGGGCGAGGCGCAGTACGTCGAACTCCACGGCACCGGCACACCCGTGGGCGACCCCGTCGAGGCGGCGGCCCTCGGCGCCGCGCTGGGGACGGCGCGGCGGCCGGCCGGCGAGGAGCTGGTCGTCGGCTCGGTGAAGACCAACATCGGGCACCTGGAGGGCGCCGCCGGCGCCGTCGGGCTCATCAAGGCGCTGCTGAGCCTCGCGCACCGGGAGCTGCCCGGCAGCCTGCACTTCGACCGGCCGCACCCGGAGATCCCGCTGGACGAGCTGAAGCTGCGCGTGCGCGGCACCGCGGGGCCGTGGCCGCGGCCCGGGGCGGAACGTCTCGTCGCGGGCGTCAGCTCCTTCGGCATGGGCGGCACCAACTGCCACGTGGTGCTGGCCGGACGGCCGCCGGAGCCCGAGCGGAGCGGAGGGCGGGCCGGGTCGTACGGCACGCTGCCGTGGCAGGTCTCGGGCCGCAGCGCGGGCGCGCTGCGCGCGCAGGCGGAGGCGCTGACGGCGTACGCGGACGGCGCGGACGGGGCGGACGCGGGGGGCGGCGGGCTGCCGGACCTGGCGGGCTCGCTGGCCACCACCCGCACGGCGTTCGAACACCGCGCCGTGGTGCTGGGCACGGACCGCGACGCGCTGCTGTCGGGCCTGGCCGCCGTGGCGACGGGCGGGGAGGCGCCGCACGTGCTGCGCGGGGTGGCCGCCGCCGAGCCGCCGCGGGTCGCGTTCCTCTTCTCCGGGCAGGGCAGCCAGCGCGCGGGTATGGGACGCGGGCTGTACGAGACCTTCCCGGCCTACGCCGAGGCGTTCGACACCGTCTGCGCCGCCCTCGACCCCCACCTCCCGATGGCGCGCCCGCTCCGCGACGTCGTCTTCGGCGACGCCGAGGAGCTCGCCCGCACCTCCTGCACCCAGCCCGCGCTCTTCGCCGTCGAAGTGGCCCTCAGCCGCCTGCTGGAGCGCTGGGGCGTCACCCCCGGCCTGCTGGTGGGCCACTCCGTCGGCGAACTGGCGGCGGCGCACCTCGCCGGCGTCCTGGACCTCGCCGACGCCGCCGCGCTCGTCACCGCCCGCGGCGCGCTCATGCAGGCGTGCCGCGCGGACGGCGCCATGGCCGCCGTCGAGGCGGGCGAGGCCGAACTGCGCGCCACCCTCGCCGCGCACGAGCGGGAGACCGGCGGCCGGCTGGCCATCGCCGCGCTCAACGGGCCCGCGGAGACCGTCGTGTCGGGCGACGCCGACGCCGTACGGGCCCTGACCGCCGCCTGGGCGGCGCGCGGCCGCAAGACCACCGCCCTGCGCGTCAGCCACGCCTTCCACTCCCCGCACATGGACGGCATGCTCGACGACTTCCGGCGGGTCGCCGAACGCCTCACCTACCACCCGCCGCGCATCCCGGTCGTCTCCAACCTCACCGGCGCCCCGGCCACCGCCGCGGAGCTGTGCACCCCCGACTACTGGGTACGGCACGTCCGCGAACCCGTCCGCTTCCTCGACGGCGCGCGGGCGGCGCGCGACGGCGGGGCGACGGCGTTCGTCGAGACGGGCCCGGGCGCCACGCTCAGCGGCCTCGCCGGGGACTGCCTGCGGGACGGGCCCGAGGTGCTGATCGCCCCCGCGCTGCGGCGCGAGGTCGCCGAGGACCGCTCCCTCCTCACCACCCTCGGCGAACTCCACGTGCGCGGCGCCGACGTCGACTGGGACACGTTCTTCGCCGACGCGGGCACGCGGCGGGTGACCCTGCCGACGTACCGCTTCCAGCGTCGACGCCACTGGACGGGCGGGACGCCGGAGGCCCGCCCGGCCACGGCACCGGAGGCGCCGGACGGGGCGGACGGGGCAGAGGTGCCGGTCGTGCCTGCGGCCGAGCCGGCGGCGGAGACCGGCGGGTCGCCTGCCGACCTCGCCGGCCTCACCGATCTCGTACGGACCCACACGGCCGCCGCACTCGGCTACGACACCGCCACCGCCGTCAGCACCGAGACCGCCTTCCGCGACCTCGGCCTCGACTCGTACGGCGCCGTCGAACTCCGCCGGCGCCTCACCGCCGCAACCGGCGTGCACCTCCCCAGCGGCGCCCTGTTCAACCACCCGACGCCCGCCGCCATGGCCGCCTGGCTGCACACCTCCGCCGCCGGCACCGAGCCCCGGCCGGGCCTGCCCGCCGCCCCGGCCCCGGCCCCGGCGGCGGACGACGACCCTGTCGTCATCGTCGGCATGGCCTGCCGCTACCCCGGCGACGTCGGCTCCCCCGCCGACCTGTGGCGCCTCGTCCGCGACGAACGCGACGCCGTCGGCGGCTTCCCCGCCGACCGCGGCTGGGACCTCGACGCCCTCCACGACCCGGACCCGGACCGCGCCGGCACCTCGTACACCGCCCACGGCGGCTTCCTCACCGACGCCGCCGGATTCGACGCCGAGTTCTTCGGGATCTCGCCGCGGGAGGCGCTGGCGATGGACCCGCAGCAGCGGTTGCTGCTGGAGACGAGCTGGGAGGCGTTCGAGCGCGCGGGCCTCGCGGGCGGAGCGCTGCGCGGCAGCCGCACCGGGGTGTTCGTGGGCGCCACCGCGCAGGACTACGGGCCGCGCATGCACGAGGCCGCGGACGGCCCGGAAGGGTACGTGCTGACCGGCACCACCCCGAGCGTCGCCTCGGGCCGGATCGCGTACGCCCTCGGCCTCGAAGGCCCGGCGGTGACGGTGGACACGGCGTGTTCGTCGTCGCTGGTGGCGCTGCATCTGGCGGCGCAGTCGGTGCGTACGGGCGAGTGCGAGCGGGCGCTCGCGGGCGGGGTCACGGTGCTGTCCACGCCCGGGATGTTCGTGGAGTTCAGCCGCCAGCGCGGGCTGGCGGCGGACGGCCGGTGCAAGCCGTTCTCCGCGGCGGCGGACGGCACGGGGTGGGCCGAGGGCGTCGGGGTGCTGGTGGTCGAGCGGCTGTCGGTCGCCCGGCGGGACGGACACCGGGTGCTGGCGGTCGTACGCGGCACGGCGATCAACCAGGACGGCGCGAGCAACGGCCTCACCGCGCCCAACGGCCTGTCGCAGGAGCGCGTGATCCGCGCGGCGCTGGCCGGTGCCGGTCTGGACCCCGGGGACGTGGACGCGGTCGAGGCGCACGGCACGGGGACGGAGCTGGGCGACCCGATCGAGGCGGAGGCGCTGCTGTCCACGTACGGGCGGGGACGGGCGGAGGACCGGCCGGTGTGGCTGGGGTCGGTCAAGTCGAACATCGGGCATGCGCAGGCCGCGGCGGGTGTCGCCGGGGTCATCAAGATGGTCGAGGCGATGCGGCACGGGGAGCTTCCCGCGACGCTGCACGTGGACGAGCCGACGCCGCACGTGGACTGGGACTCGGGCGCGGTGCGGCTGCTGACGGAGGCGCGGGCGTGGCCGGAGGTGGAGCGGCCGCGTAGGGCGGCGGTGTCGTCGTTCGGGGTGAGCGGGACGAACGCGCACGTGGTCCTGGAGCAGCCCGACGAGCCCGAGCCCCGGGCCCCGGAGACGTCCGGGGTGCTCTCCTGGCCGCTGAGCGCCCGGACGACGGCGGCGCTACGCACCCACGCCGACCGACTGCGCGACCACGTCGAGGAGCACCCCGACCTGCCCGCCGCCGCGGTGGCGGCGGCGCTGACCGGCCGCACGGAGTTCGACCGGCGCGCGGTGGTGGTGGGTGCTGAGCGGGGGGAGTTGGTTGCGGGCCTGGCGGCGTTGGGTGCGGGGGTGCCGCACGAGGGTGTGGTGCTGGGTGAGGTGGTGCCGGGGAAGACGGTGTTCGTCTTTCCGGGGCAGGGGTCGCAGTGGGTGCGGATGGGTGCGCGGCTGCTGGAGGAGTCCCCGGTCTTCGCGCGGGCGCTGGCGGAGTGTGCCCGAGCTCTCGCTCCGCACACCGGTTTCGATCTGCTTGAGGTCTTGTCGAGTGATGAGCCTTCGGTGTTGGAGCCGGTGGAGGTGGTGCAGCCTGCGCTGTGGGCGGTGATGGTGGCCTTGACGCGTTGGTGGGAGCACCACGGCGTACGTCCGGACGCGGTGATCGGGCATTCGCAGGGTGAGATCGCCGCCGCGCACGTGGCGGGTGCGTTGAGTCTTGAGGATGCGGCGCGGGTGGTGGCGCAGCGTTCGCAGGCGTTGACGGCGCTCGCGGGGACCGGGGGGATGCTGTCGGTCGCGCTGGACGAGGACGACACCGCCGCGATGCTCGACGCGGCCGGTGTCGCCGCCGAGGTGTCGATCGCCGCGTACAACGGGCCTGCGGCCGTGGTCGTTGCCGGACCGGCTTCGGCGTTGGATGCGGTGGAGAAGCACTGCGTACGCAACGACATCCGGCACCGGCGCGTGCCCGTGACGTACGCCTCGCATACTGCCCTGGTCCAGCCTCTCGAAGCGGACCTCGCGGCGCGGCTTGAGGGCATTGAGCCCCGGGACGGCGATATTCCGTTCTACTCCACCGTCACCGCCGCGCCGGTCGACACCACCACCCTGACCGCCGACTACTGGTTCACCAACCTGCGCTCGCCGGTCCGCTTCCACCAGACCGTCCAAGCCCTCCTCGCCGACGGCTTCGGCCACTTCCTCGAACCCAGCCCCCACCCCGGCCTCCTCACCGCCGTCGAAGACACCGCCCCCGACGCCGTCACCCACGCCACCCTCCACCGCGACGACGACTCGCCGCGCCGCCTCGCCCACGCGCTCGCGCACGCCCACGCCCACGGCCTCGCCGTCTCCCTCGGCACCGCCCCCGCGCCCGCCGCCGACCTCCCCACCTACCCCTTCCAGCACCAGCACCTCTGGCTCGCGCCGACCCGCCGGTCCGCTCCCGCCGCCGGCCGCCACCTCTTCCTCCAGAACCCCGTGCCCCTCGCCGCCTCGGGCGGCACCCTCTTCACCGCCGACATCTCCCTCGCCACCCACCCCTGGCTCGCCGACCACGCCGTCGCCGGCACCGTCCTCCTCCCCGGCACGGCGATGGTGGAGCTGGCGCTGCGCGCCGCCGACCAGGTCGGCTGCGACCACCTGGACGAGCTGACCCTCTCCGCCCCCCTCCTTCTCCCCGCCACCGGCGCCACCCGGCTCCAGGTCACCGTGGCCGCGCCCGACGCCGAGGGCCGGCGGACCCTCGGCGTGCACGCCCGCCCGGCCGCCGACGACGAGGCGCCGTGGACCGCGCACGCCGAGGGCGTGCTGTCCCGTACGCCGCATGCCGCCCCGCCCGCGGCCGACCTGCCCTGGCCGCCGCCTCCCGGCACCGCCTCCGCCGTCGACCTCGCGGACGGCTATCCGCGCCTCGGCGCCCGCGGCTACGACTACGGGCCCGTGTTCCAGGGCCTTCGGCGGCTCTGGCGCGGCGACCGCCCCGGCGACGCCGTGTTCGCCGAGGTGGAGTTGCCCGCGGAGGCGGCGGCCGACGCCGAACGGGCCGGTGTGCACCCGGCGTTGCTGGACGCCGTGCTGCACGCGGTGCTTCTCGGCGCGCCGGACGACCGCACCCTGCTGCCGTTCTCCTGGTCCGGCGTACGGCTGCACGCGACCGGCTCGACCGCCCTCCGCGTACGCGTCTCCCCCCTCGGTGACGACGCCCTGGCGCTCGCCGTCACCGACCCCGCCGGAGACCCGGTGGTCACCGTGGACCGGCTGTCGCTGCGGCCGGTGGCCGCGGAGCAACTGCGCGGCGCGGCGCGGCGGGACGGGCTGTACCGGGTGGCGTGGCAGCCGCTCGCGCACGAAGCGGCCGATCGCGTCGAACACGTCGACATCGCCGGTCCGGCCGACCTCGCCGACCTGGCCTCCCTGCCCGTCCCGGCCCCGGAGTACGCGGTGTTCCGCCCGCCCGCGACCGCGCCCGCCGCCGACGCCGCTTCCGTACGCGCGTACGCGGCCCGCGCGCTGGAGCTGGTGCAGGCATGGCTCGCCGACGAGCGCTTCGACGGCTCCCGGCTGGTCTTCGTGACCCGCGGCGCGACGGCCGCCGCCCCCGGCGACCGGGTCACCGACCTCGCGGGCGCCGCCCTGTGGGGGCTGCTGCGCTCCGCCGAGTCGGAGTTCCCGGGCCGGTTCGTCGTCGCGGACCTCGACGACGACCCCGCTTCCGCCGCCGCCCTGCCCGCGGCGCTCGCCACGCGCGAGTCGCAACTCGCCCTCCGCGCCGGACGCCCGGCCGCGCCCCGTCTCGTACGCCACACCCCCGCGCCGGACCCGGACCCCGCCGTCCCGCTCTTCGACCCCGACGGCACCGTCCTCGTCACGGGCGGTACGGGCACGCTGGGCGCCCTGCTCGCGCGGCACCTGGTGACCCGCCGCGGCGTACGCCACCTCCATCTCGTCTCCCGCCGCGGCCCCCGCGCGGCGAACGCCGACGCGCTGCGCGCCGAACTGACCGCCCTCGGCGCCACGGTCACCGTCACGGCCTGCGACCTCACCGACGCCGACGCCACCCGCGAGCTGGTCGAGGCCGCCTCCGCGGCGCGCCCGCTGACGGCCGTCGTCCACGCCGCCGGGGTCCTCGACGACGCCCTGGTCACCAACCTCACGGCGGAACGCCTGGACGCGGTCCTGGCCGCCAAGGTCGACGCGACCCTCAACCTCGACCGGGCGACCGCCGGGCTCCCGGACGTGTCGTTCGTCCTCTTCTCCTCCACGACCGCCACGCTCGGCACCCCGGGCCAGGCCAACTACGCCGCCGCCAACGCGTTCCTCGACGCGCTGGCCCACCACCGGCCCCGTACCCGCTCGATCGCCTGGGGCCTGTGGGCCGAGGCCAGCGGCATGACCCGGCACCTGGGCGACGCGGAGATCCGGCGCATGGCCCGCAACGGCGTCGCCCCGCTCGCCACGGACCACGGCCTCGCGCTCTTCGACGCCGCCACGACCGCTCCCGCCGCGCCGGACGACGAACGGCACCTGATCGCCGCCCGCCTCAGCCTCCCTGCGTTCGACGGCCGCGAGGACGGAACCGTACCGGCCGTGCTGCGGGACCTCGTCCGTCCGCCGGCCCGGCGGCGGACGGCCGCGGGCGCGGGCGCGCGGGCGGAGGACGGCACGGCCGCGTCGAGCTGGGCGGCCCTGCCGCCGGCGGAGCGGGAGCGGGCGGCCCTCCAGCTCGTACGGGAACAGGCGGCCGTCGTGCTCGGCCACGACTCACCGGCGCCGATCGAACCCGGCCAGACGTTCAAGAGCCTCGGCTTCGACTCCCTGACGGCCGTGCAGCTGCGCAACCGCCTCGCCGATGCCGTCGGCCGCCGCCTCCCGACGACCCTGGCCTTCGACCACCCCACGCCGCAGGCCCTCACCACCTTCCTCCTCGGCGCCGAAACCGAGGGCGCGCCGGAGCGCGGCGACACCGGCGGCGGGGCCGCGGACGACCCGGTGGTCATCGTGGGCATGGCCTGCCGCTACCCGGGTGGCGTGGCGTCACCCGAGGACCTGTGGGCGCTGGTGACGGAGGGCCGCGAAGGACTCGGCCCCTTCCCGACCGACCGGGGCTGGGACCTCGACGCGCTCTTCCACCCGGACCCCGACCGCCCGGGCACCTCGCACACGCGAGCCGGTCACTTCCTCTACCGCGCCGGCGACTTCGACCCCGACCCCTTCGGGCTGTCGCGGCGGGAGGCGCTGGCGATGGACCCGCAGCAGCGGTTGCTGCTGGAGACGAGCTGGGAGGCGTTCGAGCGCGCGGGCATCGACCCGGGCGCGGTGCGCGGCAGCCGCACCGGCGTGTTCACCGGCCTGATGTACCACGACTACGCGGTGGGGGTGGACGCCGCCGCCGAGGGAGTCGAGGGGCACGTCCTGACCGGGACCCAGGCGAGCGTGGCGTCGGGGCGGGTGTCGTACGCGTTCGGGCTGGAGGGGCCGGCGGTGACGGTGGACACGGCGTGTTCGTCGTCGCTGGTGGCGTTGCACTTGGCGGCGCAGTCGATACGCGCGGGCGAGTGTGAGATGGCGCTGGCGGGTGGCGTGACGGTGATGGCGAGTCCGGGGACGTTCGTGGAGTTCAGCCGCCAGCGTGGGCTGTCGGCGGATGGCCGGTGCAAGTCGTTCGCGGCGGGGGCGGACGGTACGGGGTGGGCCGAGGGTGTCGGGGTGCTGGTGGTCGAGCGGTTGTCGGCGGCCCGGCGGCACGGTCATCGGGTGCTGGCGGTCGTGCGGGGCACGGCGGTGAACCAGGACGGGGCGAGCAACGGGCTGACGGCGCCGAACGGGCCGTCCCAGCAGCGCGTCATCCGGGCGGCGTTGGAGAACGCGGGGCTGGGGCCGGGGGATGTCGATGCGGTGGAGGCGCACGGCACGGGCACGACGCTGGGCGATCCGATCGAGGCGGAGGCGCTGCTGTCCACGTACGGGCGCGAGCGCTCGGAGGATCGGCCGTTGTGGCTCGGCTCGGTGAAGTCGAACATCGGGCACGCGCAGGCCGCGGCGGGGGTCGCGGGGATCATCAAGATGGTCGAGGCGATGCGGCACGGGCAACTGCCCGCGACGCTGCACGTGGACGAGCCGACGCCGCACGTGGAGTGGGACGCCGGTGGTGTGGCGCTGTTGACGGAGGCGCGGGCGTGGCCGGAGGTGGGCCGGGCGCGTAGGGCGGCGGTGTCGTCGTTCGGGGTGAGCGGCACGAACGCGCACGTGGTCCTGGAGCAGCCCGACGAGCCCGAGCCCCAAGCCCCGGCGGCCGGGCCCGCCGCCGAACCGGTGGGCGTGCCGCTCTCCGCGCAGGGAGACGAGGCGCTGCGCGCGTACGCCGGGCGGCTGCACGGCTGGTGGGCGGAGCGGCCGGAGCTGGAGCCGGCGGAGGTCGCGGCGGCGCTGCGGACACGGGCGCGGCTGACGCGGCACGCGGTGGTCGTCGGCGCGGACCGGTCGGAAGCGCTGGCGGCGCTGGAGGCGCTGGCGGGCGGCGTGCCGCATGCGGGGGTGGTGACCGGGCGGGCCGGGATCCCGGACGGGACGGTGTTCGTCTTTCCGGGGCAGGGGTCGCAGTGGGTGCGGATGGGTGCGCGGCTGCTGGAGGAGTCCCCGGTCTTCGCCGAGGCGCTGGCCGAGTGTGCCCGAGCTCTCGCTCCGCACACCGGTTTCGATCTGCTTGAGGTCCTGTCCAGCGATGAGCCTTCGGTGCTGGAGCCGGTGGAGGTGGTCCAGCCTGCGCTGTGGGCGGTGATGGTGGCCTTGACGCGTTGGTGGGAGCACCACGGCGTACGTCCGGACGCGGTGATCGGGCATTCGCAGGGTGAGATCGCCGCCGCGCATGTGGCGGGTGCGTTGAGTCTTGAGGATGCGGCGCGGGTGGTGGCGCAGCGTTCGCAGGCGTTGACGGCGCTCGCGGGGACCGGGGGGATGCTGTCGGTCGCGCTGGACGAGGACGACACCGCCGCGATGCTCGACGCAGCGGGCGTCGCCGCCGAGGTGTCGATCGCCGCGTACAACGGGCCTGCGGCCGTGGTCGTTGCCGGACCGGCTTCGGCGTTGGATGCGGTGGAGAAGCACTGCGTACGCAACGACATCCGGCACCGGCGCGTGCCCGTGACGTACGCCTCGCATACTGCCCTGGTCCAGCCCCTCGAAGCGGACCTCGCGGCGCGGCTTGAGGGCATTGAGCCCCGGGACGGCGATATTCCGTTCTACTCCACCGTCACCGCCGCGCCGGTCGACACCACCACCCTGACCGCCGACTACTGGTTCACCAACCTGCGTTCGCCCGTCCGCTTCCACCAGACCGTCCAAGCCCTCCTTGCCGACGGCTTCGGCCACTTCCTCGAACCCAGCCCCCACCCGGGCCTGCTGACCGCCGTCGAAGACACCATCGACACCATCGACACCGACGCCGTCACCCACGCCACCCTCCACCGCAACGACGACACCCCCCACCGCCTCGCCCACGCACGCGCCCACGCACACGCCCACGGCCTCCCGGTCACCACCGGCCCCGCCCCCGCGGCCCGCCTCACCGACCTCCCCACCTACCCCTTCCAGCACCGGCACCTCTGGCTCGCGCCGCCCCAGCCCACCCGCTCTCTCCCGCACACCCTCGACTCCTGGCGCTACAGGGTCGCCTGGCGCACCCACACCCCGCCCGCCGACCAGCCGCCGCCCGCGCTCACCGGCACCTGGCTCCTCCTCCTTCCGCCCCACGCCGCCCCGCCGCCCGCGCTCGTCGCCGCCCTCGAAAGCGCCGGGGCGAGCGTCACCACCGACCCCGGCCACCCCGGCCCGGCCGGTGTCCTCAACCTCGACCCCGACCCCGCCGCCACCCTCACCCACCTCCACCACCGCCGGGGGCAGCACCCCGCCGTCCCCCTGTGGACCGTCACCACCCACGCCGTACGGGCCACCCCCGACGACCCGCCCCCCGACCCCGACCAGGCCGCCGCCTGGGGGCTCGGGCGGGTGGCCGCGCTGGAGTACGTCCGCCACTTCGCCGGGCTCGTCGACCTGCCCGCCGACCCGGGCCCGGAGCACTACGCCCGCCTCGTTCACCACGTGGCCGCCGCTCCGCACCGGCCCGACCACGAGCCGCACCTCGCCATCCGCGACCACGCCGCCCACACCCCCCGCCTCGTCCGCGCCCCCAGCCCCGCGCCTCCCCCCGGTGCCACCGGCTACCGCTTCCCCCACACCACCCTCGTCACCGGCGGCACCGGCGCCCTCGGCCCGCACATCGCCCGGTGGCTGGTCGACGCCGGCGCCGAGCGGCTCGTTCTCGTCAGCCGCCGCGGCGAGGCGGCGGACGGCGTCGCCGCGCTGGTCGCCGAGGTCGAGGGCAGGGGCGCCGAGGTCACCGTCGCCGCCTGCGACGTCGGCGACCGGGCCGCGGTCGCGGATCTCGTACGCCGCCTCGACGCGGCCGGGCACCGGATCGGGACGGTGATCCACGCGGCGGCGGCGATGCGGCTCAACTCCCTCGACGCCCTCACCGTGGAGGAGTTTCACGAGGTGGTGCAGCCCAAGGTCGCGGGCGCGCGCCACCTGGACGAACTCCTCGCGCACCACCCGGTCGAGGCGTTCGTGCTCTTCTCGTCCATCGCCGGCGTGTGGGGCAGCGGCGACCACGGGGCGTACGCGGCGGCCAACGCCTGGCTGGACGCCTTCGCCGAGCAGCGCCGCGCCCGCGGGCTCCCGGCGACGTCCGTGGCCTGGGGGGTGTGGGGCAGCGACACGCTGCCCGACGCCGTCGACCCGGAGTTCCTGCGCAAGCAGGGCCTCCCGCTGCTCGATCCCGGGACCGCGCTCGCGGGCCTCCGGCAGGCCCTCGACGACGACGAGACCTTCGTCGCCCTCGCGGACGTGGACTGGGAACGGTTCCTGCCCGTCTTCACCTCCGCCCGGCCCAGCCCGCTGCTCGCGGAGATCGCCGCCGAACAGCGCCCGCCGGAGCACCGGGCGGAGAACGGCCCCGTACCGGACGCGCCCCCGCGGTCCCCGCTCGCGCCGCGGCTGGCCGGGCTGGAGCCCGACGAGCGCGAGAAGGAGCTGCTGGCCGTCGTCAACAGCTGCCTCGCGGCCGTCCTCGGGCAGCGCCCCGGCACCGAGGCGACGCCGGACAGCACCGACAAGACCCCGTTCCGGCAGCGCGGCGTGGACTCCCTACTCGCCGTCGAGCTCCGCAACCGGCTGGGCGAGGCGACCGGCCTGCGGCTGCCCGCCACCCTGGTCTTCGAGCACCCCCACCCGCTCGCCGTCGCCCGCCTCCTCGCCACCGAACTCGCCGCGGAAGCCGCCGCCGGACCGGGCGGCGACCCCCCACCCGCCGCCTCCGTACGCACCGAACTCGGCCGCCTGGAGGCCGCCGTCACCGCGCACGGGGTGGACGCCCCGGAGCGTACGGAGATCGCCGCCCGCCTCCGCACCCTGCTGGGCGCCCTCGACCCGGCGGCCCCCGCGCCGACGGGCGACGCACCGCGGGAGGACGACGAGGACGACGACGTGCTCGACCTCGTCAGCGACGAGGACATGTTCGACCTCATCGACCGCGAACTCCGCGACGGCTGAGGCGTGCACCCCATGCCCACCGCCGCCGCCCCCGGCCCTACGGCCGGGCCACCGCACGACGTGAAGGACGCGCCATGGCCGAGGACGTAGCCAAGCTCCGGGACTACCTCAAGCGGGTCACCGTGGACTTGCGCAAGGCCCGCCGACGCCTCCAGGAGGTCGAGGACCGGGCCGCCGAGCCGATCGCGGTCATCGGCATGGCCTGCCGCTTCCCGGGCGGCGTCGCGTCCCCCGACGACCTGTGGCGCCTGCTCGTCGAGGAGCGCGACGCGGTCGGCCCGTTCCCCACCGACCGCGGCTGGGACCTGGAACGCCTCTTCGGCCCCGGCCCGGGCGGTACGACGGCGGTGCGGGAGGGCGGCTTCCTCGACGACGTCGCCGGCTTCGACGCGGAGTTCTTCGGCATCGCGCCGCGCGAGGCGCTGGCGATGGAGCCGCAGCAGCGGCTGCTGCTGGAGACCGCGTGGGCCGCGCTGGAGGGCGCCGGCATCGACCCGTCGCAGGTGGAGGAGGCGAAGGGCGGGGTCTTCGTCGGGCGGAACTACCACGAGTACGGTGCCCCGCTGGAGTACGCGCCGGGGTCGGTCGAAGGGCACCTCGTCACCGGCTCGGTGGCGAGCGTGGCGTCGGGCCGGATCGCGTACAGCATCGGCCTGTCGGGTCCGGCCGTCACGGTCGACACCGCCTGTTCCACGTCCCTCGTGACGCTGCACCTCGCGGCGCAGTCGCTGCGCTCCGGCGAGAGCGACCTCGCGCTCGCGGGCGGGGCGACGGTGATGTACACGCCGGGCACGTTCGTGGAGTTCGGCAGGCAGGGCGCGCTCGCGGCGGACGGGCGGTGCAAGGCGTTCGCGGCCGGCTCGGACGGCATGGGGATGGCGGAGGGCGTGGGCGTCCTCGCCCTGGAGCGGCTGTCGGACGCGCGGCGCAACGGACACCGGGTGCTGGCCGTCGTACGCGGCACGGCCGTCAACCAGGACGGCGCCAGCAACGGCCTCACCGCGCCCAGCGGCCCGGCCCAGCAGCAGGTCATCTGGGCGGCGCTGGACAGCGCGGGCCTGGCGCCGGGGGACGTGGACGCGGTGGAGGCCCACGGCACGGGGACGGAGCTGGGCGACCCGATCGAGGGGCGGGCGCTGCTGGCGACGTACGGGCAGGGGCGGGCGGCTGATCGGCCGTTGTGGCTGGGGTCGGTCAAATCCAACATCGGGCACGCGCAGGCCGCGGCGGGGGTCGCGGGGATCATCAAGATGATCCAGGCGATGCGGCACGGGGAACTGCCGAGGACGTTGCACGCGGCGGAGCCGACGCCGCACGTCGACTGGGAGTCGGGCGCGGTGCGGCTGCTGACCGAGCGGCGGCCGTGGCCGGAGGTGGACAGGCCGCGGCGGGCGGGGGTGTCGTCGTTCGGGATCAGCGGCACGAACGCGCACGTGATTCTGGAACAGGCCCCGGAGGCACCGGTCGAGGCGGTCGAGGCGGCGGTGGCGGGTACGGGTGCCGTGCTGTGGCCGCTGTCGGCGAAGTCGTCGGCGGCGCTGGCCGCGCAGGGCGCGCGGCTGGCGGCGCACCTGGAGCGTCACCCGGGGGTGGATCCGGCGGATGTCGCGTTCACGCTGGCCGCGTCCCGGTCGGGGCACCGGCACCGTGCGGTGGTGCTCGATTCCGACCCGGCGGCGTTGGCGGCGCTGGCCGAGGGCGGCGCGCATCCGAACCTGGTCACCGGCCCGGAGACCGTGCCTGTGGCGGGGAAGGTGGCGTATCTGTTCACGGGGCAGGGGAGTCAGTTTCCGGGGATGGGCCGGGAGTTGTACGAAGCCTTCCCGGCCTTTGCCGAGGCGTGGGACGAGGTCGTCGCGGCCTTGGACCCGCATCTCGATCGCCCGTTGCGCGAGGTCGTGGGAGGCGAGGCGCTGGGGCAAACGCGCTATGCGCAGCCTGCGCTGTTCGCTCTCGAAGTGGCTCTGTTCCGTTTGTTGGAGGGGTGGGGTGTCACGCCGGATTGGCTGGCGGGGCATTCGGTGGGGGAGATAGCGGCGGCGCATTGCGCGGGTGTTCTTGATCTCGCGGATGCCGCGCTGCTGGTCACCACCCGGGCCAGGCTCATGCAGGAGATGCCGGACACCGGCGTCATGGTCTCCCTACGGGCCTCCGAGGAAGAGGTCACGCCGCTTCTGACCGAGGGCGTGACGATCGCCGCTGTCAACAGCCCGACCACCACCGTGATCTCGGGTGACGCGGAGGCGGCGCGGGTGGTCGCGGAGGAGTTCCGGTCGCGTGAGCTGCATGTCAGTCATGCGTTCCACTCGCCGCACATGGACGGGATGCTGGATCCGTTTCGCGAGGTCGTACGGACCCTGACTTTCCACCCGCCGCGGATTCCGCTGACGACGGACGCCGAACGCCTCACCGACCCGGAGTACTGGGTCCGCCAGGTCCGTGAGCCGGTCCGCTTCGCGGCCGCCGTCGAGACTCTCCGCACCGCCGGGGTGACGACGTACGTGGAGGCCGGGCCGGATGCCGCGCTCACCACTCTGGCCACCGAATGCCTCGGCGACACCCCCAGCTTGACCGTCCCTCTCCAGCGCCGTACCCGCGACCAGCGCCACACCCTCCTCACCGCCCTGGCCACCCTCCACACCCACCACGCCACCACCCCCACCTGGCCCGACCTCCTCCCCACGGCCCGCCTCACCGACCTCCCCACCTACCCCTTCCAGCACAAGGACTACTGGCTCCCGCCCTTCACCCCCGGCACCGCCCTCCCCGGCAGCGACGCGCACCCGTTCGTCGAGACCGTCACCCGCCCCGCGGACGGCGACCGGCTCGTCCTCACCGGCCGCCTCTCCCTCCGCACCCATCCCTGGCTCGCCGACCACGCCGTGTCCGGCGCCGTCCTCCTCCCCGGCACCGCGTACGTCGAGCTGGCGCTCGCCGCGGGCGCGCGCCTCGGCGACGAGGCGTCGGCCGTCGAGGAGTTGACGCTGCACGCGCCGCTGGTGCTGCCGGAGGCCGGGGCCGTGGAGGTTCAGGTGCTGGTGGCGGAGGCCGACGCGGAGGGGCGGCGGGAGGTACGCATCCACGCGCGCCCCGACTCCGCGGGCGTGGCGGCCCCCGGCCCCTGGACGGAGCACGCCTCCGGCCGCCTCGCCGCCCTCCCTCCCGTTCCCGTGACCGCTCGCCCCGACTTTTCCGCCTGGCCGCCGCCCGGGGCCGAGCCGGTTGCGGTGGACGGGCTGTATCCGCGGCTGGCGGCCCTCGGCCTGTCCTACGGGCCGGCGTTCACCGGCGTACGGGCCGCGTGGCGGCGCGGCGACGAGGTGTTCGCGGAGGTGGCGCTCCCCGAGGCGGCCGCCGCCGACGCCGAGCGCTTCGGCATTCACCCGGCGCTGCTCGACGCCGCCCTGCACGGCATCGGGCTCGGCCTCGGGGCGGGCCGGGAGCCGGAGCGGGCGGGGCTGCCGTTCTCCTTCGGCGGCGTGCACCTGACCGCGGTCGCCGCTTCCGCGGTACGGGTGCGGCTGGCCCCGGCCGGGCCGGACGCCGTGTCGGTGGCGGTCGCCGACGGGCTCGGGCAGCCGGTCGCGTCCGTGGAGGCCCTGGTGACCCGGCCGTTCGACGCGGGCCGGCTCGGGCGCCCGGCGGCGGACTCGCTGTACCGGCTGGACTGGACCCCGGTGGCGGCGGACGCGGCCGCACCGGACGCGGACGTACCGGCTACGGACGTACCGGACGCGGACGACATCGCCGAGATCACCGACATCGCGGACGTCGCCGCGCTGCCCGAGCTGCCCCCGACCGTCGTCCTCCCCTTCCCCGCCGCACCCGACGCGACCGCAGCGCTCCACCGCGCCCTCGACGTCGTACGCACCTGGCTGGCCGACGACCGCGCGGCGGCCGCCGGTTCGCGGCTCGCGGTGCTGACGCGCCGCGCCGTCGCCGCCGGCCCCGGCGACGTACCCGACCTGGCCACCGCCCCCGTCTGGGGGCTGCTGCGGTCGGCGCAGGCAGAGGCGCCGGGACGGTTCGTCGTGGTCGATGTGGACGACGACGCGGAGGGCTCGGTCCGTACCGTACGGCGGGCCCTCGCCTGCGGTGAGCCGCAGCTCGCCCTCCGCGCGGGCCGCCTCTCCGCGCCCCGCCTGGTACGGCACCGGCCCTCCGCCCCCGCCGAGCCGCCCACCGGCACGCCGTCCGGCCCGCGGTGGCGGTCCGACGGCACCGTGCTGGTCACCGGCGGCACCGGCACCCTCGCCGGGCTCGTCGCCACCCACCTCGTCGCCGAGCACGGCGTACGCCACCTCCTGCTCGCCGGCCGCACCGGCCCGGCCGCCCCCGGCGCCGCCGCGCTGCGCGCCGAACTCACCGCCCTCGGCGCCACCGTCACCGTCGCCGCCTGCGACGTCGCCGACCGCGCCGCCGTCGCCCGGCTCCTCGACGGCATCCCCGCCGACCACCCGCTGACCGCCGTCGTCCACCTGGCGGGCGTCGTCGAGGACGGGCTGCTCACCGGGCTCGCACCCGAGCAGCTCGACCGCGTCCTCGCCCCCAAGGTGACGGGCGCGCTCAACCTCCACGAGCTGACCCACGCGCGCGAACTCCCCCTCGACGCCTTCGTCCTCTTCTCCTCCGCCGCCTCCGTCCTCGGCGGCGCCGGGCAGGGCGCGTACGCGGGCGCGAACGCCTTCCTCGACGCCCTCGCCCGGCACCGGCGGGCGAACGGGCTGCCGGCGGTGTCCCTCGGCTGGGGGCTGTGGGAGTCCGCCTCCGGCATGACCGCCGGGCTGGGGGCGGCGGACCGGGCGCGGATGGCGCGCTCCGGGGTCGCGCCGCTGGGTGACGCGGAGGCGCTGGCGCTGTTCGACGCGGCGTGCGCCGCGGCCGCCGCCGGGCCGGGCCCGGCGCCGGAGGCGCCCGCCGAGCCGGTGCTGCTGCCCGTACGGCTCGACCCGGCCGCGCTCGCCGACGCGGGCGGCGCGCTGTCGCCCGTGCTGCGGGGGCTGGTCCGTACGCCCGGCAGGCGGGCGGCTCCGGCCGCGGCGGGCGGGGCGGCGGCACCGGAACTGCGGGAGCGGCTCGCCGCCCTGCCCGCTGCGGAGCGTGCGGCGGCGGCGCTGGACCTGGTGCGTACGCAGACCGCGACCGTGCTCGGACACGAGTCGCCGGGATCGGTGCCGGAGACGCAGGCGTTCCGGGACCTCGGCTTCGACTCGCTGATGGCCGTCGAGCTGCGCAACGGCCTCGCACGCGAGACGGGCCTGCGGCTGCCCGCGACCCTGGTCTTCGACTACCCCAACCCGACGGCGCTGGCGGGCTTCCTGCTCACCGGGTTCGGGCTGGGCGCGGAGGCGGGGGCCGGTGCCGCGTCTGCGGTCGCGACCGCGGCGGTGGCGGCGGACGACGATCCGATCGCGATCGTCGGCATGGCCTGCCGCTACCCGGGCGGCGTCGGCTCGCCGGAGGAACTGTGGGAGCTGGTCGCGGCGGGCCGCGACGCGATCTCGGAGTTCCCGGCCGACCGGGGCTGGGACCCGGAGGAGCTGTACGACCCGGACCCCGACCGGGCCGGGCGGTCGTCGGTGTGGTCCGGCGGCTTCCTGCACGGGGCGGCGGACTTCGACCCGGGGTTCTTCGGCCTGTCGCCGCGGGAGGCGCTGGCGATGGACCCGCAGCAGCGGCTGCTGCTGGAGACGACCTGGGAGGCGTTCGAACGGGCCGGAATCGACCCGGAGTCGGCGCGCGGCAGCCGGACCGGCGTGTTCACCGGCCTGATGTACCACGACTACGCGGCCCGGGTGAGCCGGCCGCCGGCGGACCTGGAGCCGTACCTGGGCAACGGCAGCGCGGGCAGCGTGGCGACGGGTCGGGTGGCGTACACGTTCGGGCTGGAGGGCCCGGCGGTGACGGTGGACACGGCGTGTTCGTCGTCGCTGGTCGCGCTGCACCTGGCGGCGCAGTCGATACGCGCGGGCGAGTGCGAGCGGGCGCTCGCGGGCGGGGTGACCGTGATGTCGGCGCTCCAGGCGTTCATCGAGTTCAGCCGCCAGCGGGCGCTGGCGCCGGACGGCCGGTGCAAGTCGTTCGCGGCGGCGGCGGACGGCACGGGCTGGGCCGAGGGCGTCGGCGTGCTGGTCCTGGAACGGCTGTCGGTGGCGCGGGCCAAGGGGCGCCGGGTGCTGGCGGTGGTGCGGGGCACGGCGGTGAACCAGGACGGCGCGAGTAACGGGCTGACGGCGCCGAACGGGCCGTCGCAGCAGCGGGTGATCCGGGCGGCGTTGGAGAACGCGGGGCTGGGTCCGGGGGATGTCGACGTGGTGGAGGCGCATGGCACGGGCACGACGCTGGGCGACCCCATTGAGGCGGAGGCGCTGCTGGCTGCGTACGGGCAGGGGCGGGCGGCCGATCGGCCGTTGTGGCTGGGGTCGGTGAAGTCGAACATCGGGCATGCGCAGGCGGCGGCGGGGGTCGCGGGGATCATCAAGATGGTCGAGGCGATGCGGCACGGGGAGCTTCCTGCGACGTTGCATGTGGATGAGCCGACGCCGCATGTGGAGTGGGGCGCCGGTGGTGTGGCGCTGTTGACGGAGGCGCGGGCATGGCCGGAGGTGGAGCGGC
The DNA here is from genome assembly GCF_048656465.1 of Streptomyces sp. MAR4 CNX-425. Classification (NCBI taxonomy): domain Bacteria; kingdom Bacillati; phylum Actinomycetota; class Actinomycetes; order Kitasatosporales; family Streptomycetaceae; genus Streptomyces; species Streptomyces sp. MAR4 CNX-425. The sequence continues at coordinate 80,582 of NZ_JBMDLF010000005.1, read as the reverse complement.
CGCGCAGGGCGGCGGTGTCGTCCTTCGGGGTGAGCGGCACGAACGCGCACGTGATCCTGGAGCAGGCCGACGAGCCCCAGCCCTCACCCCCGGCGACGTCGGGGGTCGTCTCCTGGCCGCTGAGCGGCCACACGCCCGCGGCGCTACGAGCCCAGGCAGCCCGGCTGCACACGCATCTGGCCGACCACCCGGACGTGCCGACCGCCGGTATCGCCGACGCGCTGAGCACCCGGGCCCGTTTCGGGCACCGCGCGGTGGTGGTGGGTGCTGAGCGGGGGGAGTTGGTTGCGGGCCTGGCGGCGTTGGGTGCGGGGGTGCCGCACGAGGGTGTGGTGCTGGGTGAGGTGGTGCCGGGGAAGACGGTGTTCGTCTTTCCGGGGCAGGGGTCGCAGTGGGTGCGGATGGGGGCGCGGCTCCTCGATGAATCGCCGGTGTTCGCCCGGGCGCTGGGCGAGTGCGCCGAGGCGCTGGCTCCGCACACCGGTTTCGATCTGCTTGAGGTTCTGTCCAGCGATGAGCCTTCGGTGCTGGAGCCGGTGGAGGTGGTGCAGCCCGCGCTGTGGGCGGTGATGGTGGCCTTGACGCGTTGGTGGGAGCACCACGGCGTACGTCCGGACGCGGTGATCGGACACTCCCAGGGCGAGATCGCCGCCGCGCACATCGCGGGCGCGTTGAGCCTTCAGGACGCGGCACGGATCGTGGCGCAGCGTTCGCAGGCGTTGACCGCGCTCGCGGGGACCGGCGGGATGCTGTCGGTCGCGCTGGACGAGGACGCTGCGGACGGACTTCTCGACGCCTGCGGTGTCGCCGCCGAGGTGTCCATCGCCGCGTACAACGGGCCCGCATCTGTGGTCGTCGCAGGGCCAGCGGTCGCGTTGGACACGGTGGAGAAGCACTGCGTACGCAACGACATCCGGCACCGCCGGGTGCCCGTGACGTACGCCTCCCACACCCCCCTGGTCCAGCCTCTCGAAGCGGACCTCGCGGCGCGGCTTGAGGGCATCGAGCCGCGGGCCGCCAGCATTCCGTTCTACTCCACCGTCACCGCCTCGCCGGTCGACACCACCTCCCTCACGGCCGACTACTGGTTCACCAACCTGCGTTCGCCCGTCCGCTTCCACCAGACCGTGCAGGCGCTCCTCGCCGACGGCTTCGGCCACTTCCTCGAACCCAGCCCCCACCCGGGCCTGCTGACCGCCGTCGAAGACACCATCGACACCACCGACACCGACGCCGTCACCCACGCCACCCTCCACCGCAACGACGACACCCCCCACCGCCTCGCGCACGCACGCGCCCACGCACACGCCCACGGGCTTGCCCTCACCACCTCCGCCCCGCCCTCCGCCGCCCACCTGCCCGACCTCCCCACCTACCCCTTCCAGCACCAGCACCTCTGGCTCGACGCCACCCCCATCACCGCTACCGAGCCCGCATCCCACCCCCTCGTCGGCCCGCCCGTCGAACGCGCCGACGACGACGGCCTCCTCCTCACCGGCCGGATCTCCCTCCGCACCCACCCCTGGCTCGCCGACCACGCCGTCGCCGGCACCGTCGTCCTCCCCGGGACCGCGCTCCTCGAACTCGCCCTGCACGCGGGCCGCCTCGCCGGATGCACCCACCTGGACGAACTCGCCCTGACCACGCCCGTCTCCGTGCCCGACGACGGCGCCGTCGATCTCCAGGTGACGGTCAGTGGCCCGGCGGAAGACGACCGCCGGACCATCGTCGTCTACGCCCGCCCGCACGACGGTCCGGCCGGGGGCGACCCGTGGTCCAAGCACGCCACCGCCACCGTCCTCCCGCAGCCCCCGGCGGCCGACCCCGCCCCTTCTTCCCCCACCCCCGCCTGGCCACCGGCGGACGCCACCCCCCTCTCCCTCACCTCCCTCTACGCGGACCTCGACGTCTCCGGCCTCACCTACGGGCCCGCCTTCCGGGGGCTCCGCGCTGCCTGGCGCCACGGCGGCGACATCCTCGCCGAGGTCGCCCTCCCCGACCACGCGGGCCACGCCGAGGCGTTCGCCGTGCACCCGGCCCTGCTCGACGCCGCCCTGCACGCGATCGGCCTCGTCGCCGACGCCGACGAAGGCCACACCGGCGGCACCGACGACACCGGCACCCCCCGCCTGCCCTTCACCTTTCAGGGCGCCCGACTCCACCCGCCCGCCACCACCGCCTCCGCCGCCGCCCCCGCCACCCTCCGCGCCCGCCTCACCCCCGTCGCCCCCGACGCGGTCGCGCTGGAGGCCACGTACGGCGACGGCACCCCCGCCGTCTCCGTCTCCCGGCTCACCCTGCGCCCCCTGCCCGTCGCCGAGTTGCGCACCCGCGCGGACTCGCTCTACCGGGTCGAGTGGTCGGCGCCGCCCGCCCACCCCGGCACCCGTACCGCCGCCGCGAGCGACGACGACCTTCCCCTCCTCGTCGTGGAGGACGGCGACTCCGAACCGGCCGACGTACCCGCCGACACCCGCGCCGTCCTCCTCCGCACCCTGCACGCGCTCCAGACCTGGCTGGCCGACGAGCAGAACGCCGACCGCCGCCTGGCCGTCGTCACCCGCAACGCCGTCGCCCTCGGCGACGAGTCGCCGAACCTGCGCCACGCGCCGGTCTGGGGCCTCGTACGTTCCGCGCAGGAGGAGCACCCCGACCGCCTCGTCCTCGTCGACACCGACGACAGCGAGGAGTCGCGGCGCGCCCTCCCCGCCGCCGTCGCCTCCGGTGAGCCGCAGCTCGCCCTCCGGGGCGGTGCGCCGCGCGTCCCCCGTCTCGTACGCGCCCACCCCCGCCCGGACTCCGCCGGCGGCGAGGGGCCGCCGGCCGCCGCGCCCGGGTTCGGCGACGGTACGGTCCTGATCACCGGCGGCACCGGGACGCTCGGCGCACTCGTCGCCCGGCACCTGGTCACCGCGCACGGCGCGACGCGGCTGCTGCTCACCGGCCGCCGCGGATCGGCGGCGCCCGGCGCGGAGGCGCTGGCGGCCGAGTTGACGGAGCTGGGCGCCGATGTCACCGTCGCCGCCTGCGACGCGGCGGACCGGGAGGCGCTGGCCCGCCTGCTCGCGGAGATCCCGGCCGACCGCCCGCTGACCGCTGTCGTCCACGCGGCGGGCACGACGGACGACGGCGTGGTGGACTCGCTCACGCCCGAGGCCGTCGACCGGGTGCTCGCGCCGAAGGCCGCGGGCGCCTGGGCGCTGCACGAGCTGACCCGCGAACTGCCGGGCCCGCCCGTCGCGTTCGTGCTGTTCTCGTCCTTCGCCGGTACCGGCGGCTCCGCCGGCCAGGCGAACTACGCCGCCGCCAACGCCTTCCTCGACGCCCTCGCCCACCACCGGCGCGCGGCAGGACTGCCGGCGACCTCGCTCGCCTGGGGGCTGTGGGAGTCCGCCTCCGGCATCACCGCCGCGCTCGACGCGGCGGACCTGGCGCGGATCGCGCGTACGGGCGTCGCCCCGCTGGCGACCGCCGAGGCCCTGGCGCTCCTCGACGCCGCGCTCACCGCGCCGCCCGCGGACCCGATGCCGCCCGCGCTCGCTCCCGTACGGCTCGTACCGGCCAGGCTGCGCGCCATGGCCGCCGCCGGGGAGCTGCCCGCCCTGCTGCGGCGCCTGGTCCAGACGCCGGCCGCGGCGGCGGCCCCCGCCACCGCCGAAGCGGCGCCCGACCTGGTCGCGCGCCTCGCCGCGCTCCCGGAGGACGAACAGGAAGCCGCCCTGCTGGAGCTGGTACGCGGCCAGGTGGCCGACGTGCTCGGCCACGCCGACCTCACCCAGGTCGAGGCCGAACGCGGCTTCAAGGACCTCGGCTTCGACTCCCTCACCGCGATGGAACTGCGCAACCGCCTCCAGCGCGCCACCGGCACCAGGCTCCGCGCCACCCTCGTGTTCGACTTCCCCGCCCCCGCGGCGGTCGCCGAACACCTGCGGGAACGCCTCGACCTGGGCCCGGCCGACCCCGCGCACGCCCTGCTCGGCGAGCTGGACCGGCTGGAGGAGAGCCTGACCGCGCTCGCCGGGCGCGCCTCCGCCCTCGGCGCCGACCGCGGCCGCATCACCGTACGGCTGCGGAGCCTGCTGACGCGCTGGCACGACGCGGCGCAGGACCCGGGCGCGGGCCCCGGTCCGGACGCGGCGGAGCCGGAGAGCCGCGGCGACCTCGACGCCGCGACGGACGACGACCTGTTCGACCTGGTCGAGAACCTGGGGAACTCCTGACATGGCAGACCGCACCGCCCCCGCACCGGGCGCCGACAACGAAGCCAAGCTCCGCGACTACCTGAAGCGCGCCATCGCCGACGCCCAGGACGCCCGGCAGCGGTTGCGCGAGGCCGAGGACCGGGTGCGCGAGCCGATCGCGATCGTCGGCATGGCCTGCCGCTTCCCGGGCGGCGCCGACACCCCCGAGGGGCTGTGGGAGCTGGTCGCCCGCGGCGGCGACGCCGTCGGCCCGTTCCCCACCGACCGCGGCTGGGACCTCGACGCGCTCTACGACCCGGACCCGGAGCGCAGCGGCACGACGTACACCCGCAGCGGCGGCTTCCTGCCCGACATCGCCGACTTCGACCCCGCCTTCTTCGGCATCTCGCCGCGGGAGGCGCTGGCGATGGACCCGCAGCAGCGGCTGCTGCTGGAGACCGGCTGGGAGGCGTGCGAACGCGCCGGCATCGACCCGGCGTCGCTGCGCGGCAGCGCGACCGGCGTCTACGCCGGCCTGATGTACCACGACTACGGCGCGCGACTGGGAGAACTGCCCGCGGAGCTGGAGGGGTACGTCGGCAGCGGCAGCGCGGGCAGCGTCGCGACGGGTCGGGTGGCGTACACGTTCGGGCTGGAGGGCCCGGCCGTGACGGTGGACACGGCGTGTTCGTCGTCGCTGGTGGCGGTGCACCTGGCGGTGAACGCGCTGCGCCTCGGGGAGTGCGGGCTGGCGCTGGCGGGCGGGGTGTCGGTGATGGCGACGCCGGACACGTTCGTGGAGTTCAGCAGGCAGCGCGGGCTGGCGGTGGACGGCCGGTGCAAGTCGTTCGCGGCGGCGGCCGACGGCGCCGGCTGGGCGGAGGGCGCGGGGCTGCTGCTGCTGGAGCGGCTGTCGGACGCGCGGCGGAACGGGCGGACGGTGCTGGGGGTGGTGCGCGGCTCGGCCGTGAACCAGGACGGCGCGAGCAGCGGGCTGACCGTACCCAACGGGCCGTCGCAGCAGCGCGTCATCCTCGACGCGCTGGTCAACGCCGGGCTGGCCGAGTCGGACGTGGACGCGGTGGAGGCGCACGGTACGGGGACGGAGCTGGGCGATCCGATCGAGGCGGAGGCGCTGCTGGCGACGTACGGGCAGGGGCGGTCGGAGGACCGGCCCTTGTGGCTGGGGTCGGTCAAATCCAACATCGGGCACGCGCAGGCGGCGGCGGGTGTCGCGGGGATCATCAAGATGGTCGAGGCGATGCGGCACGGGGAGCTTCCCGCGACGCTGCACGTGGACGAGCCGACGCCGCATGTGGACTGGGACTTGGGCGCGGTGCGGCTGCTGACGGAGGCGCGGCCGTGGCCGGAGGCGGGTCGGGCGCGTAGGGCGGCGGTGTCGTCGTTCGGGATCAGCGGCACGAACGCGCACGTGATCGTGGAACAGGCCCCGGAGGCCCCCGCCGAGGCGACCGAGGCGGCGGTGGAGGGTACGGGGGCCGTGCTGTGGCCGCTGTCGGGCAGGTCACCGGGCGCGTTGGCCGCGCAGGGCGCGCGGCTGGCGGCGCACCTGGAGCGTCACCCGGGGGTGGACCCGGCGGATGTCGCGTTCACGCTGGCCGCGTCCCGGTCGGGGCATCGGCACCGTGCGGTGGTGCTTGATTCCGATCCGGCGGCGTTGGCGGCGCTGGCCGAGGGCGGTGCGCACCCGAACCTGGTCACCGGCCCGGAGACCGTGCCCGTGGCGGGCAAGGTGGCGTACCTGTTCACCGGCCAGGGGAGTCAGTTCCCGGGCATGGGCCGGGAGTTGTACGAAGCCTTCCCCGCCTTCGCCCAGGCGTGGGACGAGGTCGTCGCGGCCCTGGACCCGCATCTCGATCGCCCGTTGCGCGAGGTCGTGGGAGGCGAGGCGCTGGGGCAAACGCGCTATGCGCAGCCTGCGCTGTTCGCTCTCGAAGTGGCTCTGTTCCGGCTGCTGGAAGGGTGGGGCGTCACACCGGACTGGCTGACGGGGCACTCGGTCGGTGAGATAGCGGCTGCCCACTGCGCGGGTGTGCTCGATCTCGCGGATGCCGCGCTGCTGGTCACCACCCGTGCGCGGCTCATGCAGGAGATGCCCGACACCGGCGTGATGGTGTCGCTGGACGCCACGGAGGAAGAGGTGACGCCGCTTCTGACCGAGGGCGTGACGATCGCCGCCGTTAACAGCCCGACCAGCACCGTGATCTCGGGTGATGCGGAGGCTGCGCGGGTGGTCGCGGAGGGGTTCCGGGCGCGTGAGCTGCATGTCAGTCATGCGTTCCACTCGCCGCACATGGACGGGATGCTGGACCCGTTCCGCGAGGTCGTACGGACCCTGACCTTCCACCCCCCGCGCATCCCCCTCACCACCGACACTGATCGGCTGACGGATCCGGAGTACTGGGTCCGCCAGGTCCGCGAACCGGTCCGCTTCGCCGCCGCCGTCGAGACCCTCCGCACCGCCGGGGTGACGACGTACGTGGAGGCCGGGCCGGACGCCGCGCTCACCACCCTGGCCACCGAATGCCTCGGCGACACCCCCAGCTTGGCCATTCCTCTCCAGCGCCGTACCCGCGACCAGCGCCACACCCTCCTCACCGCACTCGCCACCCTCCACACCCACCACGCCACCACCCCCACCTGGCACTCCCTCCTCCCCACGGCCCACCTCACCGACCTCCCCACCTACCCCTTCCAACGCCAACGCCTCTGGCTCGACGCACCCCCGCCCGCCGCCACCGCCGGCACCCACCCGCTCCTCGGGCCCGCCGTCGAGCTCGCCGAGCGCGACGGGGCGACGGTCTTTTCCGGCCTCCTGTCCCTCCGCACGCACCCCTGGCTGGCCGACCACGCCGTCGGGCAGACCGTGCTCCTCCCCGGTACCGCGTTCCTCGAACTCGCCCTCCACGCCGCCCGGCACACCGGCCGCGCCGCCCTGGACGAACTCGTTCTCACCGCCCCCCTTGCCCTCCCGGCCACCGGCGCCGTCGAGTTGCAGGTCACCGTCGACGGCACCGAGGTCGCCGTCCACTCCCGCCCCGCGGGTGACGACGGCCCTCCCGCGCCGTGGACCCGGCACGCCCACGGCACCGTGACCGAGACCGCCAGTGCCACCGGGACGACCGCGCCCCCGGCGCCCGCCGCGTGGCCGCCGCCCGGCGCCACGCCTGTACCGCTCACCGAGCTGTACGACCGGCTCGGCGCCGCCGGCCTGCGCTACGGTTCCGCCTTCCGGGGGCTGCGCGCCGCCTGGCGGCACGGCGACGAGATCCTCGGCGAGGTTTTTCTCCCCGGCGGCGGCGACACCCCGGACCCCGCGGGCGCCGCCCCCGGCGCCGAGCGCTTCGCGCTCCACCCCGCGCTCTTCGACGCCGCCCTCCACGCCGTCGCCCTCACCGGCGACGCGCAGGACGACACCGGGTATCTCCCCTTCAGCTGGTCGGACGTCCGGCTCCACGGCCCGCACGCCGGCAGCCTTCGGGTACGTATCGTCCCCACCGGCGCCCACGCCGTCGCGCTCGACGCGACCGACCCGGCGACCGGCCGACCCGTCGTCAGCGTGGGGTCCTTGCTGCTCCGCCCGCTGGCCGTGCCGGCCGCCGAGACCGACTCGCTTCACCGGCTCACCTGGGCACCGCTACCCCCCGCCGACGAGACCGGCGAGACGGCCGCCCCCACCTGGGCCGTCCTCGACCCCGCGACGCCCACGCCCGGCCTCGACGACCTCCTCGCCGCGCTGCCCGCCGGCACCCGTGCCGTATCCGCCACCGACCCCGCCGCCCTGCCCGAGCCGCCGGACCTGCTCGTGCTCACCGTCGCCACCGAAGCGACCGACGCCACCGCCGCCACCCCCGTGCCCGCCGCCGCGCACGCCGTCGCGGCCCGTGTGCTGGCGGCGGTCAACGCCTGGCTGGCCGACGACCGGTTCGCCGCCGCCCGCCTGGTCGTCCTCACCCGGCGCGCCGTCGCCGTCGCCGCCGACGAGGACCCGGACCTCGCCGCCGCGACCGTCTGGGGCCTCGTGCGTGCCGCGGCGGCGGAGCACCCCGGGCGGCTGCTCCTCGTCGACACCGACGGCACCGCCGAGTCGCTCGGCGCCCTTCCGGCCGCCGTCGCGAATGCCGTGGACGCCGGTGAACCGCAACTCGCCCTCCGCGCCGGCGAGCCCCTCGCGCCGCGCCTCGCCCGCGCCGCCGCCCCCGCGCTCGTACCGCGCGACGACACCGCGCCCTGGCGCCTCGACGTGACCGAGCCCGGGTCCCTCGACCACCTCGCGCTGCTCCCCGCCCCCGAGGCGGCCGCGCCCCTCGCGCCCGGGCAGGTGCGGCTCTCCGTCCGCGCCGCCGGGCTGAACTTCCGCGACGTGCTGGGCGCCCTCGGCATGTACCCGGGCGAGGTGACCATCGGCGCCGAGGCCGCGGGGGTCGTCGTCGAGACCGCCCCCGACGTGGTCGGTCTGGCGCCCGGGGACCGGGTGTTCGGGATGGTGCGGGGCGCCGCCGGCCCCCTCGCGACGGCCGACCGGCGGCTGCTCGCGCCGATGCCCCCGGACTGGTCCTTCGGGCAGGCCGCCACCGTCCCCGTCGTCTACCTCACCGCCTACTACGGCCTGGTGGACCTCGCCGCCCTCAAGCCGGGCCAGTCGGTGCTGGTGCACGCGGCGGCGGGCGGCGTCGGCACGGCGGCCGTGCAGCTCGCCCGGCATCTGGGTGCCGAGGTGTACGGCACGGCGAGCCCCGGCAAGCAGGCCGCGCTGCGCGCGCTGGGGCTGCCGGCGGACCACGTGGCCTCGTCCCGCACGCTCGACTTCGAGGCCGCCTTCCGCGACACCGCGGGCGGCGGAAGCGCCGCGGGCGGCGGAGTCGACGTCGTACTGAACTCCCTCGCCCACGACTTCGTCGACGCCTCCCTCCGGCTGCTGCGGCCCGGCGGCCGGTTCCTGGAGATGGGCAAGACCGACATCCGGGACGCGGAAGCCGTGCGGGCCGCGTACGACGGCGTGGACTACGCGGCGTACGACCTGATGGAAGCCGGGCCGGAGCGCATCGCCGAGATGCTCGCCGAGGTGCTGGCGCTGTTCGACCGCGGCGCCCTCACGCTGCCGCCGCTGACGGTCTGGGACGTGCGCGCCGCGGACGAGGCGTTCCGCCATCTGAGCCAGGCGAGGCACCGGGGGAAGGTCGCGCTCACCGTGCCGCGGGCGCCGGACCCGGACGGCACGGTGCTGGTCACCGGCGCCACCGGGGCGCTGGGCGGGCTGGTCGCCCGCCACCTCGTCGGCGCGTACGGGATACGCCACCTGCTCCTCGCCGGGCGGCGCGGCGCGGCGGCGCCGGGCATGGCCGAACTCGTCGCGGAGCTGGAGGAGTCGGGCGCCGCGGTGACCGTCGCCGCCTGCGACGTGGCCGACCGGGAGGCGCTGGCCGCGCTGCTCGCCGCCGTGCCCGCGGCGCACCCGCTGACCGGCGTCGTCCACGCGGCGGGTGTGCTGGACGACGGGGTGCTGGCGTCGATGACGCCGGAGCGGCTGCGTACCGCACTCGCGCCGAAGGCGGACGCGGCGTGGGCGCTGCACGAGCTGACGCGGGACGCCGACCTGGCGCTGTTTGCGCTCTTCTCGTCGGCGGCGGGCACGCTGGGCGCGCCGGGGCAGGCCAACTACGCGGCGGCGAACGCCTTCCTCGACGCCCTCGCCCGGCACCGGCGGGCGCGCGGGCTGCCGGCGGTGTCGCTGGCGTGGGGGCTGTGGGACCAGCCGGGCGGGATGAACGCCGGGCTGGGCGAGACGGACCGGGCGCGGCTGGCGCGCGCGGGGTCGGGGGCGCTGTCGGCGGCGGAGGGGCTGCGGCTGTTCGACGCCGCGCTGCGGGGGGCGGAGCCGGTGGTGCTGCCGGTCCGGCTGAACCCGGCGGCGCTGCGGGAGGCGGGCGGCGAGGTGCCGGCGCTGCTGCGCGGGCTGGTGCCCGCGGGGGCGCCGGGCGGCGGTCGGCCCGTACGGGACGGAGCCGGGGCGGGGCCCGGGGCAGGGGCCGGGGCCGGGGCGCCGACCGGGGGCGGGGCACTCGCGCGGCGGCTCGCCGACGCCGCTCTGACCGCGACGGAGCGGCGGGCGGCGGTGCTCGACCTGGTGTGTACGGAGTCGGCGGCGGTCCTCGGGTACGTCGACGCCGGGGCGCTGGCGCCGGACGAGGCGTTCGCGGAGCTGGGGTTCGACTCGCTGACCTCGGTGGAGCTGCGCAACCGGCTGGCGCGGGCGACGGGGCTGCGGCTGCCCGCGGGGCTGCTGTTCGACCGGCCGACGCCGCGGGCGCTGGCGGAGCACGTGGCGGCACTGCTCACACCCACCCCCGAGGAACCGGGCGGCGGCGGGCCGTCGCCGGCCGACGACGCCGCCGTACGCGACGCGCTCGCGCGCCTGACGCCCGCGCGGCTGCGCGAGGCCGGGCTGCTGGACGCGCTGCTCGCGCTGGCGCCGACCGCGCAGCCCGGCGAGACGGACGGCCAGACGGCCAACGGGACGGGCGGCGTGGCGGACGACGACGCGGACGACCTCGACCTTGACTCCCTCGACGCACAAAGCCTGATCGACATGGCCTTGAGCGACTCCGACTCCGACTCCGACTCCGACTCCGATGCCGATTCCGACCCGGGTGATATGCGATGAGCGGCGCGCCGTCCACCGAGAACCTCGTCGAGGCCCTGCGGAAGTCGCTGCGGGAAGGCAAGCAGCTCAAGCGCGAGAACCAGCGCCTCGTCGAGGCCGCGCGCGAGCCGATCGCCATCGTCAGCATGGCCTGCCGCTTCCCCGGCGGCGTCGGCTCGCCGGAGGACCTGTGGGACCTCGTCGCCGCCGGCCGCGACGCCGTCACCGCCTTCCCCACCGACCGCGGCTGGGATCTCGACGCCCTGCACGACCCCGACCCCGACAAGCCCGGCACCTGCTACGTACGCGAGGGCGGGTTCCTCGACGGGGCGGGGGACTTCGACGCCGAGCTGTTCGGGATCTCGCCGCGGGAGGCGCTGGCGATGGACCCGCAGCAGCGGCTGCTGCTGGAGACCAGCTGGGAGGCGTTCGAACGGGCCGGTATCGACCCGGCGTCGGTGCGCGGCAGCGCGACCGGCGTCTTCGTGGGCGGCGTACGGCAGGACTACGGCCCCGCGCTCCACGAGACCGTGCCGGAGGTCGCGGGACACCGGCTGACGGGCATCGCGGCGAGCGTGCAGTCGGGGCGCGTGTCGTACGTCTTCGGGCTCGAAGGCCCCTCGGTGACGGTGGACACCGCGTGCTCGTCGTCCCTCGTCGCGCTGCACCTGGCGGTGAGCGCGCTGCGCGCCGGGGAGTGCGAGACGGCGCTGGTGGGCGGCGTGGCGGTGATGACGAGCCCGGGCGTCTTCGTGGAGTTCAGCCGGCAGCGGGGGCTGGCGCCGGACGGCCGGTGCAAGTCGTTCTCGGCGGCGGCGGACGGCACGGGATGGGCCGAGGGCGTCGGCGTGCTGGCCCTGGAGCGGCTGTCGGACGCGCGGCGGAACGGCCGGACGGTGCTGGCGGTCGTACGGGGCACGGCCGTGAACCAGGACGGCGCGAGCAACGGGCTGACGGCGCCGAACGGGCCGTCCCAGCAGCGCGTCATCCGGGCGGCACTGGAGAACGCGGGCCTGGGCCCGGGGGACGTCGACGCCGTCGAGGCGCACGGCACGGGCACCCCGCTCGGCGACCCGATCGAGGCCGAGGCGCTGCTGGAGACGTACGGGCAGGGGCGGGCGGCGGACCGGCCGCTGTGGCTGGGGTCCGTCAAGTCGAACATCGGGCACGCGCAGGCCGCGGCGGGGGTCGCGGGGATCATCAAGATGGTCGAGGCGATGCGGCACGGGGAGCTTCCCGCGACGCTGCACGTCGACGAGCCGTCGCCGCACGTCGACCTGTCGGCGGGCACGCTCGCGCTGCTGACGGACGCGCGGGCGTGGCCGGAGGCGGGCCGGGCGCGCAGGGCGGGGGTGTCGTCGTTCGGGATCAGCGGCACGAACGCCCACGTGGTGCTGGAACAGGCCCCGGCGGACGCGTCGGCGCCGGACCCGGTGCCGTCGCCCGAGCGCGGGGCGCTGCTGCCGATCCCGCTGTCGGGCAAGTCCGACGCCGCGCTACGGGCCCAGGCGGCCCGGCTCCTGGAACACGTCGAGAAGCGGCCGGACGAACCGGACCTCGCCTCCCTGGCCCGCTCACTGGCCACGACGCGGGCGACGCTCGACCACCGCGCGGTGGTCATGGCCGAGGACCGGGACGCGCTGGTGCGGCAGCTGCGGGAGGTGGCGGACGGCGAGTCCGAGCGGCCGGGGCACGTCGCGTCGGCGCGGGATCTCACGGCGTTTCTGTTCACGGGGCAGGGGAGTCAGTTCCCGGGGATGGGCCGGGAGTTGTACGAAGCCTTCCCGGCCTTCGCCGAGGCGTGGGACGAGGTCGTGGCAGCCCTGGACCCGCATCTCGATCGCCCGCTGCGCGAGGTCGTGGAAGGGGAAGCGCTGGGGCAAACGCGTTACGCCCAGCCCGCGCTGTTCGCTCTCGAAGTCGCTCTGTTCCGGTTGCTGGAGGGGTGGGGTGTCACACCGGACTGGCTGGCGGGGCATTCGGTCGGTGAGATAGCGGCGGCGCACTGCGCCGGTGTTCTTGATCTCGCGGATGCCGCGCTGCTGGTCGCCACCCGGGCGCGGCTCATGCAGGAGATGCCGGACACCGGCGTCATGATCTCCCTACGGGCTTCTGAGGAAGAGGTCACGCCGCTTCTGACCGAAGGCGTGACGATCGCCGCCCTCAACGGTCCGACCACCACGGTCATTTCCGGGGATGCGGAGGCTGCGCGGGCTGTCGCGGAGGGGTTCCGTTCGCGTGAGCTGCATGTCAGTCATGCGTTCCACTCGCCGCACATGGACGGGATGCTGGACCCGTTCCGCGAGGTCGTACGGACGCTGACCTTCCACCCCCCGCGGATTCCGCTGACGACGGACACCGAACGCCTCACCGACACGGAGTACTGGGTCCGTCAGGTCAGGGAACCGGTCCGCTTCTCCGACGCCGTCGCCGCGCTGCGCACCGCAGGCGTGACCACCTACGTGGAGACCGGGCCGGACGCCGCCCTCACCACCCTCGCCACCGAGTGCCTGGCCGACACCGACACCCCGTACCTGACCGTCCCCCTCCAGCGCCGTACCCGCGACCAGCGCCACACCCTCCTCACCGCTCTGGCCACCCTCCACACCCACCACGCCGCCACCCCCCACTGGCCCACACTCCTCCCCGCGGCCCGCCTCACCGACCTCCCCACCTACCCCTTCCAGCACCACCACCACTGGCTCACCTCGCCCGCCACCCCCGCCGACGTCTCCCACGCCGGCCTCGGCCCCACCGCGCACCCCCTCCTCGGCGCCGTCGTCGAACTCGCCGACGCCACCGCCGACGGCCTCGTCCTCACCGGCCGCCTCTCCCTCGCCACCCACCCCTGGCTCGCCGACCACGCCGTGTCCGGCACCGTCCTCCTCCCCGGCACCGCGCTGGTCGAGCTGGCGCTGCACGCCGCGCAGCAGCTCGGCGGCGGCCACGTCGACGAGCTGACCCTCGCCGTCCCCCTGCGCGTCCCGGCGACCGGCGCGCTCGACATCCAGGTCGCCGTGGGCGCGGGTGACGGCGACGACCGCCGGCCCGTCAGCGTCCACTCCCGCCCGGCCGCCGACGCCGAAGCCCACCCCGCGCCGTGGACCTGCCACGCCGAGGGGACCCTCGGCCGCACCCCCGAACCCGATCCCGACCCCGGCACCGCGCCCGCCGTCTGGCCGCCGGCCGGCGCCCGCGCCGTAGAGCTGACCGGCTCGTATCAAGCCCTGGCCGAGCGCGGCTACCGCTACGGGCCCACCTTCCGCGGCCTCCGGCGCCTCTGGCGCGCGGCCGACGGCGACGAGCTGTACGCCGAAGTCGCCCTCCCCGACGACGCCTTCGCCGACGCCGACGCCTTCGGCGTCCACCCGGCGCTCTTCGACGCCGCCCTGCACGCCCTCGTCCTCGCCGCCCCGCCCGGCGCGGACGACGCGGCCGTGCGCCTCCCCTTCGCCTGGTCGGGCGTACGTCTCCACGCCACCGGCGCCACCACCCTGCGCGTACGCCTCACGCCCGCCGGAACCGACGCCGTCGCCCTCCACGCCGCCGACCCCGCCGGACAGCCGGTCGTCTCCGCGGCACGGCTGACGCTGCGCGCCGTCGCCCCCGAGGCGGGGTCGACGGCCGGGGCGGCGGCCGGGGTGGGCGACATGCTGTTCCGTACGGAGTGGGTCCCGCTGCCCGGCGCTCCGCGGGCGGAGCCGGGCCGCTGGGCGGCGCTGCGCACCGCGCCGTGGGCCGGTTTCGACGGGCCCGTCTTCCCCGGTCTCGACGAGCTCTCCGCCGCCGTGGCGGAGGGCCGGGCCGCACCGCCCGACGCGGTCTTCACGCCCCTCGCCGCCGGCGACCGGGACCCCGAGGCGGCGGCGACCGTGCACGCGGCCTGCGCGGACGCCCTGGCCCTCGTCCGGTCCTGGGCGGCGGAGGACGGTCTCGCCGACGCCCGGCTCGTGCTGGTGTCGGCCGGGGGCGCGGTGCCGGAGCTGGTACGGGCGCCGGTTCAGGCGCTCGTACGGGTCGCGGCGTCGGAGCACCCGGGCCGGTTCGTACTGCTGGACCTGGACTCCGCCTCGGACCTGGGCCATGTCGCCGCGGCACTGGCGACCGGCGAGCCGCACCTGGCGCTGCGGGACGGACAACTCACCGCCCCCCGCCTGACCCGCCACCGCCCCGCCCCGGACCCCGACCCCGGCTCCGCACCCGGGCCCGACTCCGACTCCGCCTCCGACGCCGACCGCCCGCCGGCCGACTGGGCCGCCGACCCCGACGGCACCGTCCTCGTCACCGGCACCGGCACCCTCGCCGGCCTGATCGCCCGGCACCTCCTCACCCACCACCGCGTACGCCACCTCCGCCTCGTCTCCCGGCAGGGTGACCGCGCCCCCCACGCCGCCCGCCTCCGCGACGACCTGACCGCCCTGGCCGTCGACGCCACCGTCACCCTCACCGCCTGCGACCTCACCGACCCCGACGCCACCCGCGCGCTGATCGACGGCATCGACCCCGCCCACCCTCTCCGCGCTGTCGTCCACACCGCCGGCGTCCTCGACGACGCGCTGATCACCGACCTCACGGCGGAACGCCTGCACACCGTCCTCGCCCCCAAAGTCGACGCCGCCCTCAACCTCCACCGGGCCACCGCCGGGCTCCCGGACGTGTCGTTCGTCCTCTTCTCCTCCACGACCGCCGCCCTCGGCACCCCGGGCCAGGCCAACTACGCCGCCGCCAACGCGTTCCTCGACGCGCTGGCCCACCACCGGCCCCGTACCCGCTCGATCGCCTGGGGCCTGTGGGCCGAGACCAGCGGCCTCACCGCCCACCTGACGGCCGACGACCTCGCGCGGATGGCCCGCAACGGCCTGCTCCAGCTGGAGACCCCGCAGGCCCTCGCCCTCTTCGACGCCGCGACCCGCGACCCGGCGCCGGCCCTCGCCGCCGTACGGTTCGATCCCCCCGCCCTGCGCGCCCGCGCCGCCGACGCGACGCTGCCCCCACCGCTGCGCGCCCTCGTCCCCGCCACCGCCGCCCCGCGCCGCGCCTCCCGGGCCCCCGGCGACGCGGCGGGCGGGCGACTCGCCGACCGGCTCGCCGGACTCGGCCCGAAAGAACGCGAAGAAGCCCTGCTCGACCTCGTCGCGCGTGAGGTGGCCGCCGTGCTCGGCCACCCGCGCCACACCCCGGTCGAGCCCACCCGCGGCTTCAAGGACCTCGGCTTCGACTCGCTCACCGCCGTGCAGCTGCGCAACCGCCTCGCCGACACGGCCGGCCTGCGCCTTCCCCCCACCCTGATCTTCGACTACCCCGACCCCCGCGCCCTCGCCGACCACCTCGGCACCCGACTCCTCGGCGACCGCGCCGAGTCCGAGTCCGCGCCCGCCGCACCACCGCCCACCGCGGACGTCGAGGACGACCCCGTCGCCATCGTCGGCATGGCCTGCCGCTACCCCGGCGGCGTCACCTCGCCCGAGGAGCTGTGGCAGCTCGTCGCCACGGGCCGGGACGCGATCAGCGGCTTCCCCACCAATCGCGGCTGGGGCCTCCACACCCTCTTCCACCCCGACCCCGACCACCCCGGCACCAGCTACGCGCGACACGGCGGCTTCCTGCACGACGCCGGCGCCTTCGACGCCGACTTCTTCGGCATCTCGCCGCGCGAGGCCCTCGCCATGGACCCGCAGCAGCGGTTGCTGCTGGAGACGAGCTGGGAGGCGTTCGAGCGCGCGGGCATCGACCCGGGGGCGGTGCGGGGCAGAGCGACCGGTGTGTTCACGGGCCTGATGTACCACGACTACGCGGCCTGGCTCCCGGAGCTGCCGGACGAGGTCGCGGGCTACGTGGGCACGGGCAACACCGGCAGCGTGGCGTCGGGGCGGGTGTCGTACGCGTTCGGGCTGGAGGGGCCGGCGGTGACGGTGGACACGGCGTGTTCGTCGTCGCTGGTGGCGTTGCACTTGGCGGCGCAGTCGTTGCGTTCGGGCGAGTGTGAGATGGCGCTGGCGGGTGGCGTGACGGTGATGGCGAGTCCGGGGACGTTCGTGGAGTTCAGCCGCCAGCGTGGGCTGGCGGCGGATGGCCGGTGCAAGTCGTTCGCGGCGGGGGCGGACGGTACGGGGTGGGCCGAGGGTGTCGGGGTGCTGGTGGTCGAGCGGCTGTCGGCGGCCCGGCGGCACGGTCATCGGGTGCTGGCGGTCGTGCGGGGCACGGCGGTGAACCAGGACGGGGCGAGCAACGGGCTCACGGCGCCGAACGGGCCGTCCCAGCAGCGCGTCATCCGCGCCGCTCTGGACAGCGCCCGCCTCACGCCGGGGGACGTGGACGCGGTGGAGGCACACGGTACGGGGACGGAGCTGGGCGACCCGATCGAGGCGGAGGCGCTGCTGTCCACGTATGGGCGCGACCGCTCGGAGGATCGGCCGTTGTGGCTGGGGTCCGTCAAGTCGAACATCGGGCACGCGCAGGCGGCGGCCGGGGTCGCGGGGATCATCAAGATGGTCGAGGCGATGCGGCACGGGGAGCTTCCCGCGACGCTGCACGTGGACGAGCCGACCCCGCACGTGGACTGGGAGTCGGGCGCGGTCCGGCTGCTGACCGAACGGCGGCCGTGGCCGGAGGTGGACAGGCCGCGGCGGGCAGCGATCTCGTCGTTCGGGATCAGCGGCACGAACGCGCACGTGATCCTGGAACACGCCGCGGAGGCCCCGGACGACCGGGCCCCGTCGCGTCCCTCGGCACTGCTGTGGCCGCTGTCCGGCCGGTCGCCGGCCGCGCTGACGGCCCAGGCCGCGGGCCTCGTACGCCACCTGGAGGCGCAGCCCGAACTCCACTCGGCCGACGTCGCGTACACGCTGGCGACGGCACGGGCCGACCACCAACACCGTGCGGTGGTGCTCGATTCCGATCCGGCGGCGTTGGCGGCGCTGGCCGGGGGCGGCGCGCACCCGAACCTGGTCGTGGGCCCGGAGGCCGTGCCGGTGGCGGGGAAGGTGGCGTACCTGTTCACGGGGCAGGGGAGTCAGTTTCCGGGGATGGGCCGGGAGTTGTACGAAGCCTTCCCGGCCTTTGCCGAGGCGTGGGACGAGGTCGTCGCGGCCTTGGACCCGCATCTCGATCGCCCGTTGCGCGAGGTCGTGGGAGGCGAGGCGCTGGGGCAAACGCGCTATGCGCAGCCTGCGCTGTTCGCTCTCGAAGTGGCTCTGTTCCGTTTGTTGGAGGGGTGGGGTGTCACGCCGGATTGGCTGGCGGGGCATTCGGTGGGGGAGATAGCGGCGGCGCATTGCGCGGGTGTTCTTGATCTCGCGGATGCCGCGCTGCTGGTCACCACCCGGGCCAGGCTCATGCAGGAGATGCCGGACACCGGCGTCATGGTCTCCCTACGGGCCTCCGAGGAAGAGGTCACGCCGCTTCTGACCGAGGGCGTGACGATCGCCGCTGTCAACAGCCCGACCACCACCGTGATCTCGGGTGACGCGGAGGCGGCGCGGGTGGTCGCGGAGGAGTTCCGGTCGCGTGAGCTGCATGTCAGTCATGCGTTCCACTCGCCGCACATGGACGGGATGCTGGATCCGTTTCGCGAGGTCGTACGGACCCTGACCTTCCACCCGCCCCGTATCCCCCTCACCACCGACACCGACCGGCTGACGGATCCGGAGTACTGGGTCCGCCAGGTCCGTGAACCGGTCCGTTTCGCCGCCGCCGTCGAGACCCTCCGCACCGCCGGCGTCACCACATACGTGGAGGCCGGGCCGGACGCCGCGCTCACCACCCTGGCCACCGAATGCCTGGGCGACACCGAGACCCCCGCCTTGACGGTTCCTCTCCAGCGCCGTACCCGCGACCAGCGCCACACCCTCCTCACCGCCCTCGCCACCCTCCACACCCACCACGCCACCACCCCCACCTGGCCCGACCTCCTCCCCACGGCCCGACCTCACCGACCTCCCCACCTACCCCTTCCAGCACCACCACCACTGGCTCACCCCGCCCGACGTGCCCGCCACCCGCGCCACCCTCGACTCCTGGCGCTACACCCTCACCTGGCAGCCCCACGCGCTCCCCCCGCCCACCGATCCGCCCGCCCTCACCGGCACGTGGCTCCTCCACACCCCCGCCGCCGCGCCGCCGCCTCCCGGCCTGGTCGCCGCCCTCGAAGGCGCCGGCGCGACCGTCACCACCGACCCCGACCCCGACGCCGACCCCGACCCCGACCGCCCTGCCCTCACCGGCGTCCTCAACCTCGACCCCGCCCCCGCCGCCACCCTCCGCCTCCTCCACCGCCCGCACCCCGCCCCCGTGCCGCTGTGGACCCTCACCACCCACGCCGTCCACGCCGCCCCCGACGACCCGCCGCCCGACCCCGACCAGGCCGGTACCTGGGGCCTCGGCCGGGTCGCCGCGCTCGAACACCCCGAGCGCTTCGGCGGGCTCGTCGACCTGCCCGCCGACCCGGGCCCGGAGCACTACGCCCGCCTCGTCCACCACCTCGCCACCCACGACCGCACCCACGAGACCCAGCTCGCCGTCCGCGGCGACGCCGCGTACGTCCCCCGCCTCACCCGTGCCCCGCACGCCGGCCCGCCGCCCGCGACGTACCACTTCCGCGGCACGTCGCTGGTCACCGGCGGCACGACGGGCATGGGCCTGCTCGTCGCCCGCCACCTCGCCCGCGCCGGTGCCGACCACCTCCTCCTCACCCGCCACCCGCACGGCGCCGGGCCGGACGACACCGAGCGGCTCACCGCCGAGCTGACCGGACTCGGCGCGGGCGCCGTCACCGTCTCCGACACCGACCTCCGCGACCGCGACGCCGTACGCGCCCTCCTGACCTCCCTCCCGACCGGCGGGCCCCTCACCACCGTCATCCACACCGCCGAGGCCGACACCTGGTCCCCGCTCGCCGACCTGACCCCTGACGATCTCGCCGACTCCGTGTCCGTACGGGCCGGGGGCGCCCGGCTGCTCCACGAGCTGACCGTCGAACTCGGCCTGGCCCCGGACGCGTTCGTCCTCTTCTCCTCCGTCGCCGGCGTCTGGGGGAGCGCGGGGCAGGGTGCGCACGCCGCGGGTGTCGCGTACCTCGACGCGCTCGCGCACGCCCGGCGCGCGGCCGGGCTGGCGGGCACGTCGGTCGCCTGGGGGCCGTGGGCGGAGGTGTCGGTGGGCGCGCCGGACGGCGCCGTCGATGCCGACCGGCAGGAGCAGTTGGCGCGGCGCGGGCTGGGCGGGCTGCCGACCGGATCAGCGCTCGCGGCGCTCCAGGAGGTGCTGGACCACGACGAGACGGGCGTCGCCGTCGCGGACGTCGACTGGGCGCGCCTCGCGCCGGTCTTCGCGTCCGTACGCCCCAACCCCCTCCTTGCCGCGCTGGGACTCGGCGACGACGCCGCCGACGCGGCCGGCGGCACCGACGACACCGGCGGCTCCGCCCTCGCGGCCCGCCTGGCGGCGCTGGTCCCGGAGGAACGCGCGGCGGAGGTGCTCGCCCTGGTGCGTACGGCCACGGCCGAGGTGCTGGGCCATCCCGGCGCGGAGGCGGTGGACCCGTACCGGCCCTTCCAGGACCTCGGCTTCGACTCGCTCGCCGCCGTCTCCCTGCGCAACCGGCTCGGTGAGACGGCCGGGCTGCGGCTGCCGTCGACCCTCGTCTTCGACCACCCGACGCCGGCCGCCGTCGCGGAGTTCCTGTCCGGCGAGCTGCCGGGCGGGGCGGGCGGCGAGGCGCCGGAGGGCGCGTACGTGCCGGCCTACGGTTCGCGCCCGGAGGTCGCGGAGGCCGTGGCCGGGTTCACCGACGACGAGTTGTTCGCGTTCATCGACGAGCGGCTGGGCGCCTTCGGGCCCGGCCGCGGCCACCAATGAGGACCGCCATGGCGACCACGGGCCAGACCACCGGCCAGGAGAAGCGCCTCCGGGAGTACCTGGAGCGCGTGACCGTCGACCTGCACGAGGCGCTGCGCCGGCTCGACGAGGCCGAGCGGCGTGAGCGGCGCGAGGGGCACGGCGGGGACGGCGGGCGGGACCGCGAGCCCGTCGCCGTCGTCGGCATGGCCTGCCGCTTCCCCGGCGGCGCCGACACCCCCGAGGGGCTGTGGGAGCTGCTGGCCGCGGAGCGGGACGCGGTCGGCGGGTTCCCCGCCGACCGTGGCTGGGACCTGGACGGGCTGTACCACCCCGACCCCGACCACCCGGGCACCAGCTACGTCCGGCACGGCGGCTTCCTGTACGACGCGGGCGACTTCGACGCGGACTTCTTCGGCATCTCGCCGCGCGAGGCCCTCGCCATGGACCCGCAGCAGCGGTTGACGCTGGAGACGGCGTGGGAGGCCGTCGAGCGCGCGGGGATCGACGTCTCGGCCCTCGCGGGCAGCCGCACCGGCGTCTTCGTCGGCACCAGCGGCCAGGACTACGGGATGCTCACGACGACGACCGCCGACCGCGTCGAGGGCTACGTGATGACGGGCAACGCGGCGAGCGTGCTGTCCGGGCGGCTGTCGTACACGCTGGGCCTGGAGGGCCCGGCGCTGACGGTGGACACCGCGTGTTCGTCGTCGCTGGTGAGCACGCACCTCGCCGTGGGGTCGCTGCGCGCGGGGGAGTGCGAGCTGGCGCTCGCGGGCGGGGTGACGGTGCTGGCGACGCCGGCCGGGTTCGTGGAGTTCAGCCGGCAGCGGGGGCTGGCGCCGGACGGGCGCTGCAAGTCGTTCGCGGCGGCGGCGGACGGCACCGCGTGGGGCGAGGGCGTGGGGATGCTGCTGCTGGAGCGGCTGTCCGACGCGCGGCGCCACGGCCATCCGGTGCTGGCCGTGATCCGCGGCTCGGCCGTCAACCAGGACGGCGCCAGCAACGGCCTGTCCGCCCCCAACGGCCCCTCGCAGCAGCGCGTCATCCGCGCCGCCCTCGCCGCCGCCGGGCTGGCGCCCGGGGACGTGGACGCGGTCGAGGCGCACGGCACGGGCACCAGGCTCGGCGACCCGATCGAGGCGCAGGCGCTCCTCGCCACGTACGGCCGGGGGCGGGCGGCGGAGCGGCCGCTGTGGCTGGGCTCGCTGAAGTCGAACTTCGGGCACACGGCGGCCGCGGCCGGGGTCGCGGGGATCATGAAGATGGTCCAGTCGATGCGGTACGGGCAGCTGCCCGCGACGCTGCACGTGGACGAGCCGACGCCGCACGTCGACTGGGCGGCGGGAGACGTGCGGCTGCTGACGGAGCGGCGGGAGTGGCCGGCGGGGGACGGGCCGCGCCGGGCGGGGGTGTCGGCGTTCGGGGTGAGCGGGACCAACGCGCACCTGATCGTGGAGGAGGCGCCGGCGGACGAGACGGCGGACGAGCCGGCGGCAGCGGAGGACGGTGGCGCCGGAGGTACGGCCCCGCTCGTGATCGGCGCCGCTGCCGGACCCGCGGTGCCGTGGCCGCTGTCGGCCCGTACCGAGGACGACCTGCGCGCCCAGGCCGCCCGCCTGCACGCCCAGCTGTCCGCCCGGCCCGCCGGCGCCGAAACCCCGCCGCTGGACACCGGCTTCACGCTGGCCGCCGGGCGCCGGGCGTTCCCGCACCGGGCCGTGCTGACCGCCGCCGACGCGGACGGCTTCGCGCCCGGCCTGCGGGCCCTGGCCGAGGGCCGGCCCGCGGCGGGCGTCGTACGGGGCGAGGCGCGGCAGGACGCCGCCGGCCCGGGCCCGGTGTTCCTCTTCGGCGGCGGCGGATCCCACTGGGCCGGCATGGGCCGCGAACTCCTCGACGCCTCCCCGGTCTTCGCCGCGCACATCGACGCCTGCGAGAAGGCACTCGCGCCCCACGTCGACTGGTCGCTCCGCGACGTACTCCGGCACGCCGAGGGCCCCGCCCTGGAGCGCGCCGACGTCGTCCAGCCGGCGCAGTGGGCCGTCGCCGTGGCGCTCGCCGAGCTGTGGCGGGCGTGCGGCGTACGCCCCGCGGCCGTCGTGGGCCACTCGCAGGGCGAGGTCGCCGCGGCCGTCGTCGCGGGCGGGCTGTCCCTCGACGACGGCGCCGCCGTGATCGCCCACCGCGGCGCCGTACTGCACCGGCTCGCGGGGCGGGGCGGCATGGCCGTCGTACCGCTGCCCGAGGACGCCGCGGCCGCACGGCTCGCGCCCTGGGCGGACCGGCTGACGGTCGCGGCGGTCAACGGGCCGGGCGGGGTCGTGGTCTCCGGGGAGACCGACGCGCTGGACGAGCTGCTGGCGGCCCTGGGCGCCGAGGAGATCGACGCCCGGCGGGTACGGGTGGACTTCGCCGCGC
Source organism: Streptomyces sp. MAR4 CNX-425 (assembly GCF_048656465.1). Classification (NCBI taxonomy): domain Bacteria; kingdom Bacillati; phylum Actinomycetota; class Actinomycetes; order Kitasatosporales; family Streptomycetaceae; genus Streptomyces; species Streptomyces sp. MAR4 CNX-425. Next base: position 57,482 of record NZ_JBMDLF010000005.1, on the reverse strand, counting down.
ACTCCCCGCAGATCGAACCGCTGCGCGCCGAACTCCTGGCGGGGTGGCGGGACATCCGTCCGCGGCGGGGGCGGGTGCGGTTCGTCTCGACGGTCACCGGGGAGCCGTACGACACCGCCGAGCTGGACGCCGCGTACTGGTACCGCAACGCGCGGAGCACCGTCCGCTTCGGGGCGGCGGTCGCCGCCCTGGCGGCGGCGGGGCACCGGGCGTACATCGAGGTGGGCGCCCATCCGGTGCTCACGGGCGCGGTGCAGGACGTCCTCGACGCGGAGGGCGCGGGACCGGACGCGGCCGTGCTGGGCTCGCTGCGGCGCGACGACGGCGGCGCGGACCGGTTCCTCACGGCGCTGGGGGAGGCGTACGCGGCGGGGCTGCCGGTCGCGTGGCCGGCGCTGTTCGCGGGCACCGGCGCGCGGCGGCGGGAGCTGCCGACGTACCCGTTCCGGCGGGAGCGGTTCTGGCTGACCCCGGCGACGAAGGGGACGGGGGACACGGGGCCGGAGGACCGGTTCTGGGACTACGTAGCGGAGAAGGACACCCGGACCCTGGCGAAGGCGGTCGGCGTGGAACCGGCGGCCCTGGACGCGGTGCTGCCCGCGCTCGCGGAGTGGCGGGCGCAGGGCCGGGAGAGCGCCGCGCAGGAGCGGCTGCGGTACCGAGTGGTGTGGCGCGCGGCGGCGGGCGCGGGGGACGGGCCAGGTGTCGACGGCGACTGGCTGGTGGTGGCCCCGGGCGGCCCAACCCCCGAGCCGGAGGCCACGCCTGACGCCGGGCCCGGTGCCGGTGCTGGTGCGGTCGCCGCCGGAGCCGTCGACGCGGGCGCTACGGCCGGGCCCGCAACCGCTGACGGCCCCGCTGCTGCCACCGCCGAGCCCGGCCCCGAGGCGGCCGCCGCGCGGGCCGTGACCGCCGTGGCCACCGCCTCCACGGCCGCCGCCTCCGCGCCCGCGCCCGACGCAGACGCCCCCGCAGCCGACGCCGACGCGCCCGCGCCCGACGCTGACGTGCTCGCGGCCGACGCTGACGCGCCTGCGCCCGCCGCCGACGCACCCGCGGCCGACGCCCTCGTACGTGCCCTGACCGCCCGCGGCGCGCGCTGCCGCCTGCTGCGCGTCGACACCGCCACCGTCACTCGCGCCTCGCTCGCCGCGCGGCTCCGCGAAGCCGCGCCGACCGGCGGCGCCGGTGTGCTCTCGCTGCTCGCCCTCGACGGGTCGGGGCCGCCCGGCGAGCCCTTCCTCACCCACGGCATGTCCGCCACCCTCGCGCTGGCGCAGGGCGCGGCCGACGCCGCGCTCGACGCCCCGCTGTGGGTCGTGACCAGGGGAGCCGTCGCCGTGGGCCCGGAGGACGGGGCCCCGCGGCCGGACCAGGCCGCGGTCTGGGGGCTGGGCCGGGCCGTCGGCCACGAGCACCCGGCCCAGTGGGGCGGCCTCGTGGACCTGCCGGGCGAGGAAGCGCCGGGGGAGGAAGCGCCGGGGGCGGATCTCCCGCCGGCGCACCCGCCGGGCGAGGACGTGCCCGCGGCCGCACCCTGGGCCGGTCTGGCCGAGGCGCTGGCCCTCGCCCGCGCGGCCGGGCCCGAGCGTCCCGCGGCCGAACCCCGCGAGGACGAACTTGCCGTGCGCCCCGCAGGGACCTTCGTGCGCCGCCTCGTCCCCGCCCGCTCCGGCCGCTCCGCCCGCCCCGGCCGTTCCGCAGACCGCGCCACCCCCGCCCCCGCCTGGCGGCCGCGCGGCACCGTACTCGTCGCCGGCGCCGACGACAGCCCGCGCGGCGCGGCGGCGCGCCTGCTCGCGGAGGGGGGTGCCGCGCACGTGCTGCTCGCCGGCGGCACCCGGGCGCGTACGGACGCGGAGGCGGCGGAGCTGACCGCCGCCGGTATCCCGGCCACGGCCCTCGACCCCGCCCCGGACCTCGACGAGGCGCTGGCGGACCTGCCGGCCGACCGGCCGCTCACCGCCGTCGTGCACACCGGCGCCGCGCCCGGAGACGTGCCGGTCGACCGGCTCACGCCCGCCCGGCTGGCGGCCGGACTCGCGGCGTCCGAGGGCGCCGGCGCGCTGCTGGCGCAGCTGGCGGGGCGGCCGCTGGAGGCGCTGGTGTGCTTCTCGTCCGTCGCCGCGACGTTCGGGGGCGTCGGCCAGGGGGCGTACGCGGCCGGGTGCGCGCATATGGAGGCGCTGGGCGAGGGGGTGCGGTCGGCCCTCGGGCCGCCGGTCACGTCGGTCGCCTGGGGGCCGTGGAGCGGGAGCGCCGGGGCGGGGGAGGCGCGGTTCGCCCGCGCCGGGCTCGGGCTGCTGGGGCCGGCGGAGATGCTGCACGGGGTGCGGTGGGCGGTGGCCGAGGACGAGGGGGGCGCGGTGGTGGCGGACCTCGACCGGGAGCGGTTCGCGGCCTCGTACGGCACGGCCCGGTCCGGCGCGCTGCTCGCCGAGCTGGTCTCCGACCTGCCCGTACGTCCCGAAGGCCGGACCGGTGACACCGCCCGGCCCGAGCCGCGGCAGCGGCTCGCGGACGCCACCGGCGACGAGCTGCGCGCGCTGCTGGCCGACCTGGTCAGGGCCGAGGCCGCCGCCGTGCTCGGGCACGCCGACCCCGCGGCGCTGCCCGACCGGGGGCTGCTGGAGCTGGGCTTCGACTCGCTCACCACCGTCGAGCTCCGCAACCGCCTCAACAGCGCCACCGGGGCCCGGCTCCCCGCGGCCGTGCTCACCCGGAACCCCGACCTGGCCGCGCTCACCGACCAGTTGTACGCCGACCTGTCCCCCGCCTCCTCCGGTGCGCACGACTCGGGCGGCGGCCTCCTGCCCGCGATGTTCCGGAGCGCGCTGGCGCAGGGGCGGACGCGGGAGTTCGCCGACCTGCTGGGCCGGGCGGCCTCGTTCCGTACGGTCTTCACCGGCCCGGACGACCCGGGCGCGCTCACCGCGGCCGTCGACCTCACCGCCGACGCCGTTGTCGACTCCGCCGGACCGCTGCTGATCGCGCTGCCCAGCGCGCTGGCGGCGTCCGGGCCCCACCAGTTCGCCCGGCTCGCCGCCGCGCTCCGCGACACCGACACCGACACCGACACCGGCGACCGCACCGGCGACGGCGACGCCGCGTACCGGGTGGCCGCGCTGCCCCTCCCCGGCTTCCGCGCCGACGAACCGCTCCCCGCGACCCTCCCCGCGCTGCTCGACACCCTCGCCGCCGCGGTCCGCCGCGCGGCGGACGGCGAGCCGTTCGCCCTCGTCGGGTACTCCTCCGGCGGGCTGCTCTGCCACGCGCTCGCCGAACGGCTGGGCGCCGCCGCCGTGGTGCTGCTCGACAGCCGCCCGCTGACGGCGTACCGCCCGGCGGAACACCCGGAGCTCCTCGACGGCCTCGCCGCCCGGGCGGACGTCATCGACGACACCCGGCTCACCGCCATGGCCCGCTACCTGGAACTGCTCCACACCCTGCACCCGGCCCCTACCGCCGTCCCCACCCTGCTGGCTGCGGCGGAGCGGCCGATCCCCGCCCGGCCCGTGCCGTGGCCGCTGCCGCACACCGAGGTCGTCGTACCGGGCGATCACTTCACTCTGATCGAGGACCACGCCTCGACGACGGCCACTGCCGTGAGCGCGTGGCTGAGCAACGTCTGGAGAGCGAACGATGAGTAACGACCAGGACCGCCCCACGGAAGACCCCGTCGTCGTGGTCGGCGCCGGCCCCTGCGGCCTGGTGATCGCCTGCGAGCTGCTGCGGCTCGGCGTCCCCGTCCGGCTGCTGGAGGCCGACGCCGAGCCGCACACCGGCTCCCGCGCCGTCCTGCTGTGGCCGCCGACGCTCGACGTGCTGCGCGGGCTCGGCATGCTCGACGACGCGCTGGCGCGCGGCGTGCGGCCCGCCGCCCTCGCGTACCACATGCCCGACGGCAAGACGCTCCGCGTCGCGCTCGGCGAGGCGAACGAGCCGCTGGTGCTGCCGCAGCAGGAGACCACCCGGCTGCTGCTGGGCGTGCTGGAGAAGCTCGGCGGCCGGGTCGAGTACGGGGTCCGCGTCACCGGCGTCGAGACCGCGGACGACGGGGTCACCCTCGCCACCGAGGGCCCGGACGGCACCGGCACCGTCACCGCCCCCTGGCTGATCGGCGCCGACGGCGTCGGCAGCACGGTGCGGCAGCAGCTCGGTGTCCCGTTCGAGGGCGGCAGCGTGCCGATGACGTTCGTGCTGGCGGAGGGTGAGGTGACCGGCGACTTCGGCCGGGACGCGGTGCAGTACTTCCTCGGCCACAAGGGCGCCGTCCTGCTGTCGCCGCTGCCCGGGGGCCTGGTCCGGATCTCCGGCCCGGTGCCGCCCGACATGCCGATGACGCGGGAGGCGGTGCAGCGGATGCTCGACGAACGCGCCCCCGCCGGCCTGCGCTACGTCTCCGCCACCTCCATCGACTCCTTCACCAGCCAGGAGCGCATCGCGAAGACGCTGCGCTCCGGGCGCGCCTTCCTCGCCGGCGACGCCGCCCACGTCCACTCCGTCGTCGGCGGGCAGGGTCTCAACCTCGGCATCCAGGACGGCCGCAATCTGGCCTGGAAGCTGGCCGGCGTGATCCACGGCACCCTGTCCCCGGCGGTGCTCGACAGCTACACCACCGAGCGGCGGGCCGTCGCCGAGCAGGTCGTGGCGACCACGGGCCGCATGATCCGGCAGGCCGCCGCGGGGCCCTTCGCCTCCCGGGTACGGAACGGGGTCTGGGCCCTGATGCAGGCCACCGGCACGCTGCGCCGCTGGTACGCGCCCATGCTGGCGGGGCACCTGACCCGCTACCCCGACGTGCTCTTCGGCGCCCCCACGCCCAAGCCGCCCCGCGGGCTGCCCGCCCCGGGCAGCCGCACACCGGCCTGGGTCCCGGCGGCGGACCCGGGCCTGGACGGCGGCCCGGACTCCGGGGCGGACGGCTTCCGGTTGCTCACCCTGGGGCCCGCGGGCACCTCTCCCCTGCGGTCGGCCGCCGAGTCCCTGGCCGCCCGCCACCCGGACGTCGTCACCCACGCCCACGTCGCCCGCCGGAAGGCGGGCTGGCTGCTCCTGCGCCCGGACGGGTTCGTCGCCGCCTCCGGCCGCGGCGGCGCGCGGCTTGCCGAGGTCGAGTCACTTCTCGCCCGGGTCGTCGCGGGCGGCGCGTAGCGGGGGCGCGACGCGGGGGCGTACGGGCCGTACGGCGGAAAGCGCAGGTCAGGGAGGTGGCTGAGCGGTCCGGACGGGGGCGGGGCGGGCTCGGGGACGGGGCCGGATGTTTCACGTGAAACGCCCGGACGGCGTAACGCCCCGCCCGGGGGGTTCCGGCCTGATCGGCGAAGGTGGTAGACCCAAGGGCACGAGGTCCGATTCGTCGCCGTAAGCTGGCGGGAACCGAGGTCCCGGGGTGCTCGTTGCACCCGGTGGGTGCCGCGGTCAGCCGGGCCCAGCAATGTTTGTCAAGCGGCGCGGCCCGCGCCGGATTGGGGCAGGGTAAGTCATGGGTGTCAGCCTCGCTAAGGGTGGAAACGTCTCGCTGACGAAGGAGGCGCCGGGGCTCACCGCCGTCGTCGTCGGCCTCGGCTGGGACGTGCGCTCCACCACCGGTGCGGACTTCGATCTCGACGCGAGCGCACTGCTGCTCGGCGCGGACGGGAAGGTGTCCTCGGACCAGCACTTCATCTTCTTCAACAACCTGAAGAGCCCCGACGGCTCCGTCGAGCACACCGGCGACAACCTCACCGGTGAGGGTGAGGGCGACGACGAGCAGGTCAAGGTCAACCTCGCGGGCGTGCCCGCCGAGATCGACAAGATCACCTTCCCGGTGTCGATCTACGAGGCGGAGAGCCGCCAGCAGAGCTTCGGCCAGGTGCGCAACGCGTTCATCCGCGTCGTCAACCAGGCCGACAACGCCGAGATCGCGCGCTACGACCTCAGCGAGGACGCCTCGACCGAGACCGCCATGGTCTTCGGCGAGCTGTACCGCCACGGGGCCGAGTGGAAGTTCCGCGCCGTCGGCCAGGGGTACGCCTCGGGGCTGCGCGGCATCGCGCAGGACTTCGGCGTCAACGTCTGAGCCGGTCACCGGCAGGTGTGACGGGACCCGCGGGCCTTCGGGCCGGCGGGTCCCGCTGTTTTACGGGACGGACCGGGCCGGTGCCGGGCCCACCCTCTACGCTGGCGGGGTGACGGAACCCGCGGAACCCGCCGAGCAGACCACCCCCGACGACGAGCACGCGCACGAGCACGCCGGGGGCGGTGCCGCCGAGGCCGAGGCCGGCGCCGAGCGGCTGGAGCGGGCCGTGCGGGCGGCCGAGCAGGCCCTCATCGAGTTCGAGGTGGCCGTCGAGACGTTCCGTATCGAGGTCGACAACTTCTCCCGCCTGCACCACCAGCGCCTCGGCCCCATGTACAGCCGCCTCGACGAGCTGGACGCCCTCATCGCCGAGGCCCGGGCCGAGCGCACCGGCGACCCGGAGGACAAGCGCCGGGCCGACGAGGCGCGGGCGCTGGTGATGGCGATGCCCGGCGTCGAGGAGCTGTTCGGCGGCTGGCTCGACTCCGACGGGCTCTCCCCGGAGGCGGCCGACATGCTCACCGGCCGGCCGGTGTCGCCGCCGCCGCGGGTCCGGCCCAGCGAGGAGGCCCGCCGGCTCTACCGCGAGCTGGCCCGCATGGCCCACCCCGACCTCGCGCAGGACGAGCACGAGGCCGACCGCCGCGGCGCGTTCATAGCGCGCGTGAACACCGCGTACGCCAAGGGGGACGTGGCGGAGCTGACCGCCCTCAAGGCGGAGTGGGAGGCCGGGCCCGCGCCCGAGGAGCCCCGGCGCACCCGCAACGAGGAGCTGTACGAGCGGCTGGAGTGGCTGGCGCAGCGCAAGGAACTGCTGGTGTCGGTGGCGAAGCAGCTGGAGGAGGGCGCGATCGGCCAGATGCTCAAGCTGGCGCCCGAGGACCCGGACCGGCTGCTGGAGGAGATCGCCGAGGAGCTGCTGGCGCGGGTCGAGGAGAAGGAAGCTCAGCTGGCGGAGCTGGCCCGCGGCTGAGCGGGCACCGGGCCGGGCGGCGGTCCGGTAGCGTCGGGGACATGAGCTTTGGTCACGTACCCACGGTCGGCGTCGGCGAGCTGGCGGAGGCCGACTTCCTGCTGGACGTCCGCGAGGACGACGAGTGGCAGGCAGGCCACGCCGAGGGCGCCCTGCACATCCCGATGAGCCAGTTCACCGCCCGCTTCGGCGAGGTGACGGAGGCGGCGCCGCAGGACGGCCGGATCAACGTGATCTGCCGCTCCGGCGGGCGCTCGGCGCAGGTCGTGATGTACCTCGCGCAGCAGGGGCTGGACGCCGTGAACGTCGACGGGGGCATGGAGGCGTGGGCCGCCGCCGGGCGGCCCGTCGTGGACGACACGGGCGCCGCGGGCCACGTGCTCTGACGCGGACGGCCCGCCGGGCCCGGGCGGCCCGCCCGGCCCAGCCGGGTCACCTGTCGAAGTCCAGCTCCACCTGCTCCGTCACCGGGTGCGACTGGCAGGCCAGCACGTAGCCGGCGGCCAGCTCGTCCGGCTCCAGCGCGTAGCTGCGGTCCATCCGGACCTCGCCGCGGACCAGGAACGCGCGGCACGTACCGCAGACGCCGCCCCTGCACGCGTACGGGGCGTCCGGCCGGGCCCGCAGCACCGCGTCGAGCAGCTTCTCGCCGGGGCGCAGCGGCCAGCTGCCGGAGCGGCCGGCGAGGGTGGCGGTGAGCGTGCTGTGCTCGGGCGCGGCGGCCCCGGCGGGCGGGGGCGCGGCCACCGGGGCGTCGTCGACGTGGAAGACCTCCTCGTGGATCCGGCCGCGGGGCACGCCCAGGGCCCGCAGCCCGCGCTCCGCCTGCTGGATGAGCCCCAGCGGCCCGCACAGGAACCACCCCTCGACCTCCGCCACCGGCAGCAGCGCGGGCAGCAGCTCCGCCAGCCGCTCCGCGTCCAGCCGCCCGGCGGGCAGCCCCGCCTGCTGCTCCTCGCGGCTGAGCGACTGCACGACCTGGAGCCGGTCGGGATAGCGGTCCTTGAGGTCGGCGACCTCCTCCAGGAACATCGCGGAGTCGGCGGTCCGGTCGCTGCGGACGAGGCAGAAGCGGGCGGCGGGATCGCGCCCCAGGAGCGTCGCGGCGAGCGAGAGCACGGGCGTGATGCCGCTGCCGCCGACCACAGCCCCGTAGCGCCCGCCGGGGACGGCGGCGCCGCGCAGCCCGAACCGGCCGGCGGGGGTGAGCACGGGCAGGGTCTCCCCCGGCGCCAGCCGCTGGTTCACGTACGGCGAGCAGGCCCCGCCGGCGACCTCGCGGACACCGACGGTCAGCTCGGCGGGCGCGGCGTCCTCGGGGGAGCAGATCGAGTACGTCCGGCGGTCGCTGGCGCCGCCGTCGGTGCCGGTGGGGATGCGCAGGGCGACGTGCTGTCCGGCGCGGAAACCGTAGGCGGTGCGCAGCTCGGGCGGCACGGCGAAGGTGACGGCGACCGCGTCGTCGGTGAGGCGGCGGATGTCGGCGACCTTGAGGTCGTGGAAGACGGCGTGCCCCCGGGGTGCGGCGGCGGAGGTCACGTGAGCTCCTTGAAGTGGTCGAAGGGCTCCAGGCAGGCGGTGCAGCGGCGGAGGGCCTTGCAGGCCGTGGAGGAGAAGGGCGAGAGCAGCTCGGTGTCGCCGGACCCGCAGCGCGGACAGGCGACGGCTGCGTCACCGCCCGAGGCGCCCGCGGCGGCGCCCGGCCCGCTCGTCCGGTCGCGGCGCGGGCCCAGGGCGACCGGGACCGGGCCCGGGGGGCGGGTCGTGCGGGGTGGGGCGATGCCCGCCTCCGCAAGCTTGCGGCGGCCCTCCGCCGTGATGTCGTCCGTCGTCCACGCCGGCGCCAGCACGCGCCGTACGCGCACCTCCGCCACCCCGCCGCGCTCGCGCAGCACCCGCTCGATGTCCTCCGCCATCGTCTCCACCGCCGGGCATCCCGTGTACGTCGGCGTCAGCTCGACCTCCACCGCCGCCGCCCCGGTCCTGCGCACCCCGCGCACCACACCCAGCTCCGCCAGCGTCAGCATCGGCAGCTCCGGGTCCGGGACGCTGCCGGCCAGCTCCCGCAGCCGCTCCTCCAGCGGGCTGCCCGCGAGGGCACCCGCGCCCGCCGGGGTCTCCGCGTCCGTCACCATGTCGCCCCCGGATGGCTGCGGTGCAGATGCTGCATCTCCGCGAGCATCAGCCCGAACGGCTCCGAGTGCACGCCCTCGCGCCCGGCGCCCGCCGACCAGCCCGTGCCGCGCGGGCCCTCGGGCAGCGCGAGCGTGGCGCGATCCAGCACCTCGCCCACGGTCTCCAGCCACGCCGCCTCCAGCCCGGCCCAGTCCACCGCCAGACCCTCCACGGGCCGGAACAGCTCGCCCGTGTACCGCCAGAGCGCGTCCAGACTGGCCCGCATCCGCGCGTGCGAGGTCTCGGTGCCGTCGCCGAGGCGCAGCGTCCACTGCTCGGCGTGGTCGCGGTGGTACGCCACCTCCTTGACGGCCTTCGCCGCGAGCGGCGCCAGCGGCGAGGACGGCGACGCCTCGCCGTGCCCCGCCAACTGCCCGTACAGCAGCTCCTGGTAGACGGAGAAGTACAGCTGGCGGGCGATCGTGCGGGCGAAGTCGCCGTTGGGCTGCTCGACCAACTGCACGTTGCGGAAGGCGCGTTCCTCGCGGCGGAACGCCAGCTCGTCCTCGTCGCCGACGAGGGACAGCAGGGTGCGGGCCTGGCCGAGCAGGTCGAGCGCGATGTTCGCGAGGGCGACCTCCTCCTCCAGGACCGGCGCGTTGCCCGTCCACTCCGTGAGCCGGTGGGAGAGGACGAGGGCGTCGTCCCCGAGCGCCAGCGCCGCCGCGGAGACGGTCGGGTCGGCGGTGGTCGGGTCCGCCGTGGTCGGGTCCGGGGCGGCGTTCACGGGTTCTCCTTTGAGGATTCCCCGGATTTCAGGCCGGGGAGGAATCGGAGCTTCTGCGTCAGCGGGGGAGAAACAGCCGTTCCGCCGCCAGGGCGGAACGGCGTCCGCGTCAGCTCGGAGTGGATATGCGGGTCCACTTGTCAGTCCTCCCGGGTAGGTTGACGTGTGTGGTGGCGGATATGAGGTCGGGGGACGCTGGGCGTGCCCGATACACCTACAGGCTTCGTGCGTCGCCCGCCGCCCGTACGGCGCTGCTGGCCGAGTGGGGGCGGTGCCGGTGGATCTGGAACGAGTGCGTTGCCAGATCCCGCGCTGTGCACACCCACAACAAGGCGTATCCCGGGGACAGGTTGACGTGCGGCCCGGCTCAGCTCGACAAGATGCTGACCGAGGCCCGTGCCCGCACGCCGTGGCTGCGCAACGGCGCTTCGGTGCCGCAGCAGCAGGCCATCCGGGACTTCGCCAAGTCCCGCTCCAAGGCGCTCAAAGACGTCGGCAAGCGACTTCCGATGCGGCAGCGTGCGGGCATGCCGCGCCACAAGAAGAAGCGCGACGCCGGTCCGAGCCTGAACTACACCGCCCGGGGCTTCCGGCTGAAGGACGGTCGCCTGTGCCTCGCGGGCGGAATCGACCTGACCGTGGTGTGGTCCCGTGAACTTCCCGCTGTCCCGTCGTCGGTGCGTGTGTACCGGAATGCGGTGGGGCACTGGTATGCGTCGTTCGTCGTCGCGGCCGAGGTGCGGCCGCTGCCGGAGACCGGCCGTGTGATCGGCGTGGACTGGGGTGTGAGGGAGACCGCCACCACCACATCCGACGCCCACGACCTGCCGCACGCGCAGCACGGGAAGAACGCCGCGCAGAAGCTGGCCTGCTACCAGCGGATGATGGCCCGGCGCCGTCCCGCCCGGGGACAGGCCGCGTCCAGGGGCTACCGTGCGGCGAAGCGGCAGACCGCGAAGCTGCACCAGAAAATCGCCAGGCAGCGGCAGGACACCGCCCGCAAGTGGGCGAAGAAGGTCGTGCGCGACCACGACGCCATCGCCGTCGAGGACTTCCGGCCGAAGTTCCTGGCGAGGAGTACCTTGGCGCGTAAGGCGGCGGACGCTGCCATCGGCGCCACCAAGGCGGCCCTGGTCGAGATGGGCCGCAAGCACGGGCGGGACATCCGCCTCGTACACCCGGCGCACACCACCATGGACTGCGCCTCGTGCGGAGCGAGAACCAAGCACGCACTCCCTCTTTCGGAACGTACCTACACCTGCACCGTGTGCGCAGTCGTGTCCCCCAGGGACAAGAACTCCGCCCGCGTGATGCTGGTCCGGGCTGGTCTGACCCCGGCTGGTGCTGAGGGCATAAGACCTCCGGGGGCGCTGCTCCCGCAGGCAGCCTGAGCCAGGAATCCCCTCCCCCCAGGGAGGCGAGCAGTCAAAGGTTCCGCACCCCCTCGGGCAGGTCGTAGAACGTGGGGTGGCGGTAGGGCTTGTCGGCGGCGGGTGCGAAGAACGGGTCCTTCTCGTCGGGCGACGAGGCGGTGACCGCGGCGGACGGCACGACCCACACCGAGACGCCCTCCTGGCGGCGGGTGTAGAGATCGCGGGCGTTGCGGAGGGCCATGGCGGCGTCCGGGGCGTGCAGCGAGCCGGCGTGCACGTGCGACAGTCCACGCCGACTGCGCACGAACACCTCCCACAACGCCCAGCCCGACCCCGCCGCGCCGACCGAAGCCCCCTCCCCCGTCGCCCGCCCGGCGTCCGTGCCGTGCCCTGTGACAGTCCCTCCGTGGGGGCCTGTGCCCGCGCCGGAGGCCGTCCCCGTCCCCGCGCCGCGGCCCGTGTCCCCGCCGGGACCCGTCCCCGCGCCGGGGCTTGCGTCCCCGCCGGGGTCTGCGCCCGTCCCCGCGCCGGGGACTGCGCCCGGGTCTGCGCCATGCCCCGCGCTCGGCCCCGCGTCCGTACCTGCGCCCGTCATCGCGTCGGCAGCCGCACCCGCATCCGACCCCGCCGCGCCCGCCGCAGGCGAACCCGCGCTCATGCCGCCGCCTCCCCGGGCCCCGCGGCCCCGCGCGCCCGCTTCGCGGCGTACGCCGCGGCGGCCTCGCGCACCCACGCGCCGTCCTCGTGCGCCTGCCGCCTGCGGTCGAGCCGCTGCTCGTTGCACGGTCCGTTCCCCCGCAGCACTTCCTTGAACTCCGTCCAGTCGATGGCCCCGAAGTCGTGCTGCTCGCGCTCCTCGTTCCACCGCAGGTCCGGGTCCGGGAGCGTCAGGCCCAGGATGTCGGCCTGCGGCACGCAGATGTCCACGAAGCGCTGGCGCAGCTCGTCGTTCGAGTGCCGCTTGATCTTCCAGGCCATGGACTGCGCAGAGTGCGCCGACTCGTCGTCGGGCGGGCCGAACATCATCAGCGACGGCCACCACCAGCGGTCGACGGCGTCCTGGGCCATCGCGTGCTGCTCGGGGGTGCCGTGCGCGAGGGTGTGCAGCAGCTCGTACCCCTGGCGCTGGTGGAAGGACTCCTCCTTGCAGATGCGGACCATGGCGCGCGCGTACGGGCCGTAGGAGCAGCGGCACAGCGGCACCTGGTTGATGATCGCGGCGCCGTCCACGAGCCAGCCGATGGCGCCGACGTCGGCCCAGGTGAGGGTGGGGTAGTTGAAGATCGAGGAGTACTTCTGGCGGCCGGCGTGCAGCTTGTCCAGCAGCTCGTCCCGGCCGGTGCCCAGGGTCTCGGCGGCGCTGTAGAGATACAGGCCGTGCCCGGCCTCGTCCTGCACCTTGGCGAGCAGGATCGCCTTGCGGCGGAGGGAGGGGGCGCGCGTCAGCCAGTTCGCCTCGGGCTGCATGCCGATGATCTCGGAGTGGGCGTGCTGGGCGATCTGGCGCACGAGCGTCGCGCGGTAGGCGTCGGGCATCCAGTCGCGCGGCTCGATGCGCTCGTCCGCGGCGATCTTCGCGTCGAACGCGGCCTCGGGCTCCGCTGCCGCTCCCCGCGTGCCCGTATCCGCACTCCTTAGAGGTTCGGAACCCGTCCCGGCTCCGGGCCCGCCGTCCCTTTCGGTGATCGTCTCCGGCATCTCGGCTCCCACACCCTCCCGACCGACCGATCGTTCGGTTCCATGCTCCTCGACCGGCCTTACCCTGTCAAGGTCGGTTTCTGCCCCCGCACCCTGCGCGGAGGCGGTCGGGGTGGGTAGCGTGCCGGTCCTAAGGACCGGAGGAGACGGGAGCCCGGGGGTTATGGAATCGCGCCAGCCGGACGAGAGCCGCGCCGGCATACCCGGCGCCGGCGGGGGCGCCGCGGGGGCTGAGGCAGAGCACGGGGCAGAGCCGGAGGCGGCGCCGCGGCCGGCGCTCGGCGTCGCCGGGCTGTCGCCGTTGTCGCGCGTCGTCGTCGCGCTGGCCATCGCGGTGCTGGTCGGCCTCGTCACCGTGCACCTGGGGGCGGGCTTCCTGCACGTCGCGCCGGCGAACACGCTCAGCACGAAGCACGACGAGACGATCGACCGCATCGTCTTCCCCGAGTTCGAGCAGAACTGGCGGCTGTTCGCGCCCAACCCGCTCCAGACCAACATCCACGTCGAGGTGCGCGTCCGGCTGGAGATGCGCGACGGCAGCACGGAGGAGACCGGCTGGGTCGACCTCACCGCCATGGACCACGACGACATCAAGGGCAACCCGGCGCCCAGCCACACCGTGCAGAACGAGCTGCGCCGCGGCTGGGACTACTGGACCGACACCCACGACGAGGACAACCGCGCCGTCTCCGACCGCGCCGACCTCGCCGAGGACTACGTCAAGCGCATCGTGATGCGGCGCCTGGGGCCCGTGCTGAACGACGGCCGGGTCGAACGCATCCAGCTCCGGCAGGCGAGCCACCGCGTCGCGCCGCCGCCGTGGAGCGACGAGCAGTGGGAGACCGCCCCGGTCTACCGCCAACTGCCCTGGTGGATCATCACGGCGGAGGACCTGATGGAGAGCGACCGCGCGGTGTGGGAGGAGAGGGCCCAGTGACCTCGGCACCGCACACACCCCCCACGCCCCCCACCCACACCACGCCTCCCGCGCCTCCCGCGCCTCCGAAGATCCCTTCGGCGGGCGAGCTGCGCCGGCGCTTCGAGGACGCCCTCACCCGGGGACTCACCCACGTCACGACGCGGACGCTCGGCCCGTACCAGACCGCGATCGTGCGCATCGGCTTCGCGTTCACCTGGCTCTGCTTCCTGCTGCGCGAACTGCCGCACCGGCACGAGCTGTACGGACCGGACGGGCCGTGGAGCTTCGACCTCGGCAAGCGGCTGATCGACGACACCGACGCGTTCACGCTGCTGATGTGGTCGCGCAGCGACCTCTGGTTCGAGATCGTCTATCTGCTCGCGGTGGCCGCCAGCGCGATGCTGCTGGTCGGGTGGCGGACGCGGACGGCGTCCGTGCTATTCATGATCGGTGTGCTGTCGCTGCAGAACCGCAGCATCTTCATGGGCGACGGCGGGGACAACGTCATTCACCTGATGGCCACGTACCTGGTGGTCACGCGCTGCGGCCAGGTGTGGTCGCTGGACGCGCGCCGGGCGCGGCGGCAGGCGGAGCGCGGGAAGCCGGGCGGCGGGGCGCCGCGGGACCTCGCCGGGGTGCTGCTGTGGGCGGTGCTGGGCGGCGCGCTGTTCGTGGTCACCGTGCTGGGGCATCTGAGCTGGGGCTGGTCGCTGATCTTCTGGGGGCTGTGGGTCGCGAACGCGGTGTGGTGGGCGGCGCAGCGCGCCACGTCCGACGAGCCGCGGACGGTCTGCGACGTGCTGGCGAACCTCGCGCACAACGCCGGACTGCTCGTGATCATGGCGCAGGTCTGCTTCATCTACGCGACCGCCGGCTGGTACAAGGTCCAGGGTTCGCGCTGGCAGGACGGCACCGCGGTCTACTACCCGCTGAAGCTGGACTACTTCACCCCCTGGCCCGGTCTCGCCGACTTCATGGCGGACCAGGGGACCATGATCATGCTGCTGTCCTACGGCACCGTCATCGTGCAGGTCGCCTTCCCGTTCACGCTCTTCAACCGGCGGCTGAAGAACGTGCTGCTGACCGTCATGATCATCGACCACGCGTCGATCGCCCTGATCATGGGGCTGCCGTTCTTCTCGGCGGCGATGATCTCGGCGGACCTGGTGTTCCTGCCCACGGTCGCGCTGGTGTGGGCGGGCGCGAAGGTCACGGGGCTGAAGAACCTGCTCCTCGGCCGCGTCCCCGGCGGGTCCCCGCCGGGGCGGCCCCCGAAGACGCCCGCCGCGCCCGCGGACCCGGCGGACCGCGCGCATCCGGCGGACCCGGCGGACCCCGCGGATCCGGGGATCCCGGCCCAGGCGGATCCCCCGGACACCCGCGCGGACGCCCACCGGGCCTGAGGCCGGCGGGGCCCGACCCCGGCCGGGCCTCCGCCGGGGGCGCACGCGTACGCTCGGCGCATGAACGGCGACGTCCTACGACGGTGGCGCGCGGCCGCCGCCGACGACGGGGTCGTGCTGCTCGACGGCTTTCACGCCCTCAAGCACGCCCTGCGCTTCGGTGCCCGCGTGCGGATCGCCGTCACCGCCTCCCGCGCCGACGCGCTCGCCCTCGCCGACGACCTGGCGCCCGACCTCCGCGGCCGCCTCGACGGCCTCCTGGTCGAGGTGCCCGACCGGGAGCTGCGCGAGCTGGTGCCCCGGCGCCACCCCACCGGCGTCGCCGCCCTCGCCGGCCGGCCCGACCCCGCGGCGGTCCTCGCCGCGCTGCGCGCGCCGCGCACCGCGCCGGTCGTCGTCCTCGACCGCCCCCGCAACCTCGGCAACGTCGGCGCCGTCGTCCGCCTCGCCGCCGGCGTGGGTGTCACCGGCGTCGTCACCACCGGCGACACCGACCCCTGGCACCCCAACGCCGTCCGCGGCGCCGCCGGGCTGCACTACGCCACCGCCGTCGCGCGCCTGCCGGTCGACGAGCTGCCCGCCGCCGCGCCCGGCCCGCTCTACGCCCTCGACCCCGCCGGCGCGGACCTGCGCACCCTGCGGCTGCCCGACGACGCGCTCCTCGCCTTCGGCTCCGAGCGGCACGGCATCTCCGCGGACCTGCGCACGCGCGCGGACCGGCTCGTCTCGCTGCCGATGCGCCCGCAGGTCTCCAGCTACAACCTCGCCACCAGCGTCGCCATGGCCCTCTACCACTGGTCCCGGGACGCGGACCGGTCCGGGGACAGCGGCCCGGCCGCCCCCGGAGCCCGCTGAACGGGCCCGGCGGCGTCCGGCGAGGCCCGCGCCGCTCGGCGCTACCCCGGGCGCCGCACCTCCACCATCCGGAACCGGTTGGCCACGAAGGCCCCGTCCGTCAGCGCCGCGTTCGCCGCGGGGTTGCCGCCGGAGCCGTGGAAGTCGGAGAAGGCCGCGGTCTGGTTCACGTAGACCCCGCCGGTGAGGTTGAAGGACAGCTGCGCCGGCTCCGTCAGGCACGCCTCCTCTATCAGCCGCTCCACCTCCGCCGAGGTCGTGTACGCCCCGACCGTCATGGCGCCCTTCTCGCGGATCGTGCGCCGCAGCAGCTCCACCGCGGCTCCGGTGGAGTCGACCGCGACGGCGAACGACACCGGGCCGAAGCACTCCTCCAGATACGCCGCCTCGGCCTCCGGCTTCGCGCCGTCCAGCTTGACGATCACCGGCGTACGCACCGTCGCGCCGGGGAACTCCGGGTGGACCACCGTCCGCGTCGCCAGGGCGACCTCGCCGAGCCCGGCGGCGGCCTCCAACCGCTCCCGCACGCCCGGGTTGACGATCGCGCCGAGCAGCGCGGCGGCCCGCTCGTCGTCGCCGAGGAGCTTGTCGACCGCGGCGGCGAGGCCGGCGACCACGTCGTCGTACGACTTGTGGCCCTGGTCGGTGTCGATGCCCTCCCGGGGGATCAGCAGGTTCTGCGGGGTGGTGCACATCTGGCCGCTGTACAGCGAGAGGGAGAACGCGAGGTTGGCGAGCATTCCGCGGTAGTCGTCGGTGGAGTCGACCACGACCGTGTTGACGCCGGCCTTCTCCGTGTAGACCTGGGCCTGGCGGGCGTTGGCCTCCAGCCACTCGCCGAAGGCGGACGAGCCGGTGTAGTCCACGATCCGGACCTCCGGGCGCAGCGCCAGCGTCTTCGCGACGCCCTCGCCGTCCCGCTCGGCGGTCAGGCACACCAGGTTCGCGTCGAACCCGGCCTCCGTCAGCACCTCGCGGGCCGCCTGCACCGTGAGGGCCAGCGGCAGCACGGCGCGCGGGTGGGGCTTGACCAGCACCGCGTTCCCGGTGGCCAGGGAGGCGAACAGGCCCGGGTAGCCGTTCCAGGTCGGGAACGTGTTGCACCCGACGAGCAGCGCGACGCCGCGCGGCACGGCCGTGAACGTCTTGCGCAGCTCCAGCGGGTCCCGCCTGCCCTGCGGCTTGGACCACTCGGCGACCAGCGGTGTGCGGCTCTGTTCCGCGTAGGCGTACGCGACGGCCTCCATGCCGCGGTCCTGCGCGTGCGGCCCGCCGGCCTGGAAGGCCATCATGAAGGCCTGGCCGGACGTGTGCATCACCGCGTGCGCGAACTCGTGGGTGCGGGCGCTGATCCGGGCCAGGATCTCCAGGCAGACCAGCGCGCGCAGCTCGGGCCCGGCCTGCCGCCACGCCCCCGTCGCGGCCCGCATCGCGGGCAGCAGCACGTCCGGGTCGGCGTGCGGATACGTGATCCCCAGCTCCACCCCGAACGGCGAGACCTCGTCCCCGGCCCAGCCGTCCGTGCCGGGCTGGCCGAGGTCCAGGCGGGTGCCGCGCAGCGCCTCGAAGGCCGCCTGCCCGTCCGCCGGGGCGCTCTCGCCGTACGCCTTGGGGTGCTCGGGGTGCGGCGACCAGAAGGCGCGGGTGCGGATCGCGTCCAGCGCCTGGTCGAGGGTCGGGCGGTGCTTCTCGGCGAGCGCGTCGGGCGTCAGGGTGCCGGGCGCGGCGGCGCCGGCGGCTGCGGGGTCGGCCGGGGCGGTCATGCAAAACCAACTCCTCGTCGAGCTGGGCGGACATCGGGCTTCGCGGATAGAGTAACCGAATGATCGGTCGGGACAAGAGAGGCTGTGGATAAGTGGCCGAGAGCAGGCGGACAGGCGCGCAGAGCGGTGCGAAACGGGACACGTACACCCCCGAGACGCTCCTCGCCGTGGCCGTCGAGGTCTTTCTGGAGCGGGGGTACGACGGCACGTCGATGGAACACCTCTCCCGCGCCGCGGGCATCTCCAAGTCCTCGATATACCACCACGTCAGGGGCAAGGAGGAGCTGCTGCACCGCGCGGTCAGCCGCGCCCTCGACGGCCTCTTCGGCGTCCTCGACGAGCCCCCCGCGCGCACCGGCCGGGCCGTGGACCGGCTGGAGGCCGTCGCCCGGGGCACGACGCGGGTGCTGATGGCGGAGCTGCCGTACGTCACGCTGCTGCTGCGGGTGCGCGGCAACACCGAGACGGAGCGCTGGGCCATGGAGCGCCGGCGCGAGTTCGACGCCCGGGTGGCGGCGCTGCTCAAGGAGGCGGCGGCGGACGGCGACCTGCGGGCGGACGTGGACGTCCGGCTGGCCACGCGGCTGCTCTTCGGGATGATCAACTCGATCGCGGAGTGGTACCGCCCCCGCGCGGGCACCGCCCACGACGACGACGAGGTCGCGGCGGCGGTGGTGGCGCTGGCCTTCGCGGGGCTGCGGACCTGACGGGGCCGGGGCCCCGGCCCCGTACCCCTCAGCCCGGCAGGTCGTTCTGCACGTCCGTCTCCTCGAAGACCAGCAGCGTGCGCGTCGAGAGCACCTCCGGGATCGCCTGGATCCGGGTCAGCACCAGGTCCCGCAGCGCCCGGTTGTCCTCCGTGTGCACCAGCAGCAGCACGTCGAAATCCCCGCCCACCAGCGCGATGTGCGCCGCGCCCGGCAGCCGTTCGAGCTGCCGGCGCGCGGTGCGCCAGGTGTTCTGCACGATCTTCAGCGTGATGTACGCGGACGTCCCCTGCCCCGCCCGCTCCTGGTCGATGCGGGCGGCGAAGCCGCGTATCACGCCGTCGTCGATGAGGCGGTTGATGCGGGCGTAGGCGTTGGCGCGGGAGACGTGGACCCGCTCGGCCACGGAGCGCACGGAGGCGCGGCCGTCGGCGCGCAGGATGCCGATGATCTCGCGGTCGACGGCGTCGAGGGGGCGGGCCGGGGGCCGCGGCGCGGGCGCCGCGGGGGCGGGGGCGGGCAGGTCGGGGGTGTCGTTGGCCAACTGTTCTTCCGCCATGCCTTACCGCCTCCCCTGGCTGGACGCCCTGCCGGTATTGGAAGCTGTGGAGAACCGTTTGTCCACAGGCCGGGGTTCCCTGTAGCCAAATTGTGCCGTCAACCGAACAATCGGTAGGGAGCACACGAGGTCTCAACCACGCCCACAAGGAGGTGGACGTCATGACGGTTCTGGAGCAGTCCGGCCGCGCCTACCACCCCGCGCCCCCGCCGGCCTGGCAGCCGCGCACCGACGCGGCGCCCCTGCTGCCGGACCCCGAGCCGTACCGCGTGCTCGGCGCCTCCGCGGCCGGGGACACGGCCCGCGGGGCCGTGGAGGAAGCCGACGCCGGACTCCTGCGCGAGCTGTACCGCGCCCTGGTCACCGGCCGGCGGTACAACGAACAGGCGACGACCCTGACCAAGCAGGGCCGCCTCGCCGTCTACCCGTCCACCACCGGCCAGGAGGCCTGCCAGGTCGCCGCCGCCCGCGCCCTGCGCCCGCAGGACTGGCTCTTCCCCAGCTACCGGGACACGCTCGCCGTCGTCGCCCGCGGCGTCGACCCGGTGGCGGCCCTCACCCTCCTCCGGGGCGACTGGCACACCGGCTACGACCCCGCGGAGCACCGCATCGCGCCTCTGTGCACCCCGCTCGCCACCCAGCTCCCGCACGCCGTCGGCGTCGCCCGCGCCGCCCAGCTCAAGGGCGACGACGTCGTCGCCCTCGCCCTGGTCGGCGACGGCGGCACCAGCGAGGGCGACTTCCACGAGGCGCTGAACTTCGCCGCCGTCTGGCGGGCCCCCGTGGTCTTCCTCGTGCAGAACAACGGCTACGCCATCTCCGTCCCCCTCGCCAAGCAGACCGCCGCCCCCTCCCTCGCCCACAAGGCGGTGGGGTACGGGATGCCGGGCCGCCTCGTCGACGGCAACGACGTGGTGGCCGCGTACGAGGTCCTCACCGAGGCCGTCGAGCGCGCCCGGGGCGGCGGCGGCCCGACGCTCGTCGAGGCCGTCACGTACCGCATGGACGCCCACACCAACGCCGACGACGCCACCCGGTACCGGCCGGAGGGCGAGATCGAGCCCTGGCGCGACCACGACCCCGTCGCGCTGCTGGAGCGCGAGCTGACCGGCCGCGGGCTCCTCGACGAGGCGGATGTGGCCGCGGCCCGCGCGGCGGCGGAGGAGCTGGCCGCGGGCATGCGCGAGCGGCTGCACGAGGACGCCGAGCTGGACCCGGTGGACCTCTTCACCCACGTCTACGCCGAGCCGACGCAGCAGCTCCGCGCCCAGGAGAGCCTGCTGCGCGCCGAGCTTGCGGCCGAGCTGGAGGACGGCGCGGAGGACGGCCCGGAGGCCGGCCCGGAGGCCGGGCCGGCTCCGGGGCGGACGGCGCGGCAGCGGGCCGGGGAGGAGGGCCGATGACCACGACCGCCGTCGCCGGCACCGCGGCCGGGGCCAAGCCCGCCACCATGGCGCAGGCCCTCACGCGCGCGCTGCGCGACGCCATGACCGCCGACCCCGCCGTTCACGTCATGGGCGAGGACGTGGGACAGCTCGGCGGCGTCTTCCGCATCACCCAGGGCCTGGCCGAGGAGTTCGGCGAGGACCGCTGCGCGGACACCCCGCTGGCCGAGGCCGGCATCCTCGGCACCGCCGTGGGGATGGCGATGTACGGGCTGCGGCCCGTGGTGGAGATGCAGTTCGACGCCTTCGGCTACCCCGCGTTCGAGCAGCTCGTCAGCCACGTCTCCCGCATGCGCAACCGCACCCGGGGCGCCACCCCGCTGCCGCTGACCATCCGCGTCCCGTACGGCGGCGGCATCGGCGGCGTCGAGCACCACGGCGACTCCTCCGAGGCGTACTACATGGCCACCCCCGGGCTGCACGTGCTCACTCCCGGCACCGTCGCCGACGCCTACGGGCTGCTGCGCGCGGCCATCGCCTCCGACGACCCCGTGGTCTTCATGGAGCCCAAGCGGCTGTACTGGTCAAAGGCCGGCTGGGACCCGGAGCGGCCCGAGCAGGTGCCGGGCATCGGCCGCGCGGTGGTGCGCCGGCCCGGCACGACGGCGACGCTCGTCACGTACGGCCCGTCCGTGCCGGTCTGCCTGGAGGCCGCGGAGGCCGCGCGGGAGGAGGGCTGGGACCTCGAAGTCGTCGACCTGCGCTCCCTGGTGCCGTTCGACGAGGAGACGGTCGTCGCGTCCGTACGGCGCACGGGCCGGGCCGTCGTCGTCCACGAGGCACCCGGCTTCGCCGGCCCGGGCGGCGAGATAGCGGCCCGTATCGGCGAGCGCTGCTTTCACTACCTGGAGGCGCCGGTGCTGCGCGTCGCCGGCCTCGACATCCCGTATCCGCCGCCGATGCTGGAGAAGCACCACCTGCCGGGCGTGGACCGCGTGCTGGACGCGGTCTCGCGGCTGCAGTGGGAGGCCGAGTGGACGGAGGGCGGCTGATGCCGGAGGTGCGCGAGTTCGCGCTGCCCGACCTCGGGGAGGGCCTGACGGAGGCCGAGATCGTCGGCTGGCTGGTGGACGTCGGCGACGTCATCGCCGTCGATCAGCCGGTGGTGGAGGTGGAGACGGCCAAGGCGATGGTCGAGGTGCCGTGTCCGTACGCCGGCGTGGTCACCGCCCGCCACGGCGAGCCGGGCACGGAGGTGCCGGTGGGTTCGGTGCTGGTCACGGTCGCGGTGGACGGTGCCGTGGGCGGCGCCGTGGGCGGTGCGGCCGGCGGCGCCGTGGCCGAGGCGCGGGACGCGGCGGAGTTCGCCGGTGAGGAGACGGGCGGCTCCGGCAACGTCCTCGTCGGCTACGGCACGAGTGCCGCGGGCACGCGGCGGCGGAGGCGCGGCCCGGCGGGCCGCGGCCGCGGCCGGGCCCGGGTGCCGGGCGGGCCCGGCGAGGGCCCGGCGGGCACCGGCGTGGACGGTGTGCGGAGGCCGGACGCCGGCGCCGGGCGCGCGGCGGCCGACGGCGGTCCGGTTCGTACCGGCGCGGACGGGCCGGCGGCGCCGGGCGCGGCCGCCCCGGAGCGCGCGGCGGACGGGCCGGTGGCGGTCATCTCGCCGCTGGTGCGGCGGATCGCCCGGGAGTCCGGGGTCGACCTGCGCGCGGTCGCCGGCAGCGGGCCGCGCGGGCTGATCCTGCGCGCCGACGTCGAAGCGGCGATACGGGCCGGGGCCGCGGGACGTACCGCCGCCGCCGGCGCGGCCGCCGCCCCCGGCGTACCCGCGGGCGCCGTGGCCGGACCCGTACCGGCCGGGGCCGAGCGGGTGCCGCTGCGCGGGGTGCGCGGCGCCATCGCCGACAAGCTGTCCCGCAGCCGGCGCGAGATCCCCGACGTCACCTGCTGGGTCGACGCCGACGCGACGGAGCTGCTGGCGGCCCGGCGGTCCATGAACGCCGCCGCGGGCGACCGTCCGCCGGTGTCCCTGCTCGCGCTGCTCGCCCGCGTCTGCACCGCCGCGCTCGCCCGCTTCCCCGAGCTGAACGCGACGGTGCGGGACCGGGAGATAGTCCGGCTGCCCGCCGTGCACCTCGGCTTCGCCGCGCAGACGGACCGCGGGCTGGTCGTCCCGGTCGTCCGCGACGCGCACGCGCTCAGCGCCGAGCGGCTCGCCGCGGAGATGGCGCGGCTGACGGAGGCGGCGCGGGCCGGCACGCTGACGCCCGCGGAGCTGACGGGCGGCACGTTCACGCTGAACAACTACGGCGTCTTCGGCGTCGACGGCTCCACGCCGATCCTCAACCACCCCGAGGCGGGCATGCTCGGCGTGGGGCGGATAGCGGAGAAGCCGTGGGTGCACGGCGGCGAGCTGGCGGTCCGCCAGGTGGTGCAGCTGTCGTTCACCTTCGACCACCGGGTGTGCGACGGCGGCACGGCGGGCGGCTTCCTGCGGTACGTGGCCGACTGCGTCGAGCACCCGGCGGTGCTGCTCAGGGCGCTCTAGCGGAGCGGGGAGGAGCCGGTAGGGTCCCGTGCCATGGAGGAGTCCGGCGGCACGGGACCCGGGGCGCACCCCGGCGCGGAGGCGCCCGGGGCGTACGACGCCGTCGTGCTCGCCGGGGGCGCCTCGCAGCGGCTCGGCGGGGTGGACAAGACCGCCCTGCGCGTCGGCGGGCGGACCCTGCTGGACCGGGTGCTGCGCGCGTGCCGCGGCGCCGGGCGGACCGTCGTCGTGGGGCCGCGGCGCCCCACGGTCCACCCGGTGACGTGGACCCGCGAGGCGCCGCCCGGCGGCGGCCCCGTCGCCGCGCTGGCCGCCGCGCTGCCGCTGACCTCGGCCGACACCGTCGTGCTGCTCTCCGGGGACCTGCCGTTCCTGGACGCCGCCGCCGTACGCACCCTCCTCGGCGCCCTCGCGGCGGCCGGCGACGACGTGGACGGGGCGATGTTCGTGGACGGCACCGGCCGCGACCAGCCGCTGGTCGCGGCCTACCGGGGCGAGTCGCTGCGGCGCGGCACGGCGCTGCTGGCCGTGGAGTACGGCGGTCCCGGCGGGCTCGCCGGGCTGCCGCTGCGGCTGCTCACGGCGGAGCTGCGGCTCGTACGGCCGGGCGCCGGTGAGACGTTCGACTGCGACACCTGGGAGGATCTGGCCACGGCCAGGGACCGGATCAGGGAGCATGGGCACGTGCTGGATGAATGGCTGGCAGCGGTCAAGGAAGAACTCGGCCTCGACACCGAGGTCGACACCCGTGTGCTGCTCGACCTCGCGCGCGACGCCGCGCACGGGGTGGCGCGCCCCGCGGCGCCGTTGACCACGTTCCTCGTCGGCTACGCGGCGGGGCGGGCCGGCGGCGGCCCGGAGGCGGTCGCGGAGGCGGCGCGCAAGGTCACGGCGCTGACCGAGCGGTGGGCGGAAGAGACGGCCGGGGAGGGCCGGCCGCAGCCATGACACCGGGTCGGCGGGGGGAGCGGCGCGCCCGCGGAACGGGCGGCGCGGAGGACGGCGCCCGGCGCGGCGGCGACGGCGAAGCCGGGGCGCGCGGCGACGAGTTCGCGGACGCGCTGGCGCTGGCCAACGAACCCCGCGACCTGGCCGCCACCTACGGCGACGCCTTCACCCTCGCCGACCCGCCCCCGCCGGCGGCACCGCGGCGGGGAAACGCCGGCGCGGCGGGAGCGCCGTCGACGGACGGGTCCGGCGACGCCCTGGCGCTGACGGACCAGGACGGCACTGGCGCGGCCCCGGATGCGTCGGTGCCGCCACGCCGCGGTAGCGGGCCGCGGCCAGGCGCGGACCGCGACGCCGCCCGCGAGGTGCGCGACGGGGCACACCGCCGCCCCGTGGAGCGGCCTGACCCCTCGGCGGCACCTACGGCCTCCCGCCGCGCCCCCGAAGGGCGGCGTGGCGACGGCGACCCGCTGGACGTGGCGCTCGGGCTCGACGGGCGTACCTCCGCCCGCCGCCCGCCCCGCGACTCCCGCGATCCCCGCGGGCTCTCCTGGGACGCCGCCCGCCGCGTCGCCGTACGGGCCGGGCGGCGGCTGCCCGCCGTCGCCGTGCCGGTGGCGGCCGCGTACGGGCAGGTGCTCGCGGAACCGCTCGCGGCCCTCGCCGACCTGCCGCCCTTCGACACCTCCGCCATGGACGGCTACGCCGTCGCCGGCCCCGGCCCCTGGCGGCTCGACGCCGCCGGCCACGGCATCCTCGCCGGCCACGACGCCCACCCCCCGCTGCCCGACGGCCACGCCGTACGCATCGCCACCGGCGCCCGCGTCCCGCCCGGCGCCACCGGCGTCCTCCGCTCCGAGCACGCCGAACTCCGCGACGACGGCACCCTCCTCGCCACCGCCGCCCCCCGCACCCCCGGCACCCCCGGCGCCCCCGGCGCCCGTACCGCCCACGACGTCCGCACCGGCCAGGACATCCGCCCCCGCGGCCAGGAGTGCCGCGCCGGCGTCGAACTGCTGCCCGCCGGCGAGCGCGTCACCCCGGCCGTCCTCGGGCTCGCCGCCGCCGCCGGCCACGACGACCTGCGCGTCGTCCGCCGGCCCCGCGTCGAGGTGCTCGTGCTCGGTGCCGAGCTGCTGCACCGCGGGCTGCCCCGGGAGGGCCGGATCCGGGACGCGCTCGGCCCGATGCTGGAGCCGTGGCTGCGGGCGTGCGGCGCCGAGCCGTTCGTCACGCGGCGCCTCGGGGACGACGCGGAGGCGCTGTACGAGGCCGTCGCCACGTCCACCGCGGACGTCGTCGTGACCACCGGCGGCACCGCCGCGGGCCCCGTCGACCACGTCCACGGCACCCTGCGCCGCCTCAAGGCCGACCTGCTCGTCGACGGCGTCGCGGTACGCCCCGGCCACCCGATGCTGCTCGCCGTGCTGCCGACCGGCGCCCACGTCGTCGGGCTGCCCGGCAACCCGCTGGCGGCGGTCTCCGGGCTGCTGACGCTCGCCGAGCCCCTGGTGCGGGTGCTCGGCGGCGCGCCCGTGCCGGAGCCGCCGGAGGCGGTGCTCGCCGCGGACGCGAAGGGACACCCCACCGACACCCGGCTGGTGCCGGTGGCAGTGGAGGCGGGGGGAGGACACGCGGCCGCGGCACAGGCCCCCGGGCAGCACGCCGCCCCCAGCCGCACCCGCGCGGCGCAGCCCCCCGGGCAGCCCGCGGCGTACCCCTCCGCCCGCCCCCTCCACTTCACCGGCCCCGCCATGCTCCGCGGCCTCGCCGCCGCCGACGCCCTCGCGGTCGTCCCGCCCGGCGGCGCCCGCGCCGGCGTCCCCGTACGGTTCCTCCGCCTCCCCTGGACCGCCGCCCCCGGAACCCCCGGATCCCTCGCCGCCCCGGCAGGCCCCGCGTGAGATACCCCGACCACCTGGCGCACCACGTCGCCCTGCCCCGCCGCCCCCGCGCCCCGCTGCGCCAGGTCGGCGGCCGCATCCTCGCCGCGCTCTTCGTCCTCGCGCTCGCCGTCTTCATCGTCTACCTCGGCCGCGACGGCTACAGCGACAACGCCGACGGCGAGGTCGGCCTGCTGGACGCCGCGTACTACGCCACCGTCTCCCTCTCCACCACCGGCTACGGCGACATCGTCCCCGTCTCCCACGGCACCCGGCTCACCACCGTGCTGGTGGTGACCCCGCTGCGCGTGCTCTTCCTGATCATCCTCGTCGGCACCACCCTTGAGGTGCTCACCGAACGCACCCGCCACCAGTGGCGGCTCGATCGCTGGAGGTCCGCGTTGCGCGATCACACCGTCATCGTCGGCTACGGCACGAAGGGCCGCTCGGCGCTCCAGACACTGCGCGCCAAGGGGCTGGAGAAGGGCCAGGTCGTGATCATCGACCCGAGCAGCAAGGTCGTCGAGGCGGCGAACGCCGACGGCTACGTCGGCGTCGTCGGCGACGCGACGCGCTCCACCGTGCTGCTGCGCGCCGAAGGACAGCGGGCGGCGCAGTTCGTCATCACGCCGCAGCGCGACGACACGGCGGTGCTGGTGACGCTGACGGTCCGGCAGCTGAACCCGCGGGCGAAGATCGTGACGGCCGTGCGCGAGGAGGAGAACGCGCCGCTGCTGCGCCAGTCCGGCGCGGACGCCGTGATCACCAGCTCCAGCGCCGCCGGCCGGCTGCTCGGCCTGTCGGTGCTGAGCCCCAGCGCCGGCACGGTGCTGGAGGACCTGATCGTGCAGGGCTCGGGCCTCGACCTCACCGAGCGCCCGGCGACCAAGGCGGAGGCCGGGCTGCTGCCGCGCGAGACGGAGGACCTGGTGGTGGCGGTCAAGCGCGGGCACCGGCTGATGGCGTACGACGACCAGGACGTCGGCCGGCTGGAGATGACGGACCGGCTGATCACCATCAGCCGGGCGGCCGGGCCGGCGAAGACCCCGGAGAAGGACCGCATAGTCACCCGCGAGGGTGGCTGGGACCTCGGCGGCCGCCGGGAGCGCAGCAACCGGGACTACGACGACATCGGCGACCACCGGGGCGCCAGGGACGCGCGCGGCTTCGGGGGCTACGACGAGCCGGGCGGCGGTACGGACCGTCCGCGCGGCCGGAACCGCAACGACGACCGCGGCCCGGGGGAGGACGACCGGGGCGGCGGGCGCGACGCGGAGTAGGAGCGTACGGGGGCGTCGCCGGTGCTGCCACCCGGCGAGGGCCACCGGCTCGCCGGCCGCCGCCGCACGGCACCTCCCCGCGGATGCCCGGGCGGACGGTCAACAAGCCGCGGCCGGGGCCGGGTGGCGTACGCCGGCCGCGCGGTGCAACGGCGGAAAAGACGGGTACCGTCCGGGGCATGCATGCGATCACCATCTCAGAGCCCGGCGGCCCCGATTCGCTCGTCTGGGCCGAGGTTCCCGACCCGGTGCCGGCGGAAGGCGAAGTGCTGGTCGACGTCGCCGCCGCGGGCGTCAACCGCGCGGACGTGCTCCAGCGCCAGGGGTTCTACGAACCGCCCGCCGGCGCGTCCCCGTACCCCGGACTGGAGTGCGCGGGCCGCATCGCCGCGCTCGGCGCGGGGGTGGCGGGCCGGCAGGTCGGCGACGAGGTGTGCGCCCTGCTGGCCGGCGGCGGGTACGCGGAGCGGGTCGCGGTGCCGGCCGGGCAACTGCTGCCCGTACCGCGCGGACACGACGTCGTGACCGCCGCCGCGCTGCCCGAAGTGGCGTGCACGGTCTGGTCGAACGTCTTCATGATCGCCCACCTGCGCCCCGGCGAGACGCTGCTCGTCCACGGCGGCGGCAGCGGCATCGGCACGATGGCGGTGCAGCTGGCCAAGGCGATCGGCGCCCGGGTGGCGGTGACGGCGGGCAGCGTGGAGAAGCTGGAGTACTGCCGCGAGCTGGGCGCCGACGTGCTGATCAACTACCGGGAGCAGGACTTCGTCAAGGAGGTGCGGGCGGCCACCGGGGGCGCGGGCGCGGACGTGATCCTGGACATCGTCGGGGCGCAGTACCTCGCGCAGAACGTGAAGGCGCTGGCGGTCAACGGCCGGATCGCGGTGATCGGGCTCCAGGGCGGCGTGAAGGGGGAGTTGAACCTCGGCGCGCTGCTGGCGAAGCGCGGGGCGATCACGGCGACGTCGCTGCGGGGGCGCCCGCCGGGCGAGAAGGCGGCGATCGTGGCGGCGGTGCGGGAGCACGTGTGGCCGCTGGTGGAGGCGGACCGGGTGCGGCCGATCGTGGACCGGACGCTGCCGGTCCGGAAGGCGGCGGAGGCGCACCGGGTGATGGAGTCGAGTGCGCACGTGGGGAAGCTGCTGCTGACGACGTGAGGCGAGGCGCCGCGGGGGCGCGGGGCACCGGTCGGCGTAGTCCCGAATGTCCGGTCTGGTGATGTATGTGACTGTGGTCACGTCAGCACTGCCCGCACGGAAGGGCCCTCGCCGTGGCTGCTCTCGCACGTCGCCTGCGCCTCGCGGCCGGGGTGCTGGCGGTGGTCGTGGGGCAGGCGCTGCCGGTGTCGCAGGAGGAGGCGGCGGCGTACGGGGCCGTGGGGGCGGCGACGTACGGGAAGCGCGGAACGCCGGTGTACGGACAGGGCGCCGCGGCGCACATCCCCGGCGCGGAGACCGGTGCGCATCGCGGTGCCGCGACGGGTGGCCGTGGCGCGGCGGTCGGCGTTCCCGGTGACGGCCCGCGCCCCGGCGACGCGGCCGGACACCGCGTCGCCACGGCGAGCTACGCGGACGGCCGCCCCGGCGCCGGGGCCGGTGGCCGTGACGCCGCGGTCGGTGGCCCCGCCGGCACAGGCGGGCGTCCCGGAGACGCGGCGGGCCACCGCGTGACCCCGGCCGGATACACCGCCGCCGCGGACGGCGGCCCCGGCGCCGCAGACGACCGCCCCGGCGACGTCGCCGACCGGCCCCCGGCCGCCGCGGTCGGCAGCGCCCGGGCCCGCGACCTCGCCCACGACGCCGACGGCGACGCCGACCGCCGCCGCCCCCCGGGCGGCCTCGCCGGCAGCGGCGCCGGTGAGGGCCGCCGCCACCCCGGCGGTCCGCACCCCGCCCCGCCCCGCCCCGAGCGCCCCACGCCACCGCCCCACGCCACCGCACCCGGCGCGCCCGGCGGACGAGGCGCACCCGCCCCCGGCCCACCCCGCGCCGACCGCCCCGCACCCCCCACCCCGCCCCGCCCCCAACCCCCGACCCCGGCCGCACCCCCGCCCCGGCCCCCCGACACCGCCCGAAGCCCCCGCCCGGACCACCCGGACCACTCCGCCCACCCCGACCACCCCGCCGCCCCCGCCCACCCGGCTCCGACCGTTCCCCCGCCGCCACCCCGACCCCCCACGGGAAGCACCGTGACGCCGACCGCCACCCCGGCACCGCGTCCCCCCACCGCAACGACCACCCGCACCCCGGCGACCGCGCCCCCGGCCCGTACCGCAGCAGCAACGCCCCCGTACCCGGCACCGACCACACCCCGGACCCCGCGCAGAGCCTCACCTTCGTCCCGGACGCCCAGGCCGGCGCCGCCACGGACCGCGCCTCGCGGCACACCCCCGGCGCGGCGGACCGCGTCCTGCCCCTAGGCGCCGGCATGGCCCTCACCGGCCTGGGCCTGGCATACATCGCCCTACGCCTCCGCCGCCACTGACCCACCCGCAGCGCCCCGCCCGCCCCGCGCCCCGGCCGCCGCCGCCCCCGGCCCGCACCTGACCCCGCACCGCCCCGCTACCCTGCGCGAATGGACCCGGCCACACCCCCGCCTGCCCCCACCGAAACCCCCGCCGTCCTCGACGCCCCCGCCCTCGCCGCCGCGCCCCGCCTCGCCGCCGGCTTTCCCGCCGCCGCCCACCGCCTCCTCGCCGCGCTCGTCCGCGACGGCGCCGCGCTGGGCTGGGTCGACCCGCCGACCCCCGCGGACGTGGCCGCGCTCCTCGACGACGTGCTCGCCGCCGCCCGCGCCGGCGACGCCGCCCTGCGGGCCGCGTACCTCGACGACCGGCTCGTCGGCCTCGGCTACTGGCTCCGCTACGCCCGCCCGACCCACCGCCCCCACGCGGACCTGGAGAAGCTCGCGGTGGCCGCCGCCGCGCACGGCCGCGGGGTCGGCCGGGCGCTGACGGCCGCGCTGGTCGCCGACGCGCGGGCGGCGGGCATCGAGGTCCTCACCCTCGACGCCCGCGGCGACAACGCCGCCGCCCTCCGCCTCTACCGCTCGCTCGGCTTCACCGAGTACGGCCGTCTCCCCGGGTTCGTCGCCGTCGGGGAGCGCCGCTACGACAAGGTCTTCTGCATGCTGGACCTCCGCCCTCGGGGCAGCACCCGGAGTGACCCCTGAAGCAGCCGTCCGACCCGACCCCTCCGCACCTCCTCCCCGCCCTCTCCCCACCGCTCAAGATCCCGGGCGTCCCGCCCCCGGACCCGTGCGCGACAATGGGCGCATGAATACTCCGAGCAACGAGCGTCCGCCGGAGACCCCCCAGGTGGTGGTGGTCGGACCCGACGGCATGGCACGCGGGACAGTCGCGTCGGCCGACGGCGGCGCGGACGAGGAGGCCCGCGAGATCCCGCTGACGGACAAGGTCGAGCAGCCTGCGAAGGTCATGCGCATCGGCAGCATGATCAAGCAGTTGCTGGAGGAGGTACGGGCCGCGCCCCTCGACGAGGCGAGTCGCGCCCGGCTGAGGGAGATCCACGCCAGCTCGGTGAAGGAGCTGGAGGACGGTCTCGCGCCCGACCTGATCGACGAGCTGGACCGGCTGACGCTGCCGTTCACCGACGAGACCGTGCCGACCGAGGCGGAGCTGCGCATCGCGCAGGCGCAGTTGGTCGGCTGGCTCGAAGGGCTGTTCCACGGCATCCAGACCACGCTGTTCGCGCAGCAGATGGCGGCGCGGGCGCAGCTGGAGCAGATGCGCCGGGCGCTGCCGCCCGGCGGCCTCGGCGGCGACGAGCAGGGCGAGGCCGGTCCGGAGCAGGGCCGTACCGGCGGCCCGTACCTCTGAGCGATCGACCGTCCGATCGGGTAGTCACCTGTCCCACCCGGGCCGGTTCCGTACCGGATACGCGCCCCGCGCAATGCGCCCCCGCGCGGTCCGCCCGTACGGAGCCGGCCCGCCGCCCTGCTCCGGCCCGCTGCCCTCCGGGCGGGCTGCTCCGGACCGCCTTACTCCGGGTGCCCCGACGCGATGACCAGCTCGATCTTGTCCTTCGACGGGTCGAAGTAGTCGTCGAAGTTGTCGAAGTTCTGCTCCAGCACCGTGTCCTTGCCCCACAGCTCGTCGGGCTCCTCGTCCACCTCGTACGACCACTGCGCCGCGCGCAGGCACTCGCGCACCGACTGGTAGTCCTTGAAGGTGAAGTCCGGGACGCGGACCAGGTTCTCGTTCTGGGGGTCGGTCAGCGGGTCCGTGCAGCGGGTCTTGTCGATGGTGCGGGAGCGGTCCGGCGGGATGAAGTCGTCGCCTTGGCCGCCGTCGCTTCCGCCGCTGTCCGCGCCCGGTTCGGTGGTGGGGTCCTTCTGTTGCGTCGGGGTGCTCTGCTTGGCCTGGGGCTGGCCGCCGTCGTCGCCGCCGCTGAGCGCGATGACGAGGATGACCGCGGCCACCGCCACGACGGCGACGACGGCCGTCAGCGCGATGACGGCCTGGTTCCGGTTGCCTCCGCCCCCGGTGCCGCCCCCGCCGCCGCCCGGTCCGGCGTGGGGGACGCCGCCGTGCGGCGCGGGGCTGATCGTGTACGGCGGGGGCGTGGAGAACCCGCCGTGCTGAGGCTGCCCCGGCACCCCGGGCCCCATCGGTGCCCCCGTCCCCGCCCCCGGCTGCGCCGGGCCGAAGCCGCCCTGCTGCATCGGCTGGTACGGGGTCGCGGCGCCCCCGGCCGGGGGCTGCGACTGGTACGGGTTGACCGGCGGGAACACCGCCGAGCCGACGCCCGCGCCCGAGTCGCGCGCGTGGTCGCCGCCGACGACGGACGGCATCGCGCCGGGCGGCGTCATCCCGCCCGCCCGGCGCACCTCCTCGCGCATCTCCTCGGCGCTGCCGAACCGGTCGTTCGGGTTCTTCGCCAGCGCCCGCGCCACCAGCGCGTCGACCACCGGCGGGATCGTCATGTTGATGGCGGACGGCGCCGGCGGCTGCTCCTGCACGTGCGCGTACGCGATCGCCAGCGGCGAGTCCGCGTCGAACGGCAGCCGCCCGGTCAGCAGCTCGAAGAGCAGCACGCCCACCGAGTACAGGTCGGAGCGGGCGTCGACGCCGCGGCCCAGCGCCTGCTCGGGGGAGAGGTACTGCGGGGTGCCGACGACCATGCCCGTCTGCGTCATCGACGTGACGCCGGACTGCACGGCGCGCGCGATGCCGAAGTCCATCACCTTGACCTGCTCGCGGCGCGTCATCATGACGTTCCCGGGCTTGATGTCGCGGTGGACGAGCCCCATCTCGTGACTGGCGTCGAGCGCGGCCAGCACGTCGGCGGTGATCCGCAGCGCCTTCTCCGTCGGTATCGCGCCGAACCGCGCCACGTCCTCGTCGAGCACCGAGCGCAGCGGGCGGCCCTCGACGTACTCCATGACGATGTACGGCACGGGCCCGCCGGCCTCGCCGGGGGCGCCGGCGAGGCGGTCCTCGCCGGTGTCGAAGACGGAGACGACGTTCGGGTGGGACAGCCGGGCGACGGCCTGGGCCTCGCGGCGGAAGCGCTCGCGGAAGGAGTCCTCGCGGCCGAGTTCGGTGTGCAGGGTCTTCACCGCGACCTGGCGGTCCAGCACGGTGTCGTGGGCGAGGTGGACGGAGGCCATGCCGCCGGTGCCCAGCAGGTCGAGGAGCCGGTAGCGGCCGCCCCCCACGGATCGACCGGCGTAGTCGTCCTGGCCGCCGCCGTGCTCGGTCATGCTGAATTCTCCCCCGGGTGCCGACTTGATGCTGAAAGTCTGCCTCAGGTAGAGGAGAGGTCAAGCGGCTTGCCCGTTCCGTGACCACCTGCCCCCTTGCCGCGTCCCTTTGCACCCCCTTTACCCGCCGCGGTATGCCCAAGCTCACTCCCACCGGCGCCATGCGCCCCCGCCTGCGCCCCTCTCGCACGCCCCCCGCCCGGGATTTGCGTACGAACCCCCCGACCCGGTTGCATGTTCCGTTCAGCGGACCCGGTGAGTCGGAGGCACGAGGTAGCGTGCCCCTACCGGATGGATGCGAAGACAACGACGCGGACGCCGGTGCAGACGACGACGAACCGACGACGAGACCGAACCACGGCGAGGAACTGATGTCACAGACGGAGCCCCCCGAGGAGCCGTCGGCGAAGGGGCCGGGCCGCGGCGGTATGGCCGACTCGCCGGAGAACTGGGGCGTGGGCGGGCTCGTCGGAGACGGCCGCTACCGCCTCACCCGCCGCCTCGGCCGCGGCGGCATGGCCGAGGTCTTCGCCGCGGAGGACGTGCGCCTCGGCCGCGAGGTGGCGGTCAAGCTGCTGCGCAGCGACCTCGCCGAGGACCCGGTCTCCAAGGCCCGCTTCACGCGCGAGGCGCAGTCGGTCGCGGGCCTGAACCACCACGCGGTCGTCGCCGTGTACGACTCGGGCGAGGACCAGGTCGCCGGCGGCACCGTGCCGTACATCGTCATGGAGCTGGTCGAGGGCCGGACGATCAAGGAGCTGCTGACCGGCGCCGAGATCCCGCCGCCCGACCAGGCGCTCCTGATCATCTCGGGGGTGCTGGAGGCGCTGGCGTACAGCCACCAGCACAGCATCGTCCACCGCGACATCAAGCCCGCGAACGTCATCATCACCACCACCGGCGCGGTGAAGGTGATGGACTTCGGCATCGCCCGCGCGCTGCACGGCGCGGCCTCCACCATGACCCAGACCGGCATGGTCATGGGCACCCCGCAGTACCTCTCCCCCGAGCAGGCGCTCGGCCGCGCCGTCGACACCCGCTCCGACCTCTACGCCGTCGGCTGCCTGCTGTACGAGCTGCTGACCGGCCGGCCGCCGTTCGTCGGTGAGACCCCGCTGTCCGTCGTCTACCAGCACGCCCAGGACAACGCCGTGCCGCCGTCCCGGATCAGCGCGGACGCGCCGCCGGAGCTGGACGGCCTGGTCATGCGGTCGCTGGCCAAGGAGCCGGAGGACCGCTTCCAGACCGCCGACGAGATGCTCGGCCTGTTGCAGTACGCGCTGCGCATGCTGCGCGACGTCGGCCCGCACACGGGCACGTGGGACACCGGCGCGGTCTCCGTCGGCGGTACGCCCCCGATGGGCACCCCGGCCGTGGGCGCCACCGCGGCCACCGCCGCGCTGGCCTCGGCGGGCGGCGACACCCCGCAGCAGCCGCTGCTCCGGGCCGGCGGGCCGGACGACGGCGGGTTCGACCCGGGGCCGCGGCAGGGCGGTCGCGGGCGCGGGAAGGTGTGGGCGGTGGCCGCGCTGGCGCTGATCGCGATAGTGCTGGGCGTGGCGTTCGCGATGAGCGGCGGCGAGGAGGAGAACCCGAAGAAGGTGCCGCCGTCGTCGTCGTCGGAGAAGCCGTCTCCCACGAAGGACAAGGAGACGGAGGAGGAGGAGCCGCCGCCGACGGAGGAAGAGCCGACGTACGAGGACGACGAGCCCACGTACGAGGACACCGAGGAACCGCCGCCGACCAACTCGCCGACGGACCTGCCGACCGACTCCTCAAGCCCCACGGGCTCGCCGTCCGAGCCGGGCGATGTCGGCGGCGGTACGACGGGCGAGGACAGCGGCGGCACCAGCGACGGCGGCGACGTCGGCGGCGGCGAGACGGGCGAGACCACCGGGGACGCCGAGGGCGGCGACATCGACGGCACCGACACGACCGGCGAGACGACGGGCGACCCCGCCGGCGGCGGCGCCGGAGGCGAGACCGTCGACGGCAACGTGGCGAACGGCGGCGCCGGCACCGACGGCTGACCCCGGCCCCGGGGCCGCTCCCGCCCGCGCCGGGGCGCCCCGAGCGGCGTTCCCGGCTCCGGGTGGGGCCCGGTCCCGGGCGGCGGTCCTGCCCCCGGGCGGCGGCCCGGTGTCCCGCCTGTTCCGTCTACCCCTCCCGCTCGCCGCCGCCCTGCTGCTCGGCCTGCCTGCGCGCCACGTACGCCGCCGCCTGCGACCTGCGCTCCATGCCCAGCTTCGACAGCAGGCTCGACACATAGTTCTTGATCGTCTTCTCTGCCAGGTGCAGCCGCTCCCCGATCGCCCGGTTCGTCAGCCCCTCGCCGATCAGGTCGAGAATCCTGCGCTCCTGGTCCGTCAGCCCGGCCAGCCGCTCGTCGTCCCGCCCGCGTCCCCCGTCGCGCAGCCGCTCCAGCACCCGCGCCGTCGCCACCGGGTCCAGCAGCGACTTTCCCGCCGCCACGTCCCGTACGGCCGTCAGCAGCTCGTTGCCCCGGATGGCCTTCAGGACGTATCCCGAGGCCCCGGCCATGATCGCGTCGAACAGCGCCTCGTCGTCGGAGAACGACGTGAGCATCAAGCACTTGATGCTCTCGTCCCGGGACCGGATGTCCCGGCACACCTCCACCCCGCTGCCGTCCGGCAGCCGGACGTCGAGCACCGCCACGTCCGGCCGCACCGCCGGGATGCGGACCAGCGCGTCGGCCGCCGTGCCGGCCTCGCCGACGACGTCGATGTCCGGCTCGGCCTGAAGCATCTCGTGCACTCCCCGACGCACCACTTCGTGGTCATCGAGTAGGAATACGGTGATTTTTCCGTCTATGCCCACGGCCCCAGTCTCACATACCGGGTCTTCCCGCGCTCACGGCCGCCGGGATAACGTGCCAGTGTCCCGGCAGCCTGCGAGGCTGTGACCAGTGGACCTGCTGCCGACGACGGCGCGCCCGGCCCTGCATTACTAGGAAATCAAAGCAAAACCGCAGGTCAGGACGGATCGCGAAGCAGCGGACCACTGTGTAACGTGCCTGCCAGTGGGAAGGATTGCCGGGCGCCTGTCACACCCGACCCCCCTTGGTGCACCCACCCCGTGCACCTGGGAACCGGGTGAGCCGCCCTCCGCTGCCGCGGGGGACCCGAAGGCCACCGGCGATCCCGGGGGCCGGAGAGAC
Source organism: Streptomyces sp. MAR4 CNX-425 (assembly GCF_048656465.1). NCBI lineage: Bacteria > Bacillati > Actinomycetota > Actinomycetes > Kitasatosporales > Streptomycetaceae > Streptomyces > Streptomyces sp. MAR4 CNX-425. The sequence continues at coordinate 21,323 of NZ_JBMDLF010000005.1, read as the reverse complement.
GTCAGGAGAGACCGTGACCGAGAGCACTGCCGCGCGCGAACCGCGCCGCAGCAGCAAGCGCACCAGCGGGAGCGACGGCGGAGGCGCGAGCGCGGCCGCGAAGAAGGCAGCGGCACCCGCGAGCGGGAAGCCGCCCGCGAAGAAGGCCGCCGCCAAGAAGACCGCGAAGCCGGCGGCCAAGAAGGCCCCCGCGAAGAAGGCCCCCGCGCGGAAGACCGCCAAGAAGGCCCCCGGCGGGGCCCCGGCGAAGACGGCGGCCCGGGCGACGGCCGCCCACCCCACGGCTTCGGCCACGGCGATGCCCGCCGCCGACGACACCGGGCTGGTGCAGCTCCTCACCCCCGAGGGCGAGCGCGTCGAGCACCCCGACTACGCCGTCGACCCCACCCCCGAGGAGCTCCGCGGCCTCTACCGCGACATGGTCCTCACCCGCCGCTTCGACGCCGAGGCCGTCACCCTCCAGCGCCAGGGCGAGCTGGGCCTGTGGCCCTCGCTGCTGGGCCAGGAGGCCGCCCAGGTCGGCTCCGGCCGGGCGACCCGCGAGGACGACTACGTCTTCCCCACCTACCGCGAGCACGGCGTCGCCTGGTGCCGCGGCGTGGACCCGACGCTGCTGCTCGGCATGTTCCGCGGCGTGAACAACGGCGGCTGGGACCCGAACGGCAACAACTTCCACCTCTACACGATCGTCATCGGCTCCCAGGCGCTCCACGCCACCGGCTACGCGATGGGCGTCGCCAAGGACGGCGCCGACTCCGCCGTCGTGGCGTACTTCGGCGACGGCGCCTCCAGCCAGGGCGACGTGGCCGAGTCGTTCACCTTCGCCGCCGTCTACAACGCCCCGGTCGTCTTCTTCTGCCAGAACAACCAGTGGGCCATCTCCGAGCCCACCGAGCGCCAGTCCCGCGTCCCGCTCTACCAGCGCGCCGCCGGCTACGGCTTCCCCGGCGTCCGCGTCGACGGCAACGACGTCCTCGCCGTGCTCGCCGTCACCCGCAAGGCGCTGGAGCACGCCCGCTCCGGCCAGGGCCCGATGCTGGTCGAGGCGTACACGTACCGCATGGGCGCCCACACCACCTCCGACGACCCCACCCGCTACCGCCGCGACGACGAGCGCGCCGCCTGGGAGGCCAAGGACCCCCTCCTGCGGCTGCGCATCCTGCTGGAGCGGGAGGAGCTCGCCGACGAGGCGTTCTTCGCCGCGCTCGACGAGGAGAGCGACGCGCTGGCCCGGCGGGTGCGCGAGGCCATCCGGACCATGGCGGACCCGGACCCGATGGCCATCTTCGAGAACATCTACGCCGACGGGCACGCGGTCGTCGACGAGGAGCGCACGCAGTACGCGGCCTACCAGGCGTCCTTCGCGGACCACGCGGACGTTGCCGACGAGGCGGGCGCCGCCGCCGGGAAGGGGCACTGACCATGGCGATCGAGAAGATGGCGCTGGCCAAGGCGATCAACGCCTCCCTGCGCACGGCCATGGAGGACGACGCGAAGGTCCTCGTCATGGGCGAGGACGTCGGCAAGCTCGGCGGCGTCTTCCGCGTCACCGACGGGCTGCAGAAGGACTTCGGCGAGGAGCGGGTCATCGACTCGCCGCTCGCCGAGTCCGGCATCGTCGGCACCGCGATCGGGCTGGCGCTGCGCGGCTACCGGCCGGTGGTGGAGATCCAGTTCGACGGGTTCGTCTTCCCCGCGTACGACCAGATCGTCACGCAGCTCGCGAAGATGCACGCGCGGGCGCTGGGCACGGTCAAGCTGCCGGTCGTCATCCGCATCCCGTACGGCGGCGGCATCGGCGCGGTGGAGCACCACAGCGAGTCGCCGGAGGCGCTGTTCGCGCACGTGGCGGGGCTGAAGTGCGTCTCGCCCTCGACGCCCGCGGACGCCTACTGGATGCTGCAGCAGGCCGTCCACAGCGACGACCCGGTGATTTTCTTCGAGCCCAAGCGGCGCTACTGGGACAAGGGCGAGGTCAACACCTCCGCGATCCCCGGCCCGCTGCACGAGGCGCGGGTCGCGCGGGAGGGCACGGACGTCACGCTCGCGGCGTACGGGCCGATGGTGAAGACGTGTCTGGAGGTCGCCGCGGCGGCGGCCGAGGAGGGCACGTCGCTGGAGGTCGTGGACCTGCGGTCGATGTCGCCGATCGACTTCGACACCGTGCAGCGGTCGGTGGAGAAGACGGGCAGGCTGGTCGTCGTGCACGAGGCCCCGGTCTTCTACGGCTCCGGCGCGGAGATCGCCGCGCGCATCACGGAGCGGTGCTTCTACCATCTGGAGGCCCCGGTGCTGCGCGTCGGCGGCTTCCACGCGCCGTACCCGCCGGCGAGGCTGGAGGAGGAGTACCTCCCGAACCTGGACCGGGTGCTCGATGCCGTCGACCGCGCGCTGGCGTACTGAAGAGGGAGCGTGTCCGTGACCATGAGCAACACAGCGGGCCTCCGCGAGTTCCGGCTGCCCGACGTGGGCGAGGGCCTGACGGAGGCGGAGATCCTCAAGTGGTACGTCCAGCCGGGCGACGCCGTGCACGACGGCATGGTGGTCTGCGAGGTGGAGACGGCCAAGGCGGCGGTGGAGCTGCCCATTCCGTTCGACGGGGTGGTGCGGGAGATCCGGTACGCGGAGGGCGACACGGTCGACGTCGGGACGACGATCATCGCCGTCGACCCGGAGCCGGGCGCCGCGGATGCCGGGGCCGCGGGTGTCCCCGCGGACGGCGGGGCGGGACCGGAGGAGCCTCCGGCCGCCCCGGGCGCCGGGCCTGCGGCCGGAGCGGCGGGCGCCGGCGGAACCTCGTCCGAACCGGAGGCCGGGGACACCGCCGCCGCCGGCGGCGCCAAGCGGGAGCCGGTGCTCGTCGGCTACGGCGTGGCGCAGAGCTCGACGAAGCGCCGGCCGCGCAAGCCGCAGGCGGGCGCTGAGGCAGCGGCGGCATCCGCGGCGATCCAGGGCGAACTGAACGGCACGGCGCCGGCGGCGGCGCAGGCGCCCGGCGCCCCGGCGGGCACGGCCCCGGCGGGCACGGCCCCGGCGGGCACGGCCCCGGCGGGCACGGCCCCGGCGGGCACGGCGCCGGCGGGCACGGTCCCGGCGGGCCACGGCGCCGCCGCGCCGGCCCAGGCCCCGCCGGCGCCGCAGGCGCCCGGCGGTCCCGCGGGACCCGGCGGCGCTCCGGCCGCAGCCGCCGCCGCGGCACCCGCCGCGCCCGCCGCAGGCGGCACCGCAGGCGGCCGCGTGCTCGCCAAGCCGCCGGTACGCAAGCTCGCCAAGGACCTCGGCGTCGACCTGACCGCCGTCGTGCCCACCGGCGACGGCGGCGTCATCACCCGCGACGACGTCCACGCCGCCGCGGCCCCGGCGCCGGCCGCGCCCGCGCAGCCCGTGGAACCGGCTCCGCGGCCCACGCCGGCCCCCGCCCCCGCCCCCGCCCCCGTCCCCGCGACCGCGGAGACCGCCGCCCGGGAGACCCGGATCCCCATCAAGGGCGTCCGCAAGGCCACCGCACAGGCGATGGTCACCAGCGCCTTCACCGCGCCGCACGTCACGGAGTTCGTCACCGTCGACGTCACCCGCACGATGAAGCTCGTCCGCGAACTCAAGGAGGACCCCGACCTCGCCGGGCTGCGGGTCAACCCGCTGCTCCTCGTCGCGAAGGCGCTGCTCCTCGCGATCCGGCGCAACCCCGAGGTGAACTCCGCCTGGGACGAGGACCGCCAGGAGATCGTCCGCAGGCACTACGTGAACCTGGGCATCGCCGCCGCCACCCCCCGCGGCCTGATCGTGCCGAACATCAAGGACGCGCACGCCAGGACGCTCCCCGAGCTGGCCACGGAGCTGGCCGGGCTCGTGAGCACCGCCCGCGAGGGGAAGACGACGCCCGAGGCGATGCAGGGCGGCTCGGTGACCATCACCAACGTCGGCGTCTTCGGCGTCGACACCGGCACCCCCATCCTCAACCCCGGCGAGCCGGCGATCCTCGCCTTCGGCGCGATCAAGCAGCAGCCGTGGGTGCACAAGGGCAAGGTCAAGCCGCGGTACGTGACGACGCTCGCGCTGTCCTTCGATCACCGGCTGGTCGACGGGGAGCTGGGCTCGAAGGTGCTCGCGGACATCGCCGCGGTGCTGGAGCGCCCGAAGCGGCTGATGACCTGGAGCTGACGGTACGTCCGTACGCCCCCGGCACCCGGACGGGTGCCGGGGGCGTACGCGTCTGTACCGAGAAGCCCGCTGTCCGTATCGCGGACGGTGGAGCGTACGCATACGTGTTGTATCTATGCTGTGCGCATGCCCGCGAGCCCCACCGCCCCGGCCAAGCCCGCCCCCGCCGCCGACCGCGTCTACGCCCACGTCAAGCAGGGCGTGCTGGACCGGCGTTACGAAGGCGGCACGATGCTCACCGAGGGCGAGCTCGCCGACGCCGTCGGCGTCTCCCGCACCCCCGTGCGCGAGGCGCTGCTGCGGTTGCAGGCCGAGGGGCTGCTGGAGCTGTACCCGAAGAAGGGCGCCTTCGTCCTGCCCGTCTCCGCGCAGGAGATCGCCGACGTCGTCGAGACCCGGATGCTCGTCGAGGAGCACGCCGCCCGCCGCTCCGTACCCGCGCCCGGCCCGCTGCTCACCCGGCTCGCAGAGCTGCTGGCGGAGCAGCGCCGGCACGTCGAGGCCGACGACCGCGCCGCCGCGGCCGCCACCGACCGGTGCTTCCACGCCACAATCGTCCGCAACGCCGGCAACGACATCCTCGTCCGCCTCTACGACCAGCTCCGCGACCGCCAGCTCCGCATGGGCGTCGCCCTCATGAACGCCCAGCCCGACCGCATGCACCGCTCGCTCGCCGAGCACGCCGAGATCCTCCGCGCGCTGCGCAGCGGCAGCGCCGACACGGCCGCCGAGGCGGTGCACGGCCACGTCGCCTCCGTACGGGACCTGCTGCGCGGGGACGCGCGGTGACCGCCGCCGGCGCGGGCGGCGATCCGGGCCGCGGCCGCGCCCCCGCGCTGCCCGGCGACCCGCCCGGCGGCTACCAGGCCGCCGCCGTGTGGAGCCTCGGCGTCGCCGTCTACTTCGTCGCCGTCACGTACCGCACGAGCCTGGGCGTCGCCGGCATCGACGCCGCCGAGCGCTTCGACGTAGGCGCCTCCGCGCTCTCCGGCTTCTCCATCCTCCAGCTCCTCGTCTACGCCGGCATGCAGATCCCCGTCGGCCTCCTCGTCGACCGGCTCGGCACCCGCAGGGTGCTGGCGATGGGCATCGTGTTGTACACGGCGGGGCAGTTCGGCTTCGCGCTCTCCGGCACGTACGGCACGGCCCTCGCCTCCCGCGCGCTCCTCGGCTGCGGCGACGCGATGACCTTCATCAGCATCCTGCGGCTCGGCGCCCGCTGGTTCCCCGCCCGCCGCGGGCCGCTGATAGCGCAGCTCGCGGGGCTCGTCGGCATGGCGGGCAACCTCGTCTCCACGCTCCTGCTCTCCCGGCTGCTCCAGGAGTTCGGCTGGACGCCGACCTTCGCGGGCAGCGCGGCGGCCGGCGCGCTGATGCTCGTGCTGGTGCTGCTCTTTCTGCGGGACCAGCCCCGCGACTACGTCCCGCCGCCCCCCGAGGACCACCACACCGGCATCCGCGGCCAGATACGCGCCGCCTGGCGGGAGCCGGGCACCCGGCTGGGCTTCTGGGTGCACTTCACCACCCAGTTCCCGGCGATGGTCTTCCTGCTGCTGTGGGGGCTGCCGTTCCTCGTCGAGGCGCAGGGCGTGAGCCGCGCGGAGGCGGGCGAGCTGCTGACGCTGCTGGTGCTGTCCACCATGGCGGTCGGCCTGGTCTACGGCCAGCTCGTCGCCCGGCACCACGCCGCCCGGCTGCCGCTGGCGCTGGGCACGGTGGCCGCGACGGCGTCGGTGTGGGGCACGGTGCTGGCCTGGCCGGGAGCGCACGCGCCGGGGTGGCTGCTGGTGGCGCTGTGCTGCGTGCTGGGGGCGTGCGGGCCGGCGTCGATGATCGGCTTCGACTTCGCCCGGCCGGCCAACCCGCCGGAGCGGCTGGGCACGGCGTCGGGCATCGTCAACATGGGCGGCTTCACGGCGTCCGTCACCACCCTGCTGGCGGTGGGGCTGCTGCTGGACGCGACGGGGGACCGCTACGGGGTCGCGTTCGCGAGCATCTTCGTCCTTCAGGCCGTCGGGATCAGCCAGATCCTCCGGCTGCGCGGGCGGGCCCACCGGCGCGAGCGCGAACGTCTGGTCGCGAGCCGGGTGTCGGCCGTCCACGTACCGGCGTAGGACGGCGACGCCTAGTCCGTCGCGACCTCCGTGGCCACGTCCGCCGTCTGGCTGCCCTGCGCCGCCGGCGACGACGGTGCTGGAGCCGAGGCCCACCACCGCCGCCACGTCCGGGCGCTCCGCGATGTGCACCGGCAGCCCCACGGACGTACGCAGCATCGTCTCCAGGCCCGGCATCGTCGCGCTCTCGCCCGCCAGCACGATCCCCCGGTCCCCGATGTCCGCCACCAGGTCCGGCGGGCACCGCCGCAGCACCGAGCGGATCCCGTCCAGCACCGCCAGCATCGGCGCGCCCGCCGCCTGCTCGACGGCCGCCGGGTCGACCTGCACCGCGCGCGGGCGCCCGGAGACCACGTCGCGGCCCTGCACCTCCAGCAGCGCCGTGCCCTGCGCGCCGGCGAGCGACAGCTCGCGGTGCACCCGGCCGACGGTGTGGCTGCGGAGCATCACCTCGTGGTTGATGCGCAGGTGCTCCACCAGCGCCCGGTCCACCGCCTCCCCGCCCACCGGCACCTTCTCGGCGGCGACCACGTTGCCCAGCGACAGCACGGCGATCTGCGTCATCGCCGCCCCGCACACGACGATCATCGTGCCCTCCGCCGCCGGCACCGGCAGCCCGGCGCCCACCGCCGTGGCGATCAGGGTGTCGACGAGCATCACCCGCCGCGCGCCCAGCCCCGCGAGCGTGTCGATCATCGCCCGCTGGGTCAGCGGCTCGGCGTCGTGCGGGGTGCAGGCGGCGGCCCGCAGCGCCGGGTGGAAGCGCCAGGAGCGGCGGACCCGGGCGTGGATGAGGTGGCGCAGCATGCGCTGGGCCATCTCGATGTCGGTGATGCCGTTCGGCCCCACGGGCCGGGCGACCCGGATGTGCGCGGGGGTGCGGCCGGTCATCGCCTCGGCCTGGCCGCCGACGGCCACCAGGGCGCCGGTGCGGGCGTTGATGGCGACGGCGCTCGGCTCGTCGACGACGAGGCCGGTGCCCTTGAGGTAGACGCGGGTGCGGGTGGCCCCGATGTCGACGGCGACGCTGCAGCGGAGAAGCTGTTCCTGGCTGATACTCACACGATCAGCCTGGGGCGGGCGGGCGCGGGCCGCCCCCTGGGCTGTGCCGGTCGGATGAGGGCTGCGCCCTTACGGGTGAGGACGGCGGCCGGGCGCAGGCCGTACCCGGGGGGCGCGGGGCGTACCGCACGCCCGGCACCCGCGGGCCCGCCCCGCGCCGCCTCCGCCGGACCGGCTCCCTTACGCCGTCACCGTGAAGTGCCGCAGGACCGCCTCCGCCAGCTTCGGATCCCCCTCCACCTTCACCCGGTCCGCCGCCGCGGCCGCCCGCAGCCGGCCCGTCGCCAGCCACAGGTACGTCTCCCAGTCCGTCGTCAGCGTCACCGTCGGCCCGAGCGAGACGCTGCCGTCGACGGACCCGCGTCCCTCCTCGTCGACCCGCACCGTCCGCATGAACTCCACCGGGCCCGTCACGTCCACCACCACGACCGACCCCGGCTTCGCGCCCGCGTCCCCGGCCACCACCCCCGGCAGCCGCGCCAGCAGCTCGTCGCGCGCGACGAGGGCGCCGGGCGAGTCGATGTTCCCCGGGCGGCCGAGCGCGCGCCGGATGTCCTGCTCGTGCACCCAGATGTCGAACGCCCGGTAGCGCAGGGCCTCCGCGAGGGTCACCTCCTCGCCGAACGCGCCGCGCACCTTGGTGTCCGGCGCGCGCTTGTCGTCGCGGAGCTGACGCCGGCGGCGGATCAGCGTGTACTCCAGGTCGGCGGTCATCTCCGGCGCGGTGTGGTGCCGGCGCACGTCGACCTGGACCTCGACGTAGCGCGCCTTCTCGCCGGTGATGTGCACGAGGTCGGCCGGCAGGTTGTGGATCGGCCGCGGGTCGCCGAGCGCCTCGCACTCGGCGCCGATGATGTGGGAGACGACGTCCCGCACGGACCACCCCGGGAGTCCGCTGCGGCCGCTCCACTCCCCCTCGGAGAGCGGTGCCACGAGTTCGGATATGGCCTCGGCCGAGTGGACCCAGGCGTCGACGGAGGGCTGGAGGCTGGAGTGGACGGTCACACTACCCCTCACGGGATCGTTCGCGGGATGCACGGCAGGCCCTAAGTTACGCTGCGCACGGGCGCCCCGGCAGTGCTTTCGGGCGACGATTGTGCGGCGACGCAGACGACGTGGGACGGGAGCGGTGGTAAAGTGCGCGCTTCTTTGATCCAGTTCCGGGTGGACCCGGACGAAACCGTGGCAGGCCGGCGGGCCAGAGCGGCGGCGCTCGTCCGCGCGGAGGCCGCCTCCGGCGTGGTGGTGCTGCCGGAGCTGTGGCACGTGGGCGCGTTCGCCTTCGACGACTTCGCGGCCGCGGCCGAGCCCCTCGACGGCCCCACCGCGGCGGCGATGGCGGCGGCGGCCCGGGACGCGGGCGTATGGCTGCACGCGGGGTCGGTCGTGGAGCGCGACGCCTCGGGGACGCTGTTCAACACGAGCCTGCTGTACGCGCCGGACGGCACCCTGGCGCGTACGTACCGCAAGATCCACCGCTTCGGCTTCGACCGCGGCGAGGCGGTCCTCCTGGGCGCCGGCGACGAGGTCGTCACCGCCCCCCTCGGCGACACCGTCGTCGGCCTCGCCACCTGCTACGACCTCCGCTTCCCCGAGCTGTTCCGGGCCCTGACCGACGGCGGCGCCCAGGTCTTCGCCGTCCCGGCCGGCTGGCCGGCGAAGCGCCGCGCGCACTGGCGGCTGCTGGCGCAGGCGCGCGCGGTGGAGAACCAGGCGTACGTCCTGGCCTGCGGCACGGCCGGCACGAACGGCGGGGTCGTGCAGGCGGGGCACAGCATGGTCGTGGACCCGTGGGGCGAGATCCTCGCGGAGGCCGGCGAGGGGGAGGAGGTCCTGCGCGCGGAGCTGGACCCGGCGCGGGTGACGAAGACGCGCGCGGAGTTCCCGGCGCTGCGGGACCGGGTGCTGGGACGGCCGTAGCGCGGGGGGAATGGCCGGCGCCGCGGTGTGGTTGGCTCTGCTCATGGCGAAACGTGCCCGGGTCCGGGCTCCCGAGCTGACCGGCAGCGGCGGCTGGCTGAACACCGGCGGGGTCGAGCTGAGCCTCGCCGCGCTGCGCGGCCGCGTGGTGATCCTCGACTTCTGGACGTTCTGCTGCATCAACTGCCTGCACGTCCTGGACGAGCTGCGCGAGCTGGAGGAGAAGCACCGGGACACGGTGGTCGTCGTCGGCGTGCACTCGCCGAAGTTCGTGCACGAGGCCGAGCACGCGGCCGTCGTGGACGCCGTCGAGCGCTACGGCGTGCACCACCCCGTGCTGGACGACCCGGAGCTGACGACGTGGAAGCAGTACGCGGTGCGGGCGTGGCCGACGCTGGTGGTGGTCGACCCCGAGGGGTACGTCGTCGCGCAGCACGCCGGGGAAGGACACGTACACGCGATCGAGCGGCTGGTCGCGGAGCTGGAGGCGGAGCACGCGGCGAAGGGGACGCTGCGGCGCGGGGACGGGCCGTACGTGGCGCCGGAGCCGGTGGCGACCCATCTGCGGTTCCCCGGGAAGGCGCTGCGGCTGCCGTCCGGCAACCTGCTCGTGTCGGACACGACGCGGCACCGGCTGGTGGAACTGGAGCCGGACGGCGAGACGGTGGTGCGGCGGATCGGGAGCGGGGAGCGGGGGTTCGCGGACGGTACGGAGCCCCGGTTCAACGAGCCGCAGGGGCTGGCGCTGCTCCCGCCGGACGCCGGCGCCCCGGCGGGGTCGGTGGCGGTCGCCGACACCGTGAACCACGCGATCCGCGCCGTCGACCTCGGCACCGGGTCGGTGACGACGCTGGCGGGGACCGGGCGGCAGTGGTGGCAGGGCGCGCCGGCGTCGGGACGGGCGCGGGAGGTCGACCTGTCGTCGCCGTGGGACGTGGCGTGGTTCGACGGGCGGCTGTGGATCGCGATGGCGGGCGTCCACCAGCTGTGGACGTACGACCCGGCCACCGGCACCGTCGAGGCGGCGGCCGGCACGACGAACGAGGGACTGGTCGACGGGGCGGCGGCGGAGGCGTGGTTCGCGCAGCCGTCGGGGCTGGCGGCGACGGCGGACCGGCTGTGGATCGCGGACGCGGAGACGTCGGCGCTGCGCTGGCTGGAGCGCGACGGCGGGCAGAGCGGCGGGCCGGACGGCGGGCCGGGCGGTGGGCCGCCGCGGGTGCACACGGCGGTCGGCACGGGGCTCTTCGACTTCGGCCACCGCGACGGCCCGGCCGGTGAGGCGCTGTTGCAGCACCCGTTGGGCGTCACCGCCCTGCCGGACGGCTCGGTCGCGGTCTCCGACACGTACAACCACGCCCTCCGCCGCTACGACCCCGCCACCGGCGCCGTGACCACCCTGGCGACCGACCTGCGGGAGCCGTCGGACGCGGTGGTGGACGGCGACGAGATCGTCGTCGTGGAGTCCGCCCGCCACCGCCTGACCCGCCTCCGGCTGCCGGAGGAGGCGGTCCAGGTCACCCCGGTCGCGCACCGCACGCGGCGCGCGACGACGGACGTGGCGCCGGGCACCCTGTCGCTGGACGTCGTCTTCCACGCCCCGCCGGGCCAGAAGCTCGACACCCGCTACGGCCCGGCCACCCGCCTGCTGGTGAGCGCGACCCCGCCGTCGCTGCTGACGGCCGGCGAGGGCCCGGGCACGGACCTGAGCCGGGAGGTGGCGCTGTCGGCGGACGGCCCGGGGGAGGGCGTGCTGCACGTCTCGGCGATGGCGGCGAGCTGCGACGACGACCCGTCGGTGGAGTACCCGGCGTGCCACGTCCACCAGCAGGACTGGGGCGTGCCGATCCGGGTCACGGAGTCGGGGACGGGGCGGCTGGCGCTGATCCTGGCAGGGCTGGACGAGGGGGAGGAAAAGGAAGAACCAGGTGCTTAGTGGAGAAACGACCCTGCATCGGTGCAGGCCAGATAGGCTAGGCCGTATGAGTGAGCGCGATGAGCTTCGCAGTCGCGTGGAGACCCTGGAGGCCCGCGTGGACGCCGTCCACGACCGGATGTCGCAGGCCCAGGCGATGGTCGCCATAAACGATCGGGACGTCGCGGATCTGAGGCTCGAAATGCGGGCGCACCGGAAGTCGCTGCAGGCTTTGCGCGAGACGCAGTTGGAGCAGAGTGAGCGGATCGACGCGCTTGACGCCAAGGTGACCAATGGCTTCGCCACCGTCTTGGCCGCCGTCCAGGCCCTCGCCGACCGCCTGCCCGAGGAGCCCGCCGCCTCCTAGTCCGCCGGGATGCCGAACCACCGCAGGTGCACCGGGCGCGCGCCCGGTTCCGCGTCCTCGGGCGTGCGGCGGTACTTCGCCAGCAGCTTCAGGTAATCGTCGTGGAAGGCGTCCAGCTGCTCCTTCGTCAGATGGCTCAGCCCGCGTGACCCCCGCAGCCAGCCCTCCTCTCCCCCCTCCCCGTCCGCCTGCCCCGCCGCGAACCGCCGCGCCAGCTCCAGGTCCTCCGCCCCGCGCAGCCGGTCCAGTTCCGCTATGACCGCCCGCTCCCCCGCCGTGACGTCCTCCATCGGCGGGCGGCGGATGTCCAGCCCCGGCACGCCGCGCCACCAGCGCTCGCGGCCCGCCGACCGCTCCGGGATGTCCTCGATGAGACCGCCGCGCTCCAGCATGCGCAGGTGGTAGCTGAGCGTTCCGGTGTTCTCGTCCAGCGCCGCCGCGAGCGTCGTGGAGGTCGCCGGGCCGTGCACCGAGAGGTGGCGCAGGATGCGCAGCCGCAGGGGGTGCGCGAGCGCCTTGAGGGCTTCCGGGCTGCTGACCTTGCGCCGCTCGTCCGTCATGGCCGCAGTTTATCCACAGGTTTCTTTGCAGAGCTTTCTATGCAGAGAAATCTCTGCAATGCTGTCGGGCATGACGAAGAACTGGAAGCGCCGGTCGTACGGAACGGGCCCCGCCCGCGCCGCGGCCGCCGCGCTCACCGCCCTGCTCGCCGTGCTCACCGCGGGCGCCGCCCCCGCCGCCGCGGACGCGAAGCCGCCCGGCCCCGCCTCCGGGCCCGCTTCCGGGTTCGACTTCGGCGCCTGTCCGGCGGTGGACGAGCTGCCCGCGGGCGCCGACCCCGGGACGTGGCGGTGCGAGGTCATGCGGGCGACGGGGCGGCTGCGGGTGGGGCGGGTGGACGAGCCGATCGACCGGCCGATGACGCTGACGTTCGCGGAGGGCCGGGTCGACGGGGAGTTCGCCCAGGTGTTCGGGGAGATGACGGCCGAGCCGATACGGGTCGGCGGGACGCCCCTGACGCTGACGCCGCGGTACGGGGGCTATGCCGACTTCCAGTCCGACGACGAGCGCCGCGGGGAGCTGGACCTGACCCTCGCGGTCCGCGGTCCGCTGCTCCCGCGCGGCTGCTCGATAGGCGGCGCGGCCACCGGGCCCGTCCACCTCGTGCTCAAGGACACCCGCCCGACAGAGGTGATATCCGAGGACCCGACGGTGGTCTCCTTCGGCGCCGCGGACGCGGAGTTCGCCGCTCCGCGCACCGACGGCTGCGGGCGCCTGGGGGGCGGGATCCTGGACCGGGTGCTGGACCTGCCGGCGCCCGCGGGGGAGAACCGGCTCGAACTCGACGCGACGGTGGCCATCAGGCAGTACGCGTGACGCCCCGCGGGCGGCGGTCCGGCCCGAAGCCGCTCACGTGACCCCCGCGCCCCGCACCCGCACCGGCACCCGCACGCGCGGGCCGCGACCGAGACCCGGGCCACCACCCGACCTACGCAAGGAGGCGGCCCGCCCGGCTCACTCCGTGAGGAACGCCGCCAGCGCGCCCGCCAGCAGGTGCGGGTCGTCCGCCCCGCACAGCTCCCGCGCCGAGTGCATCGAGAGGATCGCCACCCCGATGTCCACCGTCGTGATCCCGTGGCGGGCCGCCGTGATGGGGCCGATCGTCGTGCCGCAGGGCATCGCGTTGTTGGAGACGAACGACTGCCACGGCACCCCGGCCCGCTCGCAGGCGGTGGCGAAGAGCGCGCGGCCGGTGCCGTCCGTGGCGTAGCGCTGGTTGACGTTGACCTTCAGGATCGGGCCCGCGTTCGGCATCGGGCGGTGGCCCGGCTCGTGGCGCTCGGGGTAGTTCGGGTGGACGGCGTGGCCGGTGTCGGAGGAGAGGCAGACGGAGCCGGCGAGGGCGCGGGCGGTGTCGTCGTACGAGCCGCCGCGGGCGGCGACGGTGCGGCGCAGGACGTTGCCGAGCAGCGGGCCCTCCGCGCCGGTGTCGGCCTGGCTGCCGTTCTCCTCGTGGTCGAAGGCCGCCAGCACGGGGATCGCGGTCGGCGGGGTGTCCGCCGTCGCCGCGGCGGCGAGGGCGGCGACGCCGGCGTGGACGGAGAGGAGGTTGTCCATGCGGGGGCCCGCGAGCAGTTCGCGGTCCCGGCCGAGGTAGGCGGGCGGCTCGACGCTGTGCACCATCAGGTCCCAGCCGAGGACGTCGCCGGGCGCGACCCCGGCCTCCCCGGCGAGGAACTCGACGAGGTCGCCTTCGCGTGCGTTGCCGAGGCCCCAGATCGGAGTCATATGGCGCTGCTTGTCCAGTTTGAGGCCGTCGGCGTTGACGCCCCGGTCGAGGTGGACGGCCAGTTGGGGTACGCGCAGCAGCGGGCGGTCGACGTTGACCAGCCGCGTCTCGCCGCCCACGCCGACCCGGCCCGCACCCGCGCCGGCCGCCGCGTCCGTGCCACCCGCACCCGCGCCGGCCGCATCCGTGCCCGCCGCATCCGCGCCCGCGCCCGCGCGCGCCGCGCCCGGCCGCAGCGTCAGCCGGCCCGCCAGCCCCAGGTCCCGGTCCAGCCAGGTGTTCAGCAGGGTCCCGCCGTACACCTCCACGGCGATCTGCCGCCACCCCTGCGCGCCCGTGTCCGGCACCGGCTTGACCCGCAGGTTCGGCGAGTCCGTGTGGGCGCCGACGATCCGGAACGGGGTCTCGGGGGCGCAGCCCTCCGGCACGTACCAGGCGATGAGGGCGCCGCCGCGCAGCACGTAGCGGCCGCCGGCCGTCGCGTCCCAGGCGTCGGTCTCGTGGAGCTGCGTGAAACCGGCCTTCTCCAGCCGTCGGGCGGCCTCCGCAACGGCGTGGTACGGCGTGGGGGAGGCGGTGAGGTAGCCGGCCAGGTCGTCGGTGTGGCCGCGGTCGAACCGGGGCGGGGGTGCGGTCATCATGTCCAAAGCCTAAGACGTGGGGGTGAAGCGGAATTGAGCCATTGCCTTTGCCGAATCGTTGTCTTACGTTCTTCCGGGTGTGTGACGCCTGTTGCCAACGAGGTGCCGGCCGTCCGCACGGGGGGAGTGACGGACAGGCCACGGTACGAGCGAAGGGTGACAGTGACCCCATGGGAGTCGTGAACACGGGCATCAGGCGCAGGGCCCGGCTGCTGGGCGAGGCGCTCCGGCCGCCGCGGCAGCTGAAGGGCCCGGGAGCGGAGGCGGTCCCGGCCGCGCGGACGTCGCCCGAGGCGGCGACGCCGCAGCAGGCGCCGGCGAAGGCCGGGCCGAAGCGCTCGCGCCCGCCGAAGAAGACCGTCGAGCCGGAGTACGGGGTGGCGGTCGTGCCCCGGCAGGTCGAGGCGCCGGTGTTCGTGCTCGCCCCCGTACGCTCCGGCTCCACGCTGCTGCGCATGCTGCTCAACAGCCACTCGCGCATACGCGCGCCGCACGAGCTGCACCTGCGCACCGTCGGGGTGGACCTGACCCCCGGCTTCTCCGACCAGTCCATGCTCGAACTGGGCCTGGACAAGGCGGAGCTGGAGCACGTGCTGTGGGACCGGGTGCTGCACCTGGAGCTGGAGCGCAGCGGCAAGGACGTCGTCGTCGACAAGACCCCGGGCAACGTCTGGGCCTGGGAGCGGCTCAAGCACGCCTGGCCGCGGGCGAAGTTCCTGTTCCTGCTGCGCCACCCCGAGGGCGTCGTCACCTCGCTGGAGAACCGCAGGTCCAACACCGCCACCCGCGCCCAGCTGGAGGCGAACGCGCTGAAGTACTTCGAGCCGCTGGAGCGGGCCCGCACCACGCTCGACGGCCACACGCTCACGTACGAGGACCTGACCGCCGACCCGGAGCGGGTCATGCGCGGCGTCTGCGCGTATCTGGACGTGGAGTTCGAGGACTCGATGCTGGAGTACGGCGAGCAGGACCACGGCAGGTTCCGGCCCAACTTCGGGGACCGCAGCGCCAACATCAAGTCCGGCCGGATCCAGTCGGCCCGCACGTTCGGGGAGAGTCCCGACGGCATGTCGCCGCGGCTCGCGGAGTACGCCGCCGCCTGGGGCTACCGCTGAACCTGCCGCCCCGCCCCACCCGGGTCGCGGACCAGGCACGACAGAGGTCCCGGGGCCGAGCGGCCCCGGGACCTCACGATCCGTACGGCACGACCCGTACGTCACCCGCCCCGCACGGCACGGACCCGTACCCGTCACGCCGGCGGGTCCCGCCTCAGAATGCGGCCTCGTCCAGCTCCATCAGCGACTGGTCTGTGCTCTCCGCCAGGGACCGCTGCATCCCGACCTGCGGCAGCACGTTCCGCGCGAAGAACCGCGCCGCCGCGATCTTCCCCTGGTAGAACGCCACGTCCTTCTGCGCGGCCGTCGGCAGCTTCTCCGCCGCCACCGCGGCGCCCTTGAGCAGCAGGTAGCCGATCACGACGTCGCCGGAGGCGAGCAGCAGCCGGGTGGTGTTGAGGCCCACCTTGTAGAGGGACTTCACGTCCTTCTCGGTCTCCGCGAGGTCCGCCAGCATCACCCCGACGATCGCCTCCAGGTCCACGGCCGCCCTGGCCAGCTCGTCCCGCGCGGCGGCCAGCTGCTCCCCGCCCACCGCCTCGGCCAGGAACTTCTTGATCTCCTCGGCCAGCGAGGTGAGCGCCTGCCCCTGGTTGCGGACGATCTTCCGGAAGAAGTAGTCCTGCCCCTGGATGGCGGTGGTGCCCTCGTAGAGCGTGTCGATCTTCGCGTCCCGGATGTACTGCTCGATCGGGTACTCCTGGAGGTAGCCGGAGCCGCCGAAGGTCTGGAGCGACTGGGCCAGCAGCTCGTACGACTTCTCCGACCCGTAGCCCTTGACGATGGGCAGCAGCAGGTCGTTCAGCGCGTGCTGCGCCGACGTGTCCTCGCCCGCGGCCTCCCGGACCTGGATCGTGTCCTGGACGGAGGCGGTGTAGAGGACGAGGGCGCGCATGCCCTCCGCGTACGCCTTCTGCGTCATCAGCGAGCGGCGCACGTCCGGGTGGTGCGTGATGGTCACGCGCGGCGCGGTCTTGTCGGTGAACTGCGCCAGGTCCGGGCCCTGGACGCGCTCCTTGGCGTACTCCAGCGCGTTGAGGTAGCCCGTCGAGAGGGTGGCGATGGCCTTCGTGCCGACCATCATCCGGGCGAACTCGATGATCTTGAACATCTGGCGGATGCCGTCGTGCTTCCCGCCGAGCAGCCAGCCCTTGGCCGGGTGGCGGTCGCCGAAGGTCAGCTCGCAGGTGTTGGAGACCTTCAGGCCCATCTTGTGCTCGACGTTGGTGGCGTAGACGCCGTTGCGCTCGCCCAGCTCGCCGGTCTCCCAGTCGAAGTCGTACTTCGGCACGATGAACAGGCTCAGCCCCTTCGTGCCGGGCCCGGCGCCCTCCGGGCGGGCCAGCACGAAGTGCACGATGTTCTCCGCCATGTCGTGCTCGCCGGAGGTGATGAAGCGCTTCACCCCCTCGATGTGCCAGCTGCCGTCCTCCTGCTCCAGCGCCTTCGCGCGCCCCGCGCCCACGTCGGAGCCGGCGTCCGGCTCGGTGAGCACCATCGTCGAGCCCCAGCGCCGCTCCACCATCAGCTTCGCCGCCTGGCGCTGCTCCTCCGTGCCCTCGTCGTGGAGGACGCCGGCGAAGGCCGGCCCGGAGGCGTACATCCACACGGCGGGGTTCGCGCCCAGCACCATCTCGGCGTACGCCCAGATCAGCGAGGACGGCGTCGCCGTGCCGCCGATCTCCTCGGGCAGGCCCAGGCGCCACCACTCGGCGTCCATGTAGGTCTCGTACGACTTCTTGAAGGACGCGGGGACGGCGGCGGTGTGCGTCTCCGGGTCGAAGACCGGGGGGTTGCGGTCGCTGTCGGCGAAGGACTCGGCCAGGTCGTTCTCCGCCAGCCGGGCGATCTCCGTGAGCACGCTCCGCGCGGTCTCGACGTCCATGTCCTCGAAGGGGCCCGTGCCGTAGACGTCGCCGCGGCCCAGCACCTCGAAGAGGTTGAACTCGATGTCCCGGAGGTTCGACTTGTAGTGGCCCATGCGCAGGCTCCGTATCAGGCAAAAGGGGTCAGCGACCACCCATAGTGCTACCCGCCAGTAATAAAACGCAACCCTCGTCTTGTCACATCCGTCCGACTGGCGGAGTCCCCGCCGCGGGCCCGGTGGCGCGGCTAGGCTTGCAGGCATGTACGGCTACGACCAGTCCGCCGGTTACGGGACCCCGCAGGGCCACCCCCAGGGTCCCCCGCCCGGTCACCCCCAGGGGCACCGGTACGCCGCCCCGCCCCCCGGGCCGTACGACCAGCCCGCCCCCGGCGGCTACGCCGAGCAGCCCCTCTACCCCGAGCCGTCCCAGCCCGCCCCGCCGTCCCTGGCCGACGCGGTCAAGGCGTTCACCGGCGGCACCCTCGGCTCCGAGGACTTCCAGCAGATCTTCGCCACCTCCAAGATCTACTGCCCTCGCGGCGACAACCCCGGTTTCCTCGCCCTGCACAACACCCAGCAGCCGGTGATCCCGCTCTTCAGCTCCCTGAAGGAGCTGCGCCGCTACGCGGGCCGGGAGTCGAAGTACTTCACCGTCACCGGTGCCGAGGTCATCGACCTGCTGCCCACGGGCTACGGCTTCGTGCTCGACATCGAGGGCGAGCACCGCATGGTCGTGGACGCGAAGGCGGTCGAGGAGATGGTCGACTTCGCGATGCGCCGCATGTACGGCTGAGCGGCGGGGAATGAGCGGCACCCGCGGGGTCGTTTAACCCTCAACCACCCGGGAGGGTGGACCCACCGAGGAGGCCCCATGCCCGCAGTGACCGCCGACAACCCGCTGCTCCTGCCCCGCGTCTCCGCGCCCCCGCCGGGCGCCGAGGCCCGCGCCGTGCGGGCGGTCGGCACCGCCCCGGCCGGCTTCGAGGGCGAGGGCTTCCCGGTCCGCCGCGCCTTCGCCGGCATCGACTACGCCCACCTCGACCCGTTCATCATGATGGACCAGATGGGCGAGGTCGACTACGCGGCCGGAGAGCCGAAGGGCACGCCCTGGCACCCGCACCGCGGCTTCGAGACCGTGACGTACATCATCGACGGCACGTTCGTGCACCGGGACTCCCACGGCGGCGGCGGAGTCATCACCGACGGCGACACCCAGTGGATGACCGCGGGCAGCGGCCTGCTGCACATCGAGACCCCGCCGGAGGAGCTGGTCGTCAGCGGCGGCCTCTTCCACGGCCTGCAACTGTGGGTGAACCTGCCGCGCAGCGACAAGATGACCCCGCCGAAGTACCAGGACCTCCGCGGCGGCGACGTGAAGCTCCTCACCACCCCCGACGGCGGCGCCCTCCTCCGCGTGATCGCCGGCGACGTCGACGGCCACACCGGCCCCGGCGCCACCCGCACCCCCATCACGATGATCCACGCCTCCCTCACCCCCGGCGCCGAGGCCACCCTCCCCTGGCGCCCGGACTTCAACGCCCTCGCCTACGCCCTCGCCGGCACCGGCACGGCAGGCACCGAGGCCCGCCCCTTCGGCGCGGGCGACGCGGTGGTCTTCGGCCCCGGCGAGTCCCTGACGGTCCGCGCGGCCCCCGCGCAGGACTCGCGCAGCGAGAACTTCGAGGTGGTCCTGCTGGGCGGGCTGCCGATCCGGGAGCCGATGAGGCAGTACGGCCCGTTCGTGATGAACACCCACGCCGAACTGGCCCAGGCTTTCGAGGACTTCAAGTCCGGCCGCCTCGGCACGATCCCGGCCGACGCGCTCTGACCTCCCGGCGGTCGACGACGAGTCGTTAGCCTCGGGACATGGGCGACTTTGTACAGGTCTACACGGCAACCGGGACTCGCGAAGCAGCGGTGGCGCTGGGCCGGAGCGCGACGCGGGCGCGGCTGGCGGCAGGCGTGCAGGTGGTCGGTCCGGTGGCGGCGCTGTTCTGGCACCTCGGTGAGTTCGGGGAGGGTGAGGAATGGCAGGTGATCTTCAAGACGACCGCGGACCGTTACCCGGCGCTTGAAGCACATCTGCTGGAGCGCCATCCATGGAACAACCCGGAGGTCACCACCATCCCGATAACGACAGGCTCCCGGCCCTACCTGGACTGGGTACGGCGAACCGTGGCAGAGGAACCCGCCGACGGGCCGGCCTGAGCTATACCGCCCGGTGCAGCACCTCGGCGACGGCCTCCGAGTGGCGGTGCGGGTGCAGACGGGTCAGGAAGGTGCGGACACGCTGCCGGGGACGGACTGAGCCGACCCCGGCGGAGAGGCCGATGGCTCTGCCGATCGCCTTCGCTGACTGCTCGACCTCCCCGGCGTCCAGGTACGCGTGAGCGAGCCAGGAGAGATAGAGGGCCTTGTCCCGAGCGTGCGCGTCGTCGAAGTCGGCAAGCGCGGCTTCCAGCTCGGGAACGGCACGCAGCGGACGGCGCAACTCTGCCCAGCAGCGTCCCTTCATGATCTGCAGCTCGCGCGCGTCGACCCAGGATGCCCACTCGGGCCCCGCCGTGTCGGCATTGCTGCCCAGGGCGGCTTCTGCCTGGGCGAGCGCACGTTCTGTCTCCACCGCCTCTCCGGCACGAGCATGAGCCCAGGCCCGGCGCTCGTAGAGCAGACCTCGGACCGTGGGGGGCACGTCGGGTCCCGCGGCCCTGCACGACGCGACCGCGGTGGCCACACCCGACCCTGTGCTACTGACCTGCTGGTAGGCGAGGAAGGCAAGAGCGTTGCCCTCCAGAGCCGCGTTGCCCGCGTCCCTGGCGGCTCCGTACGCGCGACGGTAGAGAAGAGACGCCTCCCGCTGGTCACCGGCGTCGAAGGCGGCCCAACCCGCCTGCTGCGCCTGTTCGGCGACGACAGTGAGCAACTGCTTGCCGGTTGTCTCCGAGTAACTGCCACAGCGCATCAGGCGGACGGTGGCGTCCAACTCGGCGCGGTAGACGTGGCGGGTGTCCACTCCTCCGAGGACGTCGTCCAGGCGGCGGAGCCGGGAAGAGCGCGCCCTGAGACAATCCACCTCCCGCTGCCCGAGACGAGTCCCCGAACTGCCCTCGGGGAGCATGCCGGCGACTCCGGTGAGTCCCGTCGCTGCGAGGAACGTCCTCCGCTGCACGTCGTCTCCTTCTTGATCGGCTCCTGCCGCCCCGGAGGGCCGTGAGACACCCACCGCGCTTGACGCTTCGGGAGCGACCGGCGAGCGCTCCTGCTGCCTGGCCGACTCTGGAACGGGTTGCGCCTGCTCCCACGGACGTGGTGCCAGACCGACAAGGTGACCAGGAACGGCAAGTGCGTCCGCAATGCGCGTGATCTTCTCGTAGGAGGTGACCGCACCTTCGCCGCGGGCCAGTTTCCCCACCCGCTCGGGCTTGATGCCGCAGGCATCCGCGATCTTTACGAAGCTGATTCCGCCCCATTGCCGAGCCAGCTTGAAGACCTCGCCGAAATCATGGCACTGCAAGGCGGCTCGAACATCGGCGCGGTTAAGGACACGCGCCGGTAAGGCGGCTGGCGACATGTGGTCTGACATGCGACTTCCCTGACATCTGTCGCTGCGGAACGATCAGTCGTTCAACTGTCAGAGTGTACCCACCGTGGGTATCCCGCTCGCTGGGAATCGAGACCGGCGCCGTCTCTTCCATCCTGTCGACCATGCAACGTCGTCAGACACTTGTAGACAGGCAAGTCGTGGTGTGGCATTGGCGGCGGCATCGCCGATGTGTGGCGTTGGCGCGGTCGCAGTTGCGTAAGACCCTGGCCGGCTGGGGCATGGACGAGCTGGAGTTCGAGGCGGTGTCCGTGCTGTCGGAGCTGGTCA